>DASZIV010000111.1:0-64050 GCA_035948775.1 Bryobacteraceae bacterium
AAGGCATCACGCACTCCATCGCCCGCGACCAGCAGTGGCAGGTGATCGACAACTGGGAAAGCACCGAAGCGCTGGCTCACGGCAAGTTCGGATTCAACGTTCCGGGCAAGGACGAGATCGCCCTGGGCGACTTTAAGTTGACGTGGCAGTGATCTGGCCCCTTGCGTGAGATAATAATCGCTCCGAGAAACCGTACTTTTAGGAGATCCTCATGGCCTTAAGTTTGAAGTCCGTTATTTCCAAACTGGATACCACTACCCGCGGGGCCCTCGAAGCCGCCGCCGGCCTGTGCCTCTCGCGCACGCACTACGACGTGGAGATCGAGCACTATCTGTTGAAGCTGCTGGACGTCCCCGATTCCGATTTCTCGGGCATTCTGAAGCAGTTCGACGTCGACAAGAAGAAGATCATCGCCGAGCTTTCGCGCAGCCTGGACAAGCTCAAGAGCGGCAACGCGCGTACCCCCGCCTTCAGTCCCTCGCTCTACCGGATGCTCACGGAAGCCTGGTCGCTGGGATCGCTCGAATACAACGCGGAGGAAATACGCTCGGCGTTCACCATTCTGGTCTTGTTTACCGATGACGAGCTCTCGCGCATGCTGCCGGGCATGAGCAATGAGCTGAGCAAGATTGAGGCGGAGGCATTGCGGAAGCAGTTGCCGGCGGTCATGGCCGCCTCGCCGGAAGATTCGGAGATCGCCGCTTCCCTCAAGGCCGCTCCCGGCGCCGCTGCCCCCAAGGCCGGCGGTGGCAAGACGCCTAATCTGGACCAGTACACCGTCAACCTTACAGACCTCGCCAAGAGCGGCAAAATCGATCCGGTGCTGGCCCGCGACTCCGAGATTCGCCAGATCATCGATATCTTGACTCGCCGTCGTCAGAACAACCCGATTCTCACGGGCGAAGCGGGCGTGGGCAAGACCGCCGTAGTGGAAGGCTTCGCCTTGCGCGTGGCCGCCGGCGACGTGCCGCCGGTGTTGCGCAACGTCATCGTTCGTACTCTCGACCTGGCACTGCTCCAGGCTGGCGCTGGAATCAAGGGCGAATTCGAAAACCGCCTAAAGGGACTGATCGAGGAAGTGAAATCCTCACCCATCCCGATAATACTGTTCATCGACGAAGCGCACACTATGATCGGCGCGGGCGGCCAGGCGGGTCAAAACGACGCTGCCAACCTGCTCAAACCCGCCCTGGCGCGCGGTGAATTGCGCACCATCGCGGCCACCACGTGGTCGGAATACAAGAAGTACTTCGAAAAAGATGCCGCCCTGGCGCGGCGCTTCCAGGTGGTCAAGGTCGAGGAACCCACCGAGGTCCAGTGCCAGTTGATGTTGCGCGGCGTGGTGCCGGCGCTCGAGAAGCATCACAACGTGCGCATTCTGGATGAAGGCCTGGCTGCCGCCGTGAAGCTCTCGCACCGCTATTTGCCCGACCGCCAGCTTCCCGACAAAGCAGTGAGCGTTCTCGATACCGCCTGTGCGCGGCTGTCCGTCGCACAGAACGCCACGCCACCCTCGCTGGAAGATGCCACCCGCGAGATTGATGCGTGCACCACGCACATTCGCATCATGGAGCGGGAAGCGGCTCTGGGCGCAGACCACGCAGAGAAGTTGGCGGAAGTGAGGGCGCAGATGGCCCGCACCGAAGCCGCGCTCGCGGAACTTCAGAAGCGCTGGGAAAAAGAGAAGGACTTGGTGGGCCGCATCCGCGAAGTTCGGGGCAAACTGGAAGGGTCGGCACAAACGGCCGCCGCGGGATCGGGCACTGCTACGGCCACTGCCGTGGCCAGCAATGGCGACCTGCGCACGCAACTGGCGACACTCAACAATGAGCTCGAAGCGCTCCAGGGAGAAACGCCGCTCATGCGCGTGTGCGTGGATGGGAGCATCGTAGGAGACGTGATTTCCGGCTGGACCGGTATTCCGGTGGGCAAAATGCTCAAGGACGATGTCGAAGCCGCGCTTTCGCTGGAATCGCACCTGGGCCGCCGCGTGGTGGGACAAGACCACGCGCTGGCGACCATCGCGGAGCGCATCCGAACCTCCAAGGCCAGCCTGGAGGATCCCAACAAACCAATCGGCGTTTTCCTTCTGGTGGGTCCCAGCGGCGTCGGCAAAACCGAAACGGCCCTGGCGCTGGCCGACCTGCTGTATGGCGGTGAGCGGAACATGACTACCATCAACATGTCGGAGTTCCAAGAAGCGCACACAGTCTCGTCGCTCAAGGGCTCGCCTCCCGGATATGTCGGCTACGGCGAAGGCGGCGTGCTGACCGAGGCCGTGCGGCGTCGTCCCTACTCGGTGGTGTTGCTGGATGAAGTGGAGAAGGCCCACCCCGACGTGCTGGAACTCTTTTTCCAGGTGTTCGACAAGGGCATGATGGAAGACGGCGAAGGCCGCCTGATCGATTTCAAGAATACCATCATCATTTTGACTTCGAATGCCGGGACCGACACGCTCATGAAACTCACGGCCGATCTAGAGTCCGCCCCCGGGCCCGAGGGTCTGGTAAAAGCCTTGAAGCCGGAACTGAATAAGACGTTCAAGCCAGCGTTCCTAGGCCGGCTGGTAATCATTCCGTATTTCCCGGTGCGGGACGAAGTTCTGAAACAGATTGTGCGACTGAAGCTGGGCAAGATTCAGCGCCGGCTCATGGAAACCCACAAGGTGCCGCTGACCCACGATGAAGCGGTGGTGGATGAAGTGGCCAAGCGCTGCACGGAAGTGGAAAGCGGGGCGCGCAACGTTGACAACATTCTGACCAACACGCTGCTGCCGTCGATTTCGCGCCATATCCTGAGCCGCATGGCCGACCACCAGAAGGTCGATCCGATCCACGTGATGCTGGACGCCGAAGGGAATTTCGCGTACCGGTAAAAAACCGCTCCCTTACAGCCGCGGTTCCGTGACGAGTCAGAACCGTGACCGTAAGGAAGCGAACTTCGCGGTCGTATCGCTAGTAGCTTTTCGCGCAGTAACCGCCCGAAGCATTGACCCAGTTCTGCTGGATCAAAAAGTTGCGGGAGCTTCCCGAAGGCGTGGACAGCGTCATATTGTACTTAGCGCCGTTCGACGCCGTCGATACCGAACCAAAGGTCCAGGCGCACTTATCGGCGTTCTCCTCGCCGCTGCGGTCGAACCACGCGTTCAGGTCCGAATCCGTGACCGATTCCTCGAATTCGTGAGAAATCAAGCTGGCCATCCCATCCGCACTGCTGGAACCGTTTGGTCCCGTGGTCTGTTGCTCGCAAACTAAGGGAGTGTAATAGGGCGGCACCGTCGCGCAATGCGCCGGATCGCCGACGAAGCCGAATTTGATGTCTTTGCCATCGATCGTCGCGTGGCTATGCCAGGCGCAGTACTGCGTGCAGAAGCCGGACGATTCCCCGACGTCCGAGCTGGTCAAGACTAGATAGACTCCGTTGGTATCGGTTGGGGCTTGGGCGGCCACGATGGCCTGGATATCCGAATCGCCCAAGGTTTTGCCGCGCGAGTAATTGTCCGAGGAGGAGCCGGCGAAATGCACCGAGTTGCTGACATGCGTGCCCGCGCCATTGTAATAAGTCGTGTTGATATTGAAATAGGGAGAACCGCCCAGGCTGTTGGCCAAGTCGGTCAGTATGGTGGTGGGATTCCCGCTGGTTCCATCCAAGGTCCAATTGCCATACCAGATGTAGTGAATGTTGCTGGTGCCCAGGAGTAACGGTCCGCCGTGGTAGTTGATCCCGTTGCCGCCAGATGACTGGTGGGCCGTATTCTTCGCCGCGCCAGCATCGTTCGCCGCACCGCCCGGGTGACGGATCTCATTCCCCTTACCACTCGGCTTGGTATCGGAACCTTGGTCATCATCATCTTTAGGGTTGTCCGCAGCGCGCAGTCCGCCTCCCATAAGTGCACTCATCAAGACTGCCGTTGTGATCGCGGCGCCGCAGTAACGCCATGGTCTGTATGTATGTTGAATCGGCACGGAATACTCCCTTAGTTCAGAAGTTAGTATTATCTCGGAACCTCCAATTTCGGCGTTCCGGCTCCCGCAGTATACAATCCCGAACCGTTTACTACATGTATGACTTTGTTTAGTACTCTCAGCCAGGATTCGCCCTATCTCTAGGCCGCAGCGGCCAGTTGAAGAGGAGGGTGGAAGGCGAGCGAGGCTGCTACAGCGGGCTCCGCGCGGTTTGCGGTGGCTGACTTAAACCGAGTAAACTGATTGAGTTGCCGAAGTGGCGGAACTGGCAGACGCACGGGACTCAAAATCCCGCGACCTTCACTGGTCATGTGGGTTCGACCCCCACCTTCGGCACCACATGAATAAGGCTAGGACGGACGTCACCGAACTCGCTGAACGACAGGACCTCGGCCGAAGTAGAAAGATGCGTGCGCAGGGCAACGGGCTGCACGGTGGCGCAGAAGTAGATCGTCTGGCCGTCGCCCGCAATCACCGAGCTCGAAGCTACCACAAGGTCTTCGAGGCGGAACTGTAATTCCAGTCCCGCCTTCACGACCACTTCAAATACGGCGAAGTCGGTTGCCATGCATTCATTGTGCGGCGTGTCGGGAAGTCCAACAACGAAAACTGGGTAGGAATACCGGGGGAATTTTGCAGGGGATTCAATCGCGGATGCGGGGAGAGGGCCCTACCCCTATTTGCGGTGCCAACGTCGGGTAAACTCGTTTCAATCGCAGATCTCAAACGGTCGAGGCGCGGCGTTCGGATCAATAGCAAGCCGCAATATGGCGGCACGATTGACACCCCAGCCTCCGTAAATGATAGGATCGATCCTTCCAGGCAGTCTCAGAAAGGTTTCCCTATGGCCAACAAGTCCGCACGCCGCCTTCGGTTCGCCGCTCCGTTGGTGGTCTTGCTCGCGACCACGGCCGGCTCTCCTTCTTTGCATAGCCAGCAAAAGGTGCCTTTCGAAAATGGCATTCCCGTGGCGCCGCGCGGGCTGGAGGCGCGTCCGCTGCCGGATAAGCCCATGGTGTTCGACACTGCCGAGGGGCAGAAGATCCGCGTAGTGGTGGTCACCAAGGAAGTCGACTATCCATGGAGCATGGCGTTCCTTCCCGATGGCACCATGCTGGTGACCGAGCGAACCGGACACCTGCGCGCGATTCGCAACGGTGTGCTCGACCCCTTGCCCGTCCCTGGCGGCCCTACCGCGTACTTTGCCGGCGAATCGGGTTTGCCGGGCGCCGTCCACGGCTACATGGACATCGCACTACATCCGCGCTTTGCCGAGAATCACTACCTGTACCTGACGTATACCAAGCCGATCGACGACAAGCGCCGCACCACCGCACTGGCGCGTGCCCGCTGGGACGGCCGTGCGCTTACCGATGTGCGCGACATCTTCGTATTGGATGAAGCCAGCACCTCGCGCATTGCGTTTGGCCGCGACGGCATGATCTACATGACCACCACCGGCAGAGACCCCCAGGACCCCAACACGCAGGGCGGGAAGGTGCTGCGCCTGCGCGACGATGGAAGTATCCCGCCGGACAACCCATTCGTGGGCAAGGCCGGCCACAAGCCGGAAGTTTATACGCTCGGGCACCGCAATGCATTGGGGTTGGCCATGCATCCGATCACCGGTGAGATGTGGCAGAACGAGAATGGTCCTAACGGCGGCGACGAGATCAACATCCTCAAACCTGGCCGCAACTACGGCTGGCCTATCGTCAGCTACGGACGAACTTACCCCGGCCCGTGGCAATCCGAGCTGCCCCGACACGATGGTTTCGAGCCGCCCGTAGTGTACTGGATGCCGGCAATTGCCGTCTCGGGCATGGTTTTCTACACCGGAGACAAATTCCCTAAATGGAAAGGTGACGTCTTCGTGGGATCGCTGCGCACCGGCGAGATTCCGGGAACCGGTCACCTGGAGCGCATCCTGTTTAACGAGAATATGGAAGAGCTGCGCCGTGAGGCTCTGCTCCGCGAACTGCGCCAGCGGATTCGCGACGTTCACCAGGGCCCGGACGGACTGCTGTACCTGTTGACCGACGCCAAGCCGGGCGCGGTGCTGCGCATCGAACCGGCAGAGTAGGCGGCGGTCAATACTTGCGACGCGACCTGCGGCCGAGGGCAACCGGCACGCCGTGCCGGCTAATCCGTTGGACTAGGCTATTCAGAGAATAGTATTAGTTCTCCCTCCATGTTATATTTCAATCCCTAATCAACTTATAGAGTACTAATAACTAACCCTGGGTTCGGCCATAGGAAGTAGCCGCCGGGCCCCGAAGAACGATCCCTCACGGTTGCGGTTCAGCTTCGAACCCACGCACTCATACGACTAGTGTCTCTATCGACACCAGGCGAAAAGGCATTCTAGGTACACATCCGGAAAACGTCTTCCACGCACCGAAGGATCGAGAAAGGAACTACATGCGGACTTTCGCCAAATGCTTGCTGCTTGGCTCGCTGACACTGCTGCCCGCCGCGGCCCAGCCAGTCAATTTCGATTTCAGTACGCCCGTTAGCACTGTGAATACCTCAACCGATACGCCGGGGAGTTGGTATATCGATCGGTTTCCGCCGCACGGCTTCGTCTCTCCGGTCGTGGCTCCCGACGGAACTCAGAACTCGCTTAAGGAGTCCATTGCCGGAACCGACCTTCAGTTGGGGGCGGCCAATGCATTCTACAACACGCAAGGCCGCAAGTTCGATATACCCCCGACCAGCACATCCGTGACTATCGAGCTCTATGTGCCCGCTGGATGGGCGACCGAAAACGCGCGCAAGGCCGGCTTTTGGATCACAGCGCTTCCCAATTCCGGCAATGGCGATTTCCCGATCATCGAATTCCAGGGCCCCATCGTAAGTAAGCCCGCCAACGGTCCCAGTTACCAGCCCAACGGCGGCGTTGCCGGTTTCTACGGTTGGAACAATGTCACCAGTAGTTTCGATTTCATCGGTTTACCCGCGGGTTTCAGTTACAACAAATTCGTCCAACTGACCATAACGTTTGTGCCCGGAAGCCACTTTATCTACACCGTGGGCGATCCCAGTAGTCCTGGTGCTGTGTCGATCAACAGCCCCTTATCGGTTCCAGGCGATACGGGCCTTGGAAACGTCATACTGCAGGGATATAACTACGGCAGCGATTACGACATCTTCTGGGCGGGAGTTTTGATTGCGCCGGATTCCTTCAAGATCAGCTATGCGGCGAACCTGGGGGCGGGCGACTCCATCGTGAACCTCACCAACGCCGGAACCAACGGCGGGAATGACGTCACGGACTTCATCTGCGTCAACGTGTAGTGTTAGCGCAAGACCAGCAACTGATCGCGTGCTGCACCTGCCCGTTATCGCCCAACCACCTTTCGACCTTGTCTACCAGGAACGATCTGGTGGGGAACACGCTGACTCCCGGCGTGCCGATTGGGGTCACGACACTCCTGGTGGCAACATCCGGGACCTGCGAGGCGTCCGCCCCAGGGCCTTTTGTAGCGGGTCTGCGCGCCTGGAGCACGACCCTTCACCAAGCGCCGAGCGGAGGATTCGCTGTAACCGAGAAGCCATTTTCGAACGCGAAGCTGAGCGCCACGGAGCTTGCCAAGCTGGCCACCAACTGTGGGTTCATCGAAGCTGACGGCTCTAAGTTCGGGATTTGCGGTGCGTGCGCAGACGGGGCGGCCGGGGCTCGCAAGCAGTAGCCAGAAGCGCCGCTCCTTTCGGTCGCGGTTCTGTTCCGACAATGAACCGCGACCGCGAGGGAGCGGATGCGGGGTGGCTGGAAACAGCGCTGATCGCCGCCGCCTCACGCACCAAAACTCCGCCGCTTGCGAAATCCCTTCTCGATCACCGCGAGCGTCCCCTCCGTGATCGCCAACTTCTTCAAGTCGCGGCGGCGCACCCATTCCACGCGTCCCGCGTCGTCGCCGGCGCATAAATCGCCTCCGGAAACTGCGCAGACGTAATCGATCAGTACGTAGTGATATTCGGCTTTGCCTTCCCTGTCCCGCATGATGCGCTCGAAAATCTCGAGCACCCCCAGCGGCCGCACCACGAGTCCAGTCTCTTCGCGCACTTCCCGGCACACTGCGTCTGCCAGCGACTCGCCCGTTTCGACCAGTCCCCCAGGCAGCGACCACTGCCCCTCCAGCGGCGGCTTGCCACGCTGCGCCATCAAAATGCGGTCGCCATCGTAAATGAGCGCGCCTACGCCGACGAGCGGATGCCGTGGATAGCGGCGATCGTCCTTCACTTCTCGTCCAGGCGCAAGCGGTACACGAACCCGCGGGCGGTCGCGAATATGGACTTCATATCGGCTTCGCCGAGAGTGCAACTCGACGCCGGGTCGGGTAAGCCGAGAGTGCGCACCAGATGGCCCTGGGGACTGTAAATCGCGATGCCTTTGGCCGCAACGAACAGGTTACCGTCTGCATCAACCGCGATCCCGCCGGGTGCGCCGGCGATGCCTGAGACCAGTACGCGCTCCCCCGAAGCCTCACCGTTGCGGCCTAAGTCGTAAGCGCGAATATTGTGTTCATCGGCATTGGAGACATAGAGTATCCTCCCGTTCGGCGACAACGCGATGCCATGCGGCCGCCCCACAGGCTTCGCCACCAGTTCCATGGGGCCCTTCGGCGGGATGTGATAGATGCCGTAAAAATCCAGCTCGCGATGGTCCTCTTGATAACCGAATGCGGGATCGGTGAAATAGACGTGTCCCGTCTTGCTCACCACGATACCCGCCGGCGCGTTGAGCCGCTTGCCCTCCCAGCGTTCCGCCAGCGTCTCGATACGTCCGTTCTTGTCGGTTCGGGTGACGCGCCGCGTGCGGGTTTCGCACGTGTACAGCCGCCCCTGCACATCGAAGGCATTCCCGCTGGGACCGTGCGCATCCTCGCGAAATACCTCAGCCCGGCTTCCCGGCGTCCATTTCAGAAGTTGATCGTGAGGCGTGTCGCTGAAAATCAGGTAGTTGTCTTTGGACCAGGCCGCGCCTTCGGTGAAGCGATATCCCGCGGCAATACGGGCGAGTTCCGCGTTCGGAAACTCCTGCGCGCTACATGCCAGAACGAACGCGGCCACGAACAGAACGCGGCTCATTTCCGAATCGTAATGTTATTGATCACCTGCTTGACGCCTTTGACTTTCCGAGCCAGCTTTTCCGCACGTTCCTTCTGGTTAGGCAGCTCCACCGATCCGCCAAGCGTCACCACACCCTCTTTGACATCGATCTGCAGGCCGCCGCCTTTGACTACGGCGTCGCTAGCCAGCTTGATCTTGACGGTGTTATAAACCATGTCGTCTGAGGTCGCATCCTGCTTGGCGAGGCAGACGCCGGCCAGCACGAAAAGCATCAGCAATACCACGGAAAGTTTAGATTTCATCGTCCCCGGCCATTGTACGCCAGTCGAGCTGATTGAGAAAGGCGGCCTTCTCGCGCCAGCCGGGTTGCACGCGGATATGCAGGTCCAGATAGATCTTCACTCCGAAGAGCCGCTCCATTTCCTGGCGCGCCAGCGTGCCAATCTTCTTCAACATGGCGCCCTGAGAACCGATGACAATGGCTTTCTGTCCGGGCCGCTCCACCCGTATGGTGGCGTAGATGCGCGTGATGCGGGGAGTCTCTTCCCACTGGTCGATGTTGACGGCCACCGAATGCGGCACCTCCTGGCGCGTAGCCAGCAGCACCTTTTCGCGAATCAGCTCCGCCGCCAAAAACCGTTCGGGCTGATCGGTGACATGGTCTTCGGGGAAGTAAGCCGGTCCCTCCGGCAAGCGCTCCAGAATCACACGGCGCAATTCATCCAGGCTCGTGCCCCTGGTGGCCGAAACCGGCACGTATGCGGCAAAGTCGCAGATCGCTTTATAACGTTCGATGAGCGGGAGCACGGCGGCTTTGTCTTTCAGCAGATCCACCTTATTCAGAACCAGTACAAGAGGCGTGCTGGTTTTGTGCACCAGGTCCACAGCGCGCCGGTCTTGCTCCTCGAAATGCTTGGACGCGTCCACCACGAAGAGCAGCAGATCGCGCTCCTCCAGGGCCGCGTGCACGGAGTCCATCATGCGCTTATTCAGCTGGGTTTCGGCTCGGTGGATTCCAGGGGTGTCGAGGAACACGACTTGCGCCTGCGGCAGCGTGAGCACGCCCTGAATCGAGGTGCGTGTGGTTTGTGGCTTATCCGCCACAATGGCCAACTTTTGGCCTACCAGCGCGTTCAGCAGCGCCGACTTGCCGGCGTTCGGCCTACCCACGATGGAGACAAATCCGGAGCGGAAGTCTTTGCTCATGCGCCCACAGCCTGCGATTTGCTAATGCGCACTTGCCCCACGCGCAGCTCGTCGCTGGCGAGCACTTCCACGCGAATGCCGTCGCGGTCCACAAACTCGCCGGGCTGCGGCACACGGCCGAGCCACTCGGTGACCAGGCCGCCCACCGTCGTCGACTCGATATCTTCCTCGCGGTGGAACGATTCGAACAGGTCTCCGATGCGCGCCAGATCGAAATTGCCGGAGACAATGTAGCCGCCCTGGCCGTCCTCGGTAACGTCGCTATCGGGTTCGTGCTCGTCGCGGATCTCGCCGATGATGACTTCCAACAAATCCTCCATTGTGGCCAAGCCCGCGGTGTTTCCGTACTCATCCACCACGATCACCATGTGGGTATTCTCCTGCTGCATCTGGCGCATGAGGTCGCTCACGGGCTTGGTTTCGGGCACAAACAGAATGGGACGCAGCAGTTCGCGGACCGTGCGGCGATCGCGTTCTTCTTCCTCCACTTCGAACATATCGCGCACATGCACGAAGCCGACGATCTGGTCGATGCTCTGTTCGTAGGCGGGAATTCGCGAGTACTGCTCGGTGATCACAATTTGCCGCAATTGTTCGAGCGTGGAATCCGCCTGGATGGCCACGATGTTCGGCCGCGGTGTCATGACTTCACGGACCACCTTGTCCCCGAACTCGACCACCGACTGGATCAGCTTGCGGTCCTCTTCCTCAATCAAGCCCTCTTCCGTGCCCGCCGAGATGAGCGCCTCGATGTTCTCCGCCGGCGTCGGTTCCTCTTCCGCGGCGGAGGCGCTATCACCCAGTTCGATCAGCGATTCGAAGAACGAGAGCAGTGCTTCGAAGGGCCGCACGACCAACGCCATTCCACGGAGCAAAGGCACAAACGGCAAGAGCCACTCACCCTTGGTGCGGCGATAGAGCAATTGAGGCAGTGCGTAGGCCAGGATCATCATGGTGAGCCAGGCGGCCAATCCCGCCTGCCAGAAGACACTCCATTGCCACGGTTCTCCATCCGCGAACCACGCGAAGTAACAGATGGCGATGAACACCAGCAGCGTGTGCTTCACCAGAGAAAAGGAACTCGCGCCCTGCTCGGTTTTCATCCCCAGCTTGTCTTCCAGCGTTTCCTTGAAGAACTTGATCGCCGGCAGGTCGCGTGTGCGCAGCCGCATACTCTCGAGATACAGCACCTGCACAAAGTTGACGATGGCGAGCAAGGGAAGCGCGAGCAGCGTCGCGATGACAATCGCGGCCATCATAATAGAACGCGTTCGATCAGACTGTTGGGCAGTCCGAGACGCGCGCGCCAGCGTTTCTCCGCGCGGGCCATCCTGCCCCGGTCGGTTTCATGGTCCATCCCCAGCAGATGAAGCACGCCGTGCAGCATCAGGATCTGGATTTCCTCCGCGATGCCGTGGCCGAACTCGCGCGCTTGCGATCGGGCGCGTGGCAGCGAGATAGCCAGGTCGCCTAGATAAGTGATCCCGTCTGACACGGAACCGCGACCGTCTGGGAGGGGGCTAGCCGGAAACGACAGCACATCGGTCGCGTGATCCTCGCCCCGAAACTCGCGGTTCAACCGCCGCAATTCCGCGTCGGAGGTGATCACACAATCGAACGGCCGTCCCTTGGTCACCTCGGTTTGCAAACGGCCAGCGAAGCGCTCCACGGGCCGCCGCAACTCATCGGGAACGCGCCGGAACGTGATGCTACTGCCTTCGGGAGACATGACGAAGCGCTCAGGCCTGCGGAGCGGTGTCGAGAGCCGTGATGTCGGGCCGGCTTTCGCCGTTGCCGCTTTCGGCTGCTGCCTGCTCGGCCAGTTTCAGGGTAAGCTGCCGCCCCGTGCCGACCGTTTCGTTGTAACGTTCGTATGCCTTCACAATGCGCTGCACCAGGGCGTGTCGCACCACGTCTTTTTCATCGAATTGCACAAAGCTGATTCCTTCCACTCCCCTGAGTACTTCGATGGCCTCGATCAGCCCGCTGCGCCGTACGTTGGGCAGGTCGATTTGCGTAATGTCGCCGTTCACCACCATCTTGGAGTTGAAGCCCTGGCGGGTGAGGATCATCTTCATCTGCTCCGGCGTGGCGTTCTGCGCCTCGTCCAGAATGATAAAGCTGTCGTTCAGCGTGCGGCCGCGCATGAAGGCGATGGGCGCCACTTCAATGACGTTGCGTTCCAGCAGTTTCTCCACGCGGTCGTTGTCGAGCATGTCATAGAGCGCGTCATAGAGCGGGCGCAGATACGGGTCGATCTTTTCCTGAAGCGTGCCCGGCAGAAAACCCAGCCGCTCGCCGGCTTCCACTGCGGGGCGGGTCAAGATGATGCGCGCCACCTGCTTGTTGATCAGCGCGGAAACCGCCATGGCGACTGCCAGGTAGGTCTTGCCGGTGCCCGCCGGACCTACGCCGAACACCATGTCGTTGCGCTCGATGGCTTCCAGATAACGTCGCTGGTTCACCGATTTCGGGGCCAGCATTTTCTTCCCGAAATTCCGCTGCCGCCCGCTCTGCACCAGGGCGCGCAGAGTAACCTCCGAGTCGACCGTAACCACGCGGAGATAACTGTTCAGATCGCCATTGTTGAAGACGTGACCTTCGCGGATCAGCGTATTGTAATCTTCCAGAATGTTCTCGCACCGCGACACGTTGGGGGCCTCGCCTTCGATTTCCAGATTGTTGTCGACGAGTTGGGTGTGAACGTTCAATCCGGACTCGAGCAGCCGGATATTTTCATCGCGTGTACCGAACAGGCTTTCTACACCTCGTTGAATACGAACGCTAGCTTTCATTGAGTGGCTGCTTGGTACCTCCATGCAGAAAAAAGCGCGAAAGAGTTGCGAGGTTTCCTTGGGGAGTAATTCGAGACTGCATCTGCCCGCTCCTGCGGGCGGCTAAAGACCATCGGTCTCTATTATACAGCGAGCGGGGCCTACCGCACGAACTCCACCTGCACGCGTTTGGGGATAAGGCCCGCCTCAAACCCCATGTCCAGGAGTTTCTGCGCGGCCTCGGGAACGATGTCTCCGCCGTCTACCGTGAAGTGATTGACGTACATTCCGACAAATTTCTCCGCCAGGCGCGGTTCCATGTCCCGGGCGAATTGCATGGCGTACGCTAACGCTTCGTCGTGATTGTCGAGGGCGTATTGAATGCTCTCGCGCATCAGCCGGCAGCACTCGCTTTGAATCTCCGGGTCAAGCGATCGCAGCAGGACGTTGGCGCCCAAGGGAAGCGGCAGCCCATAACATGTCTTGAACCACCGCCCCAGATCGACGATCCGGTGGAAGCCCTCGCGGTCGAACGTCAACTGGGCTTCGTGGATAATCAACCCCGCGTCTACCGATTTTTCGCGTACCGCATCGGTTATGTGATCGAAAGGCGTGACCACGGGTTCAAAATCGGGCTGGAAGAGTTTGCATGCCAGGTACGCAGAGGTCATGGTGCCAGGAATGGCAATACGTTTCCCCTTTAATTCCTCCGGCTCCATGGGCCGCGTGGAGATGATCATAGGACCGTATCCATCTCCGATGCTGGAGCCGCTGGCCATCAACACATACTTGTCCGCCACATAGGGGTACGCGTGGTAGGAAATCGCGCTCAGCTCGTAGCAGCCTTCCATGGCCTTGCGGTTCAGGGTTTCGATGTCCTGCAGCACATGGCGGAAGCTGACCTTCGGGGAGCGGACCTTCTTCGTGGCCAGCCCATAGAACATGAAGGCGTCGTCGGAGTCGGGACTGTGGGCGCTGACAATTTCCAGGGGAGCAACCGATGTCATATGCGGGATAACCCATCCAGTGTACACTACTGTGCGGATTGGTCCAGTCGGTGGCGCTGAATAGGGGCAAACGAAAAGGGCGGTCACGCTCCGGTTCGCAAACTCGGGAACACCCGTTGGCGATCATCCATTTTGCGCTCTTGGCGCTGTGCCAAACCGCTGGCACCGGCAGATCCGACCGTTCAGGACTCCCTTACTGCCTGTTCGCTATCTGGAGGTGAGGCCGCCCTCATTCTGGCCCGGTTCTATCAAGCACCTCCCGCCGATCCTGGGAGGACCGGCTATCAGAAACGCTTTTGGAATCTGATTCCAATAACAGTCTCGCTCCGGTTGTTATGCTTGTCAATGGTAATTTCGGTACTGTTTCATCCGAAAGCCTCCGGGCGAAAACACCGAAAATGTTTAGGAGATTTTTTTCGCGACACTCAGTTGCTTGGAGCGGCGCGCCAGACACGCCTCGCCTCAAAACCTACACCGCCGAGAGCGGTGAAACATTCCACTATTTTTATCAGGGTCACCAGTCTTCTCGCGATTCCGCGGGCACCGAGTTTGCTTTCCGGATATCGCGCGACCAACGGGACTGGCATCCTCTAATCGTTCTGCTCCCGGACGCCGCACTACGCGGGTGGCAACAGGAGCATGCGCGCGATCTCTCTGCCACAGAAAGATACGCGCTCGTCAAAATGACGCTCTTGCAATTTTTCGATCGAGAGTCCGCATCCCTGCGATTACCCAACACGGTGCGCGTTGAGGCAACCGATGTGGCGGGCATGCTCAATAAGCTGGATGTGGAATGACGGCGGGTTGAACCCCTCACTCACTTCGCCTTCGCCGTACCACCCACCTTTTCGGTATAGTGCTGCAAATCCTGGTTTCCTTCGATGCAGGCGAACTCAAACTGTTCGTAACTCGCGTCGATTCGTCTCCCCCAAGTGCCGGCGATGGTCCAGGGCCGAGTGTAGATGCTCGCGTCGTCGATGGTCGCTTCGTAGTTTATGTTGTTGGCATCCACCGGCGTGATGCGCTCGACTACATGAATGTTTTCCGTGGTGAAATTCCCAACCATGTCAAACCAGGTCCGGCCACTTTGATTAGTTGTATCCACCACCAGCGTATCGCCCTCCCAATGGCCCACGGAGTCCCCCATGAACAGCTTGACGGAAGGCGCGGCGTGCGCGCGTCCGTCCAGGGGGATGATTCGGTAAGAATGGGCATACTCGTACGCGAGCACTACGTATCCTGGCGGCTGGAGAATCTGAAATCCGAATTGCTGATAGGCCGTATGCGGAACGCCGGACATGAAACAATGCGCTTCCGGTTCGTCGTACACGTGGTTCTCGCGAAGGTCCTTGGCTTTCGCGGCGGCCTCTGCCTTGTACGGTATCTTGCCACCGGGCGGGTCTACGATTGCGCCCTTACCCGGGGGAATGCCGGGCTTCGCCACAGGGTGATCCTCGATATCGTAGATGGCCTGATTGAATCGTCCGGCCCAGTAGCCTTGCATGTTGGGCTTGCCGTCGCTCAGCCGGGCCACCGGTCCACCCTTCACCACGGGCGGCTGCCAGTAGGGAGCGAACGGATTCCCGCCGCCCTGCGCTCGGGCAGGTAGACTGCTCGCCAGGATGGCGGCGACCAGGACCAGGTGTGAACGGAACAGATTTCTCCTCATGGAACGCTCCCGAAACGCTGCAACGCTGCCGATTCGTCGGTAAAAATCTCGAATATCGTGGTGAGCTTGGTTACTCGCAGCAGGTATGTGACACGCTCTTGCGGATTCGCCAGCTTTAGATCGCCACCCAGATTCCGCAGCGTGGTGAAAGCTGCCACCATCTCTCCCATGCCGGCGCTGTCCACGTACGTCACGTCCCGAAGGTTCAATAGAGCATATTTATGCCCAGCAGCAGTCAATTCCTTGATCTTGCTCCGGAGCAAGCTGGCGGTTTCCCCGCTGGTGATGGCTCCACCCAGATCGACGATCGCGATGTTGCCCGCGAGTCGTGTGGAGGCGTAGCTTTGCATGTCGGCTCTGATTAGCTTAACCCATCCGGAGAGCTGCAATCGCCGCTTATTAAATCCCGGCGCCGTCCGTAAGCGGGACGTTGCCGGAGCCGCCGGCCAGCATCGACACCAAGGCCTGCAGCAGAGCCGCCTCGTCTGCGAATTGCGTGCGATCGATGGTGATCAATTGATCCGCGGGAATACTAGCCGGTGGCTGCCAGGCAGGACCCGAAACAATCGAGATCAGTCCCATCTGGAAGCTGGCCTTCACGGCGGGACCCGGATCATCTGCCCCTTCCACCACGTGGACTAGATAGCCCTGGTCGAACAGATGCCGCTCCGCTAACCGTGCCGTCTCCGGATTGCCATTTTCCAGGCGGATCACGTAGGCCCGGTGCCCGATGCGCGCCAGGCGCTCGGCGGGAGTCACAGGGCCCGTGTGATGATACAGATCCGGCCCGCTGATCATGCCCGCGCCCAGCGTCTCGTTGGTCAACGGATCGATCAGGATAAAGCTGCCGGTGGCGCGGTTCTTGCTATAGGCGTCGAAGAAAATCGGCCGCTGCGCCTCCACGCTGACCACTCCGATTTCATTCAAACGCAGTTCGCTCGCGCGTTGATGACCCAGAGTATTGATGTCCACGCGGTGACGCAGTTCACGAACCCGCGCCTGCACCAGCTGCGTGCTGTGCTTCAGCAGATACGGCCGGTGCGGCTGCATGGGCTTCTCGTTCATCCACACCACAGTCGCTGCAAAACGCCGGCCCGAATGTGGGGTGTTGTCGGGATGCGCCAGCATGTCGCCGCGGCTGATGTCCACCTCGTCTTCCAGGCAGACGGTTACCGACATCGGCGCGAACGCCTCTTCCAGGTCGCCGTCGTAGGTCACGATCGATTTCACCCGACTGGTCCGCCCCGAAGGCAGCACCGTGACGGCATCCCCGCGTCGAATCACTCCGGAAGCCACTTGCCCTGCGAACCCCCGGAAATCCAGATCGGGCCGGATCACGACTTGCACCGGGAAGCGCATGTCGGTCAGGTTGAAGTCGCTGTCAATCGGCACGGTTTCCAGAAATTCCAGCAGGCTGGGGCCGGTGTACCACGGCGTGCGGCCGCCGGGGCTCACCACGTTATCGCCTTTCAGTGCGCTAATGGGGATGAACTGCACATCGCGAACTTTCAACTGATCGGCGAATGCGGCGAACTCGCTGCGGATGCCTTTGAACACATCTTCCCGGTAATCCATCAGGTCCATCTTGTTGACCGCGACCACCAGGTGCGGGATGCCCAGCAGCGAGGCGATGAACGCGTGCCGGCGCGATTGCGGCAGCACGCCATACCGAGCATCGATTAGGATGATCGCCAGGTTGGCGGTGGACGCCCCCGTTGCCATGTTGCGCGTGTACTGTTCGTGTCCCGGCGTATCGGCAATGATGAACTTCCGCTTGGCCGTAGCGAAGTAGCGGTAGGCCACATCGATGGTGATGCCCTGCTCGCGCTCGGCGCGCAGCCCGTCGGTTAACAGCGAAAGGTCCAGGCCATCCGTGGTCAGGTTGCGCGTGGCTTTGCGGACCGAGGCCAACTGGTCTTCGTAGACGCCCTTGGAGTCATACAGCAGACGGCCGATCAGCGTCGATTTGCCATCGTCCACGCTTCCCGCGGTCGTAAACCGCAGCAGTTCGGTCTTCGCGGTGGAAGCCAGCCATTCGGCCGTGGCCTGCTTCTCCGCATCCGTCGCCACTGTCAAAAGTAGCCCTCCCGCTTCTTCAACTCCATGGAGCCCTCTTGATCGTGGTCGATTACGCGGTTCTCGCGCTCCGAGCGCCGGAACTGGATCATCTCGTCAATGATCTTCGGCAGTGAGTCGGCTTCCGAGCGTATGGCCCCCGTGCAGTACGTGCAGCCCAGCGACCGCATGCGCGACATCACCATTTCCGGCTTCTCGCCGGGCCGCAGTTGCATGTTGTGCTCGAGGGTGATCAGCGAATCGCCCCGCACCACCATCTCGCGCTCCTTGGCGTAATACATGGGCACGATCGGAATGTTCTCCAGGTAGATGTAGTGCCACACATCCAGTTCCGTCCAGTTGGATAGCGGGAAGACGCGAATGCTCTCGCCTTTGTCGATGCGGCTGTTGAAAAGGTTCCACAACTCGGGGCGCTGGTTCTTGGGGTCCCATTGGCCAAACGAGTCGCGAAACGAGTAGACCCGCTCCTTGGCGCGCGATTTTTCCTCGTCTCGCCGCGCTCCGCCAAAAGCCGCGTCGAATCCGCCTTCGGTGAGCGCGTCCAGCAGTGCTCGCGTCTTTAACAGCGCACAGCATTTCTGAGTGCCTAGCCGAAACGGGTTAGCCCCGTCCTCGATTGCTTTGGTGTTGGTGTGGACAATTAAATTGACCCCGATCTCGGAGCAGAACTTGTCCCGGAATTCGATCATTTCCTGGAACTTATAGGTCGTGTCGATATGCAGCAGGGAAAACGGAATCTTGCCTGGATGGAAGGCCTTTTGTGCCAACCGCACCATCACCGAGGAGTCCTTGCCGATGGAATACAGCATGACCGGCTTCTGGAATTCGGCCGCAACTTCGCGGATGATGTGGATGCTTTCGGCTTCCAGGGCCCGCAAATGCGTCAGCGTTCGTGGGGTGATCTGTGGTTCCACGGCGGTTCAGGTAAGCTAAGAAGACAACGATTTAGCGATCTAATCTCTAGATTATAGATTACTATGCCAATCAGGATAAAGTCTATCGGCATTATGATGATTGCTGCCATCACCGTTCTAGCCCAGCAGAACAGTTCCATTTCGGCGTCGCGCATTCGCGAGCACGATCGTTTTCTGTCGAGCGATTTGTTGGAAGGCCGGGGCGTCGGCACGCGCGGCGGCGACCTGGCCACCGAATATCTTGCCACGCAGTTTGCCCTGGCCGGAGCCCAGCCGGCCGGGGCGAACGGGAGCTATTTCCAGCCCGTACCGCTGGTGGGCGTCGAGACCCAACCGGGAGCGCAATTGACTGGCTCGGCGAACGGAAAGGCGGTGCCGCTCAAGTGGCTGGATGATTTTGTGGGCGTGAACGAGACGCAGCAACCGAATACCCAGTTCGATGGCGACGCGGTCTTCGTGGGCCACGGGATCGCGGCGCCGGAATGGAAGTGGGACGACTACAAAGGCGTGGACGTGCGTGGAAAGGTGGTGGTGCTTTTCACCAACGAGCCGACTTCGACCGATCCCAAATTCTTCGACGGCCGCGCGCTCACTTATTACGGCCGCTGGACCTACAAATATGAAGAGGCAACGCGGCGCGGCGCTGTAGCTTGCCTCATTATTCATACGACTCCGACCGCCGGCTACGGTTGGGACGTGGTTCGCAGTTCGTGGGGGCGCCAGAACTCCTATGTTGCGCTACGCCCCGGGGAGGACGCCCTATCGCTGGCCGGCTGGGTTACGCGCGATGCCGGCCAGAAGCTCCTATCGCTTGCCGGAAAAAATGTTGACGAGTTGCTGGCGGCGGCCGAATCCCGCGACTTCCGGCCGATCCCTCTGGGCATACGAATCCACGGGGACATCCCTTCGAAGATCCGCACAATCGATTCGCGCAACGTGGCGGCTCTGGTGCCGGGCAGCGATCCCAAGTTGAAGGACGAAGTCATTATCTTTAGTGCCCACTGGGACCATTTGGGAGTGGGAGAGGCGATCAACGGCGATTCGATCTACAACGGCGCAATCGACAATGCCACGGGGTGCGCCATCATCCTGGAGTTAGCCCATGCATGGGCAGCGCTGCCGCAGAAGCCGCGGCGCTCGGCTTTGTTCCTGTCCGTCACGGCAGAGGAAGACGGTCTGCGCGGTTCCGAATACTATGCCGGCCATCCTATCTTCCCGCCCTCCAAGACGGCCATCAATTTGAACTACGATGCCATCTACCCGTGGGGTCGCGCGAAGGATGTCGTCATCGACGGGGCCGAGCGGACTAACGTCTATCCGTTGGCCCAAGCCATAGCGCGGCGGCTCGAGCTGACCATCTCGCCCGACAGCGAACCGGAGCAGGGGCACTATTTCCGCTCCGACCATTTCTCCTTCGCCCACGTCGGCATCCCGGCGTTCTCCATCGATCACGCAACAGAATTCGCCGGCAAGCCCGCGGACTACTATCAGAAGTTGTGGGAGGAGTTCAACGAGAAGCACTACCACCAACCCTCCGACGAATTCCACGCCGATTGGGACTTCACCGCGCTCCAACAGGCTGCCCAATTCGGGTTTCTCCTCGGTATCGATATCGCCAACCAGGACAGGCTTCCCGATTGGCGCGCCGGCGATCAGTTCCACCGGTAGGAACCGTAGAGTTCCTCACGATCGGGGATTTACCTGTGTGCGGTCCCGGACACATTCAGAATTCCCTGAAGCGGCTCCGGATAGATTCGCACAGAATCCATCGGCCAACCCTGGGAGAATCTAATTCATTATCCGGAGGGTTCATGAAGCAATTCGCTCTTTTCGTACTCAGCGTTTGGTTGTGCCTGGGCTCCTCAGCACGGGCAACCCTGGTTCCCATCGAAGCCCAAGGGGCCAATACCCTGGATAACTTTCTTGTGATGTGCAACTCGGATACGCACAGCTCTCTATGCACGGACGACATCATGTCCAATCCCCACGTACAGCCCGAGACCGCGCCGACTGGCGCCGATCCAATAGCGCCCCTGGCTGCCGCCGATCCAACACAGGCGGACCCCGGGACCCCGTCCGGCAGCGCTTTGGCTGGTATGTCCCAGGGGACCGGCGCCGGCGCCAACCTTTCCGCCGATCTTAATACGATGAGATTTGTTCCAACCGCCACGAGTTCGAACGGCAACCTAATCACCGGCAGCGACCCGCTCGCTCCCACACCAGCTCCGGAGCCCGCCAGCGTAGCTGTGCTCGGGATATGTTTGGCTGCGTTCGCGCTTGTACGGCTCCGAGCTTCTCGCCGGGCTAATCGATTACTCAGCTAGCTTGGCGCGGTGTAATCCGCAGCAAACCGGTTTCCTCACGATCAGTTCCGAATGAGTGGGCCCGCTCCCTTTTCGGGAGAGTGTGTTACGCTTTTCAAAGCAAAGGAGGGACTAACGTGAGACGTAAGAGCTTAATCGCACTGGTAGGCGTTGCCGGTCTATGGACCGCGGCATGGGCCGCGAAAAGCACGGGCATTCTGCATCCCGAAATGAAAGTGGAGAGCGGAAGCTACGACAAGCCCATGGCCACCATCGGGACGAAGCCCGATCAGCCCTGGTCTGGCACCACGGTCGCTGCCGGCGTAGACAGCAAACCGCAGCCCGGTAAGGCGATCACGATGGTGGGCGAGATCGTCGATTTCTCTTGTTACCTGCAAGTGGGCAAGCACGGCGAAAAGCACCGCTCCTGCGGCCAGAAGTGCGTGACGAACGGCAACGCAGCCGGCCTTCTCACTAAGGATGGCGCTCTGTATATGCTCATGGCGGAAGAGCACGATCCAAGGCGCGACGGCGGAGTCGACCTCAAGACCGTAGCATCCGACCACATGGGACACATCGTCGAGGTCAATGGCACGGAAGCTTCCGTAAACGGGTACAACGCGATCTTTATTCAGGGACTCAACAAGAAGTAGATGCGGTCGAAGGGAAGCCGGAAAGCGGCGGCGATCTTACTCCCCGCCGCCTGGCTGGCGGCCTTTGCCGGCGACAATAAGCCGCGGGAGCCGTTGGGACTGCCGTCCATCGAGTGGCCCAAGGACAATCGATACTCCGCGGCCAAGGCCGAGTTGGGCAGGGTTCTGTATTACGACAAGCGGATTTCGGCGGATGAGACCATTTCCTGCGCCACCTGCCATGAACCCAAGTACGCCTTCACCGATGGCGCCGCGGTATCCACGGGCATCAACGGCCAGAAAGGCAATCGCAGCGCCCCCACGATAATCAATCGCGCGTTTTCCCTGGCACAGTTCTGGGACGGCCGCGCGACCACCCTCGAAGATCAGGTCAAGGGCCCCATGGCCAACCCCATCGAGATGGGCAACAGTCATGAGATGGTGGTTTCGTCGCTAAAGGGAATTGCCGGGTATGGCCCGCTGTTCGCCGCGGCTTTCGGCTCGCCTGAGATCACGATCGACCGCGCGGCCATGGCCATCGCCACTTTCGAACGAACCATTCTTTCTGGCAACTCGCCCTACGACCGTTATAAGAAGGGCGACAAGAAGGCTATGTCGCCGGAACAGGTTCGCGGCATGTCGGTCTTTTTTGACAAGGCCAAATGCGATCGGTGCCACGAGAATTCCAATTTCACCTTAAACGCCTACGCCAACCTGGGCGTGGGCACCGACAAGCCCGATCCGGACGTGGGCCGCTTCGCGCTGACCAAAGACCCGCGCGACTGGGCGGTTTTCAAAGTTCCCACCTTGCGGGAGATCGAGCACACCGCGCCGTACATGCATGATGGAAGCCTGAAGACGTTGGAAGAAGTGGTGGACTTTTACGACAAGGGCTGTACCCCTAATAAGAACCTCGACCCCAATATCAAGAAGTTGAACCTTACGGATCAGGACAAGAAGGATTTGGTGGCGTTCCTGAAGGCGCTGAGCGGGGAAGGCTGGCAAAACGCGGGGCCGCCCGCCGAATTCCCGAAGTAAGCGCGCCTTTCCCACTCGCAGCAACCGCAGAATTCCGTAAGATTCCGCACTCAAGCGCTAAACCGGCCGCTCGGTAGTTCGTCTACCCAGTGTGATCGTTTTTCTGGGTAGAATATCTACTAAGGCGATCCGGAATCATGTGGCCCGCTGGGGAGAGCTGAAATGCGCTGGTGGTGGAATCGGCAACGCGAGGAGGAGATAGATCGCGAACTGCGCGATCATCTCGAATTGGAGGCCGCCGAACAGCGGGACTCCGGCCTGGCGCCCGACGACGCCCGCCACGCGGCGCAGCGAGCCTTTGGCAACACCACCTTAGTGGCCGAAGAGATCAGAGAGGCGCGCGTGTTTGGCTGGTTGGGTTCCGTTTCTCAAGACGTGCGCTACGGCGCGCGTATGCTCCGAAAGAATCCTGGATTTGCGGCCGTGGCCGTGTGTACGCTGGCGCTCGGCATTGGCGCGAACACCGCGATCTTCACCGTAGTGAATGCCGTTCTGCTCAATCGTTCGCCTTATGCGGACGCGAGCCGTCTGGTAATGCTTTGGGAGCAGAAACCGGCGCTAGGCTGGTATCAGAACATCGTTTCCGCCGCCAATTTTGTCGACTGGAGAAGCCAAAACCACGTCTTCCAGGGAATGGCAGCGATCTCCCAAGGGTTCTTTGATGTCGGCGTAACCGGTGAGCCGCTGGAAGTCCGCGGCGAACAGGTGTCCGCCGACTTTTTCCCTGTTTTGGGAGCGCACGCTGCGCTCGGCCGAACCTTCACATCGGAAGACGATCAGCCCGGAGGGCCACACGTTGTGGTTCTCAGCAACCAACTCTGGAAAGAACGCTTCGGCGGCGATGCTGCCCTGATCGGCCATGAAATTACCGTCAATCGCGCACGGTTCACGGTTATCGGCATCCTGCCACCGGAATTCTACTTTCCGCCATGGGGTGAAAAGTCGGCCCTGTGGGTCACCGGTGTGGACTTGCGAAATCCAGAGCGCACCTGGCACCACTACCGAGCCATAGGACGCCTAAAGCCCGGCGTCACGCTTCAGCAAGCTCGGGCGGAGATGGATACCATCGCTCGCCAACTCGAAAAACAGTACCCCGAGCAAAAAGGCTGGGGCGTACAACTGATCGATCTTCACGAGCAGGTGGTGGGAGATACACGCCCCGCATTGTTGGTGCTGCTGGCCGCGGTTGGAATGGTTCTGCTCATTGCGTGCGCCAACCTGGCGAATCTGCAGCTGGCGCGGGTGACAGCGCGCGAAAGGGAGATCGCACTCCGCACGGCACTCGGCGGAGGGCGCCACCGTCTCGTTCGGCAGCTTTTGACGGAATGCGTGCTCGTCGCGATCATAGGCGGCGGCCTCGGAATCCTGCTGGCGTGGTGGGGCGTCAAGCTCCTCGTGATTCTGGGCCCGCACGATACTCCGGGATTGAGCGAGGCCTCCGTTAGCCTTGGTGTGCTCGCGTTCACTCTGGTTCTGTCGATTCTGACCGGGATCGCGTTCGGTCTATTCCCCGCTCTCACCGCATCGAAAGTGGGATTGAATGATTGCCTCAAAGAGAGCAGTCGCGGATCGACGCAGGGCGTTCGCGGCAAGCTGATGCGGAGCGTTCTGGTAGCAGCGGAGTTTGCACTCGCTCTTATCCTCTCGGTGGGAGCGGGACTCCTCATCCGGTCGTTCGTAGCGCTGAGCCATGTCGACCTAGGCTTTGATCCGCACCACGTCTTGAGCATGAGAATCGCGCTGCTCGGCAGAGGCTATGCCCAGCCGGGCCGGCAAGTGGAGTTCTTCCGGAATTTGCTACAGAGTGTCGGATCGCTGCCGGGGGTAACTGCCGTAGCCGCGATCGACGGGGCCGGCCTTCCGCCGCGCGGGGGAAGCGGAATGGATTTTCTGATCGGAGGACGACCGATCCCGCCACAGAGCGACTGGCCCGACGCATTCTATCGCACGGTCAGCCCAGACTATTTTCGAGCCATGCGCATACCGCTTGCGAGCGGCCGGTATTTTACGGAAACCGACAATCAGACGTCGCCGAGTGTGGCCGTTATTAACGAAAGATTGGCTCGCGATTATTGGCCCGGCCAGGATCCCATCGGGCGCCGGCTTCGATTTCCAGGAGTCGCGGAGGCCGCAGCACAGTCTGAAGGACCACCCGCCAGCGCAGAGCCTATCTGGGTCTCGATCGTCGGGGTTATACGAAACGTGAAGAATCTCGGCCCGGAGATTGATGCCCGCGAAGAAATCTACGTGCCATACGATCAACGACCAGTGTGGTTCACTCCCCGCCAACTTGTCGTCCGCACATCAGGCGGCGATCCGAATCTGTTAATCTCTGCCATACGCCAACGCGTCAACGCACTGGATCATGACCAGCCGATTTCGGAAATCATGCTGATGGACGACATCGTGGCTCAAGCCGAAGCAGGGCATCGTTTCCCGATGATCCTATTGGGCCTCTTTGCTGGCTTGTCTCTGACGCTCGCCGCCATCGGTGTATACGGAGTAATGTCCTATTCGGTGACTCAGCGTGTCCACGAGCTCGGGATTCGGATGGCGCTGGGCGCAGAGCGACGCGATTTGATAAAGACAATCGCTGCGGAAGGAATGCGCCCGGCGATAGTGGGTCTGGCTGTCGGATTCGCCGGCGCAATAGCCGCCACACGCGCTATGTCCAAACTGCTGTTCGCTGTCGAGGCCACCGATCCCTTAACGTTCCTAGCCGTGTGTGCCACGCTCCTCGCGATCGGCATTGTGGCAATCGCAATTCCGGCGCTACGCGCCACCGATCTCGATCCGATGGTCGCGTTGCGGCACGAATAAGCGGTTATTTGGCGATCGCGAACTGTCCAAAGCGCAGGACGATCTACTTCGAGGACGGCGCGATCAGGTTTCGTTGCAGGAAATCGAGCACTTTGGGGCTTGCATCGATCGAGGAGAGAGCATTTCCTTCGGGCGTACCTCCGTAATCGGTGGGGCGGCCTGAGATAGGATGTGTGAGCTGGCCATGCCATTCGGGCACAATCTCGGGCCTGCCTGCGATGTGTCCGGCGCGGGGGTATGTGAGGTTGATAAACTCCGCTCGGAAATGGGAATGTTTCAATCGTTCCCCGATGGCTCTGGCCATTCCCGCCGAGTCCCATATGTGATCCTGCTCACCCGCAATCAGAAGAATCGGGCCGCTTGTATTTTCGACCGGAATTCTCGCTTGCGGGGCGTCGGACCTAAATCGGTCTAGACCCACGAAGGGGAGCGGTGCGCCTTTCCACGTCCATGCATATGGAAAGAGGTTGCCGGCGCAACAGGAACGATAACGGACATTGGCCGGCGCGTACGCAACCACGGCCCTGATTTGCGGATACGTGGATCCTAGTTGCAAAGCCAGTTCGGCGCCGCGGGAAACACCCATGACTGCGATTTGATCTGGCAGGATTTCCGGCCGCTCCCGCATCCACAAGAGGGCCATGCCGAAATACTCGAGGGGGATGGCCTCCAGTTGCTGGGGCAGATTATCGTACCGGAAATATGCCAACGCGAGAGCGGCATATCCGCGCGAGGCGAGCCAGGCGGCACGGCGTAGCGGTACGCCACCTTCCGATCCACCGAGCACCAGCACCCCTGGGTGAGGCCCGCCCCCCGCCGGCCAGAACACCGCCCCGTGTAGTTGCCCACTTACGCTGACCTGCCGAACACCTGCGGCGATGGGCTCTTGCTCGAGTTGCGCGGTGGCGACCGTCTTCCCGTCGCGCATCAATTGGAAATCGATCTTCTGGGGAGCAGGCTCTCGTGGTGGGCGATAGACAGTGATGCCTTTGCCGGCGGGCATCATCGACCAGATCAGGCCCATTCCTGAAACGCCCTTGTATGAGCCTTTAACAGGCCCCTGTGTGGAAAGGTCGAGGCTGCCCTGAGTGTCCGCGACAACTTCGATTTCCGAACGCCAAGGCTGTCCCGCGCCGTCGATCAACGCGGCTGCGAGGAGGAGGTGCTCGCCCGGCTGAAGACCCTGGGCACGAATGTCAGTGCTCTCATCTATCAGCACCCGAGTCGGGGTGACCGTGAGTGTCTGGGCAGAAAGGCCCGTCAGCCACGGTAACCCGGTTAGGATCAGACTGGTGATTCTTGAAAGCCCACGGCCTGCCCTGCGCGGCATACCGCACCTCGTCGGTAAAGACGCGTTGGGACACGGTGACGTTACCCGGTAAGACCGGCGTGGCTGGATCGAGATAGTGTGTTTGGCTACGGCTACGGCACTCGCACGAGCGAGTAGTTCCGCAAAATCAGTGTGTCCCCGGGCAGCGCAAGCTCGCCTTCAAAATCCACGGTAAGCGCGCTGGAATAGGCATCCGTGGCGCTGGCGATGGTGGCGCTCAGCGGCAGCGTGGTGCCCCACGATTGTGTGCTCACCTGCGCACCGGCCTGATGAAGTCCGGCATCCACGCGGCCGGTTACCTGGGCGTCGTTCGCGGTGCCCGCCCGCTGCAAGACGGTTGTGCCGCCCCACCTTACCTGAAACGTGTACCCCGAAACAACGCCCTGGTGTTCCAGATCGAATTGGATTTCGACCCGATCGCCAGTCTGTAGCGTCCCCGCCGGAATGCTGCACCTGCCCAAACTCGCAAAACTCAATCCGTTTACCGAGGCTCCAGTGCTGCTGCAGAGCACTTGCGGACCTGGCAACAGCAGCGACGATGCTGTCCCGGAGCCGGCCAAACGGTAGGTAGCCAGCAGCGCGTCTCCAGGCACCGGCACGCTAGCGGGCATAAATTGGATCATTTGACCGCTAAATGTGTAATCGACTGTCACCGCCATCAACAGGCCGTTGCGGTACACCGCGAGGCTGGATGCTGGATTGGGAATGCCCGAGACGGTGAAGTTGGCATTGACGCCATCCACCGCGCCCGCCGGCACTTCGCCATCAACGAACCCGGGTTGCTGCGATGTTCCTCCTCCGCAGGCACCCGTCGAGCCGTCCACGTGAACACAATCGCTGGAATTACCGGCCACCGAATCGAGCGACCCGAGAGTATTGACTAGAGCCACTCGCCCGGCGGAATAAGCCGGCCCCTTGGCGGGGCGCGCGCCCAGATCAGCGAGCAGCCCAATCACGTCCGACTCATTCACCGGCCCCGCGGCGCCGGTGTCGTTGGCCGTGATCACCGGCAACGCCGCGCGTACGTCGCGAATACGCAAAGGGAAAAGGCTAGGCGGCACCGCCCAGGATTCGCTGAACTGTATGCGGCCATCGCTGTTGTACACCACCGTGTAGAACACCAGCGGACTGGTGGCGGTGTTGGGAACGAGTTGCACCCGGAGGTTGCCGTTTTCGACTTTCACGGTGATCGTTTGGCCGGCGATTTCCGACAAATCCGGCGCCTCGAAGCTGGTCCAGCTAATGGTCACAATCCCGTTAAAGGGCGTGCCATCGGCCTTGTACAACACGTCCTGGATGGTAGTGAGCGGCGGTTGCGCGCTGACGGCCGAAACCAGTAGCAGCATCGCCGGGAGCATACGGGAAAACGTCATCGGAAAAACGGGCCCTCCTGCCGACTACAGTGTAGTGGCAGGCTTCCGCGAGGCGGCCGTTCCGCAGGGGCTATTCAGTTCTAAGCCCCTGCGTAAAGGTGTATTTACGAAAATTCTGACCAGCCGTGACTGATCGCCAGCTTCTAGTTGAGGGGTATCTCGAAGTAGAACAACTCTTGCCCCGTGGACGGATCGATGAGACCGCTGAGATAAATCGTCGCGCCCGGCTGCAACCCCGCTTGAAAGTAGAAGAAGCCGCTGGCTGATTCGCCGGGCGGTAAACTTGTCGCGGCAAACGCACGCCCCTCCACTTCCCAGGCATTGAGTGGATTCTTCTTGGACCGGCCGGGAAGGGGACGGCCCGTCGGCCCCGGCACGATATCCGGGCGATTCGGCCCATTGAGGAAACGAATGTCTTTCGCCGGCGTGGCGTCTACACGATTGCGGTTGGGGCCGACGTATTCCACCTTCATCCGGTCCAGGCGAATCGACTTGTCGCCGTCGTTCCGGACCACCACCAATACCGGTAATATGCCGTGGCTGTACAGATCCAGCTTTCCAAACGCCGCTTTCTGTTTCTCCGCCGTGATGTACGGGTCCACCCCGATCGTCACTTTGGCATTGGTCTGGTGATGCTCATAACTATCGGCCGCGGCGGGCCGGAAGGGAGTCGAATCCTTGTCCGCCGCCATCGCCGCGGCTATACTCAAGGAAAGAACCAAACGTTTGAAAACAAAAGGCATTTACGTCCTTTACCGCGTCTTGCAGGCGTTTGGGTTGCCCGTGCTCCTATTGTATTTCCTGTACCGTGGTCTGCGGAACCGCGCCTACTGGGAATCTTGCGCTCAGCGCTTGGGGTTTCTTCCGCGCTCTCTTAGACAGACCGGCCCCGGCGCTATCTGGTTGCACGCAGTTTCGGTTGGCGAGATTCTTTCTTCCATTGAATTCCTGAAGGGCCTGCGCGGGGAGTACCCACGAACCCGGCTATTTGTTTCCACATCCACCCTTGCCGGACGCGCCCTCGCCGCCGAAAGACTGGCCAGCCTCACCGACGGAACCTTTTACGCACCGGTGGACTACGTGTGGACGGTGCGGCGCGTCTTGCGCACCCTAAAGCCCTCGCTGGTTCTGATCGCCGAGACCGAGATCTGGCCCAACCTGTTTCGCGAAACCAAACGCATTGGCGCCGGCCTGGCGATGGTGAACGGGCGCATCTCCGACCGCGCTTTTCCGCGCTACCGCCGGTTCGCCTGGTTCTTTCGCGAGGTGCTGCCCGCCGCCGACTGCATTTTGACCCAGACGGACACGAGCCGCGACCGCTTTCTCGCTTTGGGCGCGCCGCCCGAGCGGACCCGCACCGCCGGCAATCTCAAATACGATTTCGAAGCCCTCCCCGCGCCGCCCGATTCGCCGGTGGTCGCGCTGCTCGCGCGCGTGCGGCCCGAGCGGGTGTGGATCGCCGCCAGCACGATGCCGCCCGCAGCGCCCGATGATGTGGACGAGGACGATGCCGTGCTGGCGGCTTTCCAGCAGCTGGCAACCAAGTATCCGGCCCTTCTGCTCATACTCGTCCCGCGCAAGCCGGAGCGTTTCGATGCGGCGGCCAAGAAGCTCGCAGCATCCGGCATTCCGTACCTGCGGCGCTCGGAGCTCACGGCAACGGCAACGCTGCCCCGGCCGGGAGTTCTCCTGCTCGATTCCATTGGCGAACTGGGGGGACTGTACGGGGCGGCCGACGCGGTGTTTATGGGAGGCACGCTGGCTCGTCGCGGCGGCCATAACATCCTCGAGCCCGCCTTCTTTTCCCGACCAGTGATTGTAGGCCCGCACATGGAGAACTTCCAATCCATCGCGGATGAGTTTCGCGATGCTCGTGCGTCGGTGGAGATCAGTTCCGCGGGTGAGTTAGCCGCCGCAGTGGACCGTCTTTTGGCCTCCCCGGATACCTCCCGGGAAATCGGCCGCCGGGCGATGGCTTGCGCGGAAGCCAGCCGGGGTGCATCCGGCCGTGCGCTGGCTGTGGCCCGCGATTTATACTCCAGCCACTTGCCCTGGTACCGCCCATCCATGCCGTGGTTCTTCCTGGCTTGGGCGCTCTCGCATGTTTGGATTTGGGGCGCGCGGCGCAGGCAGGCGCGCGGCATGGCGAACCGGCGGGAACTGGACGTGCCGGTGATCAGCGTCGGGAACCTCACCATGGGCGGTACGGGAAAGACTCCGTGCGTGCTACGGCTGGCCAGTGAGCTGAAACTGCGCGGGCACCAGCCGGGAATCCTGACACGCGGCTATGGGCGTGTTTCGCCGGAGAGACAACTCATCGTAGCGCCCGGGGAGAACATGCGCGCCGAGCGAACCGGCGACGAGCCGCAACTGTTCATCCGCTCCGGTTTGGCGCCGGTGGGCATTGGGGAGGATCGTTTTGCGGCTGGCGCAGTCCTACACCGGCAATTTGGCGTGGATGTTCTACTTCTCGACGATGGATTCCAGCACGTCCAGTTGGCGCGCACCGTGGACGTGGTGCTCATCGATGCGCTCCATCCTTTCGCCGGCGGCCGCGTTTTTCCAATCGGACGCCTGCGCGAGCCGCTCACCGCCCTGACACGCGCCGATGTGATTCTGATCACGCGCAGTGATTTCACCCATCTGGACGCGCCGATTCAGCATCAGATCCGCCAATGGAATCCGGATGCGCCTGTGTTTCGCGCTTCTATTAAGCCGCAAGCGTGGATCGAACATCGCAATGGCCGCCGCCATTCAGCGGACGCGCCGCCGTTCCAGCGGGCCGCGGCGTTCTGTGGCCTAGGAAATCCCGAGTCGTTCCGCAGAACCCTTCAGCAAGTGGGCATCCCGCTTGCCGACTGGCTAGAGTTCAGCGACCATCACCGTTACGGGCCGCGCGAGCTGCAGCGCATCAGTTGGCAGGCCCAGACAAACGGGGCGGACGCCCTGGTCACCACGCAGAAAGACGCGGTGAACCTGTGTGAGGAGAGCGACGACCTGGTGGCTCCGCTGCCGTTATATTGGCTGGATGTGACGCTGGCGGTGGACCGCGAGGCTGACTTACTCGGCGAGATCGAGCGCCGCCTGGGTAAGGCGAGAACCTATGGCTTTAAGGCACCACAATCTTGAACTTCTGAATCCGCCGCCCTCGGTTTTCGGCGATATACACGTTGCCTTTGGAATCCACGGCGATGCCATGAGCCTGGTCAAACTCGCCCGGAAAGTGGCCGGAGCGGCCGAAGCTCGAAAGGATTTTGCCGCTTTCGCGCTCGATGATTTCGATCTGCGAATTGTTCCGATTAATGAGGTAAATCAGCCGCTGATTTCTATCGGGTGAGAAATCGAGTGCCACCGCCACGCCCCCGCTCGCCCGCGGTTTTCCATCGGTGAGCGTCGTGTGCGGTTTCCAGGGTACTTCAATGTTCTTTAGGAACTTCCCCATCTTGTCGTATAGCTGGATGCGCGCGCCCTCCCGATTGCAGACGTATACGACCCCATCGTTGGCGAAGGCCATGCAATGTACAGTCTGCATACCTTCCGGCTGCCATTGGCGCAAGAACTTCCCGGTGCCATCCATCACCGCAATGCGGCGATTCCCGCCTCTACCTTCGCCGTCTGCAATGTACACGTCGCCGTTCGCGCGATCGACGGCTATGCTGGACGGCATGAAGAATCGTGCGGCGTTGGAATTTAGCGGGGAGCCTTTTTCGGTGCCGTCAGAAGAATCCAGCGCACCCTTCTCGCCGATCTGCAGCAGGAGTTTGCTGCCATCGTGCGAATACTTCCGCACCATGCCGGATGGAGAGCTGGCGATCCACATGTTGTTGTCCTTATCGAAGTGGCAACTGTGCAGGCGCGGGTCGAGATCCCGCAGGTCTCCCCACGAGTGGACCACATTGCCGGTGGGATCGATCTCGATCACCGGCGGAGCCATGCGCCCCGCGTCTAAATCGCCTGGAAGCACGTCCTGGCGATTGAGCAGGAATACATGATCCTGAGCATCGATGCAGACACCCCCTAGTCCTCCGAGGACCCATCGATCCGGCAGCGGCCTGGGCCAAGAGACGTCCACCTCGTACCGCGGCGCTGCACTCTGGGCGTGAACAGCCGGCGCGAAAAGAATCCCCGCCGCGATCACTAAGATCGTAGACAACTTTCCGGTCATCGCAATCTCATTCTCATAGGGATGTGGCCACTAATGCACCATGGGGACGCGTTGGACTTCGCCGTTGCTGTTGGTCGGTTGAGACGTGCAGATGCGAAACGCGCAGATCACCGCATATCGCCCACCCCCCAGCATCCGGACGGTGGCCTCCACCGGAATCATGGCTCCCTCGCGGATCTCCACGGCGCGCACCGCCATGGCGTGCTCGTAAGCGTCCACTACCTGCTGCACGGCTGCCCGCCAGCGCTTGGAGAGAGCACGAAAGGTTTCGAGGGGCACGCTCTGGCTGGTATTCGCAGCAACCAGACTGGTGCGGGCAACCACTTTTCGCGCCGGGTCCATGACCGCGGTGAAACTGTCAAGCCACATCTGGACTTCCGCCCAGGCCGTAAATGGGTCGGGCTCCAACAACACGCCGGAGCTCTGCAACCCAAACGCGAACCGACCCATCTTGAACTGGTCCAGAGAATCGAGATCGATCTGATCTTGCTCGAAACCATCCACCTTCGTGCGGAACAACGGATGATGCGGACCATAACCTTTTCGCTGCATGGCTGTGTGCAGATCGTTGCTATACAGCTTCACCCCGGCCTGGAGGCCGCGTGCAAGTTGCTCTACATTTTCCACGGCGGTGCGGAACTCCGCTTCGGTAGCCGACTGCGCGGTATCCGTCGAAGGTCTCTCCTCCGATCCTTCGAGGCGTGCGGTAATCAGGACGAACGTGAGGGTCAGTACAACTGGCTTCATATTTTGACGCCCCTTACCCGACGGCTCATTATACGCGGCGATGTCAATCGAGGGAAGCATGATACACGGCTTTCCGAACGCGCTTGCTTCGTCCGCCCCCATTGACACCAACCATTGCTAAGCAGTAGACTCCTCGACGCACCCATGAAAACCAGCCGGATCTATTCCTTGACGATGGCAGGCTTGTGGCTGCTTCTGTCCGGCGTTCCGGCGAGTGCTTTGAGCGTGTGCGCAGACCCGAACTACCTGCCTTATTCCGATCGAGCCGGCGAAGGTTTCGAAAACAAGATTGCAGCCGCAGTGGCGAAGGCGCTCGGCGAACCCCTGGACTACACCTGGGCGAGCTACCGCGGCCATGGAGGGTTTCCCCAGTTCCTGTCGGCGACTCTCGATGCCAGGAAGTGCGATGTGGTCATGAGCATTCCCTACGGAAGCCGGGAAGAGCTTACGACGCGGCCTTACTACATTTCTTCGTATGTCTTTGTTTTTCTCAAGAGCAAGAACTATGGCATTACGACTATGGATTCGCCGGTCCTTAAGCGGGTTAAGGTGGGCTTTGAACGCGACACTCCGGCCGAAGATGCCTTGAAGCTGCGGGGCATGGTACCGGGGAACGTGGTTGCGTTCGGCGTGTCTGAGGATGACGGCGTATCACCAGCAACGATGCTGACTGCTCTAAAGGATGGAAAGATCGACGTATTGATCACCTGGCTACCGGCGATCGGCGCATTCCTTGGGGCCTATCCGGACCTGGAAGTGGCGACGGTCCCGAATGAGAGGGCTTTAGGTCCGCCGGAACGGTACAGTTTCCCTATGTCGATGGGAGTCCGGGAAGGCAACGAAGCGTTGAAGAAGAGACTCGACGACGTGATCGAGCAGCACCAGGCGGAGCTCACTTCGATCCTGACACAGAGTGGCGTGAAGCAGCAGGAATTCAAATGACTCTCCGAGCAGCCATCATTTCCGCAATGCTAACGACCGCGGCCATGTCGCAAGAGAACGCCGAAAAGCTAATCAAGGCGAGTGACTGCGCTTCGTGTCACGCCGTTGACCGCCAGGTTGTAGGGCCGGCTTATATCGAAATCGCTAAGCGCTATGCCGGTCAACCTGATGCTGCACCCAAGTTGGCGACGAAGATTCGGGACGGTGGCGGCGGCATGACGCCTCATCCTGATTTGTCGGACGCCCAACGAACGGAGATAGCACAGTGGATCCTGGCGCGAAAGGAATCCGCGCGCCCGACGGTCCAGTCCGAGACGAAACAGTATACCTACACGTTGAAAGATGGGAAAACCGTCCAGCTGGATTTTCCGCTGTTCGTAGAAGGCAAGGGACAGAAAGTGACTAAGGATGTTTTCCATGGGTATCAGTTATACAACTCGTACTGCTACCGCTGTCATGGGACCGATGCGACTGGCGGCCAGTTAGGACCGGATTTGCGGCACTCACTGTCCGCGGGGATGAAGCCTGGCGAGTTCCTTAGGGTCGCCATGGCGGGCAGGAAGGAAGCAGGTATGCCCGCGTGGGCCGGCTTCCTGAGCGAAGACGATGTGACTCACATTTACAAGTATGTGAAGGGGCGAAGCCTCGACCTGGTGCCGTCTGGACGGCCCGCGTCGGAGCAGGATTAACGGACTGTCACTTTAAAGGAGACTGCAAGATGCATTGCATGAGATCGCTGAGCGTGGCAATGGCGCTCTGCACATCGGCCGCGATCGTCCCGGCTATTGCCTTCGGGGACGAGGCGCTAGAGAAGAATGCCCAGGATCCCAATCAGTGGGTACTCCCGCTGGGGAGTTACAGCGGGATCCGCCACAGCAAACTGAATCAGATCAACTCGGGTAATGCTGCAAAACTGAGGGTAGCCTGGACCATGTCTACAGGCACGCTCCGGGGGCAGGAGGGCCAGCCTCTGGTGGTCGGCGACATGATGTACTTTGAAAGCTCCTACCCCAACTTTGTTTACGCCGTCAACCTGGACAATGTGGGAAAAATCGTGTGGAAATTTGCTCCGGAGCAGGATAAGTTTTCGCCATCGGTGGCCTGCTGCGATCTTGTAAATAAGGGCGTCGCTTATGCAGACGGGAAAATTCTGATTAGTACCTTAGACACCCACGTCTATGCCCTCGACGCAAAAACCGGAAAAGTTGTCTGGAGCGTCCAGAACGGCGATCCGCAACTGGGTCAAACCATGACGATCGCTCCCCTGGTGGTTCACGATAAAGTGATCGTCGGTATTTCGGGTGGGGAGTATGGCGTTCGTGGCCATCTGACGGCGTACGATCTCAAATCCGGGAAACGTGTTTGGCGCGCCAGCAACGTAGGCCCCGACGCAGACATTCTTTTTGACGCTAAGACAGTTGACGGGGCGACCCAACAACCAGCGGGCAAAGATTCCAGTATCAAGACTTGGAATCAAGATGAGTGGAAACTCGGCGGCGGCACCACGTGGGGCTGGTACACCTACGATCCCCAGCTCAACCTGATCTATTACGGGAGCGGAAATCCGGGAACGTGGAATCCGACGCAGCGGCCTGGCGACAATAAATGGTCCACGACTCTGCTAGCCCGGAATCCCGATACGGGAGTGGCCGCATGGGCGTATCAGATGACTCCGCATGATGCCTGGGATTACGACGGCATCAATGAGAGTGTACTGACCGAAAGCGTAGTAAATGGCGCTACCGTTCCGACCCTCACGCATTTCGACCGTAATGGCTTTGCCTACGTGCTCGACCGGCGAACAGGAAAGCTACTCGCCGCACACAAGTTTGATCCGTCCACTAACTGGGCCAACGAGATCGATCTAAAGACTGGGCGTCCCATTCTGAACCCGGCCAAGATGACTAAGGAAGATGTCAATGTCAAAGACATCTGTCCGGCGGCGCAGGGCGCCAAGAATCACCAGCCAGCCTCTTATGATCCCAGGACCAAATTGTTTTATGTCGGCACCAATCACATCTGTATGGATTACCAGGCATTCAGTGTCAAGTACAGAGGCGGCTTTCCCTATGTCGGGGCGACGCTCAGCATGTTCCCCGCCGACCACGGCAACGTTCGCGGCCGTCTCATCGCTTATGACCCGGTCTCCGGCGAGACAAAGTGGGCCGTCAACGAGATGTTCCAAGTGTACAGCGGCCCTCTGACCACCGACGCCGGAGTACTGTTTTATGGCACGCTGGACGGTTGGTTCAAGGCGGCGGATCAGGCTACCGGGAAGACGCTCTATCAGTTTCACGCGCCTTCGGGGATCATTGGCAACCCCATCGCTTATACCCACAAAGGGAAAGAATACGTCGCTGTTCTGACGGGCGTTGGGGGATGGGCGGCCATCGGTCTGGCGGAAGGCTTGACCAAAGGCACTGAAGGACTCGGCGCCGTCGGGCTCACCACGTCGCTCGCGGATTATACTAACCTGGGCGGAACGCTGATGGTCTTTTCTCTGGAGTAGCGGACAACGATGTCGATGAATCAGGGTAACCGAACGCTTCGACGCATACTGACTGCGTCGTCCATGGTGATACTACTAGGTGCATGCCTGGCGGTCAAGGAGTCGCAGGCGGCCGAGAAGCACGCGAAGGCTCCCAAGTCTCTCCGCCTGTATATATTCGATTGCGGAACCATCCACACCACCAACGCAGATACTTATTCCTTGAAGAAGGAAGAGGTCGGCTCAACGGAAATGGCGATCCCCTGCATCCTGGTGGCTCACCCCAAAGGCACCTTAATGTGGGACAACGGAGACATTCCCGACAGCGCGTTCAAGCCTGGTGGCGGCCCCGCCGCGGCGGGAGTCGTTACCCAAGCCAGGCCGCTGCTCCCGCAACTCGCGGAGGTGGGGTATACACCGGCGGACATCACTTACCTGGCCATGTCGCACTATCACGGTGATCACGTAGCCAATGCGAACTCTTTCGCTGGTTCGACGTGGCTGGTACGGAAAGTGGAGCGAGACCGTATGTTCTCCGATGTGCCGATTCCGCGGTCGGATCCGGCTAACTACAGCCAACTGAAGAACAGCAAGACCGTGATCATCGATAAAGACGAATACGATGTTTTTGGGGACGGAACGGTCATCATCAAGTCCACGCCGGGCCACACTCCGGGTCATCAGTCGCTGTTTCTGAAATTGGCCAAGACAGGACCCGTGGTGCTCAGCGGCGACCTTTATCACTATCCGGAGGAGCGCACGCTCCACCGTCTGCCGGTGTCTGAGTTCAATAAGGAGCAAACGGCAGCGTCCCGCGCGGAGCTTGAGGTCTTCTTGAAGAAGACGGGCGCACAGCTGTGGATCCAGCACGACTTTTTAGGCAACGCAAAGCTCAAGAAGGCCCCGGCGTTTTATGAGTAACGCCGGCGGTCTTGCCGACCTTGAGGTTTCGCGCGCCGCCGCCAAATCCGCCAGCGTTACGGATTAATCTCTTCCAGCGTTCGACCAGTCGTCCTCGGCGCGAACAATCCAATATCGGCCATCACGATAATCATGGCCCCCGCAATGGTCGCGAACATCACGGTAGCTCCGAAGTGCCGCAACACCGGAAGCAGAACGAACGGCATCGCAGCACTCGATAAACGGCTCAATCCATAAGCGGAACCAGTTGCCGTTGCGCGGTTGGAAGTTGGAAATATTTCGCCCTGAAGGATGTGGTAAGCGTTCGAAAAGATGTTACTCGTGATGGTGTATAACACGCCGAAGGCCATGATCGCCACCGGTGTTGTCGTATAGCCTAGCAGCAATCCGAAGACTGCCATAAGCAGCGCCGAGCACACAATCAGCCTGCGCCGCTCCATCCGTTCGACGAATAGCAGTGACAAGAGCGAGCCAAGCGGGTAGCCGATAAATGCGACGGTGGTGTAAGTCAGTGACGTCACCACGGAGAACCCTTTGGAGGCCAGTACAAGCGGCACGATGGTACCGAAGCCGTAGTAACCGACAGTTTGGAACACATGGAATACCCACAACATAAATGTCCGGGAGCGGTACTGTCCGGTGAAGAGAGTCCGTACGGGAAGACGTGTCGTAGAATGCGCGCCCTTCGACTGGCCGGCAAACTCCAGCCATCGCGGTGATTCCGGAAGACCGCGCCGCAGGGCCCACACGATTGCGCCGCCGAGCGATCCAGCCACAAAGAGCCACCGCCAACCGGCCACCCCAAGCGGACTCAAAGGCACCAGGATGCGCGCCAGTAACCCAACCACCGGAACTCCGAGGAATCCAATGGTGTAGGCCCACGCGATCAATCGGCCGCGGTGCCGGGCCGGAAGGATCTCGCTGAGGTAGGTGTCCGACAGAGGAACCTCAGCGCCAATCCCAACACCCGCCAGGAATCGCGTGATGGCCAACATTTCTGGATTCACGCTGAAGGCTCCGAGCAGCGTGAACAGTGAATAGATGCCGAGATTGATGAGAAAAGCGGGGCGGCGGCCGGCGCGGTCTGCGATGGTCCCCATGCAGGTCGCGCCAAAGAACATCCCCAGAAAACTGGAACCGAGGACTGCCGGGAGTAGCGTCTGGCTCATTTGGAAAAACGTTGTCAGAACAGTGCCGATGACACCGGCAAGAAAGACATCGAAGAAGTCAAAGAAAAGACCTAACCCGATAATGACCGTGACGCGAATGTGTGCGCGAGTTACGGGGAGCCGGTTCAGGGCGGTGGCTAGCGAGAGCATCCGAAACACCACGGTAGCAGAGGCCGCCGGATTGCGATAATTGGAGCCGGCCCTTCCGCCGATGAGAAAGCCTTCACGACCGCCGCGCTATTCACAGGAGCTTGCGGTGCTTTATGAGGACAGCTCCGTGGTGGCGATCGATAAACCGGCGGGCCTGGCGGCGGTGCCGATCAAAGGATCTGACAGTCCGTCCGCTCTGTCTCTGCTCTCGGCGTTGCTTGCGCGGAAGAGACAGCGAGCACTGGTGGTCCATCGCATTGATCGTTTCACCTCCGGCATTCTGCTGTTCGCCAAGACCGAGGGCGACCGGGAGAGACTCATCCGACAGTTTCTGAACCATGCGCCTGTGAGGGAGTATTTGGCCGTAGTTCGGGGGCGTCTCGAGTCAAAGGAGGGATCCTTGGTGCACTATCTTCGACGCGACGGAATGTTCCAAAAGCTGCGCACCGAGAAAGACGCCGAAGCCGTTCGCGCCGAGCTGCGGTATTCAGTCGAAAAAACCCTCGCCGGCGCAACACTCGTGCGAGTGGCGCTGGTGACTGGATTACAGAATCAGATCCGCGCTCAGTTTTCTGTAATCGGACACCCGGTGATCGGTGACCGAAAATATCATCCGGCGGAATCGTCCGAACGGCGCATTGCGCGCGTTGCTCTCCACGCATCGCATCTCCAGTTTGTTCATCCGCGCACACGAGAGAACATCTCGATCGACTGTGCGCCGCCGCGCGATTTTCAGCAGCTGATTGTGGGTTTGTCGCCGCGAGCCCGCGAAGGCCGCTGAAGGTTTATCTGGGCGTCTTGGCTTCCAGCTCCGCCCAGCGCGCGTACAAATCCTCTACGCGCCGTTGGGCTTGTTGCAGCTTTTCGTAGGCTTCGGTCAATCGTTTCGCATCGGAGCCAGCCTCCTGCAACTCGCGTTGCCACGCGGCCACTTCCCGTTCCGCTTCCAGAATCTTGGCTTCCATGCCATCCCACTCGCGCTGCTCCAGGTAGGCCAGCTTTTTCCTGGGCCCTTCCTCCGGCGCCAAACGTTGCCCCTTGGCCACTGGCTTTTCGGTAGGCTGCTCGTAGCGCGAGGCCTCCCACTGCGAGTAGTCGGCAAAGACCCCACCTTCCCCTCCATCGAGACCGAGCACAATGGTGGAAACACGGTCCAACAGATACCGATCGTGACTCACCAGGACGACCGCGCCCGAGAATTCGAGCAGGCTGTCCTCGAGCACCTCCAGGGTCAGAATATCCAGGTCGTTGGTAGGTTCGTCAAGCAGCAGCACATCGGCGGGAGTCAGCATCAGCTGTGCGATCATGGCGCGCGCGCGCTCGCCGCCTGAGAAGCGCCCGAGCGGCATCTCCAGCTGGTCGTCACGGAAGAGGAAGCGCTTGGCCCATGCCGCCACGTGGATAGGACGGCCGCGGTAAATCACCGAGTCGCCCTCGGGACACAGCGTTCGGCGCAGGCTGATTTCCAGATCCAGGTGTGCAGTCCGGTCCTGCGCGAAGTTCACGGTCTGCAGCCGGTCAGCCCGCCGGAGGGAGCCTTCATCCGGCTCGATCACTCCTTCGAGGATCTTGAGAAGCGTGGTCTTCCCGCTACCGTTCGCTCCTACCAGTCCGATTCGAACACCTGGCGAAAGAATCAGGTTCAAGTTCCCAAAAAGCCTGCGCCCGCCGAGCGTTTTTCCGATTCCTTCGGCCTCAACCAGGCGCTTGGTTTTGCGATCGGACGCGGTGAAGTCGATCTTGGCCGTTGTGGTCCGGCTGCGTGCGGTGGCGGCGGAAAGTTCCTCGATGAGGCGTCCAGCGGCGTCGACGCGCGCGCGCGACTTGCCGGTCCTGGCCTTCGGTCCTCGCCGAAGCCATTCCACCTCGCGGCGCACCTTCGTCGCCAGCGATTCCTGCTGTTTGGCCTGCGCCTCAAGAAACTCCTCGCGCCGCTCCAGAAACTCGCTGTAGTTCCCCTTCACCTGGAACGCGCTCTGTGGATAGATCGGGTTGACCTCCACCATCTGCGTCGCAACGTTTTCCAGAAAATAGCGGTCGTGGGTGATCACCAGCGAAGCAGTGACGGCCTGGATCGCGCCTTCCAGCCACAGGATGCCTTCCAAGTCCAGGTGGTTGGTTGGCTCGTCCAAAAGCAGAACGTCCGGCGATGTGACCAGAGCAGCCGCGATGGCCAGGCGCTTTCTCCATCCGCCGGAGAGCGACGCGGCCGGCGCGGCAGCGTTCTCGAAGCCCGCCCGGCCTAGCATCATCTCCTGGCGGGTGTGCTTCTCCTGGTCCTCCAGCGGCAGAGGCGCTAACGCCGCTGTCAGTACGGAGCCAACGGTATCGTCCGGCCCGAACAGGGAATCCTGCGGGACATAGGCCATCCTCGTCTGCTTACGCAGCGCACGCACGCCGGCATCGGGCGCCTCCCGCCCTGCCAGAATCTCCATCAGCGAGGTTTTGCCACTGCCGTTTGGTCCGATCAGCCCGGTGCGGTCTCCTTCGGAAAGGCTCAACGAGAGATTCTCAAACAGCACGCGCGCGCCAAACGCCTTGCGCAAACTGGCGCCACTCAACAGAACGGCCATCTATTTCCAGAATGGCACGGGTTCAGAGAGTTTGCTTTTGGCTCACTTTTCCGCAGTTTTCACGGAGGTTTGATAACTCAACGTTTCCACCCAGCTCCCCGCGCGCTCGACCCACACCCGAGTTACGTGAAGCGGCTTGCCGCGATCAGGCCTGTGCTCCGAAATCATCAAAACCGCGCCGGGGAAGCTGAACAAACGAGCTGACATCAGCGGCGTGGGAGCGACCCCTGCCATCTTCGAATGGTCGAAGTCATCCATCCGGCCGCGTTTGTCGTACAGTTTGTTGCTGTTGGAACTGGCCGCCACGAATTCATCGCCAACCAGCGTCGCGAAGACAGCCGAATTGTGAGCCATGGCCGCCGTCTCGAGCCTGGAGTATGCGCTGACAACCTGTCGCTCCATCTCATTCTTCGGTTGGTAGGCGATGGTCTTACAGGGGTTTTCGCAATCCTTGCCTGCACCAGGCGTAAAGGAAGGCGGTGCCGCGAGCGACTGCACCTCTTGATAGACGATAGCCTTCCAACCTGCGGGCCGCTTCGCCCACACGCGCAATACGTGAACCCCGCCGAGGTTCGCCTGGACATCTCCGATGTCGCCGTACGCGTATTGGTTCACTTGGGCGGTGTTCTCGTCGCTGATTGCCGGCTTTGGTAGCTTTCGCAGAGCCTGGGCCCTGGTTAGTGTCTTGCCTTCGAAGTCGGTCCAGGTGAAAACCGAGTCGAGGAGTTTTTCGACCGCAGGTTGGTCGGCCTTGGCGACAGCCTCAACAAAGGCGCGATCAGCCTGGATCATAGCCTGATCCCGATCCGCAGCGAACAGAACACAGACAACGATGAAGCTCGCGATCAACCAACGCATGGGAAAGTACCTAGGTGCAGATTATTGTAATTGGTGCGGATGATAGGACTTGAACCTACACTCCCTTGCGGGAACTGGAACCTAAATCCAGCGCGTCTGCCAATTTCGCCACATCCGCACGACTGGAGAAGCGAACTCTTCCGAATTATAACGTGGGAATCACTGTCACGCGGTCGAAGCCCTCGGCCACCGATGGCGCCACCAGCTTTTCCGCCATTTTGGCGAGCACATCGCCTGGCACCACGCGCTCGCGGCGGGTATTGCGCTGGCGGCAGATTTCAAGCGGCGCATCGAAGAACACAGCCTCCAACTCGCAGCCATACGATTTGCCGATGCCAATGTACGGGCGCCTCTCTTCCGGAGTGAGGTTAGTGGCGTCGATATAGGTAATCGGACGGGTCAAGGCGAGGCGGTGGCGCAGCAGGTAGCGCATCGTCTGGAACACACGATCGTGAATCGTCTGGTCAGTTTCGTCGTCGGCCAGTAGCTTGCGAATGGTATCGGAAGAAAGCCCCGTCCCGCCCATCTTGTCCAGGTAGGTAGATTTTCCCGAGCCTGGCAACCCCACTAGCACCACAATCCGCATCAGCGAACATGATAACGTTGTGGGGCCACGCTGACATGGCCCGAAATTGGGAAGAGCGCTACGCGCGAGCGGACAACCTGGATTTCACGCCGTCTCCCCTGTTAGTCGAAGTTGCTGAATGGACATTGCCTGGCCGGGCTCTCGATCTCGCCAGCGGACACGGCCGCAACGCGCTTTATCTGGCCGGGCTCGGGTGGAGTGTGGCCGCGGTCGATTCGTCACGGGCGGCCATTCAGATTCTGCGGGAGCGGGCGGCCGCGGCGCGGCTTGCCATCGACGCCCACGTAGCCGACATGGAATCGGCGGTATTCGCCATCGAGCCATCCGGTTACGATCTCATGTGCGACTTCCTCTATTTGCAGCGCAGCCTGTTTCCACAGATCCGGGAAGGAGTACGCCCCGGCGGTGTCTTTGTCGCCGAAATCCACCTGCGGGACGATGCGGCAACAGACGGCCCGCGCAGCCCGGCATTCGTTCTGGAACCGGGCGAACTGCGCCAGGAATTCTCGGCCTGGAAGATTCTGTTCTACTCCGAAGCAACGTCGGCGCACCACAACCGCGCAACCGCGCGGATCATCGCGCGCCGGGCGTGACGAGTCAGCCCATCATTCCCATTGCCGAGAGGGCGCCTCGGATCAGAACCCAGAACACCCATGGCAATACCACCGCGAAGAGTGCACCGCCGAAGGAGAGTCTCTTCCCGCCAGCTGCTTTCAGCCCCGTTGCGGTCAGCAATATAACCCAGAAGCTGAACAGATCCATGGAGCTGGCCAGGCTATAGAGAAACTTCGATGACTTGTCCGGATCCATAAGCGCGCCGAAATTGGACATGAACGGATTCTGGAGGTCGAAATCTTCCGGGTTCTTCAGGAATACCACCACGATCGCAAGCGCTGAGGAGATCACGCGCGGCAAAGAGCCATAGCTGAAAGCCGCGAAGGTCTGTTTAAAGCCAATCGGCACGCCCAGCAATCCCTTGATCACCCCCATGGCGATCCCGCCCCCAATGAGGTACATCAATACCGTCCCAATCGCGACGTTCACAACCCCGCCCACGGAAGCAAACCGAACCTGCATGTCGAAGATGCGCTGGCGTTGATCCGCGGGGACCCGCTGCATATTCGGGTTGTTGTCCAGCAGCCGGTGTAGGTACGATGCCCAGCCCACATGCGCGCCGAATGCGTAGAGATAGGCCGCCCCGGCCAGGATCACCAGCAACAGCGGCACCAGCCAGCGCGGCCGTTCGGCAATATCGGCGAAGGTCTTCGTGGGCTCGAAGAAAACTCCCAGAATCCGTGAAAACTCGTTCATCGGCTTGGGTTCGGTTTCGAGGGGTGAAGTCACATCGGTCGACATATCAGAGGATTGTACCCCCGCAGAAGTACGGAACAAAATGGGTAGTTGTTCCGTAAATGTTTCAGCGAGGAGAGCTATGCTAGCGAAGCTTGCCGCCTGGGCGGTGGTACCCGTCCTGCTTGGACTGTGCGGTTGCGACCTGGAGGATTTCGGTGGCCCCCGGTACAACCAGGATTTTCATTACAGTTACCCGCTCAAGGCGGGTGGCCGCCTGTCTCTGGAAACCTTCAACGGAGGCGTTGAGCTGTCGGTTTGGGATCAGGACACAGTCGACGTGAGCGGCACGAAGTATGGTCCGAGCCAGTCGGCGGCCGATGCGCTGCGGATAGACATTGTCGATACTCCCAGTTCCGTGTCGATTCGCATGGCGCGGCCGGCGGAATTTCGCGGCGGCCGGGGCGCGCGGTTTACGGTCAAGATGCCGCGCAAGACCGTCCTGGACCAGATCGGCACTACCAATGGCGGGATCCAGGTTTTCGGCGGGGCCGGGCCAGCGAGGCTGCGAACCTCCAATGGGGGAATTCGCGTGGAAGCCGTGGATGGCGACATAGACCTGCGAACGTCCAACGGTTCGATCGACGTGACAGATGTTGCGGGTGAAGTGGTGGCGCACACCTCCAACGGGCGTGTCCGCCTGGAAAATGTGAGGGGCGGTCTGCAGGCCGGGACTTCCAACGGCAACATTACAGCCATCGTGGCGGCCAATCAGGACGTGCGGCCCATACGCCTGGACAGTTCCAACGGCAGCATCGATCTCACGCTTCCAGCCAATCTCACGAGCGGCGTTCGCGCCAGCACCAGCAACTCCGGTATCACTCTACATATGCCGGGTCCCGTGAATGCGCGGATCGTGGCGCGGACCTCGAACGCTTCGGTGTCTTCGGATTTCGAAGTGAGGATGGAGGGGGAATTGAACAAGAATCACATGGAAGGCGTCATGGGTAACGGCGGGCCGCTGCTCGATCTGAGCACCTCCAACGGCCCTATCCGATTCCTGCGGATGTAGCAGGGAGGCTTTACGGCAGCCAGGTGGTGAAGATACTGCCGTAGAACTTGAACCCTAGCGGTACGACGCCTGCGCCGCTGATCTGCATGCTGCCTTTCGCGTTGGCGAGCGCCCCCGGCAGCCCCGCTGCATTTAGCGCGAACTGGGTGTGTCCATAACCGGGGATCGCCGCCGGCGTGTAGGTTCCCAGATTGTTCCCGCTCTGATCGAAGAAGGTCAATGTCATCGTCACCGGAGTCGGATTGGTGTTCGCAAAAGCGAACGCCGTTAGCCCCCCACCGGTCATATCGAATGGCATCGTGATCGGCGCCGAGCTCGGAAATCCGATAATGCACGGCTGGACCAGCGAGACGATCGGAGCAACTGCCTGGGTAGAATTGCCGCCGTTCTGCCACAAGAAAACACCTTGGATTCGCACCCCAAGCGCGTTATAACTCAGCCCCGCCCAGCCCACCGTTGTGGTATTACTCTGGAAATCGGGCACCACTTCCTGCTGGCCGCCCACCGGTATGTTGAGGGTTGTCTGGCTGGCTGGCACGGCGTTGAACGGAATCATCAACGGGTTGCCGTTGGTGTCGTAATAATTCAGGATTACCGTCTGCGCGCTAGTGCTAACATTTGTAACTACAATCTTAGTCTCCCATCCACCTCCGAAAGCAATCTGGGGAAGGGCAACCTGATACTGGCTAGCGCTTTGGCTGTAGCCGACGGACACGGCGACCCAGCACAACGACACAGCGGCGAGCAATCGTTTGATACGCATAAAAGGACCTCAATTCAATTCGAACCCGAGACTGGGTATTGTAGCAAACACCTGTCCAAAGGCTCGTTGATACTGGATAACTCTTGTTAGCCTTCCCTGGTTGCGACGCGACCGGTCCGCTCACGGTTTCGGGTTGCGGATAGCGGACGCGATTTCGGCTGCCCGGTTCCGTGCCGTATGCATATAGGTCTCATTGTTGCTGATGCGGTCGAGCAAGGGGAGGAACTGCTCCCCGCCCACCAGGCGTTTTTTGTCGAGTACGATTTGTAAATTTAGAAGCGACTGCACCACGCCCAACCTGTCATACTTGGCCGTGCGCTCCAGATCGATGCGGCGCGCGGCCGATTCCGCGATCCGCTCGAACCAGTCGGCTAGAGCCTGCGCAGCGGCATCCTGCGTGTAATTGAATTTGACCTCACTTTTCCCTGGTCCATTTTCGAGCCGGAATGTTTTAGTGCCCATGAAGGCCACTTTCACGGGAGCTTCTAATTCGCGCTTGAAAGATCCCGTCTTCTCCACCAGCCCGAAAATTTCCTCGGTTTCCATCTCCTTGAGCTGGAGTTTGACGGGATTGTCCTCATCGGGAGCCTCACGGTAGGCCACATCGCCATTTTTCGCTACCGTGATTTCCACGTAAGCCGGCGTGCTGCCGGGAAACGACTTGGAATAGAACAACGTGGGACCGTCCGCCGCGAACATACTGCCCAACGCCACCAGAATCCAGCACCACCTCATCGGCACACTCCCTTAGCGCCTAACCGGCGGCTGGTCGCCTCGCGGTTGGCGTGGCAGATGGCCACGGCCAGAGCGTCCGAGGCATCTTCGGATTCGAGAATCGCCGGCAAGCGCAGCAGCGAGTGCACCATCATCTGCACCTGGCACTTCTCGGCTCGCCCATAACCCACCACGCTGGTCTTGATTTCGAGCGGTGAATACTCCGCCATGGGCATGCCCGCTTCGGCCACGGCCAGCAGGACCACGCCACGCACATGGGCCAATTTCAGCGCGGTCTTCACGTTGACGGCGTAAAACACTTCCTCCACCGCAGCCGCTTCCGGCAAGTGCTCGCCGATCAACCGCCGCAACCCGCCGGCGATCTCGAGCAATCGCTGTTCAAAAGGGGATTTGGCACTGGTGCGGATAACCCCCGCCGCCAGCATGCGATGATCCATCCCATCGCTTTCGATCACGCCGTAGCCGGTGCGTTGCGAGCCGCAATCGATGCCGAGCACCCGCACGGGTCAGGCCATCGCCTCCAACTCCTTCTCATCGATATCGAAGTTGGAGTACACATTCTGCACGTCATCGTGCTCCTCCAAAGCTTCGCTGAGCCGGAGCATTCCGCTGGCGTTCTTCCCTTCGAGCTTGATCAGGTTCTTGGGAATCATGGCGATGGTGGGGTCCTCGGAAGGAATTTGGTTGGCTTCCAGAACTTTCAGGACTGCGTCGTGCGCCTCAGGAGCCGACAGGACTTCCCAGCGGTCGCCATCATTGCGCAGATCGTCGGCGCCGGCATCCAGCACGATGCCCATGAGCTGGTCTTCAGTGGCTTTGTCGCCGGGCACGAAGATCTGGCTCTTGCGCTCGAACATCCAGGCCACACTTCCTGCCTCGCCCATATTGCCGCCGTTTTTGGAGAACATATGGCGGATCTCACTCACGGTGCGGTTGCGATTGTCGGTAGCGACGTTGACCAGGACCGCGGCGCCGCCCGGCCCGTAGCCCTCATACATCACCTCTTCAATTTGACCGCCTTCCAGTTCGCCGGTGCCGCGCATGATGGCTTTTTTGATGTTGTCGGCGGGCATGCTGACCGCCTTGGCTGCCAGGATCGCCGTGCGAAGGCGCGGATTGGCGTCCGGATCGCCCCCGTTGCGAGCAGCGATATTGATTTCTTTAATAATGCGCGTGAAGCTTTTTCCACGCTTGGCGTCTAGCGCCGCTTTTTTGTGCTTAATGGTGGCCCATTTAGAGTGGCCTGACATGTGAACCTCTCAGGGTAGGACCGGCCGCCCGGGCCGGAAAGACAATCTTGTTATGATTTCAACGCTTTGAGGATAGCAGAGTCTGGGATATGGCTCAAGGCTGTTGGGGAGTGGCGGGCGCAGTTCCCGGCTTGCTGGTGTCGTGTTTCGGCCCCAAGCCCAATGCGATCAGCGAGAGGGAGTTGATTTTGCCGGAAGCATCCAGGTTCTGATCGGCCTGGAATCGCTTCAAGGCGGCTTGCGATCCGTCGTTCCATTGCCCGTTCGCCTGATCGGGCGGCAGATAGCCTTTAGCGGCCAGCGCCTCTTGAATCTCCTTGTAGCGATCAGGCGTGGGGCTGAGCTGGCGGCTGCGGGCGGGGACGGCGGAGGGATGCGCGGCGCCCTTCTTGCCCTTCTTGGCGACGGTCTTGCGGGTCGTAGTGTGGATGCTGGAAGGAGGGGCCTTCTGTGTCGGCTTCTTCTTGGCCGGAAGAGTGGCATTGGTAGGCCCATCGGCAGCAAACGCAAGCAGGGCCGCTACGAGCGCAGTTGCCACAAAAAACGTAGTGCGCATCTATAGCTTAGTTTACCAAGCGGCGAGGCAGGCTCGCCCTCAGGTAGTGCGCTAAATGTTGGTTGATCAAAGACCGAGCTGGTTGCCATCCACTGTCGTCTTCGATATGGTGGTGCGCTAGTCATGAGCGAGCGAATCATTGAACTTCTTCATGGGAACTTACAGGAGGTCTTCGGCGAGGGTGATGCCGCCCGCCGCCGTGCAGCCATTGACCAGTTCTACACCGACGATTGCGTACTCTATGTTCCGCCAGGCGTGTTCGTCGGACGCGACGCTCTGGACAAGTTCGCTGGTGATCTCCGCGCGACCCACCCGCATTTTGTATATACGCCCCACGGAGAGGCCCAAGCTCTTCACAACTGTGGAATTCTCGCCTGGGGTTCGGGGCCGGGCGGCGAAGCTCCCGATTACACCGGGCTGGACGTCATCATTGTCCGCGACGGAAGGATTGCTGTGCTATACGTTTTCCTCAATCCAAAACTCTCGTAGCTCTGCACGATGGCCCAAGTGGGCCACGGATTGTTGAAGGTGGTATGGGCCATAGAGGAAATCCGCCTATCAAGCAGAGCGACCCTCCACCAGAAACAGATGAAAGTCCGTTGCTACGGGCTCGGCGCCAAGTTGCCGCAGCATCAGCGCGATTTGCCCTCGATGGTATGTAGAGTGGTTAGCCAGGTGTTGCATCAGCTGCGCCAGGCTGATTTGTGTGGTGCGGACGGGAAGCATTTTCTCCCGGGATTCGTCGCTTACGCTGTTCACGAACTCGGCCTGTTCCTTTTCGATTTCTGACCACTTTAACCGCACTGCGGCGACGTCGGGAAATGCATCTGGATGGAACAAGGCATCGTGCCGCGCCCACAAGTCGGTCAGGAAGGCAGAGCTATGGGACGGCGCCCTCCAATAGGTGAGCCAACCCCACTCGCCGCCAATGATATGGACGAGCGTGTCGCGAACGGAGCGAAAGCTACCCCCCAGATCGCGCGTGAACTGCTCCGCGGTGAGCGCCGAGACCGCCCGCAGAATCCTGTTGTTCGCCCAACGGTCGTATTCGCAGAGCAGTTCAATGTCGTGTTTCGTCATACCTTCAAATCGAGCTAAGGCGCCGACGGGGGCGCCTGGCGGCTCTTCGTAGCTTGCTCGAAGGCGTAGGCCAAGCCCAGAAGACGCGGCTCACTGCAGGCCATACCCGTGAAGCTAACGCCGAAGGGCGCGGGCTTGGCATTGAATCCGTCAGGAAACGGTGCTGTCGGAGCGTTTGGAACCATGCCAAAAGGCACGATGACCGTTGGATAGCCCGGCCTGGCGGCGAGGGCGGCGCCATTGGCTCCGGGGAACAGAAGCGCGTCCAGGTTATTGGTCTTCATGACTTCATCGATGCCATGCGTGGCTGCCAGTAAGACATCCTTGGCCCTATCGGCTTCGTACCGCCCGCGGTCCGCTAGGACATCCATCTCGTCGGACACATCCAGGTTCGACTGGCCGTATTTGATCGCGCCGGCCTTGGTGTGCGTGATGTTCCACTGCCTCAGCTCGCTCAGAGTCTTCACCGGCGCGGAAGGCCCAAGTGACGCCAGCCACTTATTGAAGTCCCGCTTCATCCCATACTTCAGGACCACGGAGCAATCGGCGTCTTTGCCCTTGGCATCGCCGGCGCCAGAGCAAGCGTTCCAGAGCAGGATATTCGTCGCGGGATCCGCGCTGACCACGCTCGGAATGTCAGCGGGGTCGACGATGATCGCTCCCTGTTGTTTAAGAACGTCGATCGCATCGGCCATCACTTTCGTCTGCTCCGGAGTGAGGCCTCCGCGCGGCTCTTTGGCGCCGGGCGGAGTAGCAGGGTCGTAGTAAAAAGCACGGGGAACACCGATGCGCGCGCCCTTCAGGGCCCCGGAGTTGAGGAAGCGGGTGTAGTCCCGGCCCGGCGGCGGTGTGCAGATTGTTGTCGCTGGGTCATTGGGATCCGGAGTCGAGCTCTCCAGAGCACCCAGTAGAATGGCAGCGTCCGCGACTGTTTTGGCCATCGGTCCTGCGGTGTCCTGGTCGGCAGTGATCGGAATCACGCCAAAGCGGCTGATGCGGCCAACGGTTGGCTTGATGCCCGCAAGCATGTTCTGGTTGGATGGGCTGAGGATGGAGCCGGAAGTTTCGCTGCCAATGTTGGCGGCCCAGAAATTGGCCGCCGTGCCGATACCTGAGCTGGATCCGCCCGTTTGCAACGCGGGCCGTCCATCGGCGGTGCCTTCGCGAGGATCGCGCCGCGGATCGTAAGGATTGTAACCGAATCCGCCGATCGCATTGTAGTTCGCGGGCATCGGCATGGGCGCTCCGGCGACCCAATTCGCCAGCTCGGTCATCCCGGTCTTGGCGAGGATGATAGCGCCGGCCTCACGCAGGTTCTTCACCAGGGTCGCTTCATACGGCGGCGTAAACCCGTCGAAGACCAGCGCGCCGCCGGTGGTCGGCAAATCGGTGGTCATTACGTTATCTTTGAGCGCGATGGGGATGCCGTGGAGCGGACCGCGCACTCTCCCTTGCGCGCGTTCCTGGTCCCGCGCGTCAGCTTCCGCGAGCGCTCGCGGATTCACCAGGAGGGCCGCATGTAGCTTGTCTTCATAGAGTGCAATCCGAAGGAGATATTGAGTCACCAACTCCCGCGAGGTGACGCGCCGCTTTTCCAGCGCGGTGCGCATGTCGGAGATACTGGCCTCGACCACGGAAAATGGCTTGTCCTGCGCCTCTAGGAAGAGGGGGGCCATTAACGGAAGAAGCCAAAGAAGACGTTTCAGAATGCGACGGGCCATGATGCTAGTACTGTGACTGCGTGAAATAGTGCAGCGTTGTGTGGGGCGGGCTTCAGCCTGCGGCGGACTTAGTCCGCCACCCGAACCAGCGGGATTGAAGTCCCGCGCAGGCTAAAGCCCGCCCCACAAGAACCTTTTCACTCGGTCTGCCTACTAGTGTAGTCCCGCACCGCTTATAGACGCAGTCTCGCGCAAAGCTCGCAAGAGGAATGGCAGCAAAAAAAAGGCGACCGGTGTTGCACCGGCCGCCCGTCACTCTGACTGGAGGACTTACTGCGGATTGTTAGTTAACGTTCCGGCCACGAACTCCGCGTTCCATTCGCGGGTGGCCCGATCCTGGCGCAGAATACGGAGCGCTACCGCGTCACCCGGCTTCAGGGTGTTCTGGATGCGCCGCACATCGTCCACGTTATTCACTGGTTGCCGGTTGATGGACAGCAGGATGTCCTTGGGTGCGAGCCCGATCTCCTCGGCGAAGGAATCAGTTTCCACGGACGAGATTTGTACCCCACCCTTCTCCTTGATCCCCATGTTCTGCCGCTGAGCGTCGGTCAGGTTCTGAATGGCCATACCGAACTTGGCTTCCGTTTTTTCGGCTTTGTTGGCTTCTTCCGCCTTGGCACCACCGAAATCCGTGGGGAATACCTGAGTCAGATCGCCAACCACAACCTTAAAGTTCTCCTGCTTGCCGTCGCGCAGCGCCGCGATGTTCACGGGTGAGCCGATCGGCGTTGCGGTGACGGTGTTGACCAGGTCGTTACCGTCGCGAACCTTCTTGCCGTTGATACCGGTGATGATGTCGCCATCCTTCAGGCCGGCCTTCTCCGCGGGACCGCCGGGGGCAACCTGTTGGACGAACACGCCCTCGGCAACTCCGTTGGCCTTCAAAAGAGACCGCGCACGATCGGTATCCGACGGCGTAAACTTCACGCCGATGGAACCGCGGGTCACCTTTCCATTCTTGATGATGCTGTTGTAGACTTCGGCTGCCGTGTTGATCGGCATGGCAAACCCGATACCCTGATAGCCGCCCGAACGAGAAGCGATGGCTGTATTGATGCCGATCACTTCGCCGCGAATGTTCAACAGCGGACCGCCGCTATTGCCGGGGTTGATGGCAGCATCGGTTTGCAGGAAGTGCTGGAACTGAGTGGTGTCGCCAGGAATATCGCGCTCCTTGGCGCTGATAATACCGGCGGTCACGGTCGCCTGGAAGCCAAATGGGGAACCAATCGCGACGGCCCAATCGCCCACTTCCACCGCTTCGGAGTTTCCGATCTTGGCCGGAACCAGGTTGCGCTTTCCTTCCACGCGAATCACAGCCAGATCGGTCTGGGCGTCGGTGCCCACTACCTTGGCATCGTATTCGGTCGGATCGCTCATGAACTTCACTTGGATGCGATCAGCGCCCTCGACTACGTGATTGTTCGTCAGAATGTAGCCGGCGGGATCCACCACTACGCCCGATCCCAACGCCTGGCCTTTGCGCTGCTGCAGTTCGGGTCCATTGTCATCGCCACCACTGAACGGGTTTCCGCCGAAGAAGCGGTACAGGAAATTCTGCTCGCCTTGATCGTCATCTTGCCCTTGCGGATTTGCCTGGCGGCGACCGCCCCGCGCTTGAACCGGCGCCTTGGGACGATAAGTCGTGGAGATGTTGACCACCGAGGGCTCTACAGCCTTCGCGATTGACGAGAAAGTGGTGGACAACTCCACCGGGCTGGGAATGGTTAACGGCGTCGCACCCGGCGCCACCGTGGAATCCTTCGCTGCCTTCACGCCGGAGTTGATCACCGTACCGATCACGATACCGATCGAAAGCGTGAAGAGGATCAGCGTAAAAGAAAGCAACTTTTGCGCGCGCAATTTGTCGAAGAAACTCATGGATTTTGCTTTACTCCCCGCGTAATTGCAGTCGGAATCATTATAGCTCCGTACACCCTCCTGCAACCTGCTATCTAGATGGATGTAGCCGCGAACTCAAGGGTTTCATTTCCACCAAAACGACTCCGCCCAGGATGAGGGCCGCACCCGCGGCGGCGCGCTTGGAAAGCCCCTCACCTACCAACCAATAGGATGTAATCCAGGCAAACACGGGTTCCAGCGTGTAAATAAGAGCCGTCCGGGTGGAGGTGGTATGGCGCTGCGCCCATGCCTGGATGCTGAAAGCCAAGGCAGTAGCCAAAACCCCAGTGACGAGAACAGCATAAACCACGGCCGGCCGCCATGCCAGGTGCTGCGGCTCCGCCCACCAGAACAGTGACCCGGCCCACATTGCGGCCGTGCCCACCTGTACTACAGACAACGTTTCGAAGCTCATTCTTTCGGAATAGTATCCGAGTGTCACGATATGACCTGCAAAAGCGGCGGCGCATCCCACAGTCAGCAGATCGCCGCGGCTCATCGATCCAATCGGGCCTTCCAGGGTCATCAGACCCAAACCTGCGGTGGCAATCAGAATCCCTAGCAACTCGGAAACCAACGGCCTATTCCTATAGACGAGCGCGGCCAGTAAAGGTACCATCACGGACGCAAGGCCGGCGAGAAAGGCCGATTTTGCCGCCGAGGTAAACTGCAAGCCCAGTGTTTGCAGCAAGAAACCGCTAAAAAGGAAGGTTCCTGTCAAGACCCCGCCACCCCATTGGCGGAGGCCTCCTTTCCAGGTGGGCCGCAAGATGGCCAGCAGGCAAAGGGTGGCCACTGAGAATCGCAAAGCCAGGAAAAGTAGCGGGGAGACGTCGTTCAGGGCGGACTTCACAATCACGAATGTAGCGCCCCAGATGATCGTATTGGCGACCAGCGCTGCCTCCGCCTTGCGGCGGTCCGTGAGGGTCTTTTGCATTTGTCAGGAAAGCACCGCGCCCTTTGGTCAGCGCTCGGTAACGCGAAAACCGCTCCCCATCAGTGCTTCCCACCCGGTTCGCGCAACAGCAGAATCAATAACAGGAGAATACGTTTTAGCCCCAGATCGCGACCCTCCGGCCGAAACCATTCCTGCGTAGTATGGGCGCCGCCGCCCACGCCGCCCGCCCCAATCGCAATGGCCGGAATGCCCATGGAAATGGGGATGTTCGCATCCGTAGAGGAACAGTCAAGGTGGGAGCGGATGCCTAAGTGGGCGTCCACCGCGCGGATGTATTGCAGGATGGGCGATTTCTCCGGTAAGGTCGCGGCCGGACGCGAGCCGATCTCCTTCACCTTGGCCGACACCTTGCCCGCTGCCGCCCGCTGGTTCTCCAGATCGCGCGCGCGGTCCACCGCTGCCGAGAGCAACTCGACCAGCTCTTCAATCTTCTCGTTGCTTTCGGAACGGATGTCGACCTTGGCGCGGGCAACTTGCGCGATCGCATTCACGCTGGAGCCGCCCTCGATCAGACCCACGTTGACGGCGGATTTGGGCGTGCCATCCAGGCGCGTCTCGGAGAACAGGGCCACCGCGCGACAGAGCGCGTGAACCGGATTGCCCAGCCCGTAATCGCTCCAGCTATGACCGCCCGGACCGCTGAAGGTGACTTCAAATCGTCGGCTGCCGAGCGCCTGCGTAGTGACATGATCGGTGTTGGCCCCGTCCACGACGACGAAGGCCGCAATCTTTTTGGCCATCGGCGATTGTTTGCATAGGTAGCGCATCCCCACCAGGTTGCCTTCGCCTTCTTCGCCGACGTTGGCCACCAGCATCAACCCCGCCTTCAAGTCGGGAATGCGGCGGACGTTTTTCCAGGCGCGCGCGACGGCGAGCAGTGCCGCGAGGCCGGCGCCGTTGTCGGAGACTCCGGGACCCCGAAAGCGGCCATCGGCTTCCACGGCGATTTCCTCTTTGCTGCGCGGCGCAATTACCGTATCCAGGTGCGCGGTCAGGGCCACATAGGGCCCATCGCCCATGGTCGCGATCACGTTGCCCGCGCGGTCGGCCGAGGCGTCCCATCCTAAACCGCGAAGCTGTTCGACGAACCAGGCCGCCCGTTCGCCCTCTAGAAAGGTGGGTGCCGGAACGCGGCAGAGCTGGAGGTGCATGTCATTAATCCAATGCTTCTCGCGAGTGAACCATTGCAGGCACTCACGCACCTCGCGTGTTTCGGCAATCCCGTTGAGGTTCATCACCCCTTGCGCCGCGTCGACAGCCATGGCTTCTGCCAGTGTAACAGGGGGTGATTTCAGAAACGCTGGTGACGCAAGAAGTTAGTCGGAGCGGGCGCTTGGTGCGCCCGAAAACTATTTCTCCTTGGCTTCGACCGGCGCCGCTTTGACCGCCACCGGAGCCGGCGCACTTACGGGCGGAGCCGGCGGTGCCGGCGCGGGTGCGGGTCGGCTTACCGGCGGCGCCACCGGAGCAGGCTCCGGGCGAACGGGAACCTGCGGATGCCCGCCCTCGCCTGGCGTTCTGGCTGGCGGCCCGCCTGCGGGTGGCACGGGTTGTCCAGTTGGGGTCCCCGGATTCGGCGTGGGTTGCCCGGGTGTACCTACCGGCCGTGCGGGCGGCGCCGGTGGATTCTGCGCGACGGGGTTGCTCCCCGGCGGCTGCGACGGATTGGGCCGTCGGCGAGTGGGGCCATCGTCGCGCTCCGGCGGGTTCAACACAATGATTCCCGTATAGACGGACGCTGGATAGTAAACGTCCGGCGACGTCGGCGGCTGTAAGGGTGGAAGATCCGGCGGCTGAGACACGACGACGACCGGCGGGTCCGCGCCGCCCGCGTTCGTCAGCACCGACACCGGCGCACCGTCTGGCGACTGGTCAGCCGTGGTGGCCGATTCATTCTGAAACGTAACACTTGGCAACACCGGAACCACGCGCGTGCTGCCGGCGCGCAATACCGGACGCACGGCGTCCAAACGCGCGGCGGGTAAAGCCGGGGAGGGCAAGGCCAGGGCAAACGCAGCTGCTCCCAGGGGATCCTTTGGCCTGTCATTGAATCCAGCCGGGTCGATGAGCCGCGCATCCTGCCGGAATCGCGCATAGGTCGTGTTTCTGTTCAAGAACTGCTGAGGCTGTGTGGCAGGTGTCCACTCCTCGCCGGGCGCCAGCGGACCCCAACCGGCAAATTTCGTACCGAACAGCCAATAGACCTCGCCTGGTTTGAAGACCGTGCTCTTGGAGGGCACCCAAACCCAACCGGTACCCTCGCGCTGCGACCAGCGTCCGTAGTGGTCGGTGAGCCAGCCCCACGCATCGTCGCTCACCCAGGTATAGCCAAGGGTGTCATACCAAAGCCAACGCCCAGCCCGGTAGGGCGTCCACCCCTCGGCGGTTTTTGGCTTCCAAACCGTGCCCAAGTCCTGGGTCTGAATCCACTCACCATTGGCGTCCAGATCGAGTAGCCCGTAGTGCTCGGGAACGTATTTGGCCGAAACGGGCGATTCCAACGCCTTATCACGATCCTCGCTCCAACGATCCATGGCCATGGGGGTCACTTCGCGGTACAGAAAGAAGCGGGAGGGGTTGGCGGGTTCCACGCGCACCGTTTGACCTTCGTGCAGATCGATTTCCGCCGCCGGCGAGGAGAACCGGACCAGTCCTTCAATGATCGCAATCTGGCTCCAGGTGTCCTGCGCCTCCAGACGGATGCGCGCTCCCTGCCGCAGCGTGATTTGCGCTCCCGGCACCGCCAGAATCAGAGAATCCTTGCCTTGCGGCTCGCCGGTGAAGTAAGCCAGGCCGCGATCGAGCGAAAGCAGCGTGATCCGTTGGCCTGTGGAGAGGCGCGAGTAGTCGGAGATCTCGACCAGCGAGCCAGGCCCCAGTCGCCAGGCGCTGCCTTCATCCAACTCGATTTCGACCTTGGACGCATCGCCCGTCCGCACCCAGGCTAACTCCGGCAGCGGTAAATTGCGTTGTGCCGCCATCCAGGCGTCGGCGGGATGACGCTGCGCTTCAACGCTGCCTTCCCATTCACCGAGCCGCGCATACCGGGCCGGACCGGCCAAGAGGGCGGCGGGTACCAGTAGTAATGCCAGGGGCCTCATGTGGACCTCCATTGCTGCTATCGATCTGACGACGAAGGACGCGACGGCGTTGCCCGAAAAAGAGGCAATCTTCGTCTTTCACAGAATGTACCGGATTCGGTCGCGAGACAATCCGGATTAAAGAGGTTGAACGGCAGCACCCCTACGCGGCAGGGGGTCGCGGTCAGTACGATCACTTGCTGGTGGGTTGGGTTTCCCGAATTATGTCGTGGATCAGGTCCGCCGCAGCGGCGCTGGTGTACCCCACCGGCACCTGAAACACCGAATCGGGAACGGCCGCGGGCGAAATTTCGGTTAGTTCCTGGCTCAGCTGTACGAATGCCGTGTTAGGGTCGAAGCTCGCACCGAAAGGGCTGGCGCCGGCCGGCATTTGCTTCAACAGGGCGCCAAACATCGGCATGAACATGTCCATCTGCATCCGCAGAATCACCGATGTTCCCCCAGACTGCAGGCCTTTGTAAACCGCCGTAAAGGTGTCCGCGAACCCAGGCATCATCTGGAACATCTTTTCCATCGAGGCCACCGGATTCATGGTGGCCACGGCGAAAAGACTATAGCCAGTCATTTCGCGGATCGCCTGGTTGCGCACCGCCTCACCCGCCTTGGCCGTCCAGAGATGCATTACCACGCGCACCAGGGGACCGGCGGGGGCGTTGGGCATCAGCGGCCCCTCCACGGTTATGACGACCTCGTGCTCCTCGGCTTCCACGCCCTGGATCGTCGCCGTGCGCCCCGTGGCCTTCGATTCGACATGGCTCTTCATCGCGGCCATGGCTGCCTTCTGCTCGGGCGGCATTTGGGGCATAGCCGCTGCCATCTCTTCCTCGTATTGCCGAACGGGCAGTGTGGCGTAGCGCTTGCCCTCCGGGTCCAGAAGTGTGAGCTCCTGCTTGGGGAAGTCGCAAATAGTGCTGTTTACCCCCGCGGATGAGAAGCCTTTGCCGCCTTTCAACTGCAAAAGGCTTTCTTTCGGTACCGCCGTATTCATCCCCTTCATCGCCTGCTCGATTACCTGCGCAGGCAGGGAAGGATTAAGTTTGATTTCGGTTTTATAGCGGAGTGTTACATCGGCGTCTAACGCGGGGATGGCGAGCAGCGTCAGCGCGGCCAGGATCAGGGGCTGTAACCTGTCGTTCATAGACTGGGGGCTCCTAACACTACGAGTGTCGCCGAACGCGTGACTGCACGCAAGCGGCCGCTAAGTCCGCCTGGCAGCACCTAAAAAGGTGCTATTACTAATAACGGGTTCCAAATGCTCGACATCACCAAGGATATTCTCTCCCTCACAACATTCCGTCGGCGCTCCGGCGATTTCCTGAAGCAACTCAAGAAGAGTAAACGTCCCGTTGTGCTCACCGTCAAGGGCAAAGCCGCTGCGGTGGTGCAAGATGCGGAAGCCTACCAGCGCCTGCTCGACATTGCCGCCCGCGCCGACGCCATGGAGGGCATCCGCCAGGGGTTGGAAGAGGCCCGGCTCGGCAAGGGAAGGGGCGCCCGGGAATTCTTCGCCGAATTTAGAGCGAAGCATGGCATTCCTCGTTAAGATTATGCCTCGCGCCCAGCGCGACCTTGCGGACCTTTACGTGGCTATCAACGCCGAACGCTCCGACGCGGCATTTCACTGGTTTAATGAATTGGAGCGAGCGATCTTCACTCTGGAAGAGTACGCCACACGCTGCCCGTTCGCACCGGAGAGTCAAGCCCTCCGGCACTTGCTTTACGGCAAGCGGCCGCATATTTATCGGGTGATTTACCGTGTTCTGGAGAAGCAAAAGGAAGTTGAAATATTGCACATCCGCCACGGCGCGCGACAGCCGTTCAGCTCCGAAGATCTGTCGTAAGCGAACCAGTTCCGCAAGACCCATGCGACACTCACTGGTATGAAGGATGCGGCGCTGCTCGACCACATTTCCCATCTGCCGCATGCCCGGGCGAACTTCAAGCAACTCGTCCGCGAACTGGGGACTAAGGGGGCTAAGCGCGAGGAGCTGGAGGCTGCCTTAACACGCCTGACTTCCCGCGGCGATCTGATCGAATTGCGCTCGGGGCACTTCGCCGCTACCGCCCGCAGCCGCGAGTTCGCCGTGGGGCGGCTCCACATGCACCGCGACGGCTACGGGTTTTTGATCGCGGAGCGGCCAATCGACGGTGTGGTGGGCGACATCTTCCTGCCCCCGGAAACCGCCGAGACGGCCATGCACGGCGACCGCGTGGTGGTTCGGATTTCACGGATCGAGCGTGACGGCCGCGCCGATGGCGAAATCGTCAAGGTCCTCAAACGCGCGCAACCCACCGTGGTCGGCGAGTTCCGCGTCGGTCGCCGCGGCGCGTACGTAGTCCCGCAGGATGAACGCGTCCACCAATGGATCGACATTCCCGATGGACTGGAGATCCCTCCCGCGGGCGCCGTCACCAACCGCATCGGCGTAACCGCCCCGCAGGTTTCTTCGGTCGAGGAACTGGTAGGCATGGTGGTCAATGTCGAGTTACTCGAATTTCCGGAGCGAGGGGCCAGTCCGGTGGGCCGTGTGATCGAGATTCTGGGGCGTCCCGATGACTTCGGCGTAGATGTGGAGATCGTGATCCGCAAGCATCACTTGCCGCACCGCTTTCCGCCCGAAGTAGTGGAGCAGGCCGAAGCGATTCCGAATGTGATCACCGCGCGCGAGATGGCGGATCGCCGCGATTTCCGACCGCTCGACATCGTCACTATCGATGGCGAGACCGCGCGGGATTTCGATGACGCCGTGTGGGTGGACCGCCTGCCATCGGGCAATTACCAACTGCAGGTCCACATTGCCGACGTCAGCCATTACGTGCGCCCCGGCACTCCCATCGACGGCGAAGCCCGCCTGCGCGGCACCAGTGTCTACTTTCCCGACCGCGCCGTTCCCATGTTGCCCTTCGAGCTTTCCACCAACATCTGTTCGCTGAATCCGCAGGTGGACCGGATGGTGCTCTCGGCGATTCTGGAGATCGATCACCAGGGAGAGATCGTCGGGCAGGACTTTACCACCGGAGTAATTCGCAGCGCCGAGCGGATGACATACACCAATGTCCATTTGCTGCTCGAAGGCGATGCGGCGCAGCGCGACCGCTACCGGCCGCTGCTGGCGCGCTTCGAGCTGATGCGCGAGCTGGCGCTGATTCTCAACCGCAAACGCGTGCGCCGCGGCTCCATCGATTTCGATTTGCCCGAGCCGCTGATCGAATTCGACCAGTTTGGCGCCATGACCGGGATAGCACGGGCCGACCGTAACATCGCGCACCGCATCATTGAAGAATTCATGCTGTCGGCCAATGAGGCGGTGGCCGCGTACCTGGAGAATGCCGGAATCGCCTCCATTTACCGCATCCACGAGAAGCCGGACCCCAAGCGCGTGATGGAATTCGAGGACGTGGCCGCGCACTTCGGGTACTCACTGGGGGTGGGCGCCATCCCCGTGAAGAAATTCGCCATCACCGACCGCCAGCGCGATGGCAGCAAGCGTCGCCACGATATCGTGATGGCCGACCACAACGCGCACATCTCGTCGCGGCACTACCAGCGGCTGGTGGCCAAGATCGAGGGCAAGCCGGAAGAACGGATTCTGAGCTACCTGATGCTGCGCTCGCTGAAGCAGGCGCGCTACAGCATCGAAAATGCGGGACACTTCGCCCTGGCCGCGCCCGCATACACGCACTTCACTTCGCCCATACGCCGCTACCCGGACCTGGTGATCCACAGGCTGCTGCGCGATGTGCTGACCGGCAAATCGACGCCATCTGAGACGGAGCTGAGCAGCGTGGCCGAAGAGTGCTCGCAATCCGAGCGCCGCGCCGCCGACGCCGAACGGGAACTGGTGGAGTGGAAGAAAGTACGCTTCATGGCTGAGCGCATCGGGCAGGAATTCGATGCGCTGGTCATCAGCACAGCCAAATACGGCCTGTTTGTGGAACTCGCGGATCTATTCGTGGAAGGGCTGATCCCGATCGACACGTTGCCGGGGGACGAGTACACGTATCACGAGAACGTCCGCAAGATCGTAGGAAAACGGTCGCGCCGCGAGTTCTCGATCGGCGACCGGGTACGCGTGATTCTGGAACGTGTGGACGCCAACGAGCGCAAGCTTCAGTTTTCTTTGGTGGAGGAGGAAAGACGGCCGCGGGCCAAGCGGTCCAGTGGTGGCGCCCGGCGGAAGGCCTCCGAGCGAAACTAGTTTCTAGACAGCGCAAAAGGCAACTATTCCGCCGGTTCATCAAGTTGCGCCAGCAGCTCGCGAAAATCGACGCGGCCCACAAGGTCCGTCTCCGCCAGACCCTCCGGCACATCTCGAATCCCCGCGGGACCAGCTACTACCAGCGTCTGCTTATAGGGATCCACTATCCAGACGTGGGGCACGCCAGCTTGCAGGTAGTCGCCAACCTTTACCAGCATCTCTGAGGGCTGATCGTCTGACGATAGGATCTCAATTACTAGATCAGGTTTGGCCAGAACGGGCGTGATTGCATGCGGAAGCGCCTTCACACAGATATCCGGGATGCGATAACGCGGTACAGCGCTCACTTGCACACGTTGCTCCGGAAAGACCCTGAAGCGGCGTTCGCGGGCACGCGACAAAAGAAGGCCCACCAGGAGGCCCTGCAGCAAACTATGGCGGTATTCACCCACGTGCCGCTCTACGAGTTGTCCATTGACGTACTCGCGATCCGGATCGTAACTGGTTCGCAGATACTCTTCTACCGGGACTAAGATCGAGGTCGCCACGCATTCTGATTCTACTCTGCCAATTCTCCGCGCAGGACCGTCACCGCCTGGCCCCCCAGAATCGCGCGGTCGCCGTTCATCCGAACACGGACCACTGCGCCGCGAGCGGAGGCCTGGTACGCCGTGAACTCGGTCTTCCCCAGTCGGCCGCTCCAGTGAGGTCCGAGCGCGCAGTGCGATGAGCCAGTCGCGGGATCTTCGTCAATGCCTGCGGCCGGAGCGAAGAAGCGGGAGACAAAGTCGAATCCCGGGACCGCCGAGCGCGCGGTAACGATCACGCCGCGCACGGGGTACTTCCGCAACGCGGAGAATTCCGGTCGGAGCGCGCGTACCGTCTGTTCCGAATCCACCTCCACCAGGTAATCGAACTTGCTCCGGCCCACGAATGTCGCCTTGGTCCCCAGGGCTTCGAGTAAGTTTGCAGGAGGCTCCACGGGGTCGGCTGGAGTCGATGGGAAATCAAGTTCAATCCACTCGCCGCGCCGGTCCGCCAGCAAGACACCGCTGCGGGTGTGGAAGCGGGCCTGTTTCGTGGGGGGCAGATGGCCCTCCTCCCAGAGAACATGCGCGCTGGCTACCGTGGCGTGCCCGCAGAGATCCACTTCCACCGTGGGCGTGAACCAACGCAAGCGGTAGCCGTCGGATTCAGGAGTCAGGAAAGCGGTTTCGGCCAGGTTCATCTCGCTGGCCACGTTTTGCATCCACTGTTCCGGCGGGCTGGCGGGCAGAACACACACAGCGGCAGGGTTGCCACCAAACGCACGATTGGTGAAGGCGTCCACTTGGACGATGCGAACGGGCATTTCTCAGCGTAGCTTACTTGCTGGAACGAAGCACCCAGCGCCCAGATGCGGTTGCTTACCTAGCGGCCATGACCGCCAGCTGACACAGATCCTCCGCCAACGCTACCGCCGCCGGCGCTTCTCCCGCCACCAGAAGACATTCCCCCGCCAAACCCTCCACCGCCGCCGAAGGATGGAGCGCCGCCGCTGGCACGCCCGGCCGGGCCGCCAGACGCAGATGGGATTCCGCTGGCAGCTGTCGATCCGCCGCTGTTCTGAACGCTGTTCGCGCTCGATCCGCGATAGCCGGAGTTCGGCACGTAGTAATAAGACATCGCGACGGGACTCCAGAATTGCCAGCCGAAGGGACTAAAGACCATCGCACCGCCTCCGGGGACGAAGGTATACATGTCGTAGTAGGAACTCCAGGACCACCCGCCCGTGTTCCATTTGGAGTTGCTATTCAGCAAGGATTGCGATGCGTTCACACTGGCGGACGCCAACAAGGAAGAGCGGTTCGCGTCCCAGAGGTCGAAGCTGTCTCCATGCTTCCGATCGAACTTCTCGGCCACCAGTGCCCCGTTGAGCGCAGTCTCTTTGCCGCGCTTCAGCGTCAGTTCGCCGTTCGATGTCTGCACAATCGCCTCGCCGTCATACACCAGCAATTGCGCCGGAGCGGTGTCCACTCGATATAGGCCGTGCTTGGCGATCCGGATGGTGTTGCCGGCATAAAGAAGGGTGATGGCATTGTCCTTGAGCAGAGCGTCGCACTCTGCGATTACAGAGCCTTCCAGCACCTCAACGCGCGTGTCGGAAAGCCGGTTATCGACCATACGAATGGCGCTGTTGCTGGAAACTCGTAGAAATGCGCCGGGCGTGAGCAGGACTTCCGCTCGTCCGTGTTCGGTGCGCAGTTCCTGACCGGCGCGCATCGTGGCGAACTGGCCGTTCTTCTGATGAAGTTCGCGCCCATCCAGAGAAACCGTCCCCTCGGTGTAGTGAACCGTGCCAGATTGCGCGGAGAGTACCTGTTGGCCATAGGAAACGCCCGTGATTGCCCCCAATGCCAGAACCACCGACGTGAACCGAACGGAAGTAGCACGCGACATAATGTGCACCTTCACTAAACTCTAGCACTGTTAGATAGTTGAAACAGAGCCACCGAAGGGGGGTAGTCATCGGGGAGGTCCCTGGAAAGCCGGCGCCGCGCTACACCGCGGCCAAGGCTTCGCCGAAGAGCTTGTGCTGGAGGTCCACTCCATAGGCAGCGCAGAAATCGTGGGCCGTGCTGTCCTTGAGAAAGAACAGCAT
>DASZIV010000112.1:0-1545 GCA_035948775.1 Bryobacteraceae bacterium
GAGGCGCGATTATCTGGCGGTGCTCGTGCGTCTCTCGTATCTCTCTCCTGAAACCTCCATCAAAATCCAGACGAAACGCTCCACATCCGACAATTCGAAAACGGCCTCGAGGGACCCTGCGGCTGTTGGGACGAGAACCTAGTACCGTTGCACAAGGATTATGACTCTTTCGTCGGGTGCGTTTTGGTGCTGGCTGGCTCTGGGTAGGCGCGGCCCATTTTGGCGCGGGCTTTTTCGGTTGTGAACATCCATTTAACCTGGGCCCGGGTGGCGTTGCGCTGCCGCTCCCAGGCGGCGATCTCTGACACCAGTCGCTCTGCTGTGGCGATGCGGCGGTCCAGGCATTGACCGCGCAGTACGCCGATTTCAATCTCCACCATGTTCAACCAGCTGGCGTGCTTTGGGACATAGTGGAACTCCAATCGGCGCAGGACCCTTCGCGCTTCGCAAGGTGGGAAGGCTTGATACAGCGCGCCGGGCGAGTGGGTGGACAGATTGTCCAGGACCACGCGAATTCGATCTGCCTCGGGAAAGTGCACATCGCTGAGTTCGCGCATGCAAATGGCGAAATCCTCCGCGGTCCGCCGGTCGGTGACCTTTACCTTGCGCCATGGTCGGTGGGCATCGAGGAAAATGAACAGGTTGACCGTCCCGTTGCGTCGATACTCGCAGTCATAGCGCTCCCGTTGCCCCGGCACGGCCTGGATCGGCTGCCGTACCTCACCGATGAGCTGGGTCGGGCTCTCGTCGAAACAGACAACCGGGCGCTTCGGATCAGGCACCTGCGCATATAGGTCGAGCACATCCTCCATGCGAGCGACGTACTCGCCGTCGATATGCGGAATGCACCACATGTCCTTGCGCCACGGTTTGAGGTCGTTTTCGGTCAGCCGACGGCGCACTGTCTCCCGGGAGATGCTGTCATGCTCGGTAAGCCTGACCAATTCATCCGCCAACAGCTCCAGGGTCCAGCGGGCACGACCCTCCGGTGGGTTGGAACAGGCGGTCGCAACGAGCAGCGCTTCCTCTTTGCCAGAGAGCTTGCGGGACGCGCCAGGACGCGGCTCTTCCCTCAACGCCTCTTCCAGGTTGCCAACTAAGAAGCGGCGCTTGGTCCGGTATACGGTAGACCCGCCCACGCCGACGCTGATCGCGATCTCCTCGTCGCTGGCGCCAGCGTCGGCAGCCAGCAAAATCTGCGCGCGCTTGAGCTTGCGCGCCGAATGCTTGCCGCCGTTCAGGAGCGCAGTGAGTTTGCTCCGCTCGGCTTGGCTGAGTTCGATCCGATAGCGTATATTCATCTGTGCCTCCTCGCGGTTCGAGGCACAAACGAACGGCTGAATCGGATGTCCTGCGTATGGCGCCCGCAAAAAGCTTCACGCCCAAGCAGGGACAGTATCTGGCGTTTATCTACGCATACACGCGCCTGCACCGCCGGCCGCCGGCCGAAGCCGACATGCAGCAATATTTCCAGGTCAGCCCACCTTCAGTTCACCAGATGGTGCTCACGCTCGAACGGGCAGGGTTCATTCGGCGACAACCGGG
>DASZIV010000113.1:0-33427 GCA_035948775.1 Bryobacteraceae bacterium
CCTCTTCCACCTGTTCGGCGCTCATTCCGGCAAGATCATTAGGATTCACGCGCAGTCCCAGGCGGCTGAGCACGTCAGTCTGTAACGAGGTCAGATCCCATTCGTTGGGTCGCACGTTGGGCGGGCAGGCCGCTTCCACCGCGGCGGCCAGAACCCCGCGCGTCATCTCCATCACGCGCTCTTTCTGGTCCACGCCTTCGAGCAGGCCGCGCCGCAGAGTGTAGACGGCGAGCCGCTGCTTGTTCATCACGTCGTCGTATTCCAGCAGGTGTTTGCGGGCTTCGAAATTCTGCGCCTCCACGGCCTCCTGCGCCTTGGCAATGCGCTTGGTGATGAGATTCGACTCGATGGGCACGTCTTCTTCCATGCCCAGGCGCAGCATCAGGTTCTGCATGCGCTCGCCGCCGAAAATGCGCAGCAGGTCATCCTGCAGAGAAAGGTAGAAACGCGAGCTGCCGGGATCTCCCTGCCGGCCGGCGCGTCCGCGAAGCTGGTTATCGATGCGGCGGGAGTCATGTCGTTCGGTGCCTACAATGTGCAGGCCGCCGAGGGAGACTACCTCGTCGTGTTCCTTGTCGGTCTCCTGCTTGAAGCCAGAGTAGATCTCTTCCCACTTGTCGCGGCGCACGCGGTAAAACTGGTCGTGGTGCGTGAAGTAGTAGAAGTGCTCGTCGGCGATGTACTGCTCCTGATCCTCGGGCAAGCGCTCGGCCACCTTCTCCTTCAGGCAGGCGTCCTTGGTCATGAACTCCGCGTTGCCGCCCAGCAGAATGTCGGTACCGCGGCCCGCCATGTTAGTGGAAACGGTAACGGCGTCGCGGCGGCCGGCCTGGGCCACGATGGAGGCCTCGCGCTCGTGATTCTTGGCGTTCAACACTTCGTGCCGGACGCCCATGCGCTTGAGGATGCCCGATAGCCGCTCGGATTTTTCCACCGAGATGGTGCCCACCAGCACCGGTTGGCCGCGCTGGTTGAACTCCTTGATCTCCTTAGCCGCGTTGCGAAACTTTTCATCCTCGGTGCGGTAGACCATATCCGAGTTTTCTTTGCGGATCATGGCGCGGTTGGTGGGAGCCACCGTCACATCGAGCTTATAGATCTTCTGGAATTCGGCCGCTTCGGTTTCCGCCGTACCGGTCATGCCGGCCAGCTTCTTGTACATGCGGAAATAGTTCTGGAAGGTGATGGTGGCCAGTGTCTGATTCTCGCGCTGGATCTTGACGCCTTCCTTGGCCTCGACTGCCTGATGCAGACCATCCGACCAGCGGCGCCCCGGCATCAGACGGCCGGTGAACTCGTCGACGATGATCACTTCCGGGCCTTCATCACCATCCTTGATGACGTAATCCTTGTCGCGCTGGTAGAGCACGTGCGCGCGCAGGGCTTGCTCGATGTGGTGGGTCCAGCCCGCTTCATAGTTGGCCAGGTCGTAGAGATTGCCGATTCCCAGCAACTTCTCGACCTTCATCACGCCTTCCTCGGTGAGTGCCGAGCTCCGGTGCTTCTCATCGATGGTGAAATCGCCGGTGGTATATTTCTCGCCCGGCTCCTTGCCTTCGATGACCTCGCCGCGCACCAGCTTGGGAATGATGCGGTTGGCCTTGTAATACTTGTCGGTGGATTCTTCGCTCGGACCGGAAATGATCAGCGGGGTGCGGGCTTCATCGACCAGAATGGAATCGACTTCGTCGACGATGGCGAAGTGGTGCTCGCGCTGGACGCAATCTTCCAGCCGAAACTTCATGTTGTCACGCAGGTAATCGAAGCCGAACTCGTTGTTGGTGCCGTAGGTAATGTCGGCCCCGTAGGCGTCCTTGCGCTCCTGGTCGTCGAGATCGTGCACAATCACGCCGACATGCAGGCCCAGGGTTTTGTAAAGCCGGCCCATCCATTCGGAGTCGCGCTTGGCCAGGTAATCGTTAACCGTTACCACGTGAACGCCCTTGCCTTCCAGGGCATTTAAGTAGGTGGGTAGCGTGGCAACCAGCGTCTTACCTTCACCGGTCTTCATCTCGGCGATTTTGCCGCTGTGCAGAACCATGCCGCCGATCAATTGCACGTCGAAATGGCGCATGTTGAGGACGCGGCGGCCGGCCTCGCGGACCACGGCAAAAGCTTCGATCAGGAGGTCGTTAAGAGCCGCGCCGTGTGCCAATTTCTCTTTGAATTCAATGGTTTTGGCGGCCAGGTCGATATCTGATAGCTGACGTATGGCGGGCTCCAGCTCGTTGATGGCAGCGACTTGAGGCAGTAGCGCCTTGATCTCACGCTCGTTCTTGGTACCGAAGATTTTAGCTAGGACGGTATCGACAATCATGAAAACTTCTCAGTACGTGGGGGCAGTCTTTATTTTACCCCGTCAGGGAAGACGCACGTGGGGGAAAGGCATTAGTAAGGATGCAGTACTTGTCAGGCGGCGACGGTGAGGTCTGCCGGTTCCAGGATCCTATTGGCGGTGCCGACCATTTCGACACCGCTTCGTTATCGTCGCGGCTCGGTTCCGACACGACGGTGGAAATTACCTAGCCAGGCTAGAAAAAGAACAAGTGCATCCAGGAAAAGAGATCGCTCCACATCGCGTGCATCCAATCGGTCTCGTGCGCGCTATGCGATTCGTTCAGGGGTCTGATCAGTTCGCCTCGTTCCATGTTTGTTATCTCCTGACCCATTGATCGGCGGTCTAAGGGGAGAAGATCAGGCGAACCCAGTAAATTACTAAGGAAAACTAGAATAGATCCCTTAGGTCAGGATCCACTTTGAGTAGCGCGGCAGGGTAGCCGAGCCGCATCGCAACGCTGAGATGCTGCCTGGCAGCGATCCGCCGGCTTTGCGCCGCGGCAAACACAGCGGCAGAGTAGTCGACCATTTGATCTTGCACACCGGAATTCTGGATGAGCTCAATAGCTGTGTCCGCAGCGTTGAAATCCCCCAGGCCAAAGAAGCAGCGGGCGCGGCGACAACGTTCGCTGGTACTCAAAGGTCGCGTTCGCTCCAGATCGTCCAACAGTGTCAAAGCTCGGGAGTAGCTTTGACGTGCCGCAGTCCGCTGCCCTGCCTGCCGCTGGGCGTCGGCCAGAGCCGCCAGGTACCGGTCCGAATTCGGGCGCATGCGAATCGCCGATTGAAAAAAGGGCACCGCCGAACCATAGAGTTGGGAATAATAAGTCGTGAGTCCCAGATTGAAGTAGGTTTCCGGGGTCTCCTGATGCTCAAGGGAGGTCTCGAAACTCTGTTCAGCACTCTGCAGGTCGCCTGACTCCAAGAAAGCCAGGCCGAGATTGGAATAGCCAGTGGTGGATTTGGGATTGAGCCGCGTGACTTCCAGAAAGTGCTGGCGCGCCTCCTGGGGGCGGCCTATGGCGAGTAGCGCCGAGCCGAGATCGTTTTGGCAGAGCCACGATTCGGGGCTGATGCCAACCGCCGAGCTATAAAAAGTCAGCGCCTCGGGCAGACGGCCGGCGGTTTCAAGGGCACGGCCCATAAGGCGGTTGGCGTCGGCTGAAGAAGCCAGCAGCGGGGCGTCGCCTCCGAGGTTCTGGATGACCGCGAAATAGAGATTTGCATGCAGATCGATCTTCGCCAGGTACACCGCGCGCTGGGACCGATTCAAGCCCGCTGCGGTGGCGCGCTGTAACGCTTCCCGTGCATCGACCAGATTGCGCGGATCGGAGGTAGCCTCGTACAGCCGGAGCAGCACATCCAGACGCGCCCGCAGGGCCGGCATGTAACCCGGTGCTTGTGCCACAGCGTCCTCCAAGGCTTGAGCAGCCACGCGCAACTCCGCCTCGCCGCTTTCGGGAGTGATCAGGCTGATGGCTTTTCCGTACAGTTGGGCCGAGGAGGCCGAGCGCGGATGTCGCGCGACGTGGAGGCCCCACGCCATCAAACCCAGCAACAAGGCAACCGTGGTTCCGATAGCGGCGCGGCTCCGCCACAACGGTGTACCCTTGGGCAAGGGCACCGGCACTTCGACAGAGGCGCTATCGGTATCGGCCAACTTGAGGTCCCGCAGTGCCTCATCCAGGTTGGCGTATCGCTCAGTGCGATCCAGTTGCAGGCAGCGGCGGATCACCAGATCGAGCGCCGCCAGTTTGCGCAGTTCGCCGGACCGAACGCGTTTCTCTCCCTGCGACAGAATCCAACGCTCGCGGAGGGGCGCGAGCCCTTCCAAAGCCGTGGCGCCGGTGAGCATCTCGAGGAGCACCATCCCGAGCGAGTACAGATCGGAGCGCACGTCAGCGGGAAGGCCGGCCAATTGCTCCGGGGCCATATAGCGCGGTGTCCCCGAAAACTCCCCTACCAGGCTTAAGCCGGTGTCTTGGGGCAGGGCCGAGCGAGCCAGGCCGAAGTCCGCCACCAGGACTTCGCCGGTTCGGCTGATGAGCAGGTTACCGGGCTTGAGGTCCCGATGAATAATGTTGGCGGCGTGGATGTCGCGCAGCGCCGTGCTGATTTGCGCGGCGAAATCACATGCCTGCGAAGGGGGAACGGTGTGGACGCGTGCCAGCAGCGCGGCGAGATTCTCACCATCCACCCAGTCCATGGCAATCAGCGCTTTGCCATCAATCTCCCCAAAATCGTGGACGCGCACAACATGGCTGCCGCTGACCCGGGAGGCCAGGACGATCTCCCGCTTCAGGCGCAGCAGGCTGCTCAGGTCGGACGCAAACTCCGGGCGGATGACCTTTACGGCAACGGTTCGGTTTAGCTCGCGGTCCAGGGCGCGGTATACCGTTCCCATGCCCCCGGCGCCGATTTCTTCTAGCAACTGGTAGCTCTGTTGACGGCGGGTCTTGCGGGAGCGCGCGGGTTTGGGCGAGGTTTCCCCGGGTCCGGCAGGGCTGTTCTTCGGCGACATTAACTGGAAGTAGTGTTTCGAGCCGCCAAGGATTCTCCAGTTGTAATTGGGACGGCTGCGGTCCTATTCCGTGGGGTCGTCCGGGATCACGACGCGGATGGCTTCGTCGCGAAACGAACCCGGCGCGAAATTGCGGAATTTTTCGAGCAGGCCAGCCGTGACTTCCTGGCCACGGGCGATGAACAGAACGCTTTTCTCCGTTCGAACGTCTTGCGCCAGGATCATCCCGGGGCGCAACTTTGCCAAGTGCAACTCGCGTACTCGAGAGCATTGTTGGCTGCTGCTACGTATTTCCGCAAGTTTTTGGAGGATCTCGGTGTCGTACCACCCTTCGCGTCCACGCAAGGTGTCGAAGGTAAGGGATAAGGGAAGGCCCTCGCTTTCCAGAGCGTCCAGATCGGTGGCCAGCTTCAGCGCGCGCGCACCCCAGGGAATCGCGCTCTCACCCGACGATCCTCCGCGGTCGAAGGGTTGGTCCCGAAATCGTAGAATGTCCCGAACCGGTTCCAAGCGCGGAATATTTCCCAGTATCTGCTGTACCACCCCGGGCATGCGCCGTAACATTTCCTGCTCGGCTTCACTGAGTGCTTCCCCGTGGTCCATCTTGTCCAGAGTGGAAGGCGGCAGGGTGACGCACCCGATCTGCGACAGCATGACTGCCACTTCGATGGGCCAGCCGGCCGGGAGCCGGAACGCTGTCACCAGGCTGCGCACCGTGTGCCGCAACCGGCTGGCGCGCCCGAATGCAGCCGGGGCTACCAGCGACAGAATATCGGTGAGCGCTTTGATGCTGCCATGCAGGGTCTGTTCCAACAATACGCGTTCGGCGGTAATCAGCCGATGCTGCTCGACGGCGTCGTTTAGGGTGAGGGCCATGGCAATGCGCTGGCACGGCTTCAGGATGAAGCGGAAAATGGCCCCCTTGTTGACCGCGGCAATGGCGCACTCCATATCCAACTGCCCGGTAAACAGCACGCGCACGGTATCGGGGAAATTTTCGCTGGCCTGCTGCAACAGCGTTATGCCATCCATCTCAGGCATGCGCAAATCGGAAACGATCACCGCGAAGGGGCCGTTCGCGCGGAGCATGGAGAGAGCCTGCGCGCCGCTCGACGCCGTGGAGATCTCGAATCGTTCCGAGCGCAAGGACCGGGATAGGCCGGCGAGCAGATCAGGCTCATCATCCACCAGCAGCACCGGCGATTTGGTAGCTTCTGTCATGCTTCGGTCACCGTGGGCACGCCGGAGAGTTCCGCCGCCATGGCCCGCCAGGCGGGGATTTCGTCCGCCAGGCCAAGTTGCGCCAGATAATCGGTATCGAGGGTGTCGTGCGCTTGCGGGTAGACGCTGCCCCGGTGTGTGGGGTACTCCTGGGAGAGAATGTCGGCGATGTAGACCGCCGCCAGAATATCGAGGCCTGGCCTGACTGGGGAATGCACCATCGGACCGTGGTGACGGCCAACGGCATCGACGATGGCATTCGGCAGCCCCCAGACTCCCAGCAGGTAGGCGCCTACCTCTGCGTGCGTGGTGCCGGCGAGTTGGGCTTCGACGCGATAGAAGGGCCGCTCCTCCTGGAGCGAAATGGACAAAGCCTGCTCGAATTGCTGGGGGAGCCGCGCCGAGAGGATCAGGATCCCGGTATCGTGAAGTAACGCTGCGACCACTGCGGTTGACGCCATGCTCTTCGGAAGGGGCAAGTGGGAGACAATCCTGGCGGCGAGCTGGGAATGTTCCTGGAAGCCCTCGAAGGAGAAGCCTTGGGCGTGACAGCTAGGCCGGAAGGTGCGAAAGAGTTCCGCCGAAAGCACCAAGGTTTTCAAAACATCCAAGCCCAAATAGCTGACGGCCATGCGCACATTGGTGATTTCTTGAGATGGACCGAAGAACGCGGAGTTGACCAGTTGTAACACCTTGGCCGTAATCCCCACATCGTGTTCGACGATGCGGCTGATTTCGTTGACGGGTATCTCGGGATCTTCCAGCGCCCTCATGAGGGATGCACAGTTGCGGGAAAGGCTGGGCAACTCTCCGATTGAGCCCAGCAAGCGCCTGGTGTTGTCATCGTTCACGTAAACGCTAAGGCTGCAACAGCGTTCGATGGCCTCACGCAACTTGACCGGGTCGCAGGGCTTAGCCACGAATTGGTGAGCCACGGGCACCGCCCGCAAACCGGCGTCCTTTTCGAAATATCCGGAGAGGACGATGCGGATTACGCTGGGGAAACGTTGCTTCACGTGTTCCAGCAATTGGGCGCCATCCATGCCGGGCATGCGCATATCAGTTACGATCACGTCGGTGGGGTTCTCCTGGAGCGCTTTCAGGGCCTCGTCGCCGCCATCCACGAAGGTCATGTCCCATTCTTTCCGGTACGCGCGGAGCATGCGCTGCAGTCCTTCGAGGATCAGGGGTTCGTCATCCACAAATAAGATGCGACGTTTGGGCTTGTCAGCCGCGAGATCCGGCATGGGCTCCTTCCTCCTCCTCTTCCTCCTGCTCGGCACATGCTTTGAACATCGGCCCAATGGGCAAAGAGACCAGAAAGGTCGTGCCCTGTGTTCCGTTGGGTTCGAACCAGATGTTGCCGCCGTGTTTCTCAACCACCGTGGCACGCGCGATGGCTAGGCCCTGCCCGGATCCGCGGCCAACCTCCCTGGTGGTGAAGAAGGGATCGAACACCCTCCTTCGAATTTCCTCTGGGATGCCGCCGCCGGTATCGTTGATCAACACAATACGCTTGCTGGCTTTCTTGTGCCGCTGGAAGCAAGGTTTCCGATGTCTCCCAGAGGCGGTACTCGGTGTTCACGCTTTGCCGGTTTTGCAAGATCGTGAAAACGACGAACCCCAAAACGAAGATCCCGATGCTGAGCCAGATCTTGGAGGTGAGGTTGAGTTGAATCATTTCCCCTAACGTGTGCGTTACCCGCCCACACCGTGAGCGAGGTCACGATCTGCTTATCGGCAGATCGGGCAGCTACTTTAGAGAGGGCGCCGGTTGGGGACGGGTGAGCGCCGCGACCGCCTGGGCCGCTTCCGCCGGCGGTACGTCGGTGGTCTTTTTGCCCTTCCGCTCTACCAATTCGACCAGGCCGCCGGCCAGCTTTTTGCCCACGGTGACGCGATAGGGGACGCCGATCAGGTCGGCATCTTTGAATTTGACGCCGGGCCGCTCATCGCGGTCGTCCAGCAGGGCATCCAGACCCAGCGCGAGGCAGCTCTGGTAGACCTGGCGCGCCGCCTCCATCTGGGCGGCGTCGGAGTTATTGGCGGGAGTCACCACTACATCGAAGGGCGCGATCGACGGCGGCAGGACCATGCCGTCTTTATCGTGATCGAGCTCGATGGCGGCGGTCAAAATGCGCTCGATGCCGATTCCGTACGATCCCATGATGGGTGTGATTTCCTTGCCCTCGGCGCTCAGCACACGCAGCCCCATGGATTCGGAGTACTTGTAGCCGAGCTTGAAAATGTGTCCAATCTCGACCGTCTTGCGAATCTCGAGCGGCCGCCCGCAGTGGGAACATCCATCGCCCGAGGCCACCTGGCGGAGGTCGTGAATCTCGGCTTCGAAATCCTCCCCCAGCGTCACGTGGCGCAAATGATAGTCGTCGCGGTTGGCCCCGGCGATCATGTTGCTGCGTCCGGCCAGCGCTCGGTCCGCCAGGATGGGGATGTTCTTCACGCCCACGGGGCCAAGCGAACCGGCCTGCGCGCCAAACCATTGGCCAATCTCGTCGGGCTGCGCCGGGCGGAATTCCGGATCACCCGCTATACCCGCGAACTTCGCTTCGGCCAACTGGTGGTCGCCGCGCAACAGCACCAGCACCGGCTTGCCGTCGGCCACCAGCACCAGGCTCTTCATTTGCGAGGTCTCGGGCAGGCGGGTGAAGTCCGACACCTCCGCGATGGTCTTGCGCCCCGGCGTGTGGAACGGCTCCGGATCCAGATTCCCCTCGGGATCGGAAGCGGCGGGCATGGTGGGTTGCGACACCGCCATCTCCAGGTTGGCCGCATAGCCGCAGCCCTTGCAGACCGCGATCAAGTCTTCGCCTGCATCCGTCGCGACCATGAATTCGTGCGACTGGCTGCCGCCCATCGCGCCCGAATGCGCTTCCACCGCGCTATATATCAGGCCGCAGCGGTCGAAGATGCGGCGGTAGGCCTGGTAGTGCTTCTCGTACGCCGCGTCCAACCCGGCCTGGTCCAGATCGAACGAATAGGAATCCTTCATGAGGAACTGGCGCACGCGCAGCAGGCCCGATTTGGGACGCGGCTCATCGCGGAATTTGGTTTGGATTTGATACCAGATCTGCGGGAGTTGCTTATAGCTGCGCAGTTCGCCGCGCGCAATCACCGTCATGATCTCTTCGTGGGTCATGCCCAGGCACAGGTCGCGGTCGAAGCGGTCCTTGAACCGGAACATGTTTTCGCCCATGGTGTCCCAGCGGCCCGACTCCTGCCAGACTTCTGCCGGGTGAAGCGCCGGCAGAAACATCTCCTGCGCGCCGATGGTGTGCATTTCTTCTCGCACAATCTGCTGAATTTTGAGCAGTGAGCGCTGGGCCAGAAACAGGTAACTGTAAATTCCCGCGGAGAGCTGCCGGATGTATCCGGCGCGCAACAAAAGTTGGTGGCTGGCGACCTCCGCCTCTGCCGGATTTTCGCGCAGAGTGGGAATGAACAACTTACTCCAGAGCATATGGGGTTGTGCGGGAAATCCCAATTTTAGCATGCTAAAATTGAGCAGCTTTCCTTTTCTATGACCCCATTAGAACGCATGGCGCGGCCTCTGGCCGAGGTGGATCGTGAAGTGTTTGAAGCTGTTCAGCACGAGATTGAGCGCCAGCACTCGACCCTAGAACTGATCGCCAGCGAGAACTTTACTTCCGAAGCAATCCTGGAGGCGGCGGGCGCGGTCTTCACCAACAAGTACGCCGAGGGGTATCCCGGCAAGCGGTATTACGGCGGCTGCGAATTCACCGACATCGTGGAGAACCTGGCCCGCGATCGCGTCAAGAAGCTTTTCCACGCTGAGTACGCCAACGTGCAGCCGCACTCCGGCTCGCAGGCCAACCAGGCCGCGTATGCGGCGGTGGTTTCTCCGGGCGACACCATCATGGGCCTGAACCTCGCGCACGGCGGGCACCTCACCCACGGCCACCAGCTCAACTTCTCAGGCAAGACATATCACGTGGTTCCGTACGGCGTGCGCCGCGACGATGAGCGCATCGACTACGACGAGATGGCGCGGCTGGCCGAAGAACACAAGCCCAAGATGATCATCGCGGGCGGCAGCGCATACCCCCGCATCCTCGATTTTGCGCGCTTCCGTAAGATTGCCGACTCGGTGGGGGCGGTGTTCCTGGTGGATATGGCGCACATCGCCGGACTGGTGGCGGCGGGCCTGCACCCCAACCCCTGCGAGACCGCCGATATCGTGACCTCGACCACGCACAAGACGCTGCGTGGCCCGCGCTCCGGAATGATTCTGGCGCGGCAGCAATATGCCGCCGCGATCGACAAGACGGTCTTCCCGGGGATACAGGGCGGGCCGCTGGTGCACATCATGGCCGCTAAGGCCGTGTGCTTCCTGGAAGCGATGACACCGGAGTTCGGGGAATACCAGAAGCAGGTGGTGGCCAACGCGCACGCGCTCGCCGACACCTTGGCCGTCGCAGGATGGCGGGTGGTCTCGGGGGGAACCGACAACCACCTGATGCTGGTCGATGTGTTCTCCAAAGGCGTCCGGGGCCGCGAAGCGGAGCGGGCGCTGGAACACGCCAATATAACGGTGAACAAGAACGCCATCCCGTTCGATGTGAACCCGCCGGTGAACCCCAGCGGCATCCGGCTGGGATCGCCGGCGGTCACCACGCGGGGATTCCGCGAAACCGAGATGCGGGAAGTGGCCGGCCTGATTGCAGAAGTGCTGAGCCACACCTCGGATGATGCCGTGATTACGGCGGTGCGGCAAAAGGTAGCCGGCCTCACTGCGCGTTTTCCGCTCTATCAATGGAAGATGGCCACCGCTCGGGCTTCGCGGTGAGCCGGGCCTTCGCGCCTGGCCCACCAGGCTAGCATGAAGAGCCATATCGTCATCGATGCGCGCCGCATGCGCGACTTCGGTATCGGCACCTACATCCGCAGCCTGGTCCACGCACTGGGACTGATCGATCACAAGAACCAGTACACGTTGGTCAGCGGCCCCTCCGATGCCCGCACGCTTACCAGCCTGCCCGAGAATTTTCGCACGGCCATCTATGGGCGCCCCGACACACGTCCGCTGGACCACGTCATGTTCCCTGTTTTCCTGCACAGCCTCGCGCCCGACCTGGTTCATATCCCTTTGAACCGGATACCGCTGCTGATGGTTCGCCCCTACGTAGTGACGGTCCACGATATGTCCAGCCTGCTGTTTGAATTTCATGGCTCCGAGACGCGCATGCGTTTGCGCCGTGAGTTATTCCGCCGCGGCCTGATGCGCGCGAGCCGCGTGATCGCCGTTTCGGAGGCCACGCGCCGCGATCTCCAGAACCTGCTGGGTGTGCCTTTGGAGCACGTGCGACGCGTTTACAATGCACCCGACCCCGAGTTTCTGGCGCACCGCGACGAGTCCGATGGCCAGGAGCGGTTGCGAATCCTGGAGCGCTATCAGATTAGCTATCCGTTCTTGTTGTACGCCGGCAACATCCGGCCGCACAAGAACGTGCCGCGCCTGGTGGAGGCGTTTGCGGTGGTACGCGATCAGCTCTCGTCGCACCCTATATATAAGGACCTGCGGCTGATCATTATCGGCGACACGATTTCGCAATATCCCTCGGTGCGCCAGGCGGTAATCAAAAGCCGCACGGAAAGCGTCGTGCGGTTTCTCGGCTTTGTCCCTTTCGATACGCTGCGATGTTTTTACGAGGCTGCGGCGGCGTTCGTATTCGTTTCGCGCTATGAGGGATTCGGTTTGCCACCCATTGAGGCGATGGCTTGCGGCACACCGGTGGTCACTTCGAATGTAAGCTCGCTGCCGGAAGTGGTGGGAGACGCGGCCGTGCAGGTGAATCCGGAAAACGTCTTCGAGATCGCCCGCGGGATACGCGAGGTGCTGCTGGACGAGGACCTGCGCGCCACGCTGATCCGCTGCGGCCGCGACCAGGCGGCGCGTTTCAGCTGGGAGCGCACGGCGCGTGAGGTGCTCGCGATCTACGGCGAGGCCGGCGCGCACGTGGGGTAGTAAGCGGGTCCGTAGTACGATGACCTCATGCGCGTCGATCTCGCGTTTGGGAAGACCGGCCTGGGTGTAGACTTGCCCGAGGGCTTCCAATATCACATTCTGGAAGCTCGCTCGGCGCGCCCGCTGGCGGACCCGGCGCGCAGCCTGGAAGGCGCCCTGGATGCGCCCGTGGGCACGCCGCCGCTGGCGGAACTGGCACGCGGCAAGCGGACGGCAGCCATCTCGGTTTGCGACATTACCCGGCCGGCTCCAAATCGCCAGACGCTTCCGCCCATCTTGCGTCGGCTGGAACAGGCAGGGCTGCGGAAAGAAGACATCAGCATTCTGATCGCGACCGGGCTGCATCGCGCCTCCACCGATGCCGAGATCCGGCAAATCTGCGGCGAGAAGACTGCTGCCGACTACCGCGTGGTCAACCATGACGCACGGAATCTTTCACAGCATAGACACCTGGGTTCGACACGGTCGGGGACGCCCGTGTATATCGACGACCGCTTTATCGGCGCCGATCTGCATATTACGCTTGGCTTCATCGAGCCGCACCTGATGCTGGGTTTCTCCGGGGGCCGAAAGCTGGTGGCGCCGGGGCTGGCGGCGCAGGAAACCATCAAGGTGCTACACAGCCCGAAGTTCATGCGAGACCGCAGGGCGGTGGAGGGGTCCACGGAAGATAACCCGCTGCACCGGGAGCTGCTGGAAATCGCGCGCATGGCGCGGCACGATTTCGCCTTGGATGTGGCGCTGGCGCGCGATCGCTCCATCGCCGGAGTGTTTGCCGGAAACCCTGAGCAGGCCCACCGCTGTGGCGTCGAATTCGTTTCGAAGGCGATGCTGGAGACGCTGGCGGCGCCGGTGGCTGCGGTGATTACTTCGGCTGCCGGCTACCCGCTGGACATGACGTTTTACCAGACCATCAAAGGCGTCACCGCCGCGGCCCATATCGTGAAGCCCGGCGGGCGCATCCTGGTGGTGGGATCCTGCGACGAGGGGGCGGGAGCACCGGAGTTTTGCGAAATGCTGTTAAACGGAGGCGGCGACCGGGAGTTTCTGGAACGCATTGCGTCGTCGCCGGTGATTGTCGATCAGTGGCAATTGGAGAAGCTCGCCCTGGTTACCACTGAACGGGAGCTGTTTTACTATGTTCCGGGGCTGCCGGCCGAGTATCATCCGAAATTGTGGGGCCGCTCTTTCTCTATGATCGATGCGGCGGTTGCGGCGTTGACGGCGGGGCTGCCTGCGGGAGCGAGCATCGCCGTTGTCCCGGAGGGGCCTTACGTTCTGGCGACATGTTCGAGCGTGGCAGAAGAACAGTTCACGCGATCGATATGATGGAACCGAAAAGCATACCAGCTTGAGTCTGACTGCCGAAATTTTTGGCGAATTCCGCTCGGTCGTCGGAGAGCGCGCAGTGCTCTCCGCTCCGGATGAGCTGCGCACGTACGAATGCGACGGGTTGACGAATTTCCGGGTGATTCCCGGCGCGGTGCTGTTGCCCGCTTCCACCGAAGAGGTCCAGGGCATCGTCCGCATTTGCCACCGCGAGCGCATTCCCTTTGTGGCGCGCGGTTCGGGAACGGGCCTGAGCGGAGGCGCGCTGCCGGTGGTCAACGGGATCGTGATCAGCCTGGCCCGCATGAACCGCATTTTGGAAGCGGACCTGCCCAACGCACGGGTGGTTGTCGAGCCCGGCGTCATCAACGTGGATGTGACCAGCCGTGTGGCGCACGCGCGTTACTTCTATGCGCCCGATCCTTCTTCTCAATCCGTCTGCAGTATCGGCGGCAACGTGGCGGAGAATTCGGGCGGCGCGCACTGCCTCAAATACGGGTTCACCACCACGCACGTCCTGGCGCTAGAGGTGGTGCTTCCCGATGGCACATTGGTTCACCTTGGCAAGAAGACTCTGGACGCGCCGGGCTACGACCTGGCCGGGGTGTTCGTTGGTTCCGAGGGTACGCTGGGCATCGCTACCAAGATTACGCTTCGCGTCGTCAAGCGCCCGGAGTGCATTCAGACTCTGCTGGCGGCATTTCCTTCCACCACCGAGGCCGGCGCGGCGGTTAGCGGCATCATCGCCGCCGGGATCGTTCCGGCCGCCATTGAAATGATGGACAACCTGGCCATTCAGGCCGCCGAAGCGGCGGTACACCCGAACTACCCGAACTGCGGCGGGCTGCTGCTGGTGGAATTGGACGGACCGGAGGCGGAAGTACAGACGCTTCGGGCGCTCGTGGATGAGATCTGCCGCAGCCATGGAGCCGAGGAAATCCGCCTGGCGCAGACGGAGACCGAGCGCGCGCTTTTTTGGAAAGGACGCAAAGCCGCCTTCGCCTCGGTGGGGCGCCTTTCGCCCAACTACATCGTGCAGGACGGCGTGATCCCGCGTACCGCGTTACCCGAGGTTCTAGATGAAATTTACGCGCTAGGCGCGGCGTCCGGCCTGCGTGTGGCGAATGTCTTCCATGCGGGCGATGGCAACCTGCATCCTTTAGTGATGTACGACCGCCGCATCGCGGGGCAGGAACAGGCGGCCGAAGCGCTGTCGACGCGGATTCTGGAGTTGTGCGTCCAAAAAGGCGGGTCGATCACCGGAGAGCACGGCGTGGGAGAAGAAAAGAAACACATGATGTCCAAAATGTTCAGCGAGCCGGATCTCGACACGATGCAGCGGGTGCGCTGCGCTTTCGACCCGCTTCTGCTCGCCAATCCCACCAAGGTCTTCCCGCGGCCGCGTTTGTGCGGTGAGCAGCCGGGCGAGTATGTGCCGCATCCGCTCGAAACTGCCGGCGTGGCCGAGCGTTTCTGATCCATGGACTGGCTGCGGGATGCGCGGGTGGTAGAACCGGCCAACGAGGAAGAAGTGAGCGCCGTGCTGCGCTGCGCCGACCAGGAAGGACTGGCGGTGATTCCGCGGGGCGGTGGGACGAAGCTCGATTGGGGTAATCCGCCTTCGCGGGCGGACGTCATTTTGTCTACGGCGAAGCTCGATCGCGTGCTGGAGCATGCCTGGGCGGATTTGACGGTGACAGTGCAGGCGGGCTGCACGGTTGCCGACTTGCAGCAGACGCTGGCGCAACACGGACAGCGGTTGGCCATCGACGTTTTGTGGCCAGAGAAGGCCACCATTGGCGGGATGCTCGCGACCAACGATAGCGGCGCGCTGCGGCTGGCGTACGGTGGATTGCGCGATTTGATCATTGGGATCACGCTGGTGCTGGCTGATGGCACCATCGCGAAGAGCGGCGGCAAGGTGGTGAAGAATGTTGCGGGTTACGATTTGCCCAAGCTTGCGACAGGGGCCATGGGAACGCTGGGAGTGATCACGCAAGCTACTTTCCGGCTGCATCCACTGCCACGCAACACGCGCACGCTTACAATCGCCGCCGGAGATCCGAAGGCCGCGCAGACATTGCTGCTCACGATGGAATCCGCCACGCTCGCGCATACCTCATTGCAGGTGCGATTCACGGCGAACGCGCAGCCGCAGATCGACATTCTGTTGGAGGGCACGGAGGCCGGCATCGCCTCACAGGAAGAGACGGTTCGCGAGTTGGCGCGGCTGGCTCTGGTTACGGAAGGGCCGCCGGATGTTTGGAAGACGCGTGAGCGGATCGCCCAATCGAGCGCGGTGGTGAAGTTCAGTGTTCTTCCCACACATATTGCCAAGACCATAGAAGCTATCGAACGGATGGGGCGGGCGGATTGGAGCGCGGTGGTACAAGGTACCGGCATCGGATGGCTGGCGCTGGATGCGCCCCTGACGGAGTTGCGCGCGGAAGTGGAGAGCGATGGCGGATCGCTGGCGATCATAAGAGGGCAGCGCATAGATGCCTGGGGCGACGCTGGCGATGCGCTGCCGCTCATGCGCGCGATCAAACAGCAGTTCGATCCCAAGGGTACTTTGAATCCCGGCCGGTTCGTGGGGGGAATTTGACGGAGACGAAAGCTGCATTCGACGCGCACCATCCGCCAGACCCCGCCCTGATTGACCAGTGCGTGCATTGCGGCTTCTGCCTGCCCGCCTGTCCGACTTACGTGCTGTGGGGACGGGAGGCGGATTCGCCGCGCGGGCGCATTTACCTCATGAAGATGGCCAGCGACGGCGAAACGGCCATCACGCCTAACTGGGTGGAGCACATCGACACTTGTCTCGGATGCGTTTCGTGCATGACTGCCTGTCCTTCGGGTGTCGATTACGGAAAGCTGATCGAGGCGACGCGAGCGCAGATCGAGCGGATCCACCGCCGGTCGCCGGGAGAAAGATTCCACCGCTGGATATTGTTCCAGTTGTTTCCGCGGCCGGATCGCTTGCGCGTGCTGTGGTATTTGCTGGCTGCTTATCAGAAGTCCGGCCTGCAGGGTCTGGTGCGGAGTTCAGGAATTCTCAAACTCCTGTCGCCGCGGTGGCGCGCGATGGAGGCGCTCACGCCTAAGCTCGGGCCGTTGCATAAGGTTGCCGAGGTGACTGCTGCACAAGGGACCAAGAGGATGCGCGTAGGGCTTATGCTCGGCTGCGTCCAAAGAGAATTTCTTTCGGAGGTCAACGCCGCCACGGCGCGCACGCTGGCTTCGGAAGGCTGCGAAGTAGTGTCGCCCTCGGAGCAACCTTGCTGTGGCGCGTTGCTGGTGCATGCCGGCGAGGAGACGCCAGCACTGGAACTGGCGCGGCGCATGATCGACGTTTTTGAAAAAGCCGCGGTGGATGTGGTGGTCACCAATGCCGGCGGCTGCGGATCGAATGCCAAAGACTACGGCCATCTGTTGCGCGACGACCCCCGGTATGCCGAGCGTGCCAAGCGGTTCTCGGCGAAATGCAAGGACGTGACCGAGGTGCTCGACGAGTTAGGCCCCCGCGCCGTCCGGCATCCGCTGCCGATGCGAGTGGTTTATCACGATTCGTGCCATCTGCAACATGCGCTGAAGGTCCGCACACAACCGCGGTCGCTGCTTGCCGACATTCCCGGCCTGGAGGTGATCGAAATTCCTGAAAGCGCCATCTGCTGCGGATCCGCCGGAATTTACAACCTGGTCCAGCCGCAGACCGCGGATGAACTGGCGGATCGTAAGGCGCGGCTGATCGCCCCGAACCAGCCCGATGCTGTAGCCACGGGCAATCCAGGATGCATGCTGCAGATTGGGGCCGCCTTGGCGCGCGCCGGCCATCCGGTACCGGTGGTACACACGATCCAATTGCTGGACGCATCCCTGCGAAACGCGCGGCTGGATAACCCTAAAGCCGGATAGCCCTAAAGATTGATTGCGAACGCTCGTAACGCCGATGTTGACCATAGCGCCGTTGTTATTATGAAGGGTATGCACAGAGCCGCTTTTCTAGTCCCATTCCTTGCCCTATCTCTAGCCCAGGCGCAGGACCTCCCCGCCGGTAAAGGAAAGGAGCTTCTCGAGAAAATTTGCGCCGACTGCCACGGCCTCGACATCATCGTCAGCCAACGCGCCACCAAGGACGGCTGGGCTTCGATCGTCGATTCCATGGTGGGCCGCGGCGCGAGTGGCACGAAGGAAGAGCTCGATACCATCGTCGACTACCTGGCGAAGAACTTCGGACCGGAAGAGAAGAAGCTCAAGGAAGTGCGCGTCGCGCCAGTGGCGCAGTCGCGGGCCATTCGGTAAACGCCGGCGACAAGATCGCCAGCGCTACGGCTTCATCTGCGGGTCCCAGTGCTCATCGGCCTTGCCGTCCGTGATGCGCCACATGTCAAACCAGGTGGTGGTATAGGGCTGGCCCTTGGCGTCCTTACGCTCGGCAGCGGTCACAACGGTAACCAAGTCCCCTTCCGCGATCACCGCGACTACCGGAGCTCGCAAATTGCCGCAGGGCTCTTCGCGTTTGCGCCCTGGAAGACTCGCGAAGAACTTGACCACGCCCGCGCGGCCTGAGGCCGCCAGCGGATTGTGTTGGATGTACCGCTCCGTCAGCCACTTGTCGGCCTGATCCCAGTAATTGCACTGCAGCAATTCCTTTTCGATGTGATACGCGGCCTGCTTCATGGCGTTCAGCTTGGCGTTCTTGTCATGGAACAGAGATTCCGGATCGGCGACACCTTTCACCGGTTCTTGAGCGACTGCAGGGAGGCAGGCGAACATAGTGACCAACAGGGCACTAAGTGTTAAGCGAAGTTTCATGGGTACCATGGTTAGCCACACCGCAGCGCCCTGTCAAGGACGGACACGGGCTCACAGTTTCAACAAACGAACCGCATTCTCTTTCAAGATGAGGGGCCGGACCTCATCGCGGATCGCGATCTTCTCGAAATCCGCCATCCAGCGATCGGGCGTGATGAGCGGGTAATCCGAACCGAACAACATTTTGTGTTTCAGTAAGGTGTTGGCGTACTGAATCAGGATGGGCGAAAAATACTTAGGCGACCATCCAGACAGGTCGATATAGACCTGCGGCTTGTGGAGACAGACGGAGATGGCTTCATCCTGCCACGGGAACGAAGGGTGCGCCATGATGATGGGCATTTCCGGGAAATCGACTGCCACGTCGTCGATGTCCATAGGGTTGCCGTACTTCAAGCGCACACCGCCGCCGCCGGGCATGCCTGTGCCGATTCCGCTATGGCCGGTATGAAAGATCACGGGCAGGCGCGCCTCATTGATCACCTCGTAGAACGGGTAGGCGACGCGATCGTTGGCATGGAATTTTTGCAACGGCGGGTGGAGCTTGAACCCTCGTACGCCGAGCTTTACGAGGCGACGGGCCTCGCTCACCGCTTCGGGGCCGCGGGTGGGGTCGACACTGGCGAAGGCCAGCATGATATCGGCATTCTCGGCAGCGAGGGCGGCCACCTCGTCGTTAGGAACCTGGGGCCTGCCGGTGAGGCGCTCGTCTACCGAGAACACCACGCAGCCGATATTCCGCGCGCGGTAGTATTGTGCCAGCTCTTGCGGGGTGGCCCGCTTGCCGGTCTCCCCGAAATACTTTTTGGCCGCCTCGTCAGCTGCATTGCCGGTGTCCGATTCGATGTGGACGTGGGTGTCGATGGCCACGAGCTTTTCCGCGATTAAGCGCTTCTGATTTTCCATAGCCGGAAGAAACTATTATAAGGAGACGGCTTCGATGTCTCAGCGAACGATTGGTATATTACATCCCGGAGAGATGGGCGTGGCGGTGGCGAAGACCGCCCAAAACAGCGGCCATGAAGTCTGCTGGGTTTCGGAGGGCAGGAGTCCAGAGACGTGCCGGCGCGCAGCCCGGGCAGGGCTTGCCGACGCGGGCACTCTTCGAAGGATGACAGAGCTTTGCCCGGTGATCGTGAGCGTCTGCCCACCCGAGTTCGCGGAGGAATTGGCGAGCGAGATAACGGGCCTGGGGTACGGAGGCATGTACATCGATGCCAACGCCATCGGGCCCGAGCGTGCCCGCCGCATGGGCGAGCGCATGGCGGCTCACGGAATTGCTTTTGTGGACGCATGTATCATCGGATTGCCGGCGACCACACGCGGAGAAACCTGGCTTTACCTTTCGGGATCGAATGCCGGCGAAGCTGCCTGCTGCTTTTCGGGCGGGCCACTGGAGGTGGAGATCCTCGAAGGCGAAATCGGGCGAGCTTCGGCGTTGAAGATGTGTTTTGCGGCACATACTAAGGGGCTGGCAGCCTTGCGGGCAGCGGTGCTTGGCACGGCGGAAGAACTCGGTGTGTTAAGCGATCTGCAAAGGCAATGGGAGCGAACCGGCACGACTTTTGCCGACGCCGTCAAGTCGCTTCAGCATACGGCGCCCAAGGCGTGGCGCTTCGTGGCCGAAATGAAAGAGATCGCCGCGACTTTTGAAGCGGCGGGAATGCCGGGAGGGTTTCATTTGGCTGCCGCCGAAATCTTCGCGCGGTTGGCGCCGTTCAAAAGCGCGGGGAAGCCTGAGCTGCGGGAGGCGCTGGAGAAGCTGGTTCGGTAACGGGCAATTTTCAAACTGCTTCGCCGACCTTCGCCGGGGCCCACTTTGTCACCGCTTGCACCAGCGCTTCCATCTTCACGGGCTTGGCGATGAAATCGTCCATGCCGGCAGCTAAGCACTGCTCGCGATAACCGTCCAAGGCGTCCGCGGTCATCGCGATAATCGGAGTATGACGGCCGCTCGACTCACGGCGGCGGATGGCGCCGACTGCTTCATAGCCGTCCATCTCCGGCATGTGGCAATCCATGAAGACCAGGTCGTAGGGGAGCATTTTCACCATCTCTACTGCTTCCCGGCCGTTGCTGGCCACGTCCACGCGGAGTCCCAGCTTCTCCAGCATCCGAATCGCAACCTTCTGATTGACGACATTGTCCTCAGCCACCAGGACGCGCACCGACGGTCGCGCCGCCGGGCGCTTGACGTGAGGCGCCGAAGGTTCGGACCGATCCAGCACTCCCGGTTTCAGACGCTTTGACCAAGCGGTGGCCAGCGAGTTCATTAACACGGACTGTCGCACCGGCTTGAGCAGGCAGGCATCCACCTTGTTTCCTTCGATCTCCTTTGCTCCGCTCCACGAGCTCATGGAAGTCAGCAGAATCACAATGGAGCTACTAAGCGCCAAATCAGCCTTAATGGCTTCCGCCAATTCCGCTCCATCGGTGACCGGCATACGATAATCCGCGATCACGAAATGGAACGGGTCGCCTTGCTCACGGGCCGCGCGGGCCGCTTGTAGCGCCTCAGCGGCCGAGGCGCAGACCTCGTTCCGCATACCCCAGCTGGTAATTTGTTCGTGCAACACGCGGCGATTGACTTCGTTGTCGTCCACGATCAGCACTCGCAGGCCGGCCAGGTCGCCCGGCACCACGGGAACTTCGGATTGGCTATCGAGCAAGAGCGGCAGCGTGAACCAGAACTTCGAACCCAGCCCCTGTGTGCTCTCGACGTGGATGGAACCGCCCATGCGTTCCACCAGCTGCTTGCAGATCGCCAGCCCCAAGCCGGTACCGCCGAAGCGCCGGCCGATCGATTCGTCGGCCTGCGTAAATTTGGAAAACAGGCGGGCCATGGATTCGGCAGAGATCCCGATTCCGGTATCGGTTACGGAAATCCGCATGTGGGCATGCTTGGTGTCGCGACGCTCACAGTCTACGGCGATGAGAATATAGCCGGTGGTTGTGAATTTGAGCGCATTTCCTACCAGGTTAGTGATTACCTGGCGAACCCGGCTGGCATCGCCCAGGAATTTACGCGGCAGGCCGGCAGCGTATTCGAGCACCAGCTCGATATCCTTTTCCTCAGATTCGGGCGCGAGCAGCTCGGCCACTTCTTCCACCACCTGCCCCAGATCGAAGGGCACCGACTCAATGGCGATTTTGCCGGCCTCGATCTTGGAGAAGTCCAGAATCTCGTTCACCAGGTTCAACAAGACCTCGCCCGAGCGGCGCACGGTTTCGGCATATTCGCGCTGTTCAAGGGTCAGGTCGGTGTCGAGCAATAAGCCCGTCATTCCGATCACGCCGTTCATGGGCGTGCGAATTTCGTGACTCATGTTGGCCAGAAAATCACTTTTCGCCTTGTTAGCGGCGTTTGCCTGTTGTGTAGCCAGGCGCAGCCTCCGAAACATCCAAATGGTCACCAGCAGCGTGGGAAAAAGAGCCGCCAGGACGCCGAAAAACACGAACTCGTAGAGCCGGGCGCGCCCGTAGGCGAAGATGGCGCTGGCTTCACCGGTCATGCGGGTGTTCCACCGAAAATCGATCGCGGCGAGGCTGCCGTCGGCGGTCATTCTTCCAATCTCGTCGCGGAGCGCGTCAGCGGCGCCCCGCGCCTCGCTGTTATAACGGCTCGCCGCGACTCCATAACCGAAGGTGGCTCCAGGTATGGGAAGCACCTGCAGCGGCCGCTCTGTGCACAGGGTCTTCTGCGGGTCCACCATGGTGTTGAGATTGATGAGGCCGGCGTCTGCCGCGCCGCTGCACACCGCCCGTACCAGGTCTGCCGAGGTGGGAACTGAAACCGTGCGTATACCAGGGAAGTATTGGTGGGCGATGCGGACATCGCTGGCAATTCCGGTAGCTGCGGCCAGTGTCTTGCCCGCAAGATTCGGGGGCCAAACGGCGTGGGAGTCCGGAAGGACCACGGCATAGGTAATCTTGCCCCATGGCGGAGTTATATAAAGGAAGGCGTGGCGCTCGGGAAAGTCCACTACCACGGGCCACAAGTCCACATGGTGCGAAGCCAAAGCCTGCTCAGATCCCTCCGGCGCATAGACCCACTGCAGACGAATGTGGCGGCGCTCGGAGGCCGCCTTCATGAGGTCGACGGTCACACCCGTGGGGTTACCCTGGGAGTCGGGTGACTGATAGAACGCCGAATACTGAAACCCGAGCTTGAAGGTTCGCTCCGGCGATCCAGAAGCGGAGAGGGAACCGCTTCCGAACGGGAACGACAGCACCAGCGCCACAGACATCAATGGCCAGGCTAGCGTCGACTTCACGTATAAGAGTCCGGTAGCCTTCGGTCGAGGTACTCACGAACGCGGAGTCCCATGGTGCGGGTGTCGATCGGCTTGGTCAAATAAGCGTCGAATCCAGCTTCCCGCGCGCGCTCTTCGCCTGCCTTCATCGCCAGCGCCGTCACGGCAATCATGGGGATATCGCGAAAGCGCTCGTCTTGCCTTACCCGACGCGCCAGCTCGAAACCGTCGATGACCGGCATCTGAATGTCGGACAGAATGAGGTCTGGAAGCAAGGTGCGGAGCTTCTCCAGCGCCTGCTCACCATCCTCAGCGGTTTCAATCGTATAACCTTCACGCTTCAGGATTGCGCCTGCAAGCTTAAGGTTCACGGGCACGTCATCTACAATCAGAATGGTTTCGCCGGCCATGGGCTCGCGCATCCGTCTGTGCGATCAATGCAGACTCAGTATGGGACAGTTAGCGTTACTCCACAATGCTTACTTAGGTTGAGTGTTAGGTTTAACGCGATAACAAGGGTTAAGGGTTAGTATGTGGCAGTATCAGGGCTTTTATTGCATCCGATCATAGATCACCTTGCCATCCACCACCGTCAGAACGGATTGCAGTTTCTTGATTCCCTCATCGGAAACCCTTTTCGGATCGAAGAAGTCATCGCTTAGCACCACCACGTCACCCAACTTTCCCGGTTCGATCGATCCAAGCCGGTCCTCTTCATGGAAGAACCAGCCGTTGGCCGCGGTGTACAGCCGCAACGCTTCCATGCGGCCGATCTGCTGTTTGTCGTTCACCAAGGTCCCCGAGGCGTTCTTGCCCGTAACCATGTAGTAAATCATCAGCCAGGGGTCGAGCGTGGAGATCTGGGCCGAATCGGAGCCTGCGCCTGCGTGAATGCCGCTGTCGAGGATCATGCGGAGCGGCGGCCCTCCCCCTTGCGCATTCAGATAGGAGAAGGGATGGACCGCGATGCCGGCGCCCATGGCCTTAAAGCGATTCACGGTCGCCTGGTCGATGCGCGGCGCATGTGCGATGGACCAGTGCAGGTTGGCAATCGGCGTGGTGGCGTTCACAGTTTCGAAGGTGCTTACGGTGAGTTGGTCTTCGGCGGCGGAGAGGCTGTGCTGCTGAAATGCCCACCCCTGCTTGGGGATCAGTTGCAGCGCGTCGGTGTAATTGGGCGGCGGCGTGACCTGTCCGAACAACGGCCAAACCGTCGCGAACTCGCCGATGCCGGAAACGCGCAGCATGTCGTCGCCCAAGCCGGAAAAGTTATTGAGCAACCGCTCCTTCAGTAGAGGAATATTGGGCTGCGTGTCCATGCTGAGAAAGAAAATGCGCAGGCGAGTGGAGAGCTTTTGTTCTTTGCGTACGGCCAGCAACGCGTCGTACATGCGGAAGGGATCGGCGCTGGCCAGGGTGTCGAATGTGAAGGAGTCCTGGATGTCCGGCAATCCGGGAATCACGAACGCCCCCATGTCCACGCTGGTGGTAACGCCCATGCGGGCCGCATAAGCCATGGCATCGAGTGTGCCGCGCTTTTGGTCCTCGAAGGTCTGGGCCGCGCGCAGAGCATCTAACGCAGCGACGGAGGGCGCGTTGGCCGCGATGGCCCCGGCGTCACTGACCGCTATACCCTTTGCGGTGAAGAATGCCTTGCCCTTGCTGTTGGTGGCAGCAGGACCGGTGAAAGCTTGGTAAACGATTACGGGATGATCGGGGGCGGCGGCATCGAGCTCCGCCAGTGTGGGCAGGCGTTTTTCGGCGAACTGCGAGGGATTCCATCCGCCCATGGCCGTGAGGAACTCGCCAGGCGGCACATTCTTTGCCCGCGCACGGATCGCGCCCTGCACCTCTTCGATCGATCCCGCAGTTTCGAGGCGCGTATCGTGTCCCGGCCGCAGGCCCAATAGCACGATGTGATTGTGGTTGTCGATCAGCCCCGGAACAGCTGTACGTCCCTTCAGGTCGATCGTCTTCGTGCATGGCCCGGGCTTGCCGCCTTTACCTACCGTTTCGAAGCGGCCGTCCTGGATAGTTACCTCCGAGACCGTGGAGTTGCGCGGGTCCATCGTGATGATCTTGCCGTTGACCAGGCGGAGATCGCGGGCGCCGGCGCAGCGGTCTTGGGCGATAGCCGACGTGCCGGCCATCAAGAACAGCGCGGGTAGGAGAACCATTGGTCGTGTCATGAGTTTCCTCAATGGAGTGTCTCACGCCTTTGGCACCAATTGGTGAACTACCCGCTGCGGTGGCCCTTACTTTGCCGGCGTCAGAAACTCGAGCGACGTTATCTTGGTCAGGTCCAATTTCTCGTTGCCGCCAAGGCGATTCGCGAGGTACAGCACTCGGAAATCGTAAACCAGAGACAGACGCTGCGCCGTGCCATCCTTTTTCACGAAGAGAGCGTCGCTTTCAGTAGTATCTTTGATCGCCGCGATGGTATCTAGCCAGGTGCTGACCGTGGAATCACCTGGGGCTATGCCTTTGATGGCAACGCGCGAGCAAATGCCGACGGGACACCCGACACCCTCCAACTTTACCGTTCGACTGGTTCCATCAGGCAGCGTGATTCTGGCTGACAATCCGGACGCATGCCCTTGCCCGCTTTCGGCTTTCATCGTGAACACGATGGGGACCAGCAGGACGACTGCTATTGCTGCAAGTCTCATTCTAAGTGTGGTGATTCTCATCTTGTATTTCCTTTCGTGCGATTCCGAAACAGCTTCTATCGTTCGGCGAGCAGCCCCTTGGCCGCGGCTTCGTACTCGCTCCGGTTACATAGGCCTATATGCGTCACGGCGATACGGCCGGATCTGTCGATGATCAGCGTGGTGGGCAGCGAGTCCACGCCGCCGTACGAGCGGGCGATGTCGTCGTTGCCGATCATTACACGGTAGCTCATCCCCTTCTGGTCCATATACGGCTTCACCGATTTCCAGCCGTCCTCGTCGAGCGAAACGCCCAGGACCACGAAGTCCCCGCCGCCATAGGTCTTTTGAAACTCGTTAAACCAGGGGATTTCGATGCGGCACGGTGCGCACCATGTGGCCCAGAAATTCAGCAGTACGACCTTGCCTCGAAAATCGGAGAGCGTGACGGGCTTACCGGAAGCATCGTTGAGGGTGAAATCCGGCGCCATTGCCCGGTCCTCGGGTTTTCGAAAGGCGAGAACGGGCGCGGAGCTCGATCCCTTACCTGTTAGAAACTGGAGTACCAACCCCGACTCGCTGACGCACGTCGACACGCAGCGTTGGGCGAATGCTCGCGTCACGGGGAATGCCATCAGAGGGAGGCCGCCTGCTACTGCTGCGGCGATTGCCCAAGCCCACCTTGGCCGAGGCCTGTTTCCCAAATCGCGCCGCTCCCGGAGCCGCGCCAAGCCGCGCGGCACGTTAGGCTGCCATTCGTCGTCCGGACGGAGCGCCGCGAGGCGCTCGTCAACCCAGCGGCCGACATCTTGTTCGCTATTCTTTTCCATGTTGCCCCCTTTCATAAAGCCGGATGTACTGCTTCCGGAACGCCTGTTGCGCGCGGTTGAGGAAGGTTCCCACGGACCGCGGATTGAGGTCCAGCGCGGAAGCCAATTCCTCGTAACTGAGGCCCTGGCCGCGCAGCAGTAACAGCTCCGCGTGGCGTGGCGCGATGATGCTCAAGACCACGCGGACCTTTTCTTCTTCCTGACTGGCCGAGAGGAGTTCTTCCGGCGTGGTTGGCGAGTTCCGAAAAAACCCGACCAGGCGTTCATACCGGCCTTGTCGCATCTCGCGCCGCAGCTCGTTCTGACCCATGCGCACCGCGGTGCGGTAGAGCCAGCCCTCAGCGTTTTCCCCGTGGGCTTTTGGTTCTCGCGACCACTTCAAGAACACTTCCACCGCGAGTTCCTCGGCCCTGGCAGGGTCCCGAATCACGCACGCGATGACGCGGGCGATCCGCTCGTATTGAGCCAGAAAGATGGTCTCGAGATCGAGCCGGGCTCCGCCGGAGTTCCTCTCAACGACGGCCTCGCCCTGTTGGTTCACGATACTAGAACACCGCTCGACGGGGATTTGTGACATATGGAGCGCACATTTGTTGGGACGTCCGAGGCGGGCCGAAGCTTCCCTGCTTGGCGCAGCGCCAGTGGAGTATACTGTCTCACGCCTGTGGGACTGAACAAACTGATCGCTTTCATTGTGTTCGCGCCGGTGCTGGTGGTAGCGGCCCCCGCTGTTTCCGGCGAAGCCGTGTATAAGCAACGCTGCGCGGCCTGCCACGAATCCGATAATCCGCGCATTCCGCGGCGGGAGCTGCTCCAAAAACTGCCAGCCGCGCGCATTCTGCGCACCCTGGATTACGGGGTCATGATTGCCATCGCGTACCCTATGAGCCGCGGAGAGCGCGAAGCGGTGGCATCGTACGTGGGGACGCCCGGAGCGGGCGTCGCGTTCCCGCCGAAGGCCTTCTGCGCGGACCGATCGGTGCACCTTGCCGCGCGTACCAAGGTGGAATGGAACGGCTGGAGCCCCGACGTGGTCAATACCCGGTTCCAGCCCACCGCGGCCGCCGGCTTGACGCTCGAGGGTGTGCGTCGTCTAAGACTAAAGTGGGCTTTCGCTTTTGATGGCGACACCACAGCCTTCGATCAACCCACCATTCTGGACGGCAATCTGTTCACCGGCAGCGCGGGCGGCGTGCTCTATGCGCTGGACGCGGCCACAGGCTGCATTCGCTGGACGTTCGATGGCGCGGGACCCGTGCGTACTTCGATTCTGGCTGTGCCCAACGGCAGGGGCCGATTACTTTTGTTCGGCGATCAGAACGGATGGTTCTATGCGCTCGATGCCGCCACCGGCAAGCTGCGCTGGAAGAAGCACGTGGATGAGCACGACGCCGCGCGGCTCACCGGCGCGGCCGAGGCGCAGGAGGGCATCGTCTACGTGCCGGTGGCTTCTTGGGAAGAGAACCGCGCTCTCAAAGCCGACTATCCGTGCTGCACGGCGCGCGGCAGCGTAGTGGCGCTGCGCATACGGGACGGCGTGCAGGTGTGGAAGACTTACATGGTCGACACACCCAGGGAGACCGGAAAGACCAACGCGGGTGTCGCGAATTGGGGACCCTCCGGCGCGGGTATCTGGTCGGCGCCCACCCTCGATTTGAAACGCAACGTGCTATACGTCACCACGGGCGATAACTATTCCGCGCCGGCCACCGGGACCAGCGACGCCGTAGTAGCTCTCGATCTCAAGAGCGGCCGCATCGTTTGGTCGCGCCAGTTGTTGGCCGACGACATCTTTAGCGGCGGATGCGCGAGCCGTGTTCCCCAGTGCGGCCCCGATTATGACTTCGGTTCGTCAGCGATGTTGGTGAATTCGGGCGGCAAGGAGTTGTTAATCGCCGGGCAGAAATCCGGCGTAGTCTACGCTCTCGATCCCGATCATGACGGCGAAACGGTGTGGCTGACGCGCGTCGGCAAGGGCAGCACCAATGGGGGCGTGCAGTGGGGCATGGCGACCGATGGACAGAAGGTATTCGCGGCTGTATCGGACATCGTGCGCGCTCCCGTGAAGGAGCATGATATCGCCGATCTGCGCACCGCCAATCTTGACCCGCAGCAAGGCGGCGGCCTCACGGCACTGCGCGTGGAGGACGGCACCCAGGTGTGGCGCACGCCCGCGCCGCACGCTTGCGATCCTCCCAAGCCCGGCTGTAGCCCTGCACAACCGGCTGCCGTGACTTTGGCGGGTCCCGGCGTGGTTTTCTCGGGTTCGGTGGATGGCCACATGCGCGCGTATTCCGCTGAAGATGGCGCGATCCTTTGGGACTTCGACACAGCCCGCGAGTTTGAGACAGTCAACGGAGTCAAGGGGCGCGGAGGTTCCATCGACGGACCGGGCGCGGTGGTGGTGAACGGGATGGTGTTCGTTAACTCGGGCTATGCACGGCAAAACGGTATGCCGGGGAATGTGCTGCTGGCGTTTTCAGCGGACGAGTGAACGGTCGTAGACCACCTTGCCATCCACCACTGTGAGGTCTGATCTTAACTTTTTGATTCCCTCGTCGGAGACCTTCGTGGAGTCGAAATAGTCGTCGTTGAGCACGACCAGGTCGCCCAGTTTGCCGGGCTCGATGGTTCCCAGCTTGTTTTCCTCATGCGTGAACCAGCCATTCTCGGCGGTGTAAAGCCGTAGCGCTTCCAGACGAGTCAATTGCTGGCCGGGGCTGATCAGTTCCCCCGCGGCGTTCTTGCCGGTGACCATGTAGTAGATCTCCAGCCAGGGATCGAAGACCGAAACAGCCGCGGCATCCGAACCGGCGCCTACGTGGACACCGCTATCGACGATCGTCCGGAAGGGAGGGCCGCCATTACCGGGCGAACCGGAAAGGTACAGCCAGCCATGCACCGCGATGCCTGCGCCCAAAGCCTTGACTCGATCGAGAGTCGCCCGGTCGATGCGCGGCACGTGCGCGATCGACCAGCGCAGGTTGGCAATTGGCGTGACCGCGTTCACTTTTTCGAATGTCGCGGCCGTGAACTGGTCTTCAGCCAGTGACAGCGTATGCTGTTGAAAGGCCCATCCGTGTTTTGCCACCAGCTGCAGGGCGGCTTCATAGTTGGTGGGCGTCGTACCGCCTTGAAAGCGCCACGCGGCAGCGAATTCGCCAATCCCGGCGGTTTTGAGCATGTCGTCGCCGAATTCCGGGAAGGTGTTGAGCAGGCGCTTCTTGAGTAACGGGACATCGGCGCGCGTATCTTGCGTGAGAAAGAAGATGCGAAGCCGCTCGGTCAGCTTGTTCTCGCGGGCTAGCGCGAGAAACGCATCGTACATCGTCCAGGGGTCCAAGCTCTCCACGGTATCCGCAGCCGCAGCGTCTTCCAGATCGGGCGAACCCGGCAAAGCGAACGCGCCCATATCCGAACTGGTGGTCACGCCCATGCTGGTTACGTAGGCCATGGCGTCCAACGTACCCTGTTTCATGTCCGCGAACGTTTGCGCGGCTCGCAGCGCGTTGAGGGCCGCCAGGAACGGCGGGCCGTTGGCGATCACGCCGGCCGGGCTGACCACAACGCCCTTCGGCTCGAAGAACGCCTTTCCGCGGCTATTGGTGACGGTTCCACCGCCACCGTTGATGAGCACCGGATTATCCGGCGCGGCGGCATCGAGCTCCGCCAGCGTGGGCAGGCGTTTCTCGGCGAACTGCTTAATGTTCCAATCGCCCAGGGCGGTGATGAATGCACCGGGAAGGTTCTTGACTCGCGCGCGGATCATGGACTGGACGTCGGCAATCGAAAATGCAGTTTCGAGACGAATGTCGTATCCCGGGCGCATGCCGAGCAGGACGATGTGGTTGTGGTTGTCGATCAGGCCCGGCACGGCGGTGCGGCCTCGCAGGTCGATCACTCGCGTGCAGGGATTCAGCTTCTGCTTGCCGCGGCCGACGCTGGTAAATCGGCCGTTCTGAATGGTTACTTCGGAAACGATGGAATTCCGCTGGTCCAGGGTCGCGATCTTGCCGTTGACCAGACGCAGATCACGGGCCCCGGCACAGCGGTCCGCTGCCGCCGCATGCGCGCCCGCGAACAGGGTAATTGCGATCAGGCCGAACTGGTGCAATCCTGGTTTCATGAATCCTCCCGATTGTATACGAGGCGATCGCCCATGACCAAAGAAGAAATCATTCTGGCGAATCGGGAATTCCTTTTTCCCGCGGTGTTCCACTTCTTTCAGGAACCGCTGGTGATCGCGCGCGCGAAAGACCAGTATGTGTGGGATGTGGATGGCAACCAATACCTGGATTTCCTGGGCGGCATCGTGACGGTGAGCGTGGGCCACTGTAACGACGCGGTCAATGCCAAGGTGCATCGGCAACTCGACAAGCTCCAGCACGTTTCCACGCTCTTCGCCAACGAGCCGCAGGCGGCGCTGGCCAAGAAAATCGCGTCGCTCACCCCGGAAGGAAAGCTCACGAAATCGTTCTTCACCAACAGCGGCACGGAAGCCAATGAGACCGCCGTGCTGGCCGCGCGCTGCTACACCGGCAACACCGAAATCGTAGCGCTGCGCCACTCCTATCACGGCCGCTCGGCTATGGCTATGACGCTCACCGGCCAGGGCGCCTGGCGGATGGGGCCGCCCCAGGCCGGCATCGTGCACGCGCACAATGCCTATTGCTACCGCTGCCCCTTCGGCCTTACGTATCCCTCGTGCGAAGTGAAATGCGCGCAGGATGTCGAGGACCTGATCCGCACCACCACCAGCGGCGCGATCGCGGGATTCATCGCGGAGCCGATTCAGGGGGTGGGTGGCTTCGTCACGCCGCCCAAAGAATACTTCCGGATCGTAGAGCGGATCATTCGCAATCACGGCGGCATTTTTATCAGCGACGAGGTGCAAACCGGCTGGGGCCGCACCGGCGGGAAGTGGTTCGGGATCGAGCAATATGGCGTCACGCCGGACGTGATGACTGCGGCCAAAGGGCTGGCCAACGGCAGCCCGATCGGTCTTACGGTTGCCAAGCCGGAGGTGGCGGATTCGGTGACCAAGCTGACCATCTCGACGTTCGGCGGCAACCCGGTAACCACCACCGCAGCCAAGGCCGTAATCGATTTCATCGAAGAGCAGAACCTGCTGGATAACTGCGCCAGTACAGGTGCCTACCTGCGCGCGGGTTTAGAGGATCTCAAGGAGAAGCATGAGCTGATCGGGGACGTGCGCGGCATGGGTTTGCTACAGGCCATCGAGCTGGTGGAGGATCGCCAGACGAAAGCCCCTGCTGCCGCGGAAACGCTGATTGCTCTCGAAGCCGCGCGCAAGAACGGGCTGCTTCTAGGAAAAGGCGGGATGTACGGGAACGTGTTGCGCCTCTCACCGCCCATGAACGTAGGCCGCGCGGACGTGGATCAGTTCCTGGCGCTGCTCGATCGCAGCCTGGCAGCTTGTAGCGTGCTGTCGGCCAAGTAGAAAGCGAGTACTCTGGTTTGAGAGATTTACCAGGAGGAGAGGCATGATCGCCGCTGATTCCATAGTTGGTACGGCTTCCTTTTACATAAATGGCGTCTGGGAGAAGCCCCAGGGGCGCACGGGCGCCACGGTAACTAATCCGGCCACGGGAGCAGCCATTGCCGATGTGCCGTTCGCCGATGAGGCAGACATTGACCGTGCGGTCCGCGCCGCGCATGCGGCCTTCCTGAAATGGCGCGATGTGCCGGTGGTGGATCGTGTGCAGGTGCTCTATCGCTACAGAGCGCTGCTCGAAAAGCACGCCGACGATGTGGCCGCCACGCTGACGCGCGAGAACGGCAAGACCATCGAGGACGCCCGGGCCGAGGTGCGGCGCGGCATCCAGATGGTCGAGGTCGCCTGCGGTATGCCCAGTCTGATGATGGGCGATTCGCTCAACGACGTGGCGCGTGACATCGATTGCAAGACCATCCGCCAGCCGATAGGAGTTTGCGCAGGCATCACACCGTTCAATTTCCCGGCCATGGTGCCCATGTGGATGTACCCGTTCGCCATCGCGTGCGGTAACGCGTTCGTGTTGAAGCCTTCGGAAAAAGTCCCGCTGACGCCCACCCGGGCCATCGAATTGTTGCATGAAGCCGGCCTGCCGCCGGGGGTGCTGAACTTGGTGCATGGGGCCAAAGGAGCGGTCGATGGGTTGCTGCACCATCCCCTAGTGCGGGCCATCTCGTTCGTCGGCTCCACGCCAGTGGCTAAGTACATTTACACCACCGCGGCCGCGCAGGGCAAGCGCGTGCAGGCGCTTGGCGGGGCTAAGAACCACCTCGTCGTGATGCCCGATGCCGACATGCCCAAGACGGTGGAAGCGATTATCGGCTCGGCGTTCGGCGCCGCCGGCGAACGCTGCCTGGCGGGCAGTGTGCTGGTTCCCGTGGGCGACGCGGCCGGGCCGTTGCTGGAACTGCTGGTGAAGCGGACCAAGGCGCTGGCCGTGGGCGATGGCTCTACAAGCGGTATGGAAATGGGACCGCTGGTCACTTCCGACCATTGCCGCAAAGTTGCCGGCTACATTGAAAAGGGAGTGGCCGAGGGCGCCCAGCCGCTCTGCGATGGCCGTGAGTTCCGCGCCGCTAACGGCGGCTTCTTCCTGGGACCGACCATCTTCGACCGCGTGACGCCCGAGATGACCATTGCGCGCGAAGAAATATTTGGGCCGGTGCTCTCCGTAATTCGCGTGAAAACGTTGGATGAGGCCATCCAGTTGGTGAACGCTTCGCCCTTCGGCAACGCCACCTCAATCTTCACGCGCAATGGCAAGTCCGCGCGCGAATATTCTTCGCGGATCGAGGTGGGCATGGTCGGGGTCAACGTGGGGGTTGCCGCCCCTATGGCGTTCTTTCCCTTCGCCGGCTGGAAGAACTCCTTCTTCGGCGATCTGCACGCGCACGGGAAAGATGCGATTGCTTTCTATACCGAACAAAAAGTCATCATGAGCCGCTGGTTCTGAGGTAGGGCTGAACGTCCCGGTACTAAAGTACGCATTACTTCACGAGGGTTTCCGACTCTCAATGATCCTTGTCCCCAGGACCATTTGGAGGTACTTTTGGAACCTAAACGGAATTTCATGTCAGTACTCTTCCGAATTTTGCTGCTTATGAGCGTGGCAGGTGTCTTGTGTTTTGCGGATATCAACCTCACCGCAACCGATCCGAATTTCAAGGCCGGAGAGTCGTCAAATGGCACTCCTGTGATCGGTGATGCGACCAGGTATGGCATTCAAGACTTCTCGCTCAGCGACGTCGGTACGGCATGGACGCTCACGATCGATACGAACTACGGCACAGACATTACCGGGAATGTGGGCGCCATCCCAGGATTTTGCGACCAGGGTGGGCCCTTCCCTGCTTGCCCTGGGAGCCTTCCGTTTTTCATGTCCGACTTCTTGATCCAGCAGGGCAGTACGTTTTATGGGGTGGTTTTGTCCTCTCACTCGCCCCTAGCCGCCGAT
>DASZIV010000114.1:0-307867 GCA_035948775.1 Bryobacteraceae bacterium
TCTGACCGGCATCTACCTGCTAACCGGCCTCACCTGGTTCAATGTCTTTGGCAAGGCCGCTCCCCTGTATATGGCAGGTCTGGCATTCACCGCTTACGGCATTCACTGGTTCGCCATGGCCTATAGGCGCTTTATCGATTCCAGTGCTCAGCCTGATGGCTGGATGGCTATCGCATTCCTATTTCTTAGCATTCTTGGTGTCGATATCTTCGCGCATGCTGGCGACGTCCCCGTGATGCTCATCTTTGTCGGGCTGACATTAATCTATGCGGTCGAAATTCCGACGCGATTGCTTTCCTGGAGTCCAGGTACTCGGATTGTCGGCCTGCTGCAATTCTTGACAGGCATCTGGCTGATGTACTGCACATACGCCATCACCGTGGATTTAGCACTCGGCGCCAAAGCTTGGGTGTAAGTGGAGAAGTGACTATGTCAGAACCAAATCAAAAGGACCGAATCACACGCCGCGGAATTCTTCATATTGGCTCCGCGGCCTTAACAGCGGCAACAACAGTTGCCCTCGCCAATGCGCAGGATGGGACCACCTCCGCCCTCGAGTCGTCCGACCATCATCTGCCCAATGAGACCGATCCTGGACCGAAGAACAGGGCGCTCGAGACCGAAAACCCGGACTCCGTCTGGTCACCGCAGACCGACAGCGGCACCGTGCCTCCCTTCAAATATTCGTTTGCCCTGTCGCATAAGCGCATTGAGAGCGGCGGTTGGACACGGCAGGTTACCATCCGCGAACTGCCGCTTTCCAAAGATATTGCCGGTGTTGAAATGCGGTTGACAGCCGGCGGCGTCCGCGAGCTGCACTGGCACGTCGAAGGCGAATGGGCCATCATGCTCTACGGAAACGCCCGCATCACGGCCGTCGATCAGCAGGGCAGGAGCTTCGTCAGCGACGTGAGCGAAGGCGACCTCTGGCTGTTTCCGAAAGGAACACCGCATTCGATTCAAGGCCTGGGACCGGATGGATGCAGATTCTTGCTCGTTTTCGATGACGGCCATTTTGATGAGTTCCATACCTTCCTGATTACGGATTGGCTGGCGCATACACCGCCGGAAGTGCTGGCGAAAAACTTTAGCGTTTCCCCGGCGACCTTTGACCGCGTCCCGAAGAAAGAGCTGTTCATCTTTCAAACCGCGCTGCCCGAACCCCTCGCGGCGGAGCAAGCGCAGGCGGCCAAAGGAACGGGCACGGTGCCACAGCGATTCGACTTCCGGACCAATCAAATGAAGCCGACCAAGGTAACCCCCGGAGGCGAAGTCAAGATCATCGATTCGAAGAACTTTCCCGTGACCCCCATCTCCGCCGCCCTTGTGAAGTTAACACCTGGCGGCTTACGGGAACTTCATTGGCATCCCAATGCGGATGAGTGGCAGTACTACATCAGCGGCAAAGGCCGCATGACGGTCTTCATCGCCGACGCCGAAGCCCGCACCATGGACTTCCAGGAGGGCGACGTTGGATACATTCTGCAATCGCAGCCGCACTACATCGAAAATACGGGGGATACGGACCTTGTATTTCTGGAGATGTTCAAGAGCCCCAATTACGAAGACATTTCCCTGGCCGAGTGGATGGCGCATACGCCCCATCGATTGATGGATCAGCACCTGCACGTCGGAACAGCGATGCTTGATGCGATCCACGAGCAAGAGGCTGTAATCAGGCCCCTCTGACGCTGTCGGCGCTTTCGAGGTAGCCCCCTTTCTAACGGTCGCGGTTCCGTCTCCCGACAGGACCGCGGCCGTAAGAGGGAGCGGGTGCTTTACCGGCAAGCCGGTTGGGGCGAAGCATCCCGGGGTTGGGGGTTGACTGTAAACCGCTTCGTAGCACTCTTCACGCCATCGCTTGTTCGATTGGACTCTTCTGACTCAACGGTGTAGTAGTAGGTCATCCCGGGTTGGAGTCCTTCCAGACGGACGCGGAAGATCGTCGAGGGATGATCTGGATTCAGCCGGATGGGGGATTTCGCGGTCTGGCTCAGCTCGTTGGGTTTGATGCCATAATGTACAACACCATAGTGAACCGGCGAGCCGCCAGGGTTATTTGTCGTCCACCTGATGATCGTCAGGTAGTCATTGCATGATTCGAGCTCGGGTCCTCGCGCGATCCGAACCCCCTCTGCCTTTGTCGTAGTCGGACTTACTTGAGCCGTCAGCGGCAACGCCACGACCACGACTCCACCGATCAACGCGAATCTCATTAGTAGTTTGGTCATCTATTCACCTCGCAGGAAGTTAGTCGGTAATGGTTCGGAGAGACCTCATAAGGGGATAGGGACCGGTTGTGATCCCTATCCCTCGTCGATCCTCCGTGTGACTTACGGAATTGGCGGGCTGGGTACCGGCGGAACACCGCAGATGTCCGACCCGCAGGCGGGTAGCGGCGGCGTTGGAATAAGGAATCCATTTCCTTGTCGCGAAGGCGAACAGTTCGGGTCCGTTGCCGGGTTACATGTCATGCAACTGCCCGTAAATTTGTCGCGGTCGGGATAGGGTCTTGTGAATCCATCCGTCAGTGTTTGCAGGAAGGCCACGATCTGGTCCTCTTCCTGATCCGTCAATCCGAGATTGCCGGTGGTCATGTCGATATTGTTGTTGACCTCGGCCATGGGCCAGCAGTTTACCTTTTCAATGGTTCCCTGCGGGCAGTGTCCGGAGGTGACGTTGTACGTATAGCCTGGCTTATCACGCGTATTGTAGAAATGTACAAGCTGTTTCAGGCTTTTGATGTAGCCATTGTGAAAGAACCCTTTCTGGAAGTATGGTGCTGAACCCGCCTCCGTGGTCCCACACTGCTGCGGAGTCATGGCCACATTGCGCGCGCTGGAAACCTGGAATTGGCCGTCGGTACTTGGCGCAAACTGAGTCCAATTCGAGTTCGGACTCGGCGCCGCAACGCCTCGGAGGAAACTTCCCATTCCCAAATCTCGGAAAGCGAAACCGTCAGGATTGGCCGTGAACCCGAAGAAGTCCGGAGTGTTCTGGTAATAGATGGCATCCCTCGGATTCAAGGGCAGCCCTTCGTTGGCAGAGCCGTAGCAGGTGAATTTCGGCGTCGTTGACGCACTCGCGCTGTTGTCGGGACTGGAACTGGAAGTCAGCGTGGTCCCTCGGCCGTCCACGTGGCAGGAGTTGCAGTTGCCCTTTCCATTGAACAACTGATAGCCCGCCATCTCGTCTGGAGTGAGAGAGACGTGGATCGTCTTTATCGGACTCAAGAAGGCGTCGAATTTCGACGAGAACGCGCTGACATCCGGTGACGCTTCGTATTGATCCAGGGAATTTCCCCAGTGGTCAAAGACATCGTTTGCCTTGGTTCGGTCTTCCGGGCTGAGGTTCAGAGGCATCGTGTCTGTTCCAAAGGTGTGGGCGCCTCCGGGCGTATCGCAGACATCTTCTGCGTGGGGTGGGAACTTGATGTCCAGCGAACCCGCGCCCCAGACCGTTTCGAACAGAGGCCGGTACGCCGCCGTGGAGAGCCGGTACGCGATGCAAGCCGTATCAGGCAATGCGTGCTCTTGGGTGTCCACCGGAGGATGCTGGGCCTGTTCGGCGTCGGGACTTCCGAGTAAGTATCCGGTAGCGCGCGAATCCCAGAAATTTCCCCCGAAGAACAGCTGTTGCGTTTCGTTGTAGTTGAGAACTGGGAAGAACGGCGCGTATGTGTACCGCTGCGCTGTCCGCTTGCCCGCCCTGAATTCAAACGACCCTGGATACGCGACCATCGTGAGGTTGACCGATGGGATTGGGCCGCTAAAGCCGGCGTACGGCATGTGACAAAAACTACACGCCCGATTTTTAAATGGCGAGATGTTTTCATCGAAGTTCATTAGCTTCCCGAGCAATTGATTCGCCCGCATTCCCGTACCTTGAAGGACCGGCGGCTGACCCGTCAACGTCGGGGGAGGCAATGCGCGCCACTCTGCGAGGGCCTCGTTTTCGATGGTTGCCACTTCCGCCCGCACCCTTGCGATCTCTGAGACTAAATCAGAGGGCAAAATACCCGGGGGATACGGGTTGTAAGGCGGAGGTGGTTGGACCGTTTTGGGGTCATCGGCCGAAATCCGCGGAGCAACAACAATCGCTATCAGCGGAACCATTAACAAGGCGCAGCGGATGTACCACCGCTTTGCCGGAGATGTTTGCTTCACAGGCGACTCCTCTCTGTGCGCGACGCCGCAAATGCGTCACGCTGCTTCCGCCGGAGCACGGTCGATGCCACAGCATTACCGGGAATAGCGCGGATGAAAAACAAGCAGTTCGTGCTCTCCTCACCCGCGCCGCTGAGTTTTGCTCCGTGTCGGGTCACCGCCTCTGACGGTTGACCGACGGCGCCAGCCGGAAGAGCGTCATCGCCGCGACCAACAAGGATCTACGCCATCAGGTCGAAGCCAGGCAGTTCGGCGCCGATGTCTTCTACTGGGGATTCCGATGAAGTTGAACGCTCATTCCGGAGCGAAGCCGAGCGGCATTCCGGGATGAACCCGAACACCATCGGAGCGTAGCGATGCTGGCACTTCGGTTGCGGAGGAAGAACGCCGCTGTGTAGGAAAGGAGTGCGGGGAAAGGACGGCACGGCCTGTCCCCGCCTCAGCACACAGCAAGGTATGCAACGGCTGAGCTTATGCTAAGCTCGGCCTTTCAATGGACGCGGTCATAGCCAGATCGCGGAACAGCGATTGGGCCCGCTTATCCGTCGGCCCTCCGGGTTTTCGGTCGTGACTCCCCAAGCCTCATCTTCTCAGCTAGCTTGACTAACTCGGCCAGAGAGCCCACCGCCATTTTCTGCATTACGCAAGCGCGATAGAGCTTAACGGTCCTTTCGCTGATTCCCATTTCGTGAGCAATCTGTTTATTCAACCGCCCGGATGCCACCAACCTCATGACTTCACGTTCACGCGGAGCTAATGTCTCGAAACGCTGAGAGATGTCGGTCAATTCCGCCTTCTGACGTTGTGCCTGTCGGCCGGCATGGAGCGCTTCTTTAAGGGCTTGAACCAGTTCCGTTTCTTTTACTGGTTTGGTCAGAAAGTGCGCCGCTCCGGCCTTGAGTGCATGTACGGTCATCGGGATATCACCGCGACCGGTCAAAAAAATGATCGGCAGATCGATGTTTGCCGCATTCAGTTCTTGCTGCAGTTTCAGGCCGGTCATGCCAGACATAAAAACGTCAAGAATGATGCATCCCGACTTATCCGGTGGTTTCTTGGCCAGGAATTCCTCGGCCGACGAATATGCCTTAACGCGGAACTCCAGTGACTCAATCAATTCGGCCAGCCCCTCTCGAACCGAAACGTCGTCGTCGATTACGAATATGAGTTCGTTCCCTGCGCCCGGCCCTTCGGACGCTGGGGCAATCGAATTGTCCTGCTCAACGTTCACTGCACCGTTTCCGTTCCGGCAGGCAGCACGAACTGGAAGGAAACCCCGTGATCGGGATTTCTGTCGAGCGTTAGTTGTCCGCCGTGTGCCTCTATAATCGTCCGGCAAATCGAAAGCCCAAGCCCCATTCCTTGGGGTTTGGTTGTAAAAAATGCATCGAAGACCCGATCCGAGGCTCCTTCAGCCAACCCGATGCCGTTATCGCGTACGGTGACCTGAATGGCCGGAGGAGTTTCCAGTCGCTGCGAGACAGTAATGAGCTTTCGCTGCCGGTCGGTTACTGAGCTCATCGCCTCAACTGCATTCATGATCAAGTTCAGCAAGACCTGCTGAACTTGAACACTATCGCCAATTGCGGATGGAAGGCCTTCGTCAAGCTCGGTCTCAAGATGCACTCGATTTCTTTTCATTTCTCCGAGCGTGAGAGTGATCGTATTCCGTATAAGCTCGTTTACATCCACGGGCTCCTTGGATGGAGGCGTCTTCTTCGCCAGGTTGCGAACTCCGTTTATTACTTCGCTCGCGCGATTTCCATCCCTGATGATACGTTTAAGAGTCGCCCGGGCCTTCTCCAAATCCGGAGCGTCGCCCGTCAGCCAACGCATACACGCGTTGCCGTTTGCTACGACGCCTGTAATCGGTTGAGTCACCTCGTGCGCAATGGATACCGCCATTTCCCCCATTGCCGTTAACCGCGTCGCATGGGCCAATTCCGCTTGCGCCGCGAATAATGCTTCTTCGGCGCGCTGCCGCTCGGTGATTTCACGCTTCAGCTCCTCGTTAGCGGCGATTAATTGTGAAGTTCGGTCCCTGACGCGCTGCTCCAGTTCCTCATTCAGCCTTTGGATTTCGGCTTTTGCCTGTTTCAGCTCCGAAGTTTCGACCATTTCCCATTGGCGATTCCGTCGCGCGATGGCAAACTGGTGCGTACGGGTCACATCCAGAATTTCAGCCGCGGCAGCTCCTCTCAAGGGATAAGTGCATAGCGCGATCATCGGCCAATCGCCGATCGCATGATTGACTTCGTCCTCATATGCTGCGAACGCCTTCCAGTGCTTCTTTTCGAGCCAGGCCGTGTCCGCGCTGAGCCGCAAGCCGGCATAGCCGTTGGATAGGGCGTAGCTCATCTTGTCTTTCCAGTTCTGCGTCACTCGATCCAGGTCCAATTCGTCATCGGTCATGTACCACTCGCGTCCGCTGAGAATCTGGATGTTGCCCCGGTCCAGGTAGCGGTCGAACCCGCCTATGACCGCGGCCAGCGAGTCGCGGGCGGTTTCGGCGTCGAACGGCTCGGAGATGACCCACAGGCACAATTCATTGCTCTCCAGCCCCGCCTGGAAGAACGGCGTTAAGATGTCGAGCAGGTCCTCCGGCGTTTCGTGAAACATGAAGAAGTGCGTTCCCCAGGGGACGTCTCCGACAACGCCGATTCCCGTCCGTCTCAGCTCAACCGGCGCGCTGACCGCGGCTAACGTGCTCATAGAGCCTCCTATAGCGGAGTGTTATTAGGCGATGGTGACTGTTGTTTTCATCGAAGCGCAGGCCCGCATGTTCCCCGCAAGGGCCCGCCGGTACCAACGAGATGCAGTAAAACTACCACTGCAGCGGCGCTAAAAACAACCGACCATGAATCCACAATGGAATCCAAATCACACATGGGTTGAAGCCGGCACAAAACCCGGCAAAGAGCCTTTGACGTTAAGCCGGCCGCTGAACCATTTCTCGCAAAATACCACGTTTGCGCATTTTATCGATTAACGTCGTTCTCTTTAGGCCAAGGCGCGTCGCCGCGCCCCTCTTCCCGCCCACCACCCAGTCGCTCGCCTCCAGTGCCTTCATAATGTGAACGCGTTCCGCTTCCTCTAACGTTACGGGCTCGGCCCGAACCAGCATCCGAACCGGCAGAGCTGGCAGCTGCAGAACATCGTTCTTGCTCAGAATCACTGCCCGCTCGATGACATTCTGCAACTCCCGAATATTTCCCGGCCACGGGTAGCTCATAAGAGTCTCCATCGCGTTCCTCGAAATGCTGACGATCTGTTTCAACATACGGTCTGCGAACTTCTGCACAAAATATGCCACCAGCGCGGGAATATCCTCCCGGCGCCGGCGTAGCGGCGGAAGTGAAATGGGAAAAACGTTAAGCCTGTAATACAGATCCATTCGGAACTGCTTCTCGGCGATCAGGCCAGCCAGATCCTGATTGGTTGCCGCAACAACCCGTACATCGACGCGCCGCGTGTAGGTGCTGCCGAGACGCTCGAATTCCTGTTCCTGCAATACTCGTAGCAGCTTCCCCTGCAGCCGTAAGGGCATATCGCCGATTTCATCCAGGAACAGTGTGCCGCCGTGCGCCGCCTCGAAGCGGCCGGCCCTTTGTACCACAGCACCAGTGAACGCCCCCTTTTCATGGCCGAAGAGTTCGCTCTCCAGCAGATCCGCCGGAATGGCCGCGCAGTTCAACTTAACAAATGGGCCGTTACCCCGATTGCTGTGGGCGTGAATGGCGTTCGCGATCAGCTCCTTGCCGGTGCCCGTTTCTCCTTCGATCAGCACTGTGGAGTTCGTAGGACCCACAGTCCGAACTTGCTCAAGTACTGCACGGAGAGCCGGGCTCACCCCAACGATCCCTTCAAATTGGTTCCGGCCTTGTCTATCGCGCTCCAGAGATTTCAGGTATCCAACAAAGTAGACGCCGTCTTCTCCCTGCGCAATCGGCTGTAAAGGACGATCAATTGCTATGGCTTGAGCAGACATCATGTTTCCTCCTCAAACGGCGTTCGGGCCTTCGATTTGGCAACCGCAGTCCTCACGGCGTCGAGCAAAGCTTCGGGCTTAAACGGTTTGAGTAAAAACGCCGAGGCGCCCTTCGCCAAGGCCCGCGATTGCACAGCTCGGTCGGTATGGGCGGTTATGAATACAGCCGGAACCCGTTCATCCTTCGTGATCAACTGGCAATAGAGTTCCAGTCCGGACATTCCCGGCAGCCGAATATCCAATATTAAGCAGGCAAACTCGTCCGAGCGCTTCCAATTTAAGAACTCTTCGGCAGAGCGGAACGGAGCGGCATCGTATCCCACCGACTCAACCAGGCCCAGAAGGGACTCACGAACGGATTCGTCATCGTCCACGACTGCGATCTTGATTGGCCCGGTCGCTTCCATCGGCTTGCTCGTTATCAGATTAGAGCCGAGAGCTGAGTAGACACCAGCTGTACTTTGGTGCAAAGGTCTAAACCGCTTCAGCTACGTGCTTTGTCGTGCACAATCCGGAACCGGACATGCCGGCGCATCGAACCCAGCCTGGCGCGAGAGGCCGTGCCTGCGCATTCTGTCGATCAACGTCGTCCGTTTCAGGCCGAGACGCGCGGCGGCCCCGCATCGGCCCCCCACCACCCAATTGCATTGCTCCAGTGCCTTCAAAATGTGATCCCGCTCCGATTCCTTCAGGGTTATGGGCTCTGTCCGAATCGTCATCGCAGATGACAGCGGCGGGAGTCGCAATGTGCCGCCCGCAGTTAGGATGACTGCCCGTTCGATGAAGTTCTGCAGCTCTCGAATGTTTCCAGGCCACGGATAGCGCTTCAGCGTGTCCATCGCGTCGTCCGAAATTTGCGAGATCTGTTTCGACATACTTTCGCTGTATTTATCGAGAAAATGCCTTACCAGCATCGGAATATCTTCCGCGCGCTGTCGCAGTGGGGGAAGTGCGATTGGGAAAACATTTAGCCGGTAAAAGAGATCCATTCGAAACTGCTTCTCGGCGACCAAGCCGGCCAGATCCTGATTGGTCGCGGCGACGACACGCACATCGGCACGTCGACTGTAGGTACTGCCGACGCGCTCGAACTCCTGTTCTTGCAAGACTCGCAACAGTTTGGGCTGCAGGTTCAGCGGCATGTCACCGATTTCATCCAGGAACAGCGTGCCGCCGTTCGCCGCCTCAAACCGTCCAACCCGTTGAGTGATAGCTCCGGTGAAAGCTCCTCTCTCATGGCCAAACAGTTCGCTTTCCAAGAGCTCTGAAGGAATAGCGGCGCAATTCAGCTTGATGAACGCACGGCCGCACCGCGAGCTGACGTTATGAATTGCACGCGCGATGAGTTCTTTCCCGGTGCCAGTCTCTCCAAGAATCAAAACAGTGGAATCTGTAGGGCCGACCAGTTCGACTTGTTCGAGCACCGATTGCAGAGCCCGGCTTGTCCCGATGATCTGCTGGAACCGGCGATTATCAAGGCCCGCTTGCCCAATGTGGGATATTACCGAAGCTGCCATATTCCCCTCCTGCCTTCGTGGGTGCTTGTTATAATGCGTTACTTCTCCAGCGCTGCCCGAACGCTGTCGAGCAGGATTTCATCGTCAAACGGCTTTGCCAGGAATTCGACCGCACCCGCCCGCATCGCCTGCAAGCGCATTTTTGCGTCACCGTGCGCGGTTATGAAAATGATCGGCATGCGACAGGCATTCGCATTCAACGTTTGCTGCAGTTCCAGCCCTGACATGCCGGGCATGCGGATGTCCGCTATCAGGCATCCCGTTTCGTGCAGCAGTCCGGAGTTCAGGAAATCTTCCGCAGATGGAAAGGCCCGCGCCTCGAAGCCGGCCTCCTTCATCAGACCTTGAAGGGCCCCCCGGACTGAATCATCGTCGTCGACGATTGCAACGCTTTGCGGATTGCTCATACCAATAATTTAAGGCGGACAGCTATCCGGCGCTATTATGCGTTGGTTGACGCAATTATACTTTGGTATAAGGTTCGGCGAGGCATTTGTCCGGAGAGTCACAGAAAACCCCGCAGCTCGATTGCTACTCGATTGCTAAAGGGAGGCTTTTAACTTTTCCGACATCCTGACCAATTCGGCAAGCGATTCGGCGTGCATTTTCCGCATGATATGACCACGATGGGTCTTTACCGTGATTTCGCTGGTGGCGAGTTGGAAGGCGATCTGCTTGTTGAGCATTCCTGACACCACTAGTTCCATCACCTCGCGCTCGCGCGCGGTAAGTGTCTGATAACGATCGCGCAGATCGGCAATTTCGTCCTGTCCTTGCCGCCGTGCGCGGTCGCGTTCGAGTGCCTGCTGAATCGCATCGATCAGGTCTTGATCGCGGAACGGTTTAGTCAGAAATTCGATCGCCCCGGATTTCATAGCCTTCACCGTCATAGGAATATCGGCGTGGGCCGTGATGAAAACTATGGGAATTTTGACGCCAGCTTCGGTCAACTTCCGTTGAAAATCCAGGCCGCTCTCCCCGGGAAGGCGAACATCGAGAACCAGGCAACTGGGCGCGTCGGCGCACCGCCTGACCAGGAATTCTTTCGCAGTCCCGAACGACTCGGAACGCAGCCCCACCGACTTCAGCAGACCCTCGATTGCCGCGCGCATGCCGGCATCGTCGTCAATGATGAAGACCGTAGGATTCTCCGCTGCCATCACGTGTGCGCCTCGAGGGTTGTGGGTAGCGTGAAATGAAAGGTCGCGCCGCGTCCAGCGTTTGAAGTGGCCCACAGCCGCCCGCCAGTCCCTTGCCCATTCTATACTTTCCTCAAATTTCCCTCCAAAATCAGGCTGAGTAATTCTTAGCTCGCATGCCAAAGAGCCCCGCGAGATGGCATGGAAGTCACCAGCTAAGCAGCGTGGTGTGCGCTGCCTTCGCTCGGCAAAGTGAACTGAAACGTTGCGCCAGAGCCGGAAGAGATAACCGATAGTCGGCCTCCGTGCGACTCGATGATCGAACGACTGATCGTCAGTCCCAGGCCGGTTCCCTGAGGTTTCGTGGTAAAGAATGGGTTGAAAATTTGGTCGGCCTGCTCCGGGGAAAGGCCCACTCCGGTATCGCTGATAGAGATCACCACGTGGCCCTCCCGCCACAGCGAGCTGAGGGTAAGTTCGCCCGCCGGGTTCACTTCCTTCATCGCTTCTATGCCGTTCAGCATGAGATTCATCAATACCTGTTGCAATTGCACGCGGTCCGCGATGCTCTTGGGAAGATTGCTAGCGAGTTCGCTGCGGATCGAAATCGAATGCCGGCTCGCCTCGTTGCGAAGCAGGACAATCATCTCTTGAATGGTTTCATTCACGTCGAGCAACTCCCGTGGCGAAGCGCCCTTCTTGAATAGCAACTCGATCCGGCTGATGATGTCGGAAGCACGAGTCACGTCTTTGACCATTCTCGCAGCTGCCTCGCGCGCCTCTTCCAACTCGGGCTCATCGCGGCCAAGCCATCGCAAGCAGGTCTTAGCATCGGTTATTGCTGCGGCGATCGGCTGCTTGATTTCGTGGGCCAGCGAGGCAGTCAACTCTCCCATGGTGGTCACCCGATTGATATGCGCGAGATCCGCCAGCATCTGGCGCAATCTCTCGCGTTCCTCTTCGGCCCGCTTATGCTCGCTGATATCCATTACGAAAGCGACACCGTCATTGGAACTGCCATGGAGAGTCGCGGCGCCAACCAGCACGGGTACACGACTGCCGTCTTTCCGGAGGTACTCCTTCTCGAAGGGTTGAACGATACCAGCCGCCTTTAACTCTGCCTCGGCCCGTTCGCTGCACATGCTCCATTCAGCCGGCGTCAGGTCCGTCCAGCGCAAGCGACCTGAAACCAGATCTTCACGGTTGTAGCTCAACATATGAAGAAACGCATCATTGGCCTCGACAATCGTGTCCAGATTCCAGATGAAGACACCGATGATATTGGCGTCGACCAACCGCCGGATTTTCGCTTCGCGCTCTTGAAGATCGCTGTAAAGATGCTGGAGTAGGCGTTCGTTTTGCAATCGCCGGTCAAACCACATCGTAATTAGCACTGTGCCCAGTAACAGCAGCGTCGTCGTTCCGATGCCGAAGGCGCCCAGCGTCGAGACCTCGACCGTATAACGCGTTGGAGGTGCAGAGTCAGGCATGAAGTATGCGGCCGCCATTGCCGTGTAATGCATGCTGGCGATACCGACGCCCATCAGCGATGCGGCACTGATTTTGGTCCGCGTAAACCCTTGGTGAGATCTGCCAAATCGAATTGCGAGCCATGCGGCCACCGATGAGGACGTAACCGCAACCACCACGGACAAAACCACCAGACTCGCCCTATAGTGATGCATGGCTGCTGAGCGCATTGCCCCCATGCCGATGTAATGCATCGAGACGATTGCTCCTCCGAGACACACGCCGGCAACCGCGGTATCGACTCGGCGCATCGTTTTCTTGCTCACGATGTAGAGCGCTATCGCCGCCCCGGCAACGGCCACAAGCAGAGATAAAACAACCGTCGGCACGTGGTAAAGCACAGGCACGGGAAGGACAAATGCCAGCATGCCCACATAGTGCATGGACCAAATTGCGAAGCCCATGGCGATGGCTCCGCAGGTGAGCCATGCCCAGCGCCGTTGGCCGCCAGAAGCTGAGACTCGCTCTCCTGAATCGAAGGCAGCATACGAGGCTACCATCGCAATCAGCACGGAAAGCGCAACTAAGCCCGCGTTATACGTTCCGGCGATCATTGGGACAGTGGAAGGAGCCTCCTATACCGGAGTATTTATTAAGCAATGGTGACTGTTTTTCATCGAAGCGCAGGCCCGCCTGTTCCCCCGCAAGGGCCCGCAGGTACCAACGGGATACAGTAAAACTACCACTGCGGCAGCGCCAAAACAACCGATTTTGAAGTCATTATGCAATTCAAATCACAAATCGGTTGATGCCGGACAAGCCCGCGAATGGCGTTGACGCTACGCCGGCCGCTGAACCATTTCCCGCGAAATCCCCCGCCGGCGCATCTTGTCAATCAAGGTCGTTCGTTTGACACCCAGGCGCGCCGCGGCGCCCCGCTCCCCGCCGACCACCCAGTTACTCTCTTCCAACGCCTTCACGATGTGGTCCCGCTCCGCTTCTTCCAACGTCAGGGGCTCCGGCCTCATCGTCGGGATCGAGGGAAATCTGGGTATGTGAAGCACCTCGCCGTGGCTCACAATGACGGCGTGTTCGATGAAGTTCTGCAATTCTCGAATATTGCCCGGCCATGGGTACCGCATCAGCGCTGCCATGGCTGCTTGAGAAATCTTCGAAACCGTTTTCCCCATGGTTTCGCCGAACTTTTGCACGAAGAGCGCCACCAGCGCCGGAATGTCGCCCGCGCGCATCCGTAGCGGGGGCAACGCAATCGGAAACACGTTGAGCCGGTAATACAGGTCCATGCGAAACTGCTTGGCCGCCACCATTTGCGCAAGATCCTGATTCGTCGCCGCAACCACCCGCAAATCCACCTTGTGCGTACATGTGCTGCCCAAACGCTCGAATTCCTGCTCTTGCAAAACCCGCAGAAGCTTCGCCTGTAACGCCAGGGGAATATCGCCGATCTCGTCCAGGAACAGCGTGCCGCCGTTTGCGGCCTCGAATCGGCCCACTCTCTGCGCCAAGGCTCCGGTAAACGCACCTCTCTCGTGACCGAAAAGTTCGCTCTCGAGGAGCCCTTCGGGGATCGCCGCGCAGTTCACCTTAATCAATGGCCCGCCTCGGCGTTTACTGTGGACGTGGATGGCGTTCGCGATGACTTCTTTTCCAGTGCCGGTTTCCCCTTCGATCAGAACCGTGGAGTCGGTTGGTGCCACAATCCGGACCAGGTCCAATACCCCTCGGAACGCCTCGCTGGACCCTACGACGCCAGCAAATTCACTGCACACTTCCTGGCGCCGCAAGATTTCGAGTTGCTCGTCGAGGTCAATGTACGAGATTGCCCCGGTCCCCTGCCCCACCACGGAGAGCCCCCCGTGATGACTGTAAGCAAATGATGCCATGACCGCTCATCCTTTCCTGAGGAGCGCCCGTCCTACTTCGTCGCACCTCCCCTTTTTCCTTCATTCTGCGCCGACTGCCGCCGGACGAAAACCCCGAATCGAGTAATCTCATCTGACTGGATAGTTGGCATCTGCTTACCCGTCTTGTGGGAAACCAAAATCACTCTTTTGGGGAATGCTGACGGGCTTGCGCCCCCGGGTGGCCCCGGGCGAAAGTGGAATACAGACGCCGCAGAGGGAACTCTCCCTCCTCAGCGTAACGGGCCCACCCGAGGGAGAACACCCCAATCGGAGCGTGGATTTTTCCCTTTTGAGTGATTACAGCTCGATGATGCCGCGCTTCAACGCGATCGTGACCGCATGCGTCCGGTCGTTCGCGCCGAGCTTCTCCAGGATGTTCCTCACGCGGCTCTTGACAGTTTCTTCGGTAATCAAAAACTGCGCGGCGATCTCCTTGTTGGCGTTTCCCGCCGCGATCAGATGCAGCACCTCGATTTCCTTGGCCGTCAAGCCTTGCTCGCTCCTGTGCTCGGCGACCCCCAAGGCGACTTCCGCCGCCATCGCCTTCCGCCCGGCGTGCACCGTCCGGATCGTTTGCAGCAGCTCCTTGTGCGCCAGATTTTTCAGCAGGTACCCTCTCGCGCCGGCCTGCATCGCGCGCTGCGCCGGTGCATCGCCGGTATAGGTCGTCAGGACAATGAAGCGCGCTTCCGGAAATTCACCGCGGATCGCCACCATTGCCTCGAAACCATCCATTTCCGGCATCTGCAGATCCATCAGCGTCACGTCGGGCTGGCACTGCCGGAATTTGGCGATCGCCTCCCGTCCGTTTGACGCTTCGCCCACAAGCTTCATATCCGCCTCGGGAAGCAGCAGTGTAGCGATGCCGACACGAATCAATTGATTTTCGTCGGCCACCAGAACCCGAATCGGAAACGGACGGCCGCTCATGAATTCGTCCCCTCCGTATATGGATCCAGCCACGTCCATCGAACCCGCTCATTGTCAGATTAGCCGCACCTCCGAATCCGCACCAGCTGTACTTTGGTGCAAATCTCCTTCAACCGCGCTGTGCCCTGCTGCTGCACGCTCGCGAGTCCATTCACATCAATCGGAGATAGGCCGAACCGATGATCGAAAGCGTGAGTCCTAACCAGCCGGCTGCCGATGTCGGCGGTCCGTCACCTGCGTCACGCCTAAAGGCATCCACAGCGCCCCAGGAGATTGGCCGCACCCACGCGTCGGGACGAAGCTCGGTTTGTGGCCGCGATCGGCAGCGGCTCCCGGCAGGGAATGCTACAGCTGGTTCAATTGTCTCGTGTCCGTGCCATGGCCGGAAGGCTGATCGTGCGAACTCGCCATGGCGCCATACGGCCGAACATCCCATCTCGCACAATCAGTGTGTGAAACAGAATTGCTCCAAAATGAGCGATAAACATCAGGAATAGCAGGTAAGCCAGGAGCGTGTGCGTCTTCCGCAGCACTGCGTACAACATAGCGTTGTGGGGAAGAATCGGGAAGAGATGCAGCGATCCATACAGTACGATCGGATAGCGGGCCGCCGACAACATTCCCCAGCCGACTAGCGGCAGCAAAAACAGCAATGAATAAAACGCCATTTCGGACGCCGACGCAACAAAGCGTTCCTGGGACGACATGGTGGCGGGAAAAGGAGGCAGGGCGGAAAAGCACCGGTTCACATAGCGAATCACCACTAAAAGCAGAATGAGGATGCCCAACGGGCGATGAATGGAAACTAGGGCATGATAGCTGGCCGCAGATGAGACCATAGCGACACCAATGCCGAGCATGGTCAAGACCATCGCGGCCGTCAACCAGTGCAGGAACCGCATCGAAACTGTGAATTGCCGCCGCTCGGTTGTCGTTTGTGTATTCACTTCCGCACCTCAGAAGGAGTGACCGCGCTGGGCGTTTTCGTCTCGCCCGCGCGTCTTGTATACGACTGTGAATAGACGGCCGATCGGGCACTGAGCAGAGGATCGTCCGACGGCACTATTCCAGCCGGCAAAACCAACGGATCAAAATTGATGTCTCGGGCCGGGCTGGTATCGTCACTCTCAACAGAATTCAGCGATAGAGTCCCCACATCCACGTGCTCTCGCCCGTCAGGCCAGGGGATGCTGGGATCGTTAGTCACATCGCTGGGTTGCCCGACTGTAATAATCAAATGCCATTGCAGAGGCCGCTGCCGCATGCTCGCGATCAGAGCCTCAAAAAGATAATTCCTGTTTCCTCGGTTTGCCGCCGTCGTATTCGCGGCTGCAAACGGCTGTACCGGCACCATCGACCAGCGAACGGGAATCGATCTGCCGCCCGAATCCACAAAGCGGAAGGCATTGAGACTGTTGTATGTGCTGCTCTCGAAACCGGACGACACGGCGTGGCTCTGGATGATTTTCAGCGCCTGCACCGTTTCGGGATGGTCCGCCAGAAATGCCGTTATTTTTGCCGGATCGGGTTTATGCGTCTGCGGATCGGGCCGCGCGGCAACCAAACGATCGTAAAACGCTTCCGGTGTGTTCACCAGGAATACCGGGAGATTGATCATCGCAGTACGCCATTCCTCGCCATCCGGCAGCCGAAACAGAAGTCCCAGGCCGCGGACGGTATCGGGCGCATCCGCAACATCCGGATTTCCTCCCCCGAGAGAGAAGCGGCCGATGACGGGCACTCGGCCAGTTCTGAACACAACGGCCTTCGAGAGGCGCGTCCCGTGGCCGTTGCTCTCGAAAAAACCCATGACGCCTACGCCCTTCGCATGATTGCGGCGGAAACCGGAATGGATTCCATCCACCCGCTCAAAAGCGTCGACGAACCGCGCGGGCGTCAATGCGCGTGGAGTGAACCAACCGCCCAGATACAGAAAAGCGGCCACAACACCCAGAATGACAATGCCAATACCTGCCAACCTTCCCAGTCTGCTGCGTCTAGTCAGACCCGCCGCTTGGTTTTCCGTCAGTCTGGTCGATTCACTGATCATTGTCCTGCTCCAACGCCAAAGCCTCCTGCAGCACAGTGAAGGATGTACAGGCCGGTGGAAGATTGGCGTTACTAGAAGAGCAAGACGGTGACCAAATGCCTGCATTGTAAACGCCAGAAAGCACGACCGTGCGGGCAGATCGCGATGCCTGGCCGACATGTTCGTGACAGTCGGCCGACACCCACCTTCGCCCAACTCCCGGGCTTCACAACGAGAAAATTTCTCCTGACCTTGCTGGGGCGTTTAGTGATAGCTGCGGATCGGGAGCAACTCAGCCCCCTTCGATCGAAGCGGAAGCATCGCGGTGACTTACTTTGAACAAGACCGCTCAGAATTCCGCTTCGATCGATGCGGAAAACGCCGCCCACCCCTTACTTGGCGCCACGGTACGCTTGGTCGATTGTAACCTGGTGATCTTCGAGGATCGTACCTAGCGCTCGTTCCAGCGCGATTTGCGCTTTTACGTAAGCTGCCCGCGAAGCCACCTCGGTCGAACGCGCCTGCGCCAGATAGGTTTGGTATTGAATGAGCTGAAGATTGGTAGAGAGGCCCACGTCGAAAGTCTGCTGCTCGACAGTCACCGACTGCTCCTGCAGGTGGCTGGCTTCCACCGCCGCTTCATATGCGGCCCGCGCCTGCCGCAGATTTTCCTCGGCATCCGCCACCTCCAGGCGCACTTGGTCCTCAAGCTGCTGCCGGCGCACCTGCGCCTGGCGGACTTGCAATTCGTCCCGCACCGCATCCGCTTGCGCCACCCGGTTGCGCAACGGAACCGTAAGTTGCACGCCGACGGCGTAGGTCGGGTAGTTGCGGCGAAACACCTGCCCGAGTGCCGAACCGTAGCCGCCGACCGCCAACCCCGGCGACGATGAAGCTGCCAGAGAATTCTGATCTCCGGCGAGCCCACTGTTCTGAGCCGTTCCGACCAGGTCCAATTGCGGTTTCAAGGCATTCAGGGACCCCTTCAGGCTGATCTCGGTGTTCTCCACCTGGAGCCCTGCGCCGGCCAGGTCCGGCCTTTTCTGAATTGCGGTCCTCACCAGGCCTTCCAGCGGCTGATCGGTTTCGCGCTCCGGAACCAGCAGCGAATCGGTGGGCATGATATGCGCGGCCAGCAGCTCGGGATTGGCGAGCCCGCCCCGGGTCAGTGCGGTCAGCACGATCAGCTCCTGCTGGCGCACCAGGCCTTGGGCGGTGATGAGCGCCTGCCGGCTCGCCGCCAACGCCGCGTTCGCGCGCGTCACTTCGATGGGAGCCTGCGTGCCCTGCGTCACCTGGTTCCGGTTGTCTTCGTAGAGCCGCTCCGCGAGCCGCAGCGATTCCTGCTTCACCTTAACGTCTTCGTTCAGGCTCACCAGATCCGTATAGAGCCGGGTGACGCCCGCCACCGTGTCGATCACCTGCTGCCGAAAGACGAGATCGGCCACATTCCGGTTGTTGCGCGCGATCCGGATGAACCTTCGGTTCAGGCTCGCGCCGAAACCCTGCAGCAGCGGCTGCGTAATCGTGAACCCGATGCTGCTGCTAACGAATGGATTGTACGTATAACGGGTCGCGTCGGTTGAGTACCGGCTGTTATTGAAGTTAGCGCTGAGCTGGGTGCCGGAGGAGAAGCCCACGTTCAAACCGGTATTGGCGTTCAGATTGTTTTCCGCCAGCCAGTTGGAACCGGTCAGAATGGAACTGTATTCCGGAGTCGTCGCGTGCTCTGTGTTCACTTGCGCGGAAAAGATAGGGTCGAACTGCGGGAGCGCTGGTCCGTTCGCCATGGCGATCGGATCCGTCACCGAGAGGTTATTCTGCTGCTGGCTGATTAGCGCAATGTCGGAGAAATTGGTATTGACGAGCGCGCTGGGAGTGGAACCCGCAGTCAGGTTGGTCAACAGCGGTCCGCTGGGGCCGCCAATGCCCGGAGCCGTCTCGTTCACCAACAGATTCAGCCCGCGCAGCAGCCCGCCTCCCTGGGCCCGCAACACATCCGTATCGGCAACCTTGGGCAGAAAACGTCCCAGTTCGATATCCAGGTTGTTTTCGAGCGCCAGCGCGATGGCGTCCTGCAGAGAAAGATAAATCTGCCCGGCCCGCAGCAGATCGAAGATGCGCTGCGAGTTCTGGAAATTCACCGGCGGCACCGACGGCGCCTCGTACGCGCGGACGAATCCGCTAGGACGCAGGAATCCCTGCTGCGCGAACGCAGTGGTGCACGCAAGAATCAACAGGAGGCGGCGAGTCATGACCTCACTTACTCCCGCCCGCGGGAGCCGCGATCTGCACGATCGCGCCTTCCTTAACGGTATCCCCTGGGTCCACGACCACCGTCCCCCCGGCTTGCAGCCCGTCGAAAACTTCGATCGTGGTTCCGTAATCTCGCCCCAGGCTCACCTTCTCGAAGTGGACCCGTCGCGAACGCGCCAACAGCGCCGGATCCGTTCCGCCCGATTGCGCCTTCTGCCGCTCCTGGGGAGTCAGCGGCTTCAGGAGCGCCAGCGACGTCCCCTCAGCGTTGACCACAACCGAAGCGTCGGGAACCAGGAAAGGAGGTGCAGCCCGCTGGGTAACGAACTGAACCGTGGCGTACATTCCCGGTAGCAGGACCCCCTTCGGGTTGACCACTTCGACCTCGGTCAGCAGCGTTCGCGACGCGGCATCCAGCGATTCCGATGTGCGACTGATCCGTCCGCGAAAAGGCTGGTTCGGCAGCTGGTCGACCGTGACCGTAGCGGTCTCGCCTACATGGATGCCCGATGCCTCCGTCTGCGGCAGCGGCACCAGCACTCGCAACCTGTCAATCTGCGCGACCCGGAAAATCTCGCCGCCGCGGGGCACATCAGAGGGCGCGGCCTCGTTGGTGAGCGCTGGTCCGAGGCTCGAACCGGTGGTGGAAATCAGCGCTCCCACGTCGACATTTCTCGCGGTCACGATGCCGGCGAACGGCGCGATCACTTTCTCGTAACCTTGGAGGGCAATCAGCCGGTCGAGGGCCGCTTGGCTCGCTCGCACCAACTCCTGCGCCGCCACCAGGCTCTTCTGGCCCGCAACCACATTGGCCTCGGCCGTCTTTGACGCGGTCATCTGGTTGTCTCCGGCCTGCCGCGAAACGGCGCCGCTCTTGGTCAACACCTGATACCTCTGCCATGTGACAGAAGCGAGGTCGCGGGTGGCGATCAATTGCTCGAGCGTGGCTTGCGCCTGGCCGAGCTGTCCTTGCGCCTGTGCCAGGGAAGCCGCCGCCTGCGTCACCTGAAGATCAAGGTCGGGCGCATCGATCTCGGCCAGCAGTCGTCCGGCCGCGACCCGGTCTCCGATGTCCACATACCGCCGCTTCAAATAGCCGGTCGCGCGTGCATAGATATAGGCTTCGGTGATCGGAGTGATGTTGCCGGGAAACGACACCTCAGTCTCGGTCGGCGCGCGGACGACGGTCGCCGAGTTGACCAGCGGCGGTGTCAGGCGAAAAGCGGCCGCAAGCTGGTCGAGCTGGCGCGTCGTCGTCCTCCTCGGCAGGTAGCCGGCCAGCAGCGCCACCGCCAGCAGTCCGAGCAGCATCAAGGTGACGATGCGGCGTTTTTGCGAGCGTCCGGCAGGACCTGACATAGGCTAATCCGTTCCGCCTGGCGTGTCCGGCAATTCGCCGGCTTCCCGGGCTATCTGGGTATCAAGATTAAGCGGGGGTTTTCTGCGGAGAAGGCTATACATGATGGGAACGAAAAACAGGGTGGTGGGCGTCGCGAACAACAGATCGCCAATCACCGCGCGGCCTAGCGGCGCGTTCTGCTCGCCGCCATCCCCCATTCCAAGTGCCATGGGAATCATCCCGATGATCATGGCGAGAGCCGTCATAATTACCGGACGCATCCTCGTGAACCCGGCCGACAGCGCCGCCTCGACGGCATTCTTTCCTTCCTCGCGCTCGTCATTGGCGAAGGTGACGAGCAGGATGCTATTGGCAGTGGCGACGCCGATCCCCATGATCGCGCCCATGAGCGCGGGAACGCTGAGAGGAGTCCGCGTGACGTAAAGCATCCAGAGCATTCCCGCCATCGCTCCCGGTAGCGCCGTCAGGATGATGAACGGATCGAGCCAGGACTGAAAATTCACCGCCATCAGCAGATAAACCAGCACAATGGCGAAGATCATGCCGAGGCCCAAACGCGTGAACGAGCTCTGCATCGTCTGCACCTGGCCGCGAATTTCAATGGTCGTGCCGCGGGGCAGGCTGGGGCGAGCCTTGTCCACGATGCTGGTCACGTCGGCCGCGAAGCCGCCTAGATCCCGGCGGTCGGGGCTGGCATATATGTCCATCACATTTTGCACGTTGTAATGGCTTTCGATCTCGGTGGACGTGGTGCGCTGCAAGCTGGCGAGATTATCGAGCAACTGGACGCCCCGGCCGGAACTGAGAGCCGTTATCGGCGTGCGCTGCATGGCGTCGAAAGTCGGCACATCGTACTGGGGCGTTTGCACGGCCACCTGATAATTCACGCCGTTTTGCGGATTGAGCCATTGATTCGGCGCGACCTGCCCGCTGGAGGAGAGCGAAATCAGGAGGCTGTCGGCGACGTCCCGCTGGCTTAGCCCGGATTCGTTAGCCTTGATTCGGTCGACGTTTACCTTCACTGTCGGATAATCGACCTGCTGGCGGATGAACGTGTCGACGGCTCCAGGCAAACGCGCGATGCGCTCGCGCAAGTCAGATGCAATCCGGTAATTGGCAGCCGCGTCGTTGCCGGTCACCTGGAGGTCGATGGGGGCCGGCAGTCCGAAGTTGAGGATCTGGCTGGTGATATCCGCTGCCTGGAAGAAGAATGTTTCGGAGGGAAACTGCGCAGCGAGACTGCTGCGGAGCTCTCTGGTGTACTCGATGGTGGGTCGGTGTTTCGCTTTGAGTGAGATGAGAATTTCGCCATCGCCGGAGCCGTTAACGGCGCTGTCGCTGAAGGCAAGGTTGATGCCGGAGTTCGGCAGGCCGATGTTATCTAAAATGGCATCCAGCTCTTGGGGCGGAATGACGCGGCGCACTTCGGCCTCTACCGCCGCGAACACTCGTTCGGTTTCTTCGATGCGAGTCCCCGTCGGGCAGCGCACATGAAGCCGCATTTGCCCGGCATCTACAAACGGGAAGAAATCCTGTCCCACGAGGAGCACAAGCCCCAGGGAGGAAAACGCAAATAGAGCGATTCCACTCCCGAAAATCAGACGATGGTGCAGGACGCGGTCGAGAAGGCCATGATAGGCGTCGCGCCCCTTCTCAAAGAGGCGCTCGAAGGCGGCGTGAACGCTCCAGATCGGCCCGGCGTTCCGGGCGGCTTCGGCAGCTCTATCGCCTCCCTGGTAAAGCGCCATTTCCGAGGGGAGCAGATAGTGAACCATGGTCGGCACCACTGTCCGGGTCAGCAGGTACGACGTGAGCATCGCGAACACAACTGCCATAGAGAGCGGCGTGAAGAGATATTTCGCCGCGCCGGAGAGCATGAGCACGGGTACAAATACGATGCAGATGCTGAGAGTCGAAACGAATGCGGGCGTGGCAATCTGCTGAGCGCCGTCGAGGATCGCGCGCACCAGGGTCTTGCCTGGAATCCCCATGTTCCGATGTACGTTTTCGATCTCGACCGTGGCATCGTCCACCAGAATCCCGACCGCCAGCGCGAGCCCGCCGAGGGTCATCACGTTGATCGTTTGTCCCAGCAGACCCAGCACGATGATCGAGGTGAGAATTGAAAGCGGAATCGAGATGCAGACGATCAGCGTGCTCCGCCAGCTTCCGAGAAACAGCAAAATCATCAGCCCGGTCAGGATGGCCGCGATGGTGGCTTCTCTCACCACCCCGCTCACCGACGCTCGCACAAAGAGCGACTGATCGAAGAGCGGTTTGATATCGAGCGATGTGGGAAGAGTCGCCGCGATGGCCGGCAGCAGCCCCTTGACCCCGGCAACGACCGCGAGCGTGGAAGCGCCACCGTGTCGCAAAACGGTCAGGAGAGCTGACCGTTTACCGTCGGCCCGGACGATATTGGTCTGAACCTGGTATCCATCCCTCACCTCCGCCACATCGTGCATATACACCGGGGCGCCATTGACGGTTTTTATGGGCACGTTGTTGATGGCCGGCACCAGCTCCGGACTGCTGTTCAGCTCGATCAGATATTCACGAGTGCCCACCTTTACCGTGCCGGTAGGAAGGATGAGATTCTGCAGATTCAGAGCATTCGAGACGTCGGTCGCGGAGAGCCCTTTTCCGAATAGCGCGTTCGGATTCAGATCCACCATAACGGTGCGGACTTTGCCGCCGTACGGCAGAGGCACAGAGATTCCTGGCACGGTCGCAAGGCGCGTGCGAATGAAATTCTGGCCGTAGTCGTAGAGTTCCTGTTCCGTGAGGGAGTTGCTGCTCAGCCCCAACTGAATGATGGGAACACTGGATGCGTCGTATTGCACCACAAGAGGCGGGAAGATCCCGGGAGGCAGCGTTCGAAGAATCGTCTGATTTACGGCGACGATTTGAGATATGGCGAGATCGATGTTAGCTCCCGGCTGAAGGTACACGCGGATCAGGCCCACGCCATTGTAAGCGGTCGCTTCGATGTGTTCGATGCTGTTTACTGTCGTAGTAATGGCGCGCTCGGAGATCAGAAGAACGCGCTTGGCCATGTCGTCGGGGCTCATGCCGGAATACGACCAGATGACCCCGGCGACAGGGATGTTGATATAGGGAAACACGTCGGTGGGCGTGGTGAAGATCGTCATGACGCCGAGGATGGCGATCAACAGCGCCATGACGATGAAAGTATAAGGGCGCCGAAGCGCGAGCCTTACAATCCACATGGAGAGCTCACGCTGCGTCCTGAAGACGATGATTTTCGATTTCCGCGATCTCGCTCGGAGTCAATTTGACCCCGGCAGCGCCAACAATACCTTGCACCTGTTCCGCGCTGCGGACACCAACAATCGCGGCCGTGACGGCGGGGTTCTTCAAGGTCCAGGCAATCGCCACTTCGCCGGGACTTCTACCGCGGCGTTGACCGATCGCGCGCAACGTTTCCACCAGCTCAAGATTCCTCGAAAGCAGCGGCTCCTGAAAATTAGGGTTGCCCCTGCGCCAGTCGTCCTCGGGCAGCGCGGCGATCCGCTGCCGCGTCATGGCTCCGGTCAGTAGGCCCGATCCCATGGGAGAATACATGATGACGCCAATCTTTTGGCTCCGCGCGTAAGGGAGGATCGTGGATTCCACCTCGGGCGCTACCAGCGAGTACGGCGGTTGAAGCGAAGCAATGGGAGCTACCATTTGCGCGCGCCGCATTTGCTCTGCATCGAAATTGGACACACCGATATTGCGGATCTTCCCCTGCTCCTTGAGCTTCGCCAGCGCGGCAACGGCTTCCTCGATGGATCCGGGGGAGTCCGATTCCGGCGCTCCTTTCCAGGCAGGCCAATGAATCTGGTACAAATCAATGGCATCAATACCGAGACGTTTGAGACTAGCCTCGCATTCCTGCTTTAGGGACGAAGCCTGCAGGTTATGCGAGATGGTTCCAGATTTATCCCAGACCAGGCTACACTTCGTAAAAATGTAGGGTCGAGCCCGCAACCCCCGAACCGCACGGCCGACGACGGTTTCCGAATGCCCGAGCCCGTACACCGCCGCAGTATCAATCCAGTTAATACCCAGATCCAGCCCGGTGTGAATCGCCGCGATCGACTTCTCGTCCTCCTGTTGGCCCCAGGCGAATTCCCATTTCCCTCCACCCATCGCCCATGCTCCGATTCCAATCGACGTAATCTTCAGGTCGCTCTTTCCTAATTGTCGTGATTTCATCGTTTGTCTCTTTCTCGAAAAGTACTGATGAACCGCATGCTAGGCGGCAGGCGGCAGAATGCTGCGAGTCTCAAGCTGTTCTTCCATTTGCCGGACCACAGCAGAAAAATCTTCCTCATGACCACTCGCGGTCTCATCGAAGCTGATGGCGGCCGATTCGGTAGCCGGCATCGAGAGACCTGTCCGTGCCGCCTCGTTTAAGATCAGCCCAAAGTCTTTTCGCATAAGGCGGAGGGGGAATTGCGGCGCGTAGTCGCCCATTTTGGCGGTGGCGAGCTTGCCAACATGCGCCGGAGCGACCACCGCCGTTTTGGATAGCGTGTCAAACAGAAGCTCGCGCGGAAGACCCAGCGCCCGGCCCAATGCCAGAGATTCGGCGATGGCTTGCATGCCGAGCCCCAGCAACGTGTTCACGACCAGTTTCATGGCTGTGCCGGAGCCGCTCGGGCCCATGTAAAACCACTGGCTCGCGATGGCGGCGAAAAGTGACTGCGCGACTTCGTAGTCTGCGCGCTCGCCGCCCGCGAATAGCGTGAGAGCGCCGGATTCGGCCGCGCGAGTACTCCCGGAGACCGCGACATCGAGGACGGGAATGGAGAGTTCTTGTCCGGCTTGATGGAGTCGCTGCGAGGTTTCCGGGGCGACCGTACTTAGTTCAATGATCTTCGTGAACGTTCCCACGCTTTCCAGAACTTTTCCTGTTCGGAAGTAGACGTCCTCAACAGCACCGCCGTCCGGAAGGCATGACATGAGAACCTCGACGTTACGGGCCAGCATGCCGAGATTTGGCGCGACTCCGACGCCGAGATTTGAAAACCCGTTAGCCTTCCCGGAATCGCGATCGTAGACTGTCATTCGAAACCCGGCATCAGCTAGGCGCCGCGCGATGCGGGAACCAAGATATCCGAGTCCGATGAATCCGATCGGAGTGCGAGACGTGATCTCTATATTCGCTGACATCGGTTCTCCTGTTGAGCGTCGCAGAATCAATTCGCTCCCCATACGCTAAAATGCATCTGTCCTGCCAATGCGCCATTTAAGGGAGAATCGGTTTGCTTCGTGCCGAGAAATCGGTCAGAGGGCTTGAGAAAGCGCCATCCCACGAATCGGCGGGGATGAAGCATGGGCCCGGATTGCGCTCATGGTGATGTCAGTAGAGCGTCGCCGGCGAGACCTTTTCCGACACATGCCGCTGTATCGGACTGGTTTGATTCTCACCAGAACCACTCTTGTCCGTTTATCCCGTTTAGTTTGAGTGAGCGCAGGTTTGGAATTACTGTTGCCGTGGCTGGAGTGCGGCCGTTGACGCCGGGCCGATCTGGAGGAAACGAAGTTCGTCATGTGGACTGTTTCGCAAATAAGGTTCGGTTATATCGCCGGCTTCTTCGCCCTGCTGGCGACCGCTAACGTCTGGGCCGAAGGCACGGAGGAACCCGCACCCGCGTGTCCGGCGCTTCCACCGTTGACGTACGACGAGACCGCTCAGGATTTTTCGCATCCGGATTGCCGAACCGGCATTCTCGCTCCGATCGAGTTCGTTCCGCTGAGCCGAGAAAGCGAAAACTATTATCTCTCCTTTGGGTTCTGGATTCGTGAACGCGGGGAATACGTGAGCAACCCAAACTGGTCAAGCACTCCAACGGGCAACGTGTATCCGATGCAGCGTTACTTCCTGCACACGGATCTGCACTTGGGCGAACGGTTCCGTTTTTTTGGCGAACTCGCAAGCAGTCTCCTAGACGGCAAGAATGGAGGGCCGCCGCCGTTCCTGGGCGAGGAAAAGATGTACGTACATCAGGGCTTCTTCGACCTCGGCGTTTGGAAGTCCGGCCGGGACAGCCTGACTTTACGCGCGGGCCGGCAAGAGGCTGTGCTGGGATCAGAGAACTTTGTTTCAACGCGGGATGGCCGCAACATCCGTCGCAGCTTCGATGGGGCCCGCCTCACATGGTTGAAGGGCGATTGGACAGTCGATTTACTTGCTCTCAAACCGGTGTTGGATAATTCCGGTTACCTCGACGACCCGCCGACGCACACCAGCAGTTTCTGGTCGGCCTATGCAGTCCACCCATTCAAGCTTTTGCCGGGCGGAAATATAGATCTCTACTATATGGGGCTGGATAACAAAACCGTGCCTTTTGATGGGAAAGGGACAGGCCGGGAACAAAGAGAAACCATCGGCACACGGCTTTGGGGGAATACCCAACACTGGGATTACACGTGGGAGCCTACGTTCCAGTGGGGCGGTTTTCGATCCGATCGCATCCGCGCATGGGCGGTTTCTACCGAGACCGGCTATCGCATCGACTCCGCGCCACTAAGCCCGAGGTTTGCGTTACGCGCCATGGCTTTTAGCGGGGATCAGAATCCATCCAGCCGGACTCTGGAAACCTTTAACTCAATATACGAAAAAGGTCCTTACTTCAGTTACGCGGAGTTGTTCGGAAGACGCAACCTAATCGCGATGCAACCATCCGCGGAGCTGAAACTGAGGAAGTCCATCTCGTTGACGTTCAATCCGGCATTTTTCTGGCGGGAGAGCACGAGCGACGGCCTGTATAGCGTCGGTAGCGCTGTAATCGTCTCCGGTCTAAACAGCAAGGGCCGGTACATCGCCACGCAGGCTTCCGCTCAACTGCAGTGGAGAATGACTCGCAATCTGACGTGGTTTACGGAGTTCGGCCATTTCCTTCCCGGCGAATTCTTGAAGCAGGCGACGCCCGGTCGCAACCTCAATTATTGGACTGGCTGGCTGGATATCCGGTATTGAGCAGGCGCATTTCCCATGAGCCCGACCAATATCTTTGCTCCGGCGTCCACTCCCGCGGAAACGATTTTCGGATTGTCACTTTTCGTACTCTTGACCGTTACGACGGTATTTATTGTTGTGTTCGCACTCCTAGCCTACGTGGTCATCAGGTACAGAAATAAGCACAGCGACGATCACATTGAGCCGGCGCAAATCTACGGAAGCAGCCAGGTGGAGCTGGCATGGACCGTCATCCCGGTTCTCATTGTGGTGGCGCTCTTCCTGGCGGCGACACGCGTAATCATGGCAGTTCAGAATGCTCCGCGTCCGGCTGGCGCCCTGGAGGTGATCGTGACCGGACACCAGTATTGGTGGGAGTATCGTTATCCCGGTTTGAACATCGTCACGGCCAATGAGCTTCACGTGCCGGTTAGTGATCCAGCGCATCCCACTCCCACATTTCTCACGCTACTGTCCGCGGATACAGACCATAGTTTCTGGGTGCCGCGGCTGGGCGGCAAGACTGACCTGATTCCGAATCACCCTAATCACATGTGGATCGATCCACACGAAACAGGCTTGTTCCTGGGGCAGTGCGCGCAATATTGCGGCACGCAGCACGCGAAGATGCTGCTGCGCGTCTACGTGCAATCGCGCGACGAATTCGACCGCTGGGTTCACGAACAACAGCAAACGGCTCAGACCGCTTCCCTATCTGACGGGCAGCGCATTTTTGAATCCACGGCATGCGTCAACTGCCACAGGGTTTCCGGGACGCCGGCCAAAGGGCGGTTCGGACCGGACCTGACTCATCTGATGACTCGCGGCACGATTGCTTCCGGCGCGGCGCCTAACGCGCCTCAAACGCTGCGGCTCTGGATTAAGAATCCGGATGCCATCAAACCGGGATCGAAGATGCCAGCCATGGGATTGGGCGATCAAGAAGTGGACTCGGTGGCTACTTACCTGGAGACACTCCGCTGATGTCTGCAAATACGATCGTACTGTCCGAGTTCCCGGCGGCCTCCCGTCCGCTCCCACTTCGGCTGCACGAGTGGGTGACCACGGTGGATCACAAGCGGCTGGGTATTCTCTATATCCTATTCGCTTTAGTTTTTCTCGTGTTGGGCGGCATCGAGGCGACTATCATGCGATTACAGCTCATCCGCCCGCACAACGATCTTGTGTCGCCGCAGGTCTTTAACCGCATGTTCACGATGCACGGCACCACGATGATTTTCTTCGTGATCATGCCCATGGTCTTGGGATTCGCGAACTATCTTGTACCGCTGATGATCGGAGCCCGCGACATGGCGTTTCCACGACTGAATGCTTTCAGCTTCTGGATGACGGCGCTAGGCGGTCTGTTCCTCTACTTCAGCTTTGTCGGAGGGAATGGCTTGTATGGGGCGGGCAATGCGCCCGATGTCGGATGGTTCGCCTATGCCCCATTGACTGCAAAGACATTCTCAGTAGGGCACAGCACAGATTTCTGGACCCTATCCTTGTTCGTATCGGGCGTTGGCAGCATCGGCGCCGGGGTTAATCTCATCGCGACGATTCTGTGCATGCGCTGCCCGGGAATGACTCTCGGGAGGATGCCGCTGCTGGCATGGATGAACCTCACGATGGGAAGCCTGATAATCCTGGCGATCAGCCCTCTGTCCGCGGCGCAGCTCATGCTATTGGTCGACCGCTACCTCGGAGGCCATTTCTTCGATACACAAGCGGGCGGATCAGCCGTGATCTGGATGCATTTCTTCTGGGTCTTCGGCCACCCCGAGGTGTATATCCTGGTGCTCCCTGCCTTCGCGTTCGCCTCGGAAATTATTCCGGTGTTTTCACGAAAAGCGATTTTCGGCTACCAGGCAATGGTCCTGGCAACAGTGGCCATCGGGTTCATCAGCATGAGCGTCTGGGCGCACCACATGTTCACGGTCGGCATGAGCGCCGGAGCCAACACATTTTTCGTACTTTCGACGATGGCGATTGCCGTGCCCACCGGCATCAAGATTTTCAACTGGCTGGCAACGATGTGGGGAGGGAAAATCCGCTTTCAAACGCCGATGCTGTTCTGCAGCGCGTTCCTGTTTCAATTCCTGATCGCTGGCCTGACCGGAATTATGCAGGGGGCGGCGCCTTTGGACTGGCAGTTGACGGCATCGTATTTCGTAGTGGCGCACTTTCACTATGTAATTGTGGGTGGCATTCTCTTCGCCACGTTCGGGGCGTTCTACTACTGGTTCCCAAAAGTCAGCGGGAAGATGTACAGCGAGGTCTTGGGCAAGCTGCACTTCTGGCTTTTTATCATCGGCTTCCACTTGACCTTCGACTTCATGCATATCCCGGGGATTCTAGGCATGCCGCGCCGGATCTATACCTACGAGCCGGGCCGCGGATGGGATATCTGGAATCTGATCGTGACGATCGGGGTGTTCTTTCAAGCCGCTGGAATCCTGGCATTCGCGATCAATCTGATTCGCTCTTACTACCGAGGCAAGGCGGCGGGGAACGATCCGTGGGACGCGTGGACGCTGGAGTGGTCCACCAGTTCGCCACCGCCAGTCTACAACTACGCCGTGATCCCATCGGTGAGAAGCCGCCGGCCGCTGTGGGACTTGAAGCATCCGGAAGACCCCGACTGGAGGTACGAGTAGCCGATGAGCACGTGGCCTGCAACCTTACCTGACGCTAACGTCGATTGGCCTATTCTGTCGCGAGGTCGGGTCGGAATGTATTGCTTGATCGCGGCCGAGACCGCCATTTTTTCGATCTTCGTGGTGGCCTATCTTTTCTACATTGGAAAGAGCCTTACGGGCCCGCAGCCCAAGGATGTTTTGCACGCGCCGATATTTTATACGGTCTGTCTGCTTTCGAGCAGTCTGACGGTGCACAGCGCTGTGCGCAGGATGGCGGCAGGAAAGACGGCGGCTTTTGGGCGCTGGTGGATGCTGACAATTCTCCTGGGCGGCACGTTCCTGTTCGGGACCGCACGCGAGTGGCGTCATCTCATCGTGGATGAGAGCCTCACGATCGATACTAATCTGTTCGGCACGACTTATTACTCACTGGTAGGGCTGCACGCGTTTCACGTGACGATGGGCCTGCTTGCTCTCATCACGGTGGCGCTGTTCTATTTCGCTAACCGGCTTCGGCAGGAGCACGCCGAACGACTCGAGGTTCTCTCCTTGTACTGGCACTTCGTGGATGCGGTTTGGGTAGTGGTCTTCGTCGTGGTTTATGTGATTGGAGTTTGACGGAGGGGTGATGAACACTCCAGAGAAGATCGAAATGCCTGCACCGACGGCGTGGCCGATCGTGCTGGCGTTTGGACTGACGCTGGTATTCGCCGGACTGGTCACGGCGGCTTCGGTGAGCATGCTCGGCGCGATTCTGGCTGTAGCAGGCGCAGTCGGCTGGTTCCGCGAGGTCTTGCCAGTCGAATCCCACGAGCGGGCGCCCGTGGTGCACGAAGAAATCGCGATTGAGAGCTCGCGGAGTGCCGTAGAACGGATCGCAGGATCCGGGGCGGCCGTCCGCGCCTGGTTGCCGGTAGAGATCTATCCGATTTCCGCCGGCATCAAAGGGGGTCTTGCAGGCGGCGCGGCAATGGCGTTGCTCGCCGGGGTGTACGGGATTTTGAGCGGGAACGGCGTCTGGTATGCAATGGATCTCCTGGTTGCGGGGCTATTCCCCGCGATGGCCACCGAAACGGCCCGGCAGATCGGGACTTTCAATCTCTATGAATTTTTGATCGCCATTCCGCTCCACCTGTTGATCTCGCTGATGGTCGGCCTCCTCTATGGAGCGATGCTGCCGATGCTACCGCGGCGTCCGATTCTGCTGGGCGGATTCGCGGCTCCGCTGCTGTGGTCCGGCCTGATCTACGGGATTCTTGCGTTCGTCAACCCGGTGATGAACCAGCACATCGACTGGATTTGGTTTGTCGCTTCTCAAATCGCATTTGGCATGGTAGCAGGTTTCGTGGTCTCGGCTCAGGCACGCATAACTACCCGCCAGCACCTGCCGCTGATCGTTCGTATGGGGATCGAAGCTCCCGGCTTGATCCCCGAGCACCCAGAGGATTCAAAGCGATGAAGTATCGCGTCCTGGGCCTGGCAGCGATGCTGGGTCTTATGTCGTGTGGTGGAGCGCCGGGCCGCCGCGTCGCGGAGACGCGCGTGGTTCGCCCCAGCGAAGTCACCGATTTCCAGGTGCTGTTTGCTCAGAACTGCTCGGGATGCCATGGGCTGAATGGACAGGGAAGCTTGACGGTTGGAATCGGCACCCCCGTGTACCTGGCGATCGCCGATGATGCGACCATCCGCCACACCATCGAGAACGGCAGGCCTGGGACCCCGATGCCGGCGTTTGCCCAGAAAGCTGGCGGGCTGCTGACCGAGGCGCAGATTGAAAACCTCGTTCGCGGAATTCGGGGCTGGGCCAAGCCGGGGGCATTCGACAACGACAAACCTCCGGCATACGCAGCTTCCCACGCGGGCGACTCCGCGCGCGGCCGTAACGTATTCGCGGCTGTTTGTGCTCCCTGCCACGGCCCGGATGGGCGCGGCACCCGAACCATCGCGGACCATTCATATCTCGCGCTGGTGACCGATCAGCACCTGCGCACAGTCATTATCACGGGCATGCCGCAACTGGGGATGCCGGACTGGCGCAGCCACCCCAAGCCTCTGTCCGATGCCGACGTGACCGATATCGTCGCCTGGCTTATGACGCAGCGTGAGCCATTATCGGCGCGATTGAATCATGGAGGAGGTTCCGAATGACCGCACCCGGCGGACTTTCCAGACGTCAGATGTTCCTTAAAATCGCGATGCTGTTCAACGGCGCAGTGGGCGTGGCGCTCGGTATACCGATCGTGCGTTATCTCCTTTCACCGATCACCCGGGTTCGGAAGACGGGGTACGAACGCTGGATCTCGCTGGGCTCGGTCGATCAGTTTCCTTCGGGGCAGACGCGCCTGGCGACGTATCGCAATCCGGTCGCACATTCCTGGGATGGTGATACCGCGGATGTGGCCTGCTGGGTTCGTAACATCGACGGAAATCACTTCCAAGTGTTCGCGATCAATTGCGCGCACCTTGGCTGCCCGGTGCGCTGGTTCCCGCAATCCGGCCTGTTCCTGTGCCCGTGCCACGGCGGAGTCTACTATGCGGATGGCTCGCGCGCATCGGGTCCGCCGGAGCGTGGGTTGTTCGAATATCCGTTCCAGATTCTCGACGGAAAACTGCACATCGAAGCGGGCCAGATGCCGACGCCTGGGCTGCCCGTCGCGATGAATGGCAAGAGGCCGCCATGCGCCTGATCCGTCGGCTGGCAGGCTGGGTCGATGAACGGCTGGAGTTCGGCACGAGTATCCGCGACACAATCCACCACCCGATCCCGCGCGATACGGCAAGCTGGTATTACGTCTTCGGTAGCGCCGCGGTGACAATCCTCGGGCTCCAGTTTGTCACCGGAATTCTTCTGGCGCTGATTTATGTTCCGTCCGCCGCGGAAGCCTGGAACAGTTTGCAGATTTTGAATCACCAGGTCAGCCTGGGGTGGTTCATCCGCGCGCTGCACGGCTGGGGCTCGAACTTCATGCTAGCCATTGTGCTGATTCACATGGTCCAGGTGTTTCTTTTCGGAGCGTTCAAATACCCCAGAGAGCTGACGTGGGTTGTCGGCGTCTTCCTGCTGCTGATGACGTTGGGGATGGCGTTCACCGGCCAGGTGTTGCGATTCGACCAGGATGCGTACTGGGGGCTGGGCATCGGGGCGTCGATTGCGAGCCGAATCCCGGTGTTAGGACCGGCGCTCGTGACGCTCCTGTTGGGAGGTCCCATCATTGCCGGGGAAACGCTCTCGCGGTTTTTCGCTCTGCACGTGTTTGTGATCCCAGGTTCGCTAATGCTGTTTGTGGGATTGCATGTGCTGCTGGTACTCAAGCTAGGTATCAATGAATGGCCGATGCCGGGCCGACTGGTTCGCCGATCGGACTACAGGCAGAAGTACCGTGCATTGACACACACGGAAGGAGTTCCGTTTGTGCCGTATGGGGTGTGGAAGGATGCCGTGTTCTCGGGGCTGATTCTTCTTTGCATTGCCGGATGTGCGCTGTACTTCGGTCCTTTCGGCCCAAGCGGTCAACCCGACCCGCGGGTGATCCAGACGGCACCCCGCCCCGATTTTTTCTTCCTCTGGCTGTATGCGCTTTTGTCTTTACTTCCGCCAGCGCTCGAAACCCCGGTTCTGCTGATCGGACCACTCATCGCCTTGAGCGTTCTGCTGGTGCTGCCGTTCGTTTCCGGGGAGGGCGAGAAGAGCTGGAGGCGACGGCCGGTCGCGGTGCTAACGATTCTATTGATCACCGTGTCATTGGGCACGTTTACGAATCTGGCGAGTCACGCGCCGTGGAGTCCTGTCATGAACGCGTGGACGGGAATTCCAATCCCGCCCAAGTTACTAGCGGGCCGAACGCCGCTACAAATCCAGGGAGCGCTGGTTTTTCAATCGAAGCAGTGCCACAACTGCCACACGCTCGGAGGGAGCGGCGGCAAGCGGGGGCCGGCTCTCGATGCGGTCGCTGTAAGGCTGACGGAGGATCAACTCGTCCGGCAGGTACTACAAGGCGGCGGCAACATGCCCGCATACGGAAAGAATCTAAATCCGGCCGAGACCACGGCGCTGGTGGCCTTTCTCGAGACGCTTCATCCTTCGGGCCAAGCTCCGGCGCATGACGCCTCTCTGGCCGGAGTGCAACCGTGACCAGGCGGGTCGCTGAGATTGCTGGCGGATTTGCCGCGTTGTCGATTGCTGTCGCTTCGCCAGTTTCGCACATGGATCATCATCTACTCACCCTGCACATGGTCCAGCATCTTCTACTCATGGTGGTGGCCGCTCCCTTGATCCTGTTGGGAATGCGCCCGCCCATTCCGTTGGATCTCAAGCTGCATCCGGCATTCTGCTGGATAGCGGGTACGGTTACGGTGATGGTCTGGCACGTTCCTGTAGTTTTCGAGCTGGCGTGGCGGTCACGATATTGGCACGCGTTCGAACACGCCAGCTTTTTCATTGCGGGGATTCTGTTTTGGTGGCCGGTCATCCGGCCCGGCGACGCGAGCTCGCGGTGGTGGGTTCCGGTGTATCTTTTTCTGGCAACGCTGCCGTGCGATGCCCTTTCGGCGTTCCTGACGTTTTGTGGGCACGTCGTGTACGGGCCGTATCGGCCGGCCGGCGACAAGATCGCCGGCGCTACTGGAACGTTCTATCTGTCCCCGCTCGAGGACCAGGCGCTGGCCGGAGCGCTGATGTGGGTTGCAGTGACGTTTGCTTATCTTATCCCGGCCCTTGCGGCGCTAGCCGAGCTGCTTAGCCATGGTGAGTCACTATCCAAGCGTCAAGAGGTCCTTCTTGACCGGTAGTTCGCGGACTCGTTTGCCGGTTGCAGCGCTGATCGCGTTGCATAACGCAGCGACGAATGGAGGCACGCCGGGCTCGCCAACCCCGGCCGGCGGCGCATTGCTCTCCACGAAGTAAACGTTGGTCTGCCGCGGGGCTTCATTGATTCGCGCTACCGGATAGTCGCTGAAGTTCGATTGCTCAATGACGCCGTTCTTCGCCGTAATTCGCCCGCTACGGACGATACTGGTGCCGAATACCGCGGCGCCTTCGAACTGGGCCCGCGTTACGTCGGGATTGACGATGAGGCCAGCATCGAGCGCCACATCTACCCGGGGAATGGTGATTTCTCCTCGATCGCTGACTTCGACCTCCACCACGGTCGCCACATAAGTCAGGAAGCTGCGATGCGCCGCGATGCCAAAGCCATGACCTTTTCCGCTCTTTCGTTTGGCCCAGCCCGCTTTCTCGGCGACTAGTTCGGTGACGCGGCGTAAACGCCCGGTCTCCCAGGGGTACGTGGAATACGGCGCGCCGTAATTCGGATAATCGACATTTGTAAAATCCAGAACGCGCGCCGGCCCGATGAGATCGAGCATATAGTCAACAGGATCGCGGCCGGCGCGATGGGCAAGCTCATCGGTGAAGCACTGAACGCCGAACCCGTGATAGATATTTGCGACCGAGCGCAGCCATCCGATACGCACGTGCGCCCGGGCGGGACCATTTTCCACCTGTAGATTCGGGATGTCATAGGGGATATCGGTCCATCCCTGCTGCAGGTGCGGTGGATCGCCATAAACGGCGTTCACGTCAAACGTCGAAGTGATCGGTGGGAAAACGGATCGTTGCAGCCAAGCCGTCGGGCTACCCTTGGCGTCCGTCGCCACCTTGAAGTACATCGCGGCGACAGCGTTATAGTAATCGAACTTGATATCGTCTTCGCGAGTCCACACTACTTTGACGGGCCTTCCGACTTTTTTCGAAAGCACGGCCGCCTCGGCGATATAGTCGGGCTTCGATTTTCTTCCAAATCCGCCTCCCAGCAACGTCACGTGGCAGATCACGCGCTCTTTGGGAATTCCCAACTGGCTGGCCACGATCTCCTGTACGCCTTGGGGGTTCTGCGTGGGCGCCCACACGGTCACTTTCCCGTCCTTGAATTCGGCGAGCGCCACCAAGGGCTCCATCGATGCATGCGCCAGCAAGGGAACGTAATATTCGGCTTCGATTACATCCGTAGCCTTGGCAAGCGCGTTTTCCGCGTCGCCGACCCGACGCACAACTTTGCCCGGTTCACGCGCGGTCTCCTGCAACTCCCTTCTGTAGTCGTCCGAGTTGTAGGATTCGTTCGGGCCATTATCCCAGGTGATTTTCAGCTTCTTGCGCCCGTGAAATGCGGCCCAGGTGTTGTCCGCAATGACAGCGATACCGCCAAGCGGCTGAAAGGCAGGCGCCCCCTGGAAGGAATTGATTGCGATCGTCTGATGAACTCCGGGAACTTTCAACGCTTCCTGGTTGTCATAGGCCTTGATTTTGCCACCGAGCACGGGCGGATGTTCGATGGAAGCGTAGACCATCCCGTCCAGACGAGCGTCCATTCCGTAAATCGCTCTTCCGGTGCAGAGATTGAGCAGATCGTAACTCGGCTCGCCTTTGCCGATGTAACGCCATGCGGCCGGGGGCTTGAGTTGAATTTCGTTGGCCCGAGGAACCCTTAGCTTTGCAGCCGCCGCGGCAAGCTCGCCGTATACAAGCTTCCGGCCAGAAGAGACATGAACTACTGTGTGCGGTTCCGTTGTACACTCCGATGCTGGGACGCTCCAGCGTAGAGCGGCCGCCTGCACCAACATCCAACGTGCGGAGGCACCGCAGACACGCATCGTATCGAAAAAACTACGGATGGAATGCGATCCATCGGTGTTCTGGTCGCCATAGCGGGGGTCGCCGATCGCCTGATCGATCTTCACGCGCTTCCAGTCGGCATCCAGTTCGTCGGCAAGCACAAAGGGCAGCGAAGTGCGGATCGCCGTGCCCATTTCGGAACGGTGCGCGACGATGTAAACCGTGCCGTCGGGGTTGATACCGACAAAGAGATTCGGATGAAGTTTCGCGCGGCCCACGCCGGTATCGGGGTCGGAGGATCCCTGCGCTTCAATCACGGGGCGCAAGATGCGGACGCCGAGGACAAGGGCACCGGCCCCGGCGATGCCGGTCAAAAAGCCACGGCGGCTGACGTTAGTAATCCTGCCCATATGCGCTGCTCCGCCGCCGCTCTGATAGCAGCCCGAATGCGCTGGTAGGTGCCACAGCGGCAAATATTCCCGACCATTGCGTCATCAATGTCTGTGTCGGTGGGAGCCGGTTTCTTGTTCAACAATGCGATGGCCTGCATAATCTGCCCCGACTGGCAATAGCCGCATTGGGGCACATTGTGATCAACCCATGCTTTCTGAACAGGGTGGAGACCGTTTGCTCCGATCGCTTCGATGGTTGTGATATCGGCCCCAACCGCCGCGCTCATGGGAATGATGCAGGATCGCGCCGCCTCTCCATTTCTGTGAACGGTACATGCGCCGCACAGGGCGATGCCGCAACCAAACTTCGTTCCCGTAAGGTCAAGGACATCGCGTAGGTACCACAGCAACGGCATTGCAGGATCACCGTCAAACGTGTGATCGACACCATTTACTTTCAGCGTGATCATCCGTCACCTCTTGTCTGCGGATTGGTGCATCTTCGCTGCCATGCGCCGATCCGTTGTGTTGGGCGCATCTGACGAGCAATGGGATAGGAAAACCGGACGGTGGGGCGACCGCCCTGTCTGGCTGCCGACAGTAGCGGTAGCCGACTTGAGTATCATGCTCCCACCGGACGCCAAACGAATTCAATGCCAGACGTATCGCCCGGGCAGAACCAGTTATGTAATGCTTCCGGCGAACCCGCCGGGCGCTCCTCTAGGGTGACTACAGTCTTGTCTGCCGGTTCGTCACGGTAGTCCGGTACAGCCATGACAACGATTAAAAGCGCATCGCTGGCGAGACCGTTGCGAATTTGATCACCCGTTCAGCGCGTAAGAGTATATCCGCGGGCAGCTGGGGTATGATGCCCAGGCATCGCTAAATCAGGCCGCAGCGTGGCCGGCGTCCCATGCCCCAAAAGCATCCGCGTCGCGATAGAAGGTCAGCACCGATGAGTCCTCGGCGTGACTCACGCGGACACGATCGCCGCGGCGAATCTGTCCGGTGGCAAGCAGATTGGAGAGAGGCTGAACCAAGAGGCGCTCAATTGCTCGCTTGAGGTGGCGTGCGCCATATCTGAAATCGGTGCCTTCCACCAAGAGAAAGTCTTTGGCGCATGGAGTGATGTTGATCAGAAATGGACAACCGGCCGCGGCAGCTTCAATGCGGTCCTGCACCAGGTCCAACTCGATTTCGACAATCCGGCGTAGTTGCTCTTCTCCCAGCGATTTGAACACAGTAATATGATCGAGGCGGTTAATGAACTCCGGAGTAAACCGGCGGCGGGCAGCGGCTATGCCGGCTCCGGCGATGCGGGCGCTCAGCTTCGCTTTGCCGGCAACGCTATCGTCCCCCGGCACCTGGAAACCGAGCCGAGGAGTCAGCAGACCGCTCATCTCGGCCGCGCCGAGATTGCTGGTGAGGAAGATCATGGCCGAAGAGAAATCAACACGCCGGTTATCCCCCAAAGTCAAAGTGGCCTTATCGAGGATGCCCAGGAGAAGGTTCCAGAGCGTGTCGGACGCCTTTTCGATTTCGTCGAAAAGGACCAGGCTGAGCTTTAGTTTTTCGGTGTGACCCTGATTCAGCATCTCTTGCGACAAAAGGGGATGTGTTTCCCGATGCCCCAGATAGCCGGGAGGTGAGCCGATCAGCTTGGCGATTTCATGACCATGTTGATACTCCGCGCAATCGATCTTGACTACCGCGCGTGGATTCTTCAGTAAGGACTCCGCGGTCGCCTCTACTACTCGAGTTTTCCCGAAGCCCGTCGGGCCAAGAAATAGAAAAGTTCCGATCGGCCGCCCGGCGGGAGACAAGCCTGCCATGTTCATCTGGTAGGCTCTGACAATCTGCTGAATCGCATCGTCCTGGCCAACGACGAGCTCACGCAGCCTGGTTTCGAGATTTTCCGCCTGACGGCCATTTATGGTGGGATCGAGCAACTTAATCCTAGGCACGGTCTTTACTCCTTTTCAGCATTCCGGTCAACGCAGATGATGGCAATTCCTATTCCAAATCGGTACTGACGGAAGAACGATCGAAGATCGTCTGAATCAATCGGGGAAGTTTTTGAACGCGCCGGTTAGAGTCGCAGGAAATGTCGGGGAGCCGTCGCGACGAGACTGTGGCCGTCTGAATGGATGACAGGCACCCGGTGGAATGCGACGAAAAATTTTGATTGATTGAAAACGTGCGTGGGACCCGGGGGGACGGGTGCGGCGCTCAGGGCCGCAGCCCGTGTTTCTGCAAGCGTGGAATTGAGGCGTTCCAGAAGTTTTTGTAAGGAGCTTCGGCCTTACCGAATCGTGGACAGAGCCTTGTTCACCAAGAGCTTAATGTCGACACGACGGTCGAGAGCACTGTCACCGGGTAGCGCGTCGCTAGGCACATGGTGGGATGCGCCATAACCTGCTGGTGCCAGAATTCGGCGGAAGGGAACGTTTCCGGTTTCCCGCAGATAATCGGCTACAGCCGCGGCTCGCTCTTCACTCAGCTTCTGGTTCAGCTGGCTGGACCCATGCGCGGACGCATAGCCAGCGATCTCGATCATGTAGCCGTCAAGAGATGACGCGATTTTAGCAATCTGCTCGAGCGAGTTTTTCCCGGCGTCATCTAAGGACGTGTTATCGCTGTTGAAATAGATCGAAGTCTCCGCGACCGTTTGGTAGTCGTCCAGATCGGATACGCGACTGTTGATCATTTTGACCGCAGCGGCATCCATAATTCCGAGCTTGCCTGCCGCCTGGGCATCGGCACCCGCGCGATCGGCCGCGTCCTGCGCCTGGCCCGCTGCCGATTGAGCCCGATCTGCAGAGGACTGAGCTCCTTTGGCCGAAGACTGAGCGGCGTTGGCCGTATTCAGCCCGTCATTGGCCGTGGACTGGGCCCGCTGGGTTGCCGACTGATTCGACGTGATCTGCTTCTCCTCCGCAACGGCAATAGCGAAGTCGTCAGGGCTAAAGGAGATTTTATTCGCATTGAGGTGCCCATCCGGGTTGCCGACACCCTCGACGTCGATCGTCAATCCCGGCACCATGGCGGTCATATCCATGCGCGGATGGCGCGCAAAGAGAAGCCTACCCGCGTTCCGTTCGATCTTCGTGTCTTCAAAAAGGTGGATGTGAATCAGGTCGCCAGATTTTTTATCTTTGACCGTGATGACATCGCCGCTGCGCGACAAAATTGTACCTTTGACCTTCGTCTTTTCGCCCGCCGGAATCTGGCGCGCTGCCGGCGGGTCCGCATACGACGCGGCGCCCGAGAAAAGGATCAGGGCGGCGCAGATGAATGTCGCTTTCCAATGGTTTGAGCTGAATCGCATAAGAGTAGTTCCTCCTGTGAATGAGGAGTGCATGGAAGAGGCCAAACCCGCTCCACCTGGATGAGTCACCGCACGCGGTTGTTTTCAAGTGCTTGCGTGCTTGCTGTTAGCGGAGCGACCGCTAATTTAACCGACAGACGCAACGCCAGTGCCGCGGGTTTTGTCACTCGTGTCGGCGGCACGCCACGGCACATAACCGCAAAAAGAACGCCCACGGCCGAGATCACTGCGGCTGTGGGCGAATGGAGTTGCGGATCGAAGGATGTGTGGATGGGCTACTGCTCGGCCACTTGCCACGTGCGGTCTCGCTTATAGCGGGCCATCGCGTGCGCCGCTTCGCCCGTTTTCGGCCCAAGGTCTTTTTCGAAGACCGTGCCATCCGGAGCTGCGGCGAACGTCATCACACCCGTTACACCATATTCGGACGGATACGCCACGACCACGGCTCCGTTCGGTCTTCTTAGAATTCGGAACTGATAACCGTGAAAGCTGTCCTCCGGCGGATTGGCAGGCCCCAAAATGTTGCGGACATAATTATCGATGGCGGGGTCGTTCGTCGTAGACTCGGCGTGGCTGATCGCCTGAGCGATCGCGCGGCTGGTCTCGATGGCTTCGGTCTCATCTTCGCCGACACGGCGGAATATGACTTCTTGCGCTCCCGCATCGAGATCAAAGCTCCATTTCCCACCATTCGCAACGAGCGGAATGGGAAACGACCAGTTCTCTGCTCCGATATATAGCGAAGTGGTCCCGTCCGGCTGCTTTACCAGCCGGTGCATCTCCGAGTATTTCTGGATGAATCGCTCGCGGTCTGCTTTGTCTTGAACGACATCGTCCGAAGAGGTCAGTTGCCCGAGGAGCCGTGCCATCGTGGATTGATCATCGGTTTGTACGGCTTTATAGAGGGCTTCCACGGCTTCTTCGGGCGAGCTAAACACCGGCTTGTCTGTGGTTGCCGCAAAACCGGGTCTGAGCATTCCTGCAATCAGGATCGCGAACAAGGCTCCTGCTGCGAACGCTGACGATGAATGTTGTTGTTTATTCTGTTTTGAAAACATCGCTGTTACCTCCGCCCTCCACCGTGAAAGCCTCCACCGCCGTGGAATCCGCCATGGAAACCGCCGCCAAAACTAGACTGCCCGCGGAACGAGTGACTGGCCGCAATTCCTCCATGGTTGAAACCTCCAAACGCGCTGGGCCCTCCCGCATGCGCGAACGAGTTGTGATTGGTGAATGCATTTCGACTGCTGAATGCATTGTGATTGGTGAACGAGTTCCGGTTAGCGACCGAGTTTCGGTTTACGAAAGTGTTGCGGTTGACTATGGTGTTGTGGTTGATGAAGGTTCGCGAGTGCGAGATGTAGGCGTGGTGATCGAAAACCATGGCTCGATGTCCCCAATCGAAACCCCAATGGTGCCAGCCCCAACCAAATCCGCCAAAAAAGTCAATCGGGAAGCCGATTCCGAATCCGAAACCGGGTCCCGCCAGATAGAGGCCTGGGACCGGATACCAGCCGGGCCAGATCGGCAGGGCCGCGCCGTAGACGAGCCACGGATCATACTGTGGAACATAAACAACGTCAGGTTCAGCCGGCTCGATGACAATCGTCTGACCCTTTGTGTCGACCTTCTGTTGCGTTGTGCTCTTCAAGTTTCCAGCATCCTGCGCCCGGCGCCGCATGGCCTGAACGGCATCCATTACCTGCTGGGGCTGATTGACATACGCCTCGCCGAGCGATGAAGTCCAGGACAGATTCTTGTCCATATTCGCCAGAACCGAAGGAAACTGGACAAGCGCTTTTACGCTAGGATCCCAGGCTTGCTGGTTCACAGCTTGACCGAGTTGCTGGTCTTTTAGATCGGGGTGCTGTTGCAGCCACCGGTCCGCTTCCACCACTTGCGTGGGATAGGTTGCCGCCGCGAGGACCTGCGCAACCAACTCGTCCGGATACAGCGCGATCGGCGCTACGAGCTGCTGGAGTTGTTCCGGTGATTGCGTTACGACCGGAGCCGGGGCTGGTTGAGGCTGGGCCGCGAGCGGCGGGCAGAAAATCCCCAGGGCAATCCAGCCCGACAGCAGGAGCGCAATCGTATTTTTGAATCTCATATTCATTCTCCTTGCGGGGGGCACGCGGCTTATTCTCGCGTGTTTACGCCGTACCGGAGTGCACCGCAGATGCCAAGCGAACTCATGTAGTAGAAGTGCTGCCGGGCGTGGAATTTTCACCGGTCCGTTGGTCTTGGCCGGCACGCTTCATGTGCCTTGTTTTGCTACTAATTGCGGCAGGTGAACCATTGCGCGGCATGAAAGGTGACAGTGTTTGAGCCTGCCCGTAAGAGAGCCGGACTATACGTAGCGCGGGTGTCGAAGACCCGTCATTCTAGTCGGGCTCCCCTCAGAACGGCGGGGACCAGATCACACCGGAAGCGTCTGAGCTCCCTGGAAGCTGCCCTTAGTGAACTCTTCGCACTGGAGCTGCGGAGGTTGGAGGTGGTTGGGAAAGAAAGGGCCCGCTGCCGGTCTCGATCTCTTTCGGGAGGGCAGCGGTGAAACAATTGGACGATCAGATCTGGCGCATAGTATCGGAAATGAAGTAGCGGAAGACTCGCTTTTTCGGCGGCGGCAGCAAGACGTAGATCGCTCGATCCGCACGACACAGCATGTGTTCGCAGCGACCGCCGTATTGGCGCTGATTATTCTCTTTGCCGTGTACTTCCACTTGAACCTGAACTCGGCCGCCGCCAGCGCTCGGAATCCCGGCTGCTTCATTTGAACCCGCGATACGTGTTCCTAAGCCAATCAGGCGATAGCCCGGGCGCGAACGCGCGATGAATTATTCCGTGAGGTGTGCCGGGTAAAGGCCTTACTCCGCGCGCTCAGATCGTGCTTGCGCGCTCTCGTGGCCGGGAAATATCCGAGAGCCGCGAAGCGTGCTGGGCGGCTCCTGCATGATGGCGGAAGGCGACCTGGTCGACGTGCGCGATTTGCCGGAACGGATCCGTGTCCGCGCGGCAGAAAGCAGGAACGAAGACTCCAACGAGTTGCTGCCCCTCGCCGAGGTAGAGCGGCGTCATATACTGGGCGTGCTCGATCAGGTAGGGGGTAACAAGGTGCAAGCCGCCAAGATCCTGGGGATTAACCGCGCGACGGTTTACCGCATTGTGAATGAACCTGATCCCGGGGAGGATCTGGCCGCGGGCGCATCTTAGGAGAATCTCCCGCACAATACCTGCATTCGTCACGATTAGGCCTTATCCTGTGGAGGGAAGTGGTCGAACATCTTCTTCACGTTCTTATCGAGGTCTTTGATGTTCTTATCGGAGTTATTGGAGAGCGTATCGCTCTCGGACCCGCGCCAGACTAACTTCTTGCTGTTAGCGTCAAAGATGTCGACGACCAGAGTGCCGACTTTGTAGTTTTCGACTGTGGTGGTGGCGTCGCCGAATCCACCAAATCCGCGCCACCGCCAGCCGCCTCCGAATCCGTTGTAGAACGTGTCCAGCGTTTGCTGGTTATGAGTTGTTTCGATGGCCATAACCGCAGCATCGCCACCTGACGGAACTTCCATCCATCCCTTCGCCGCAAGCTGCGCGTTGACGGCGGCCTTGATGCGATCGACCATCAGCGGATCGCGCGTGTTGACGTTTTGCCACGAGTATGTCTTGTACTGCTTGAAGTTCGCAGTCCGGTCATAATCCGTCTTAACCCCCGCGAACGACGCGGCCACAAAGCCAGCTGTCAGCGTGGCGGCGATTATGATGCGTGAATTCAAAGTCATTTTGTCTTTCCTTTTTGCCTGCTTGGCATTACTGCAAGAGACAGTGCACCTGCATAACCAAACGTCGGCCTGGATGGTAGCAGCTGTTTATCACGGCTCTTACTGAGTTTGTTGAGCATCGCGGGCTTGCCGTGCGGGGCTATCTGCCTGCCAATCCGACAGATTGATTAAGAAGGAAGCAGCGCGTTTCAAGACCGGTGCCTTTAATGTACTGATCCGACTAACCGGACTTCCGGCGACATACGTGCCTATGAGAGGGTGTGGGAGGTTTTGTGAACGCTAGAGTTGGACAGATCAAATTGCTTGCCGGGCGCATAATGTTCGCCACGATCGTGCTGCCGGTGGCCTCATACCCACAGACAGGCGCACCGGCCGCGGCGCACTGCCTGGCAGCGGGCCAGATGTCCGGCCGGGACATTCTGAAAGATACGCTCAGCGTGAAGAGCGACTCCGGAGATTATTCCGACTTGCACTATGACGATTCGACGGTTTTTACCGACGGCCAAGCCACGCTCTCGGCCGAGGCTCTAAACCTGGACGACCGGCTGTGTGTAGAGGCCTTTCGTAAGGGTAACGAACTTGTCGCAAGCCGTGTGCTGGTTACCAGGCGATCTCAGATCGATCTCCGTGACCGGCAGGACCTACTGGAATGGGACCGAGACAGTGCTTTTGGGGTTGTGAAGTCAGTGGACGTTGACGCTCACAGCATAATGTTACAGACCGCTGGCGGATCCGACGTCCTGGTCGATGTAGGCGCGGCAGGGGAGTGGATTCTGCCGCCGCACGCGGTGGATCCTACCGACGCGATTGCCGGCGATTGGACAAAGCTGGCGGCGGGGGACGAGATCTACGTACGCGGAGAAACCGCTTCGGAGGGCGGCGTGCGTGCCAGGCTGGTCATCTCGGGAGGATTTCGCACCTTCATCGGCTCCATCGAATCCATGCAACCCCTAACCGAGGAGCTTCGTCTTCGAGATTTTCGGTCTGGGCGCAGCCGCTCCATGCACTTTGACTTCATGCCGATTTACATCGCCGGCGCAGCGAAAGGATCAGTAGATCGCCGCCTGTATTCCGGGACGGTTGGTGACTTGAAGGTTGGGGACTCAGTACTTATGCTGGCGCGTCAAGGCGCACGACCGGGCGAGATTGATGCATTGCTGCTCATCACCGGCTTCTCCCTTCAGAAAATCGGCGGTGCCGAGGACAATCAGAAGTCCGACTGGATTTTCAAAGCAGTCGGTTTTGGGGGAAATGCGGAGACTGGGTTTAAGTTTTAGCGTGCACGTGGCTTGAGGCGCCTGTCCTTGCGATGACGGCCGATGATCTTCGGGGAGTCTGACGGCTGGTCGACCGGCCGACTTAGCTGTCGGAAGAATGGCAGTCGAACGGCAAACGGAAAACGCATCTGGGGCACACTGTCGTTGGACCTCTGCGTGCAGATTTCAAGGAGGAGACAACCCAGATGATGAGTGACTGGAATGGCTATCGCCAGCAGCTGATGGAGACCCTTGGGAAGATTGGACGGCTGAGTCCGGAAACGATCAAGGGGTACGGCATTCTAAGCGCAGCGGGATCGAAGACAAACCACCTCGACGCAAAAATGCGAGAACTGATAGCTTTAGCCGTTGCCGTGAGTTTGCGGTGTGATGGCTGCATCACCGTTCACACGGACGCAGCAATCAAACACGGTGCATCCCGCGAAGAGATTGCTGAAGCGCTGGGTGTGGCAGTGTCGGTTAATGCCGGCGCGGCGCTAGTGTATTCCGCGCGCGTGATGGACGCCTATGAGGTGAATCCGGCAGCAACGGCGGTTGCGAGTTGACCTTACCGGGGCGATTCGCCAATGCCGTCGATCGCACCACCGGCTTAGCGGCTCAGATGCTCGTCCGTCTGGCGTCACAGAAAAATGGACAGTCGACTAGCGAAGAACGGCAAACCGGCATAAGATTCCCCTCATTGATGACAGATGGGCCTCCCTGGGTCATGGCGTCTATTCGACTCTTACTGTCGATAACCGACGGGGGACGCACCTTGCGGAGCCTTCCGTTGGACTTGGGTTCTAGTTCTAATTCAAAAGGCCATAAGCAAAATGGTTGGCCGCGTCGCGCCAGACACTCACGCCTAACGTGAGACTTTATGCGAGCGGCAGCACCCACCACCGCCGCAGCGCGAACAGGCCGGCGTGGCCGTTTCAAGCAGACGCGCCGGACCTTACCGCAGACTGAGGAATCCCCAGCAAGCCATTGCGTCACGGGAAAAAGCGATTTAGAATCAAAGAAATAGATTGTCGGGGCGTAGCGCAGCCTGGTAGCGCACCTGCCTTGGGCGCAGGGGGTCGGGCGTTCAAATCGCCCCGCCCCGACCATAGAATCAGAGAGTTAGAGCAAGGGACCGAGAGTGCCGGACCGGTTCGTGTGGCATGGTTTGCGACGTAAGATCTCGACAGGACGAACTGTTCGTTGTACCAGCAACACCCTTAAGCGCCACAACAGTTGCTTTCGCCGGTCGATACGCTGGTGATCGATAACTGGAGAGTGTTGCACGGTCGATCGGCACTCTGGGGCTGTAACGAGCGCCTCAACCAGCCTATGACGCTTGCAGGTTCGCCGCAACCAATTGGCTATTGGACGTGCTCACAATGCCGGAAATGCTACCACTGAAGCCCATGGCCAAACCCGCCGACGTGAAGGCCACGAATGCCAGCAGCAGGGAGTACTCGATCAGGTCTTGACCGCTCTCCTCGCACAGGAAACTCAGCAGAAGTCGTTTCATGATGTGATCCGTAATGCCGCTTATTGAAGGTGCCCCAGATGCCGGTAAAACTCCCACATGCTCCCATAGAAATACGACACCAGGGCCACAAAGCCTATCAGTAAGGAATACTGGATCAGATCCAGACCATTTTTAGCGGCGAGAAAGTTCCGTAGAATCGGTTTCATATGGAGATCCTATCCCGCTCGGCCGGATCCAAAAAGTGGGTTATGGGGGGGTGATAGTACAGTAAGGGGGGGGCCTTCTCGCACCCAGCAAACCAACGGGAACAGGGGCAACCCTTAGTCCGGATTAGACAATCCACCGGCGCAGGTGGCCGCCGGTCCCGAAGGCATCACGCAGCGACCTAAAGAGACGCCTACAACACGTGGTAATACCCGTTGCGCTCCAGCACCTCCACTGGAATTCCAAACAGCCGGGAAAGCGCCTCCGATTGAATTACCTGTTCCTTCGGGCCGTCGCAAAAAATACGCCCGTTGCTGATCAGCACGGCCCGCGAAATCTCGGGAATGATGTCGGGAAGATGGTGGGTGACCATGATCAGGCTGATACCGTTTCTCGCCAGCTTGCGAAAGACTTCGCGCAGCTCATGAGTGGCATGCAGATCCAGGCTGGTAGTAGGCTCATCGAGCACCAGTGCCTGAGGATCATGCACCAGGGCTCGAGCCATCAGGATACGGCGCGCTTCACCCGACGACATTTCGTCGGTATTTCGCTCGGCCAAATGTTCGATCTCGAGCAGGTGTAGCAGGTCTCGCGCCTTCTCCTCCATCTCAGGCGTAACCGCATGATTCGGCCAGATGCCGATGCTTCCAAAGAAGCCGGACAACACGATTTCGAACCCCGAAAAATTGCGCGTGCACATCTGCATCCAATCGTTGGAGACGATCCCCAGATGGTTGCGCAGCTCAAACAGGTGCCAGCGGTCGCGGCCCATGATGCGCAGCGACCAAGGCTGCTCCTGCAGCAGCGGGTACAACTCGCGCGAGATCACCTTGATCAGGCTGGATTTTCCGGAACCGTTCGGACCGATGATGGCGACGTGCTCGCCCTGCTCAATCGATAGATTGATCCCGTCCAGCACAATGCGATCGCCCCTCTGGACGCGGACATTTTCGAAATGGATGAGCGGCACGGGCATGCATTCCATTCTATACAGGCAACAAACTCTGGTAGATTCGTTTTTTGAGACTTCTCATCTTCTCCGACATTCACAACGACTGGAAAAGGCTCGAAGCGCTGCTCGATACCGAAGCCGACTACTACATTGCCGCCGGCGATCAGATTACCTGGGCCAAAGGACTGGAACGCTGCGGCGAGATTCTGCAGAGGCGCGGCGACAAGGTCTACGTGCTTCCGGGCAACCACGAGTCCGCCGACCAGGTAGCCAACATGTGCGCGCGATATGGCATGCACAATTTCCACGAACGGCATTTCCAAATCGGAGAGTGGCAGGTGGCGGGATTGGGCTACTCCAATCCCACGCCCTTCAACACCCCCGGCGAATATAGCGAAACGCAACTCGCCGACCGCCTGCAGCGGTTCGCGGAACTACAGCCGCTAGTGCTGGTGTGCCACACACCGCCGTACGGCACGGACCTCGACCGTATCCGCACGGGCCTGCACGCGGGATCTTCGGCAGTGCGCGATTTTATTCAGAAACACCAGCCGGCGTACTTCTTCTGCGGCCATATTCACGAAGCCGAGGGCGTCCAGATCGAGATCGGAAAGACGCGCGCCGTCAACGTCGGCAAGAAGGGCTATTTGCTAGAATTAGACTGAAATCACATGACAGTAGAAGAATTGGACCGCGAATATCTGCCCCTCCGCGAACAGGCCCTGGCCGTGCGGAGGTATCTTTGACGCCCCCGCGCAGAAACAGAAGCTAGCCACCACCGAAGAACAGATCGCCGCGCCGGATTTCTGGAACCAGCCGGAAAAGAGCCAGAAGGTGATGCAGGCCCGCAAGCGCCTGGAAGAGGCCATCGCCAATGACGAACGAATCCGCGCGATGACCGACGATCTGGACACGCTCTTTGAATTGGCGCGCGAAGGCGAAGACGTTTACCGCGACATCGAGCGCGACATGAAGGCGTACGGCGAGTTGCTGGAGCGGCTGGAGACGGCCATGCTGCTCTCCGGCGAAAACGACGCACGCAGCGCCATTATGACCATCCACCCAGGGGCGGGCGGCACTGAGAGCCAGGATTGGGCCGAGATGCTGCTCCGCATGTACCTGCGGTGGGCAGAACGCGAAGGCTTCCAAACGGTGATTACCGACCGGCTGGAGGGCGAAGGCGCGGGCATCAAATCGGTAACCTTCGAGATCAACGGCGAGAATGCCTACGGGCTGCTGCAGTCGGAGATCGGCGTACACCGCCTGGTGCGCATCTCGCCCTTCGACGCCAACGCACGGCGTCACACTTCGTTCGCTTCGGTGTTCGTGTACCCGCAGGTTGACGAGGAAATTAAGATCGATATTAAGCTGGACGATCTGCGCATCGACACTTTTCGTTCCTCAGGCGCCGGCGGACAGCACGTCAACATGACCGATTCGGCGGTTCGCATCACGCACTTCCCCAGCGGCATCGTGGTGCAGTGCCAGAACGAACGCTCCCAGCACAAGAACCGCGACACCGCCATGAAGCAGCTGAAGGCGCGGTTGTACGAACGCGAACTGGAGAAGAAGCGCGAAGAGACGCGTAAAACCGAGGATTCCAAACTCGACATCAACTTCGGCAGCCAGATTCGCAACTACGTGCTGGCGCCCTACCGCCTGGTGAAGGACCTGCGCAGCAAGCTTTCGCTGGGCGATGTCGACCGCGTGCTCGAAGGCGACCTGGAGCCGCTGATGCACGCTTACCTTGTTTGGCGCAAGACGGGCAAAATCGCAGGCGACGACAAGGACGAGTTGCCGGAGTGAATCATAACGCGAGCGTCGCCCAGGCCGCGGCCCTGATCCGCGCCGGGAGGCTCGTGGCGTTCCCGACGGAGACGGTGTACGGGTTAGGCGCGAACGCTTTGGATGTCGCAGCGGTGGAGCGAATCTTCCAGGCGAAGAACCGGCCCCGTAACAGCCCGCTCATCGTGCATGTGGATTCGGTAGAGATGGCACGCCGCTTCGCTGCTGAGTGGCCGCAGGCAGCCGAAGCATTGACGCGAAGGTACTGGCCCGGACCGCTGACGCTGGTGCTTCCGAAGACGACGGGGATCCCAGACATCGTCACAGCAGGACTACCGACGGTCGGTTTGCGCGTGCCCGACCATCCGCTTGCGCTAGAGTTGATTCGTGCCGCGGGCGTGCCCATCGCCGCACCCAGCGCGAATCGGTTCACGGAACTTTCGCCGACCGCTGCAGAGCACGTCAGCGAATCACTCGCGGATTTCGTTTTGGATGGAGGACCGGCGCGCGTGGGTATCGAGTCGACGGTGCTGTCGCTGGCCGGTGAGGCGACACTGCTGCGAGCGGGCGTGATTCCACTCCCGGAGATCGAAGCGCTCATCGGGCCGGTGCGGCTCGCGGAGACGTCGACTGAAGGGCCTCATCAATCGCCGGGGATGCATGCGCGGCACTACCGTCCGAAAACGCGGCTGTACCTGCTGGCCAGTGGCGATGCAGCGCCGCCCGGTCAAGGAGCATGGCTGCGGTTAGGCCGTGAAATGCCTGCCAATCCTCGCGAGTACGCGGCGGCCCTTTATGATGCACTCCACCGCTTGGACCGCCAAAGCTTAGACTGGATCGCCGTGGAGTGCCCGCCCAATACGCCGGAATGGGCTGGAATCTTGGACCGGTTGAAACGGGCCTCGGTTTCTTAGCACGTTACGAAGCCGCGGCGCGTTCCCGTCGTGGTTCGAACGTGTACCCGAATCCCCGAACCGAGTGGATCAGGTTGGGGTTCGCCGGGTCTTGCTCCACTTTTTGCCGCAGGCGCAGGACATAAACGTCCACAGCCCGGTCGGTAATGGCGCGGTCCTGGCCCCACACGGCGTTCAATAACTGCTCGCGGCTGAATACCACTCCCGGGCGGCTCATCAAAAATTCCAGTAAACGGAACTCGGTAGCAGTTAACGAGAGGTTCGTCCCATGCAGGCGCACCTGGCAACTGGTGCGATCCAGTTCTACCCCGCCGGCCTCCAGAAGCCGGGACGGCGCCGTCTGGTTGCGGAACTGCAACTTAATTCGGGCGATCAACTCGCGCACGAAAAAGGGCTTCACCACATAATCGTTGGCGCCCAACTCCAGACCCACAATACGGTCGGTCTCGGAAGCGCGCGCAGTCAGGAATATAACCGGAGTCGCGGCGAGGTCCGCATCCTTGCGAATGCCCTTGCAGATATCCAGGCCGTCAGAATCCGGCAGCATGATGTCGAGCAGGATCAGATCGGGGCGCACCTGCCGGCATAGTTCAATGGCGCCTTTGCCGGTCTGCAATCCGTGCAGTGCAAAGCCTTCCTTTTCCAGGTTGTACTTCAACAGCGAGTACAGGTCTGAGTCATCTTCGATGAGCAGGATTTTTTTCATGGTGTCGCTCAGCACCAAATTTACGCCGAGCCCTGTTACAGAATGGTTAAGAGGCCATGAATTCGGGATTAAGACGCTCGTGGCTCAGCGCCGCCTCGTCGATCGGAAGTGTGAAAAAGAACGTAGAACCTTGGTTGATCTGGCTCTCCACGCGTGCCGCGCCGTTGTGAGCGGCCACCAGGTGCTTGACAATCGCCAGGCCGAGCCCGGTTCCTCCGAGTTCGCGCGAGCGCGCCTTGTCCACGCGATAGAAACGCTCGAACAAACGCGGCAGTTCATCGGCAGGGATGCCGCTGCCTGTGTCTCTAACGTAAAACTCATAATTCCGGCCCGATGGCTGCGCGCCAACAGTGATCGAGCCCCCTGCCGGCGTATACTTCATCGCGTTGTCCAGCAGATTGCTCATGATCTGGGAAACGGCTTCGCTGTCGCACCATACATCGGCGTCGTGCGGAGCCGGCTCCTCTGCAATCCGGATACTGTTCTTCTCCGCAATGGGGCGCACCAGTTCCACAGCATCGCGCAGCAGAGCGTTCACGGAGTGCAGGTCAAACTCGAATTTCTGGCGCTTCAGTTCGATGCGCGAGAGCGTCAGCAGATCTTCGGTGATGCGCGCCAGACGCCCGGCATTGTGACGGATGATGCGCAGAAACTTCATGTTGTGCTCGGGATCGTGAAGCGCGCCGTCGATCAGCGTTTCGGTATAGCCCTGAATCGACGCCAACGGGGTGCGCAGCTCATGCGACACATTAATGACGAAGTCTTTGCGGATGCGCTCCACTTTCTGCATTTCCGTATGCTCGCGCTCCAGCTGCTCCGTGGCTTGTTGCAGGTTGGCGGCAGTCTCATTGAGTGTTTGAGCCAGCCGGCCAAACTCAGCGCCGCCGGTTTGCGGCAGCCGCGCGCGAAAGTTGCCTTTGGCCAATTGTGCCGCGTGCGCCATCACTTTGTCGAAACGCCGCGAGATCCAGCGCGCCAGAAGCGCCGCCAGCACCATCGCTGGTAGAAACGCCAGGCCCGTGCCGGCTAGAATCTTCGTACGCACCGCTCTCACCTGCCGGTTAATTTCAGAGAGCGGCACGGCGAGGCGAATGGCCCCATTGGGAATCGGTACCGCGACGTAGAGGAACGGTATTCCCAGCGTGGCGCTCCGGCGGGTGCTCCAAGCGACCTTACCGGCAAACGCCTGCGCCAACTCGGGCCGGGTGCGATGGTTATCCATCGCGGCCGGGTTGGCTTCCGAATCCACCACGACTCGGCCATCGGAGCGAATCACGGTGAGCCGCCCGCCGGTAGTTTTCGCGATCGTGGACGCGTCGGTTTGGGTGAAGCGATCGGGATCGGGGTATGTCAAAGCCAGCATGCGCCCCTTATCCGCCAGTTGCTGCTGAAGGTTTTGAATGTAGATTTCGCCGGCCACTTGCGAAGCGAAGTAATCCACCGTAACCACTGCGATCAGCAAGACGCAGATCACTCCGAGGATCACTTTGAAGAAAATGCCACTCATTGTGATTCCTCGAACCGATAGCCGAAACCGCGCACCGTGGTCAGATACTGCGGGTTGTCGGGCTGGTCCTCGATCTGCTCGCGAAGGCGCCGCACGTGCACGTCCACAGTTCGCGGCGTTACGTAGCGCTGCTCGCCCCACACCGATTCGAGCAGTTGCTCGCGGCTATAGGCGCGTCCCGGGTGAGTCAAAAAAAATTCCAGCAGGTTGAACTCGGTGGAGGTCAAGGTCAGCTCGCGCTCAGCGTGAAAAACGCGCCGTGCGCCGCGATCGAGCTTAAACCGCCCGATGTCCGCCACTACCGGTTCAGTGTCCATCTCTTCTCGCCGCAGATGAGCTTTTACGCGTGCCACAAGTTCGCGCGGGCTGAAGGGCTTGGTCATGTAGTCGTCGCCGCCGATTTCCAGACCAAGTACCCGGTCGACCTCATCGGAGCGCGCCGTCAGAAACAACACCGGCGTTCGGGCCAACACATTTGACCGCCGGATCTGGCGGCACAACTCAAATCCATCGACTCCGGGCAGCATAACGTCGAGGAGAATCAAATCCGGTTTCATCCCTTCCAGTGTCTTGAGCGTGCCTTCGGATCCGCCCAGAACCTGAGTCTCATAACCATGCCGGGTCAAATTGTAATCGAGCACGCCGGCGAGGTCGACCTCATCTTCCACAATGGCGATTCGCTTGGGCATGGGTTACGGAGGATTTGTCTGTTCCATTGTAGCGTCAGGCGCACGGCGATTCACCAAATGAGTCAAGGGACCGCGCCGTTCCATTCGTGCGCTGTCCGACACTCAGCTATCATGAGGAAATGACGAGTCCCCTTCCGCCCGTCGCGGAGAACCCCGCGCAGTCGATTATGGAATTGGAGCGGCAGCACCTGCTGCAGAACTACGCCCGTTACCCGCTGGTACTGGCTCGCGGAAAAGGCTGCTACGCGTATGACCTGGAAGGGCGCCGGTACCTGGATTTCATTACCGGGATCGGAGTCAACGCCCTGGGTCATGCGCATCCGCGCATCGTCAAAGTGATCCGCCAGCAGGCTGGTCTGCTGATTCACTCGTCCAATCTCTACTACCACCAGTACCAGGGCCCGCTCGCGGAACGCCTGGCGCGCATGAGCGGCCTGGAACGCGCTTTCTTTGCCAACACCGGAACCGAGGCGATGGAAGGCGCGTTGAAGATGGTGCATGCACACGGGCGGGCCATTCACCCGGAAAAGCACCAGATCGTTTCGCTCGAGAATTCGTTTCATGGCCGGACAATGGGCGCACTTTCCATCACCGGGCAGCCCAAATATCGCGCCGATTTCGAGCCGCTTTTGCCGGGCGTGAAATTCGTGCCCCTGAATGATGCCGGGGCTCTCGAAGCCGCCGTCGGCGAACACACCGCGGGCATCGTGCTGGAGATGATCCAGGGCGAAGGCGGCATATATCCCTTGACTCCCGAATTCGCCGCTAAAGCGCGCGAGCTCGCGGACCGGCACAATGCGCTGCTGGTGGCCGACGAAACGCAATGCGGCGTAGGCCGGCCTGGCACTTACTTCGCGTACCAGCGGTCGCAACCGGTAATTCTCCCGGACGTGATCGTGTTCGCCAAGCCCGTAGCTTGCGGCATTCCGCTGGGCGTGATCATGGCCAACGCGAAGGCCGCGGCCGCGATTAAGCCGGGCATGCACGGCAGCACGTTCGGAGGAGGCGCGCTGGCCTGCCGCGTAGCGCTGGAGTTCCTGGATATTCTGGACGAGTTACTGCCTTCGATTCAAAAGGTGGGCGGTTATTTTCATGTCGAGCTGAACGAACTGGCGCGCAAACACTCCTTCGTGAAAGAAGTACGCGGCTTCGGTCTCATGCTGGGAATGGAGCTGACCATCCCCGGCAAGCAGATTGTACTGGACGCGATTCAGGCGGGCCTGCTGATCAATTGCACGCACGATACTGTACTACGATTCCTGCCGCCGTATATCACGACTGAGAAGGAAGTCGATCAGGCGGTGAAGATTTTGGGGAAACTGCTGGCGAAGGCGGGGACGGCGTAAAGGGATCGCTGGCTATTCTGTCCATGGATCGATGACTTGGATGCCGCAACGCTCGAAATCGGCTGTATTGCGAGTAGCAACTGCGGCGTGATGACAGCGTGCAATGGCCGCAATCATCGCGTCGAACTGTGAGATCGGTCGACCCGCAGCCTCTCCGGACACGACGATCTTTGCGAACTGACGGGCCGCTTCCTCATCGAAAGGCAGAATTCGCGCTTCAAATCCTTCGACGAGAATTTCCTCGAGAGCCGCGAGCAATCGCGTCCTCCGCTTACCTGGCGGCAGGGTCTCAACGCCGTAAAACAGTTCTGCTTGAGTGATGGTTGTCGTGAAAACAGAGGTTAGCTCCTGGGCGGCTAACCAGTGCCGAACGATAGGGGAAGGCGCAGGTTTGAGCGTCTCGGAGAGCACATTCGTATCGAGAACGATCACTTTCCGAGCTTTGGAGGACGCCGAACAGGCTCACGGAGTGGTAAAGCGAGTTTCACGCCGCCGAGCGGTTTAATATGCCGACGAATGATTTCGACGAGGTTGCGCGGGACCACTCCTCTCGGCTTTAGCCCGGCCTTTAGGATTTCGCGAGCCTCCTGTTCCATAGACCTGCCGTGACTTGCGGCGCGCACGCGCAGCCTCGCTTTCACAGCTGCGTCCAGGCGTCGGATCGTAATACTCGCCATAGATCAATGATAGCATTGCAATCACTGGGATCTCGGTCCGAAGTATCGGTAATGCCCGGTGATTTTCCAGTCAAACAAAACATCTTCCATCATGGGACCTTGGCGGCCGTTCGATACAACTGAATTGCGGTTAGTAGACTGGCGGCTCGACGTAGGAACCTCACAGCAGCTCGTGGCGCTTCTGCTTTTCCAGCGCCTTCACCACATCGCCCACCTGCTGCGCACAGGCACGGTCGGCGATGAGCAAAGCGTCCGGCGTATCGACCACGATGAGGCCCTTGACTCCCACCAGCGCGACCAATTTGCCGCGGGCGTCGACGAAGTTATCGTGTGAATCCAGGCAGAGTGAGTCGGGAGATAAAGCATTGCCGCTACCGTCGCGCGGCAGTAATTCGTACACGGCGTTCCAGCTACCCACATCGTTCCATCCGAAATCGGGCGCGGGGATGCCGCGGACTTCCTTAGCTTTCTCCATCACTGCGAAATCGATCGAGATGTTATCGCACAACGGAAAGGCCTTTTTCACTTTCGCTGCGAAGTTACGGTCTCCAAACTTCGGAAGAGAGGCCAGCACTGTAGCCGTGCGTGGCAGGTGGCGGCGCAACTGGTCCAGCAGAACGTCCGCGCGCCAGAAGAACATTCCCGAATTCCAGAAGAAGTTGCCGGCAGCCACATAACGGCGCGCGATGGCCAACGCCGGTTTTTCGCGGAAGCGGCGCACCGGCGCGTCCTGGCCGGCGCCCGCCCGCGTGCCCTTGGGAAACTCGATATATCCGTATCCCGTTTCCGGCCAGCGCGGCTCGATGCCAACCACCACCAGGTGTCCCGCGGCAGCGGTGCGCAGAGCGCCTCGCACCACGGCGCGGAAAACGCTCGTTTTGCCCACCACGTGGTCGGCTGGGAATACGCCCATTACCGCTTTCGGGTCCACCGAATGGAGGATATGCGCAGCCAGTCCGATGGCTGGTCCGGTGTTGCGTTGCATCGGCTCGGCCAGGATCTGGTTCTTTGGGATTTCGGGAAGCTGGCGAATAATGATATCGCGCAAGTCATGGCTGGTGAGTACCCACAACCGCTCGGGCGCGATCACCAGGGCGAGGCGGTCCACCGTGGCCTGAATCAGCGACCGCTCGCCGACCACATTCAGAACCTGCTTGGCGAAGCGCTTGCGGCTGCGCGGCCAGAATCGCGTGCCGCGACCGCCGGCCAGAATGAGTCCGTAGTAATGAGGATTGGCCATTCAGAGACTCGCGCGCCTACTGGAGAGGGTAGCCGTGCACCAGGCGGAAGGTCCGGTCCCACCGCGTTTTGGTCGGAAAGTGCAGGATCACATCGAGCAAATGGCGCACGCCGATAGACTGATCGGTTAGCTCCTCCGTGGGCGCGTCATACGACCAGTAGACAATCAACGGCTTGCCGATGATGTTCTCGCGCGGCACAAATCCCCAGTAGCGGCTGTCCAGCGAGGAATCGCGATTATCTCCCATCGCAAAATAGAAACCCTCGGGCACTACTACCTCGCCGTTCTGGACGTGATTCTGCAGCATATCGATGGCGGGCTCCACCAGGTTGACGTTCGGCTCGCTGGGAAAGTTGTCGCGATAGGAATCGATATAGTCGGTGTTGTGAAAAACGTACGGCTCATTGGCCAGCTTCCCGTTCAAGATGAGCTGCTTGTCCATTAGCCGGATGTGGTCGCCAGGCACTCCAATCACTCGCTTCACGAATGTCTCACTGATGTGCACGGGGTAGCGAAACACAATGATGTCCCCGCGCTTTAGCGCGTCATAGGGCAGCAGGTGCCGCGAGACCGTTCCGGAAGGAGCATAAGAAAGCTTGTCCACCAGCAGGTGGTCGCCCACCAATAGAGTGTTTTCCATGGAACCAGTCGGGATCACGTACGCCTGCACCAAGGCCGTAGTGCCGAACAGCAGGAGAATAATCGTCACCGTCCACTCGGCCAGAAATCCCCGCGGCGGGTCGTGACGGACCCGCGGCGGAGCGGGAGTATTTTCCTGTTCCGCAATGATTATATTGTCTGGATCCACTGTATTCATTTTATAGGAAAGCCTGTTATCCTTGTGAAGATTGAGCACGGGTGTTATCATTCCTGGGCCCGACAGTGCCACGAAGCACAAGAGGGGCGTGCTGCTGGTCTTCGGCTGCACCATACTGGGCGCGGCGGCGCAGATCCTGCTGAAGACCGGCGCCAATCACATGGCTCAGATCAGCCTGATGAGCGTGATCACCAACTGGGGCTTGATCGGCGGCCTCTCGTTGTATGGCGTTAGCACTCTGCTATTAGTGTTGGCCCTGCGCGACGGCGAACTTTCGCTGCTGTATCCCGTGATCGCGCTGACTTACGTCTGGGTCACGGTCCTATCTTTTGTTATATTCCACGATCGGGCGAACCCACTCAAGCTGGCCGGCATCACGATCATTGTCATCGGCGTAGCGGTGATGGGCGGGGGACGCAAGCGGTGACCGCAACCCCATTCAGCTCCATGGCTCTGGTACTGTTCGGTTCCGTAATTGGTTCCTTCGGTGCGGTCTTCCTCAAGTCTGGCTCCGGCAAACTCAAGCAGGGCTTTTGGAACATCCTGAATTGGCACCTGGCCGCGGGCGTCGCTCTGTTCCTCTTGTCGTCCGTATTCTTTGTGCTGGGAATCCGCCACGGTGAACTGTCGGTGCTCTATCCCATGGTCTCGCTGGGATACGTTTGGACGCTGTTATGGTCCCGCCTGTTTTTCCATGAACCGTTCACGCGCCAGAAATTCGTCGGCCTTGGATTGATTCTGGTGGGCGTGTTCTTCGTCGGGCTAGGCAGCAAGTAAGATTGCCAAAGCCTGCCCGCGGTATAATTACAGTTCACCCCAAAAACCGTGCCAGACGAGATCCGGATTCGCGGCGCGCGAGTCCATAACCTCAAAGACATTTCGCTTTCCATTCCCCATAATCACCTCACCGTGATTACGGGAGTTTCGGGTTCGGGGAAGTCGTCCCTGGCCTTCGACACCATCTACGCGGAAGGCCAACGGCGCTATGTGGAATCGCTGTCGGCATACGCGCGGCAGTTTCTGGAGCGCATGGAAAAGCCGGAAGTCGACGAGATCGATGGCATCGCTCCGGCCGTGGCCATCCGGCAAAAAAACACCAGCCGGAATCCGCGTTCTACGGTCGCTACGTCCACGGAATGCTTCGACTTTCTCCGCCTGCTGTATGCGCGCGTAGGCCAGACATTCTGTCCCAAGTGCGGCACGCGCGTGAAGAAAGATTCGGTGGATGAAGTCGCCGAACGTTTGATAGCGCTGCCACAAGGCTCGCGATGGTACGCGTTGTTTGCGTGCGGCGAGCATGCCGGGGCCCAAGGCCTGCGCGATCATCTGTTCGAACTGCGGAAAGAGGGTTTCACGCGCCTGTTTCAAGCCGGCCGAATCTTCGAATTCTCCACGCCGGAATCGCTGCTGGATATCGATTTTTCGAAGCCCGTTTTCGTTCTGGTGGACCGCATCTCCATTGGTCCGGACCTGCACCAGCGTCTGGTGGACACCATCGAAATCTGTTACCGCCAGGCCGGCGAAGTGATTTTCGAGGCCGCCTCAGGCGGCCAGCGACTGGTGTTCAACGAGAAGTTCCAGTGCAAAACCTGTTTCCTGGAGTTCAGCCAGCCGGAACCGATTCTGTTCAGCTTCAACTCACCATTCGGAGCATGCCCGCGCTGCCAGGGTTTCGGCAACACGATCGATTTCGACATGCACCGGGTCATTCCCGACCCGACGTTGTCGCTCGACGACGGAGCAGTAGATCCGTGGACCAAACCGAAGTATCGCTCGTGGCTGGCGAATTTTCGCAAATCGGCGCGCGGCAAAGTGCGATTTGGCGTGGCGTACTGCGACCTCAAAGACAACGAACGCGAAACCGTAGAAGACTTCGTCCGCCGCTTCTTCGAGCACCTGGAGACCAAGAAATACAGACTGCATGTTCGCGTCTTCATGAGCCGCTACCGCGGATATGCGTTGTGCCCCGAATGCAAGGGCGCGCGGTTGCGCAAAGAAGCGCTCTACGTACGCGTGGGCGGCAAGAACCTGGCTGAAGTGGTGAAGCTGAACATCGCTGAAGCACAGAAGTTCTTCGATGGACTCGACCTGGCGCCGGAAGAGCGCGCCATCGCCGACAAGATTCTTTTGGAAATCCGGCAGCGGCTAAAGTTCCTCAACGACGTAGGGCTGGAGTACCTGACGCTCGACCGCCTTTCAGCCACTCTTTCGGGTGGCGAGGCACAGCGCATCCAACTGGCCACCTGTCTCGGTTCGCGGCTGGTGGGCGCTTGCTATGTGCTGGATGAACCCTCCATCGGGTTGCACAGCCGCGATACCGGGCGGCTCATACGGATCCTGGAGGAACTGCGCGAGTTAGGCAACACCATCGTGGTCGTAGAGCACGATCCCGATGTCATGCAGGCGGCCGATCACATTGTCGACCTCGGCCCCGGCGCGGGCGAACTCGGCGGCCGCATCGTTTTTGAGGGCTCGCTCAAGAAGCTGATGTCCAATGGGAACGGCTCGCTGACGGCGCGCTACCTGCGAGGCGAGTCCATCGTGTCGGCAGTGCGGCAGCGGCGGCCGGTCCACCCTAAGAACATGCTGAAGTTCTTCGGCGCGCGCATGCACAACCTGAAGAATATTGACGTGGAAATCCCGCTGGACATGATGGTGGCGATCACGGGAGTATCCGGCTCGGGCAAGTCAACCCTGGTGCACGACGTGATCTACCGGTCGCTCGAAGCCATGCACAAGTCGCGCGAGTCGGATCACGAACCGGAGTTCGACGAGGCCGCCGAAGCCCTGGATGCGGGTCCGCGACTCTCCTGCCGGAGAGTCGAAGGGGCGGAGCGCATCCTCAATACGGTGATGATCGACCAGTCGCCCATCGGGCGAACGCCGCGCTCGAACCCGGTTACGTACATCAAGGCCTTCGACCTGATCCGCGGGCTGTTCGCCTCCACGCGTGAAGCCGAGAAGCGCGGTTACACGGTGGGACATTTCTCGTTCAACATTCCAGGCGGCCGGTGCGAGGTATGTCAGGGCGACGGCACCGTGACGGTGGAGATGCAGTTTCTGGCCGACGTCGAACTGGTGTGCGACGAATGCAAAGGAACGCGCTATAAGAGCGGGATTCTGGAGATCCGCTACAACGGTTTGAACGTCCACGAACTTCTACAGCTCACCGTGCGCGAGGCGATGGATTTCTTTCACGCCACGCCGCGGCTGGTGCAACGGTTGAAGGTGCTGGATGACGTGGGGTTGGGCTATTTGCGCTTAGGCCAATCGGCCACCACGCTATCGGGCGGAGAGGCGCAGCGCGTCAAGCTGGCCGCGCACCTGGCACAGGCGAGTTGCGCCGGGACCCTGTTCATTCTGGACGAACCGACCACGGGCCTGCACTTCGACGACATCGCCAAACTGCTGACTGCCTTACAGAGGTTGATCGAAAGCGGCGGAAGCCTGATCATCATCGAGCATAATCTGGACGTGATCAAGGCGGCGGACTGGGTGATCGACCTTGGCCCGGAGGGCGGCGCGCAAGGTGGGTCCGTGGTGGCGGCGGGGACACCTGAAGCGATAGCCCGGGCGGAAGCCTCTTATACGGGGCGGTATCTAAAGAAGGCGATGTAAACCGATGACCGCCCCAAAAGCTTCTTAGTCCGTGCCGCCGTATCTCACGGGCCCAGTCATCAGCCCGAGATCCTCGTACAGCGGCAGCGGGGCGTCTTTCTGGTCGCCGGCTATGGCACCCTCTTCCACCCACCTGACGATCGTTTCGGTCTCCCGATCGGTCAGCAGGCGGTGCTCGGTAAACGAAAGATAGCGGGCGCCGGGCGACCACGGCGGCATAGCCCGCTGCACCACCATGGTTTTGATCCTCTCGGCCCACGGCCGCGTTTCGCGATATGTCACGAACGAAACCGGCGCCACCTGTCCGGGTCGATGGCAGCTTTGACACTTGGCTTCGAGAATCGGCAGTACATCTTTGTAGAATGTCACGGGAGCGGGCGGATTCACTACCGACGCGGCAGCGATCACGGCCATCCCTCCCAAAAGACCGGCGAGAGAAATACGCTTCATATGCGGTACCTCAAGGCCTGATTCTCTTATAGACCCCTTAGAGCGCTGTGTCAAGGGTATTCGACCGCTCCACCCTATTGATCGAACAGCCCGCGCCGCTTCGGTTTCGGTTTCGGTCCCTCACCCGCGAAGTTGAGTGTCACATCCACGGTGTGGTCCTGCTGATTGATCTTGGTCTCCGGCTTCGTCTTGCCCAGATTGTCGAACAGGCCCTGCTCCCGCACACTATCCAGAAAAACCTGCGGATAGTCGGCGTTGAAAGGCTTGCCTTCCTTGATCCCCCAGATGCGCTTCATCTCGAACTCACCGTTGAGATCGAGCCCGAGCACGGTCAGCTTACCCATCAGGAATTGCGGCCCCGGATCCAGATGAATGCTCAGGTCGATCGTCTTTTTCGCGTCGTCGACGGCCCGCTCAGCCGAGACCTTGGCCTCCATAAAGCCGGCGTGCAGCAACTCCTTGCGCATGCGCTCCAACCCTTCGTTGACCTGATCGAAATTGGCCGCCTCTCCGGTCTGGATCTTGCCCGCCTTCAAGAGGGCCTCTGGACGCAACGGGCTCGGCCCCGCAATCGCCACCTTGCTCAATTGATAGCTTTCGCCCTCGGCCACCGTAACGAAGACATGCAGGCCTTGAACATCTTTGACCGGCTCAGTTCGTAATTTGGGAAATGTCACCCTTACATGGCCGATCGCGTCGTATCGCGGCCGGATTTGCGTATTCAAGAGTTCCCGAAAATGCTCCTCCGTATAGAACGCGCCCACCGCCACTGCGGAAATCGCGTCACGCAGGTCGTTCTGCGAAATCGCCTGGTTCCCTTCAAACGTTACCTCCGCGACCGACGGCAGATTCCTGGCAGGGCGAAACACGATTTCGAATTTCTCTGGCCCGATGGTGTTCACGCGCACCGCCAGTTTCTCCTCGGAGCCTTGCGTCGCCATGTATTCCTGGAGCCAGTTCACATAACGGTCCAGAACCGGCTTGGTGGGCGGCAGATTGGCCGTCGAAAACAGCGGGTCCTTCGCCCGCAACATCGCTTCCAGCTCCGCGGGGGGAACTCCCAATTCTTCGAAACGCGCGGGGTAGGACGCATCCACCTCGGATACCTGGAAGGTGCCCACCTCGCCTGTCTGACCGGGCGCCGGATCGAACTTATACGCCACCATCTCGAAGAACCCGCTGGCCACCAGCCGGTCGCGTGCCGCATCGAACTCCGGCTTCCCGGCAACCTGGCCGATCTTCAAACCCGCCACCGCCAGAATCTGGTCCCGCGAGTAATGACGATTGCCCTCGACCGCCAGGCTCACGATGGGCCACTTGTCGGCAGCCACCGCAACTGGCTTCGCCGCCGCCTTTTTCTGCGACGGCCGCTTGGCAGGGGTCTGCGCGAATCCCGCCAGCGGCGCCAGCATCAGAAAAATAAGGAGCCACCTCATATCTTTATGGTAGACGCGCCGGTCGCGGCGCTGGTGACACAGGTAGAATGGAAAAAGTGCCTTACGATTTGATTGTCATTGGGAGCGGCCCTGGAGGCTACTCCGCGGCCATACGTGCGGGCCAATTCGGCTTGAAGACGGCGCTGGTGGAAAAGCAGCCGCGCCTTGGGGGTACCTGTCTGCTGGTGGGCTGCATCCCCACCAAGGCGTTGCTGCAGACCGCCGACGTGTGGGAGCGGTTCGTCCACGCCGATAAAGAGGGAATCCAGTGCGACAATCCGCAGTTGGACTACCCCAAAGTGAAGGAGCGCAAAGACGGCATCGTCACGAAGCACTCAAACGGCGTAGGCTTCCTTCTCAAGCGCGCCAAAGTGGAGCGGATCGCTGGCTACGCCACGCTCAAGGGCAAAGGCCAGGTTGAGGTGAAGTCGGATTCCGGCGTTCAGACCATTGAGGCCAAGAACATCATCATCGCCACAGGGTCGGAGGCTCGCATGCTTCCGGGTCTTCAGGCCGACGCGGAGACGATCCTCACCAACATCGAGATTCTGGATCTAAACGCGGTGCCTAAAAGCGTCATCATTATTGGCGCCGGAGCCGTGGGTGTGGAGTTCGCTTCCATCTTTCGCCGCTTTGGAACCGAGGTGACGGTGATTGAGATGCTGCCGCGCGTGGTTCCGGTGGAAGACGAGGACATCTCCAAGGAACTCGACCGCGCCTTCCGCAAACAGAAAATTCGCGTCGAGACCGGCGCGCGCGCCGAGAATATTCAGAAGGTCGGCAAGTGCGTCCGGCTGCAACTCACCACGAAAGACGGCAAGCAGGAACCGCTCGAAGCTGAAAAGCTGTTGGTGGCGGTGGGCCGAAAGCCCAACACGGAGAATATCGGCCTCGACAACACGCGCGTGGAACTGGACCGCGGCTTCATCAAAGTGGGCCCGTACCAGCAGACCGGAGAGCCGGGCGTCTATGCCATCGGCGACGTGGTGGCCGGGACGCCGCAACTGGCGCACGTTGCCACCATGGAAGGCATGATCGCGGTGGCTCACATGGCGGGCAAGCCCACCGTGCCGATCAACAAAAATCGCATTCCCGGCTGTACCTATACCGACCCGGGCATTGGCAGCGTGGGAATGACCGAAGCGCAGGCGCGCGCCCAAGGCTATCAAGTCAAGGTGGGACGCTTTCCCTTCGCCGGCAACAGCCGCGCTACCATACTGGGCAAGCACGACGGATTTATTAAGGTAGTTGCCGACGAGAAGTTCGGTGAAATCCTGGGCGTGCACATCATCGGACCCGAAGCGTACGAGTTGATCGCGGAGGCGGTCACGGCCATGAACGCCGAGGCGACCGTCGAAACCATGATGCAGACGATCCACGCGCATCCTACGCTCTACGAAGCCGTGGGCGAAGCCTTCAACGCGGTCTACGGTCTTTCCATCAATGCGTAGTTGCCAATTGCGGGAACTCGGGCGTATCGATTACGGAACGGCTCTCGATCTGCAGCGGCGGCTCGTAGCCGAACGCAAAGAGGGTTCGATTCCCGATCAGCTCTTGCTGCTGGAACATCCGCATGTGATCACGCTGGGCCGCAACGGCCACCTGCAGAATCTGCTGGCTAACGACGAAGTGCTGCGCCGGGCCGGAATCTCGTTTTATCCCACGGACCGCGGCGGCGACATTACTTACCACGGCCCCGGACAACTGGTGGGCTACCCCATCATCGATCTGCGCGAATGGAAGCGCGACGTGGGCGCGTATGTGCGGGGCGTGGAGCAGGCCGTCATCGACACTCTGGCCGATTTCGGTATTACCGCGGGCCGCATCCCCAAGCTTACAGGCGTGTGGGTGGGTGAAAAGAAGATCGCCGCCATCGGCGTGCACATTAGCCGCTGGGTCACTTCCCACGGGTTCGCCTTGAATGTGAACACGGATTTAAGTTATTTCCAATACATCGTCCCTTGCGGGTTGACCAAGACCGTCACCTCCATGGCACAGCTGGATGTTAGAACGGACGTGACGGAAGTTTCGCGAAGTCTAGCCGCACATTTCGGCCGTGTGTTCGACTGCATAATGCCAGAGGCTGCTGGAGACCCCTGCCTGGCAGCGCCGACAAAGTGAGAAATCATATATGACCGACGTCGTAATGCCCCAAATGGGCGAAAGCATAGTGGAAGGTACTCTGACCAAGTGGCTGAAGAAGCCCGGGGAACACGTGGAGCGCGATGAGCCGCTGTTCGAAATCTCCACCGATAAAGTGGATACCGAGATCCCCTCGCCGGCTGCTGGGACACTGTCTGAGGTCCTGGTGGATGAAGGGAAGACGGTAGGAATCCACACCATCGTGGCGCGCATTGAAGAAGGAGGCAATGGAGCTGCTCCTCAGGCCAAAGCCGCCGCTCCTCCGGCGAAGCCCGCTTCGCCTCCGACGAAAGCACCCGCTCCTCCACCACCTACGCAGGCAGCTGCCCCACCGCCGCCTCCCGTTCCGCGCGTAGAAGATGTTCCGCTGGCTCCCGCTCCCGAACCCAATGGACCGCTCTCGCCGCTGGTGCGCCGGATGGCGCGGGAGCACAATCTCGATCTGAACCGCGTAACCGGCACCGGTGCGGGCGGAAGGATCACCAAGCAGGATGTCGAAGCCTACCTCGCGCAGGCACCCGCCGCGCCCAGCGCAGCTCCGACCGCTCCCGTTCCCCAGGCCCCGCCAACGACCCCTGCCGTCCGGCCGGCGCCGCCACCGCTACCGCCTCTCGCTCCTTCCGTGCAAGCCAAAGCGCGCATTGAGCCGATGAGCGCCATGCGCATGAAGATCGCCGAACACATGGTCCTCTCGGTACGTACCTCGCCGCACGTCACCACCGTGCATCGCGTCGATATGACTAAGGTGGCCAAGATGCGCGAACGGCACAAGACCGACGTACAGGCGCGCTACGGCTTCTCGCTCACGTATCTGCCGTTCATCACACGTGCAGCTGTGGTGGCCCTGCGGCAGTATCCATTGCTCAATTCGTCGATCGACGGCAACAACATCATCTATCACAACGAGATCAACATCGGAATCGCCGTGGCACTGGAGAACGGCCTCATCGTTCCAGTGATCCGGGGAGCCGACGAGAAGAACGTGCTGGGGCTGCAGCACTCGATTGTCGATCTGGCCACACGCGCGCGCTCGCGCCAGCTCAAGCCCGAGGAGGTTCAAGGCGGCACTTTCTCTATTACCAACTTCGGCAGCTTCGGCAGCGTCATGGGTACGCCCATCATCAATCAACCGCAGGTCGCTATCATGGGCGTGGGGACCGTGGACAAAACCCCGGTGGTGATCGACGACGCCATCGCCATCCGCTCCATGAGCTACCTGTCTCTGGCCTTCGATCACCGCCTGATCGATGGCGCCCTGGCTGATCAGTTTATGACCAGGGTGAAACAGGTGCTCGAAGACTGGTCGGAAGACGTTCTATAACGGCATGCGGCGCGCCTTTCGTGGTCCATCGATCACCGCACTACTTGCCCTGCTGGTTCGCGCCGCTGCTTCCCATCCGCTGACACCGCTTTCGGCAGCTGAGATCCGCGCTGCCGCCAAAATCTTCCGGGACTCCGGCCGCATTCCAGCCATCTCGCGATTCAGTCTCATCACGCTCGCGGAGCCCCCCAAGGATCAGGTGTTGCGCGGGGCCGCGATTCCCCGGCGCGCCTTCGCTGTGATTTACGACGTCCAGATGAACCACACCTGGGAAGCGGTCGCGGACTTGTCAGCTAATCGCCTCGAATCCTTTCAATCGATCCCCGGCGCGCAGCCGGCCGTCACCGTTCGGGACTCCGAAGCAGCCGACCGCATCGTGCGTGCCGACCCGCGTTGGCAGCAGGCCATGCGCGAGCGCGGCATCGACGACCCCGACCACGTCGTCATCGTCGCCTGGTCCGCCGGCTATTTCGCGCTACCGAACACCGGCCAGGATCGCGTTGTGCGCGCGCTCTCCTACTACGGCGGCGCCGACAGCAACTTCGACGCACACCCCGTCGAAGGTGTAGTGGCGCATGTGGACGTCACCTCCCGAAAGATCCTCGATTTTCTGGATACGGACCGGAAGGCCCCCGTCTCGCGCGAACGCTTCAATCTCGACGCTGCCTCCAACCAACCTCTGCGGGCCGCGCCCGCACCGTTGACGATCGTGCAACCGCGCCCCGGTTTCCAAATCGAAGACGGCGAAGTGCGCTGGCAGAAGTGGCGCTTCCGTTATGCGCTGCATCCGCGCGAAGGCCTGGTGCTTTACCAGGTGGGATATGAGGACGGCGGCCGCGTGCGCTCCATTCTGTATCGAGCGTCGCTCTCGGAAATGGTGGTGCCCTACGGCGATCCTTCGGGCGCATGGTTCTTCCGCAACAGCTTCGATGCCGGCGAGCTCGGCTTGGGGGAGGACGCGAGCACGCTGCGTCCCGGCATCGACTGTCCCACCAACTGCCTGGTCTTCGATGCGGTGATGGCCCAACCCAGCGGCATCCCGCGCACGCTTCCCGGCGCCGTGGCGCTTTACGAGCGGGACGCCGGCATCGCCTGGAAGCATGGCGACGACGCGCGCCGCGCCCGCGACCTCGTGCTCGCCTTCAGCGCCGAAGTGGGCAACTATGATTACGGCTTCGACTGGATCTTCCACCAGGATGGCGCTCTGGAAATGCGCGTGGCGCTCACCGGCATTATGGCCGTTAAGGGCGTCGCAGACGGCGCGCACGAACCGTACAGTCACCTGGTGGCGAGCAACATTGCCGCTCCGCACCACCAGCACTTCTTTACCTTCCGTCTGGACATGGACGTCGACGGCGCTGCCAACCGCGTAATGGAGTGGAACAGCACGCCGGCCCCGGCGGGCGCGCACAATCCTTATGGCGGCGCGTTCACCATGACGGAGACGCCGCTTCGCACGGAGCACGAAGCGGAGCGTCACCTGAACCTGGCCACCAGCCGCCGCTGGGTAATCGAGAGCTCGTCGGCGAAGAACGCGCTGGGCCACCCCACCGCATTCGCGCTTCTGCCCGGAGAAAACGCGGAGCCTTTTGCCGCCGCCGATTCCTGGGTCCGCAAGCGCGCCGGATTCCTCAACGCGCACGTCTGGGTTACCCCCTACCGCCTCACGGAAATGTATGCTGGTGGCGACTATCCCAACCAGAGCCACGGCGGCGACGGCCTCACGAAATGGACCGCGGCGAACCGCTCGATCGACAATCAGGACGTAGTGCTCTGGTACACCATGGGCGTGACGCACAACCCGCGTCCTGAGGACTGGCCCGTGATGCCAGTGCATGCCGCAGGCTTCCGTTTAGAGCCTTGGGGATTTTTCGCAAAAAACCCGGCGATGGATTTGCCGCAGTAGGCGTTCTGGATACTCCGCAAACCCAATCCCCACAAGCCGCTGTGCGAAGATAATGATTTGGTTAGCTCCGGCCCGGGACCCCGATCGTGAACATCACCGAACTTTTCATCCGCCGCCCTGTGATGACGACGCTCATCATGATCGGCATCGTTCTGTTTGGGATCTCCGCCTATCGCTCCTTACCCGTGAGCGACTTGCCCAATGTCGATTTCCCCACCCTCCAGGTGAACGCGGCGCTGCCGGGCGCCAATCCGGAAACCATGGCTTCCGCGGTGGCCACGCCTCTCGAACGCCAGTTCTCCACCATCGCCGGTCTCGATTCGATGACTTCCACCAGCGCGTTGGGAACCACCTCCATCACGCTGCAGTTCGCGCTTGACCGCTCGCTCGACGGCGCCGCGCAGGACGTGCAGGCCGCTATCACTACGGCCGGGTCACAGATGCCTCCGGGCATGCCGACGCCGCCCAACTTCAAGAAGGTCAACCCGGCCGATTCGGCCATTATGTACCTGGCGATGTATTCCTCCGCCTTGCCGCTTTCGACGGTCGATGAGTACGCCGAAACCCTGGTGGCGCAGCGCATCTCCACCGTTAGCGGCGTGGCACAGGTGCAAGTGTTGGGCGCGCAAAAGTATGCCGTGCACGTGCAACTCGACCCCAACGCCCTGGCCGCGCACCGCATCGGTATCGATGACGTGCAAAACGCCCTGCAGCAGCACAACGTCAACCTGCCTACTGGAACCCTCTGGGGAGCCAACCAGGCATTTACGGTGGAAGCTACCGGCCAGCTCATGTCGGCTGCCGCTTACCTGCCCGTAATTGTTGCGTATCGCAATGGATCGCCCGTTCGTCTCGGCCAACTCGGCCGCGTGATCGACAGCGTGCAGAACGACAAGGCGGCCAGTTGGTTCAATAACACGCGAGGTATCGCTCTGGCCGTGCAGCGGCAGCCCGGCACCAATACCGTGCAGATTGTGGACGCAATTAAGGAATTGCTGCCGCGCTTCCGCCAGGTGATACCTCCCGCCATTCGTCTGGATCTCATTTACGACCGATCGCAGGCGGTTCGCGAATCGGTCAACGACGTGAAGTTCACGCTCCTGTTGACCGTCGCTCTGGTGGTAATGGTCATCTTCCTTTTCTTGCGCAACCTCTCCGCCACCCTCATTCCCAGCCTGGCCCTCCCGCTGTCGATCATCGGAACCTTCGCCGCCATGTACTTGCTGGGCTACTCCATGGACAACCTGTCGCTCATGGCGCTGACTCTCTCGGTCGGATTCGTGGTGGACGATGCCATCGTGGTGCTGGAAAATATCGTGCGCCACATCGAAATGGGCAAAAGCCGGTTGCAGGCTGCGCTGGAGGGCTCCCGCGAAATCGCTTTCACGGTTCTTTCGATGACCGTGTCGCTGGCGGCGGTGTTCATTCCCGTGCTATTCATGAGCGGCATCCTCGGCAGGCTGTTCCACGAGTTTGCCGTCACCATCGGGGTGTCGATCCTCATCTCGGGATTTGTCTCTCTCAGCCTCACACCCATGCTGTGCAGTCGCTTCTTGCGGCCGCCGCGGGAATCCCACAACGCACTTTTCCTCGCTTCCGAAAAAGTCTTCGACGGTCTGCTGCATGCATACGAGTGGTCTCTGCGGGGCGTGATCCGCCACCGCTTCCTGACAATGCTGGTAGCTGCCGGCACTCTAGCCGCTACCGTGTTCCTATATGCCTTCGTGCCCAAGGGCTTCATTCCCAATCAGGACACGGGCCAGCTTTTCGCGTTCACGGAGGCGGGGCAGGACGTCTCGTTTGATGCCATGGTTCGGGAACAGCAGCAGTTAGCCGCCGTTTTCGGAGCCAATCCCAATATCGAAAATTATTTCTCGATGGTGGGCGCGAACAACGGCTCAGCTAATAACGGCCGCATCTTTGCAACATTGAAACCCCGGCGTGAGCGCCCGCTCACGGCCGACCAAGTCGTCAACCAGCTCCGCCCCCGATTGAATTCCGTACCCGGCATCCGTGCCTATCCGCAGAATCCGCCACTCATCCAGATCGGCGGACAGCTCACCAAAGGCCTCTACCAGTACACACTGCAAGGTCTCGATCTCGACGAGCTGTATCGCGCCGCGACCGCGTTTGAAAAGGAGATGCACGGCATTCCCGGGCTGGCGGACGTCACCACCGATCTTCAGATCTCCAGCCCGCGCGTAGTGGTCGATATCGACCGAGATCGCGCTTCCAGCCTGGGAGTTACCGCGGACCAGGTGGAAAATGCCCTCTACGATGCCTACGGTCAACGTCAGGTGTCCACCATTTATACGCCCAGCAATCAGTATTGGGTAATGATGGAGCTGCTGCCGCAGTACCAGCGCGATCCCGACGCGATGGGCCTGCTGTATGTCCATTCGTCAAGCGGAAACCTCGTGCCATTGAGCGAAGTGGCCCGGCTGAAACGCAGTGTAGCGCCGCTCACTGTGACGCACCTGGGACAATTGCCCTCGGTCACGCTCTCTTTCAACCTTGCGCCCGGCGCTTCTTTGGGAGATGCCGTGGGCCAAGTCGAAGATCTCGCTCGAAACGTTCTGCCGGCCACAATTACCACCAGTTTCCAAGGTGCCGCCGCGGCCTTTCAGACTTCGCTTCAAGGGATGGGGATTCTGCTCGCCATGGCCATCCTGGTCATCTACCTCGTCCTCGGCATCCTGTATGAGAGCTTCATTCATCCGTTGACGATCCTTTCCGGTTTGCCCTCGGCCGGGCTGGGCGCGCTAGCTACGCTGCTGATCTTTCATGATGAGCTGAACATCTACTCCTTCGTCGGCGTAATCATGCTGATCGGTATCGTCAAGAAGAACGCCATCATGATGATCGATTTCGCGCTGGCGTCGCAGCGCACGCACGGGACTCTGCCCTCGGAAGCGATTTACGAAGCCTGCCTGGTGCGTTTCCGGCCTATCATGATGACCACCATGGCGGCATTGATGGGCACGCTGCCGATCGCTCTCGGCTTGGGCGCCGGATCGGAAGCGCGTCGCCCGCTCGGCCTGGCGGTCGTGGGAGGCTTGGCGGTTTCGCAAACCCTCACCCTTTACATCACGCCGGTGTTCTATATCTACATGGAGCGATTCCGCGAGCTGACCTCCCGGATACGGCCCCGGCGTAAGCCTACGCGGGTCAGCATGCCGGCTCCGGAAACCATCTCGAAGGGCTAAACGTGACCTTGCGCCGTCTCGTTCCGTTATCCGCTGCTGCAACCGCCTTCTTGCTCATCTGTATGCCTGTGCCCTCAGCCGCACAATGGCTGGACTATCCCCACAAAGGGATCCCGCGCACGCCGGATGGCAAACCGAACCTGATTGCCCCAGCGTCGCGAACCGCCGACGGCAAGCCCGACCTCTCCGGCGTCTGGCTGGGTGATCAGTGGCAGCCAGCCGGGCGTCGCGAGATTGCCCGGCCAGCCACCCGTCCCGAGCCGCCCTCCATGCTGCCATGGGCCGAGAAGCTATATGAGGAACGCCGCGCGAACCTGGGCAAGGACGATCCGGAGTCCCGCTGTATGCCGCAAGGCATTCCCAAGGCGAGCACGCTCCCCTATCCGTTCGAAATTCTGAACGCGCCCGGCAAGACGGTGATCCTGTACGAAATGTATTCCCTCCGCCGCCAGATCTTCACCGATGGCCGCGAACTGCCGAAAGAAATCCTGGAGCCGAGTTGGATGGGATACTCGGTTGGGAAATGGGAAGGCGACGAGTTCGTCGTCGACACCGCCGGCTTCAACGACAAAGTCTGGAACATCGACACCAATGGTCATCCGCATTCCGCGGACATGCACGTGATGGAGCGATTTCATCGCGTCGATTTCGGCCACATGGACGTGCAGGTTACCATCAACGATCCCAAAACATACACTAAGCCATGGATCATGCCGACGATGCGTTACACGCTGCTTCCCGATACCGATTTGCTGGAATTCATCTGCGAGAAGAACGAAGACCCGCAGCACATGGTCGGTAAGTAAGGCCTTTCCCGCAACCGTAAACCCCCGCAAGCAGAGCTATTTTTCCGGATGAGATCCGGATATCTGAAATCCCCCGATCACTTCTGAGAATTGTCAAAAGTAAACAGTACTTATGAGAGTACTGATCGATTGCTTCCTCAGGTGGTAAACAAAGCGTAACCAGCCGATGTACTGCGATGGCTGGCTTCGGTTGACTCGATAAGGATCGGCGTTCTATGAAAACCAGACTTCGCAATATTGCGCTTCATTCAACACTCGCGCTCTCAGCTCTTTTGTGGTTGCCCACAGCCGCCCATGCGGACGGCCCCATTACGCATCAGATCACGCTGCCCTCGGGAGCAAGCTGGTGTTCCGACGCCGTGATTAATGGGCTCCTCGATCAGATCAATTCTTACCGGACTCAAAACGGCGTGGCCGCCCTACTGATGGATCCGCTGGGCATGAAGGATTCCGAGATGCGAGCGGTCCAATTCGCTGCGTACATGGCTACACACCCTGTTGGCTCTCCCGGTTTCAACCCCCATACCGGTTACGACACCACCGCAGCCAGCCTCGGTTACAACCTCATCAGCGAAGACCTGGCCTATATGACGTCGGATCCCGGATACATCGTTTGGTCACTCTGGGACAGCGATTCGCTGCACCTCGCCGCCATGATGTCCAGGACCGCGAATATTGCCGGCGTTTCCTGTATCTACTCCTCAGGAACCCCGTATGTGACCTATGACCCTGGGTGCAGCCCCAGTTTTTGCGGACAGACGCTCCCGATTACACCGCCGACCACTCCTCCGGGAACTCTGGACAGCCAGGAATGGGCGTTTCTGAGTTTGGTCAATCAATACCGCGCGCAGAACGGCGCCGGCCCGTTGCAGGTCTCCGCCGCGTTGCAGAATGCGTCGACGTGGATGAGCACCGACATGGCTACTAACAACTATTCGAGCCATACCGACAGCCTGGGCCGCTCACCTGGGACCCGGCTGGCAGCATTCAACTATCCCTATAGCCCTTGGGGTGAGAACATCGCTGGCGGCTACTCGGACGCGCAGAGTGTCTTCGCCGGGTGGCAGTCCGCCTGCGATCCCGATTCCTCCGGCAATTGCACATACGCCCACCGCGCCAACATGTTATATTCCGGTTTCCAAGTCATCGGGATCGGTCGCGCCTACGGCGCCAATTCGTCCTACGGCTGGTATTGGACCACCGACTTCGGCGGCGTGGTAGACCAAACCATCAGCCCTCCGCCAGCCGGCGCTCCCGCCATCGCAGCTTTTTCGGCTAGCCCCTCCTCGATCGCCGCAGGGCAGTCCAGTCTGTTGGCCTGGAGCATCTCCGGCGCGACCAGCATTAGCATCAGCGGCGGCGTGGGAGATGTCTCCACGGTTACTTCGAAATCCGTTTCGCCCGCGCAGACCACTACGTACACCTTGACGGCCACCAACAGCGCCGGCTCAGTCACGGCCGCGGTGACGGTGACTGTGAAATCGGCCGACACGCAACCGCCTACCGCTCCCGCATTGCTCTCGGCGATAGCCAAAAGCCCCACGGAAGTGGATCTGACGTGGACCGCCAGCACGGATAACGTCGGCGTGGCAGGTTACCAGGTGGTCCGCAACGGCACGGTCCTGACAACGGTAACGGGCGGCGCGCTTTCCTACGCCGATACCAGCGCCCTCGGCGGTTTGACTTACTTATACTCGATCATCGCGTATGACGCTGCCGGCAACCTGTCTCCCGCCAGCAATACCATCACGATCAACACCCCGGGAGGCTGTCCTGCAGCAGCGGCAACCGGCGCTTTCACCGGCTGTTACTACAACAACATCAACCTGACGGGGAGCCCGGTGTTGATCCGGACCGACAACCAGATCAACTTCGACTGGTATCTAACACCGCCAGATCCTTCCGTGCCGGCGTCGGGCTTTTCTATTCGCTGGCAGGGCAACTTTACCTTCGCGGCGGGACTCTACAACTTCAGTGTCATCGTGTCCGACGGAATGCGCGTCTACATCGACGGCAACAAGGTCTTGGACGGCTGGCGCGACCAGGCCCCCCGCAGGTATTCCTTCAGTTCCACGGTGACACAAGGCAATCACCTGATCGCGGTCGAGTATTATCACAACACCGGTACGCCTACCGCCCATCTTTCGTGGCAGAGTTCCGCACCGGCGCCCTCGCCGCTTCCCGTCATCTCAAGCTTCGTGGCGACGCCGTCCACCGTTATGGTCGGTCAATTCCCCACGTTGTCCTGGAGCACCACAGGCGCCACCACAATTACCCTGGATAACGGAATCGGAAACGTTTCGAACCGGACCTGGGAGTTGGTCTCGCCAACTCAAACCACCACATACACACTAACCGCTACCAACAGCGCCGGCAGCGTTACCGCACGTGCCACCATCACGGTTAGCACGGCGACTCCTCCGCCGCAGCCGCCTCCAGGGCCACCGGGTACGGTTACTTGTCCGGCACCCGCGACCGGAGCCTTCACCGGCTGCTACTACAACACTCTCGACCTGACGGGGAACCCAGTATTTGAGAGAACCGATAGCCAGATCAACTTCGACTGGTCCAGCGGTCCCCCGGCCGCGTCCGTGACGCCTAATAACTTCTCGGTGCGCTGGCAAGGTAACTTCACGTTCGCGTCGGGAAACTACACGTTCACCGTGAACACCTCCGATGGAATGCGCATCTACATCGACGGGACCCTGGTGTTTAACCGGTGGATGAACATGAACCCACCGCGCATTATGGCCCTTCATACCACGCTGACTCAGGGCAATCATTTGATCACAGTGGAGTATTACGAAGCTACAGGAGACCCCACGGCACACGTGTCGTGGATCCAGAACTAGATCGAATGAGAGGCAGCGCCAAGCGCTGCCCCTCTGCTAGTTAACCCTAGTTAGCAGTACCAGCGGAGTACCTATACGTACTAGGAAATTAGCCTACTGGGATGGTAAATAGTGCGTGACTGGCCGATGAGTACATCGGCCCCGCACTATGAAACCAAAGCTTCAAACTCTGATTCGCTATTCGGTGGTCGCGATCGCGGCCCTTGTGTCGTTACCAGCCGCTCCCCCGATCTCCAATACTACTTCGCTGGAACTGGACACGGAGGAGTCTGCCTTCCTGACCCTACTCAATGATTATCGCGCCCAACATGGCGTCGGCCCCCTGCAAATCTCGGTAGCCCTAGAGAACTCTTCCCGCTGGATGAGTAACGACATGGCGACGAAGAACTATGCGAGCCACACCGACAGCCTGGGCCGCGACCCGCATTCCCGGATGCTCGCGTTCCACTATACCCATAGCACTTGGGGTGAGAATATTGCGGCTGGCGCTCCGGACGCACAGCGCACTTTGAACGATTTGGCGACAGCTTGCGATCCGGATCCGTCCGGCCACTGCACCTATAGCCATCGCAAGAACATGCTGAATCCCAGCTTCAAGGCGATCGGTATCGGCCGCGCTTATAAGGCCGGCTCGGCTTACGGCGGCTGGTATTGGACCACCGATTTCGGCGGGGAGGTCGATCAAACCATCAGCTCCACCGAAGGACCTACCCTTGGGTCTGACGCAACAGCGCTTCGCCGGCGCCGTTAACGCGCCGAGCACGGCTGGGGATCCCAACCTGCGGCATCTACCAATTTCTTGAAGTGCGTGCTCGTCACAAACGGCATAGTGAGATACCGCGGATCAGTGACCTGGGTGGTCACCACCAGCCACTGATCTCCGTTGGGTCCGGGAATGCGATCGTAATATTCGGTGACCACCGTGTTCCCGCTATAGGGGACACCGTTTTTGCGCAGGTATCCGGGAAGCAGATGGGTCGTCACCACTTTCAAATCGCCGCTGCGCGGCTGGCCTCTGGCGCCCGCAGCATACTCCCATTGGGCTGTCGAATAGCCTTGCAGGCTTGGCTCCGCGCCCGCTGGCTCGGCGCCGCCAAAATGAAACAACCTCGTCTGCGTGCCCGCGTCCGTATCCACACGCAACGTGGTGTCGTTGTCCCAGGTGATGTGCAAGCGTCCCGGCACGCGCATCAGCCCCGCCGCCCCGTACGATTTGCACGAATTGCCGGCGGCTTCGTCTTTGGCGGGGTCCCAGGCGCTGGCGGCTTGTCGGCCCTCGGGATTGAGGGGAACCCCTCCAAAGCTGCCTTTGGGAGGCGTGACCATGCGGTAGCGCCAGTCTTCGGTGACCACGGAAACCCAGTATCCGACCATGTCGAAGGCGGCGCCAGCGCGGGGAGTTGGAGGTGGCCCGCCGCGCCCACCGCGGCCCGGCGGAGGCTGGCCATGAATTGCCGCGGCTAACAGGAGGATCGCGGCAGGGGCGGCTATCCGCACCCTGCCACTACTCGATCGTCTCACCGGGATTGGTGCCCCACCCGAATCCGTCCGACTTGCGATGCAGTGTTTTGAGCGCTCCGCGGTGGTCTCCCGCCGTGCGCGAGGGATTCATGGTGATGGTAACCTCGTCGCCCACCTTGAGCGTGTCGCGCTTGATACCGGCCTGCCCCAACTGCCCGGAAGAGCGCCATTCCAGGGACCAGCGCTGCACGACTCCCTTGTCGTCGGGAGCTTCGATCTGAAGGAAAGAGTGCGGATTCCGAAGCAGCAAGTCGAGGATTTTCCCTTCGAGCTTGATCTCTTTCTCGGGATAGTAGGTAGCGGAAAGGGAGTGGTGGGCGTACGCTGTGACGGTGCACAGGACCGCAGCCATCACCAGAGCACGCGATTTGTGTTTCCTCATATTTGCCCGTTTTTCTTGGTTCACGCCACGCATTTATTTCTTTTGACTCAAGCTCCGGTACGCTGCTTCGACGAACATATCCGTGGTCCAGGAACCGGTGGTCGACCCGTACAGTCCATCATAATCCATGGTCGGCTTGGCCGCCTTCACCTGGGCCAGCGTCATGCCGCGCTGAATCATGTCTTGGATACGATCGCGGATGATGGCGACCATGTTGCGATAGTTGGCAACGTCGCCAATGTCGCAGAGGCGACCGTGGCCGGGAATCACCCAGGTGCCGCCTTGCGACCGGAACTCTGGAATCATCAGATCGAGAATGTTGTTGAGCGCGTCCAGCACGCCGTTGAGGCTGCCGCCCTTGCCGAGTTCGATGACGGGGTAGCTATCGGTGTTAAGGATATCTCCGGCCGCGATCACATCGGAGTAACGGAAATACACGATGCTGTCGCCGTCGGTGTGCGCGGCGGGTTCGTGGTAAATTTTGATGCCCTCTCCGTTGAAGAACTCGCTGAGCTTGTAGGAGGCGGCGTGGTAGGTATCGGTAGGCAGCGCATCCGAGGGAGCTTTGGCCTGGGTCATGCGATCGAGTATGGTCTCATGTGCGATGACAGTGGCGGACGGAGCCACGCCCACAGGCGGGAAAGTCACGCCTACGATCTTGGCATCGGCCGGCAGTTGGGAGAGCTTTTCATTGCCGCCGGTGTGCTCGGCGTCGACACTGGTATTGACGATGAAGCGAATCGGCTTGGGAGGAGCCGGGGAGGCGATGATCGCGTTCATACCCGGACTGGTCCACCCGAACGGGTTGGAAGGGCAATGCAGGCCCACGCATTTGTTGGGAGCCGGCGCGGCGGTGATCGCAGTAGCCAGTTGCAATACCGTCGATTGAATCTTCGTACTCATCTCGGCGCGGCCGGAATCGACCAGCAGGATTCCGTCGGGCCCAATAGACGCCGCGATATTGGCGCCCGCGCCGACCAGCATGTAGACGTTGCCTTGTACTGGCAGGACATGGATCTCGCCATCGGCCCTGGGCGCTGCCGGAGCAATCTTCGTAGGGCTGGAAGGAACGTTTAATTTCGCCGCCACGCCAGACTGCTTCAATTTCGATCGGTATTCCGGATAGATGGTTTCGGAGCCGCCGCGCGCGGCCGCGGCCGGAATATCGTCGGCGCCCAGGTTGGGGTTCTTGCCGGGCAGGAAGTGGGGGACCGCCTTCGAGATGTTCTCTTCGCTCACGGTGCAGGGGTAATACGACAGCGTGGTATGCGGGTCCGCTTCGTAGTTGGTGGTTTGGATGAAAGGCTCCTCAAGCCACACCGGATCGGTGATGATCATGGTCACGAGCAGGTAGTCGCCGTGCCGGGTGATGTACTCCATCATGGTGGACTTGTCGCTGAAACTGGCGCCGTTGCGGCGCAGGTACGCGCCCTTGAGATGCGTGGTGGTGACCACCAGCATGTTGCCGTCCCATTTCCCAGTGGAAAAGCCGGACCAGCTATGCGGGGCCCACTCGGGGGGATGCACGCGGCCGTCCATGTAGATCCAGCGGTCCATAGAGCGTAGGTACTCGAGGTGGTAGCCGCGCAGCTCACGCGAAACGGGGTCGATGTCTTCGGAGATTCGGACCGCCCCCAGAGCGCGCCACTGATACGGACCAGGGTGGGGGCGGCACTGAAATTCGGGCAGGCTCCACTCGGAATGATCGTGGCTGTCGGCCTTCATACGGCCGGCATCGTTCAACGGTATACCCTGATAATCGCCTAGAGGAGGGCCACCGGACCGCTCATAGGAGTCCTCCGTAATGCGGTCGGCCCACACCCCGGAAAGACCGACCTGGGCAAAGGCGGGAACGGCCGCCAACAGCGGGGCGACGAAAAGCAACCGAGTTCGCAACATCGCAGTTGGAAACTAACACAGGGCGCGTTTTGACGTCAACCGCGAAACGCTGCCTCGACTAGACGATCCAACCGTCGGCCAGCTGGATGACGCGGTTCCCGTAGGCGGCATTGGCTTCCGAGTGAGTCACTTGCACGATGGTTGCACCCTCGTCGTTCAGCCGTTTGAAAAGCTCCATGATCTCTTTGCCTTGACTGGAATGGAGATTGCCGGTGGGCTCGTCAGCCAGGATCAGCTTCGGGTTGGCAATGACGGCGCGCGCCACCGCCACCAGTTGCTGCTGGCCGCCGGAGAGCTGGCTGGGAAACAGATCGCGCTTACCCACGATGTGAAAGCGGTCCAGAGCGTCGCACACGATGGCGGCCCGCTCGGAGCCTTTCACGTTGCGGTATGAGAGCGGAATATCGAGGTTCTCATACACCGTCAGATTGTCGATCAGGTGATAGCTCTGGAATACAAAGCCGATGTACTTCTTGTTGAGCTCGACGCGCTCCTTGGGCTTCATGCGGTGCACCGAGTGGCCGAAGAATTCGAACTCGCCTGTCCATGCGCCATCCAGCATTCCAAGGATGCTCAAGAGCGTCGATTTTCCCGCGCCCGAGGGCCCCATGATGGTGACAAACTCGCCCTCGCGAATATCCAGGTTGATGCGGCGCAGCACGTACGACCGGCCATAGCCGCCCTCGTAAAACTTTTCCAGGTTGCAGAGCGTGATCATGAATGGGCGCTAGAGTTCCGCGCGCTCGCGCCGGCGGGACCAGGTGGAGTGAATCGCGATGCCGCCATTGACGTTCTGCAAGTGGATCTCAGCGCCTCCGCCTTTGAGAATAGCGTGAAAACGGTGGCCGCGCTCCTCAATCTCCCGCTGCCCGAAACGGGTCAGGATGCCGCCGCTCAAATTCTGAGCGAGGAGCTGTGCGCCGGCGCCCGGAGGGATCGAGAGGACGATGGGCCCATTCACCGAACGCAGCGAAATCGCGTGGGCGGGGCTGATGCGGTGGAAGTTGGCTTCCACCTGGCCGTTTACGGTGGAGAGATCGGCCGTCCCTTCCAGTTGTTCCGCCCGGATGTCTCCGTTGATGGACGTAGCCTTCACCGCGCCGTGGAGTCCGCGGATGGAGAGACCGCCGTTCACCAGCCGAACCTCATCCAGGTTCGCCGTGCGGGGCACCGTGATCCGGTAGTGCACGCTGGCGGGATGCTCGACGTCGGCCCCACCGTAGTACGTGTGAATCGAGAGCGAATCAGATGTGGAATCAACCACGATTTGCGCGTCTTCCAGGCGCCGCGAATCGGACGCGCACTTGATGGCTTGGACGCGCACCTCCCCGCGGTCCCAAGCGTCGATGTGCACGTCGCCGTAGGGATTGTCGATGACCACGCTTCCGCCCGCGGCCAGCGCATATGATTGCCGGAACTCTTGCTGCGAAGCCGTAGAGCCAAAAGACTGCGAGGCCTGGAAGGCCCCGAGAATCAACACTGCGAACGCTTGCGCTTTCCCGTTGATTTGCATACGCCCCTGCCTTATTTCTGAAGGATCGTGGACCGCTCCCTGGTGGTCGCGGTTCTACTACGGGACACTAGGTTCTGGCCGATTCGACGCTCTCCTCGACAATACGGCCGTCGAAGAGCCGTATGGTGCGGTCGGCGAACTCGGCGTAGCGCGGATCGTGCGTCACCATGCAAATGGTCGACCCCGCCTGGTGCAACTCTCGCAGGAGACTCATGACGGCTTCGCCATTCTGCGAGTCCAGATTACCGGTCGGCTCATCCGCCAGGAGAATCAGCGGATCGCCTCCCAGGGCGCGCGCCACGGCCACGCGCTGCTGTTGTCCTCCGGAAAGCTGCGACGGGTAATGCTTCATGCGGTGCGACATGCCTACGCGCTCCAGCGACTCCTGCACGCGCCGTTTGCGCTCGGAAGAAGGCATGCCGCGGTAGGTGAGAGGGAGCTCCACGTTTTCGTAAACGGTCAGGTCGCCAATCAGATTGAATGCTTGAAAAATGAAGCCAATCTCGCGGTTGCGGATGCGCGCCCGCTCCGACATCTTGAGGCCGGTAACCGGCTTCCCGTTGAGGTAGTAGGCGCCGTCGCTCGGCGTGTCCAGCAAGCCCAGAATGGCGAGCAGGGTCGATTTCCCGCAACCGGAGGGGCCCGCAATCGAAAGGTATTCCCCCTTCTTCAGCTCAAAATGAATGCCTGCGAGCGCGTGCGTCTCCACCTCATCGGTTACGAATACTTTACTGACCCGGTCCAGCCGGATGATTCCCTCTGCGCCGTTCTCCATCGTCACTCCTCTCCTCGGTTACGAACGTGGTCACTGATTAGTTCAATCGAATCCGGTCGTAGCTGTCGTAAGCAGACATATCCGACAAAATCACCTTGTCCCCGACCTGCAACCCATCCTTGACCTCAATGGTATTGACGGAGCTGCGGCCGAACGCAACTTTCACTTTATTGGCGTACTTGCCCTCCGGTTCCACCTTAAAGAGCTGCACGGTGGCGTCCTGCTGCCCGAACACCGGCCGTCCCACGAACAACACGTCGGTCAGCTTCTCCAACTGAATGGTGCCATCGACGCTCAAATCCGGGCGAGCCGAGGGCGGTAGCGCACCGGTCAGGGCCACGTCGACGGTTACAGTTCCGTTCAGGATGGAAGGGTCGATGCGCGAGACATGTCCGTCGATCAGCCCGTTTCTCGTGTCCACCACGGCCGGCTGGCCGATGGCGATATCTTTCACCTGGGTTTCCGCAATTTTCAATTCGGCTTTCAGCTTGGAAGGCTGAGCCACCTTTCCCAGCGGAGTACCGGCGAGAACTTTTTGGCCTTCCTCCACCGGGGCCGGAAGCTGTTGCAGCATGCCATCGAATCCGGATTGCACCTTTAACTGGCTGACCTGACTTTTCTTCAGGTTGTATGCCGCGCGGAGTTGTTCAACCTTGACCTGCTGCGCCGCCAATTGCGCCTCTTCGGCCGCTGAATTGATCGAGATCCGTTTCTGCTCGAGCTGATAGCGCCCGCCGAGCTGTTCCGCGGTCACCGATGAGATCTTGGCGTCCACCTCAGAGTACAGCCCCTCTTTCGACAGGGCCGAGTCACGGTCGGCTTTGAGCTTGGCAGTGTTGAAATCCGCGCCCACCTGTTCGGCAGTGGCCTGCATGTCGAGCTTGGCTTTTTCCAACGTGACCTTCAGGTTGGAATAATCGGCTTCGGCCGCTTTCAGGGCGAACTCGGCATTGAGGAGATCCGTTTCCAGTTCCGGGCTGGTGAGAATCATGATGATCGAGTTGGCCTTCACGGGAGTGCCCGGCCGGATCAGGATCCGTTGCACCCTCCCGTCGGTGGTGGCGGGGATCAACATGGTTTCCTCGGGGACAAGTGTCCCCAATCCATGGACTTCCCGCATCATGGGGCCCCGCTTAACCGTGTCGGGCCACAAGGTTGACATCTCCACGCCGGGAGCGGCAGGCTTCAACCGTGCCAGGGCGATGGTTACCGCCGGAATTGCCAATAGAAGAACGAAGCCAATTACCAGCCGGCGAATCAGCTTCTTTCTGCGTACATCTGTTCGTTGTACGTCCATATCGAGTCCGGTACCCAGACTGGCACGGCGCCTGCCACCCTGGCTCAGGTGTAAGGATATGACGTTTCAGACGATAAATCGGACAGCAAAGTTTCTGGTGTTCGTTTGTGGGACTCTCCGTACCGCCACCGAACGATGGTTTAGTGGGTGAACCAGGCGGGGCCCACCACCAGGTGATGGCTGATCGAATCGGGAACTACCAGATAGAGTAGGAAGCCCAAAGTGCCGTGAGCCAGGCCGAGAGAGTATATGTTGTTGTAGCGCCGGTACAGGAGCACGCAGCCATAACCCGCTAATAGGGTGACAGCCATCAAAAACCAATTGGGCAGGTGCACGCTCGAGAATAGCGCCGCGGTGAGGAGAGGTGCGACGCGCTGGGAAACCACTCGATCGATGCGATTGAGAAAGTAGCCGTTGAGCACATATTGCTGAAACACGCCCCACGGAACATACATGGCCCAGGCAGACATGGCTTGCTCCCAACCGATGGGCCGGGTGGTGCTGAACAGCAGACCGCAACCGATCAGCAGAAGAATCAAGAAGAGCAGCGCGGGTGCGAGTTTTTCCGCGCAAGGGCGGAAATTGCGCCAATCGAATCCCAGGGTCTTGGGCTTTTCGCGCCGCCGCCAGTGCGACAGAAGCATCAGCCCGAGGATGATGAGCCAGAACCGGTTGTGGCTGTAGCGCAACTCCCAGATGTAAGCCATGATGAGCCCGAAAACCAGGGACGGCTCAAGCCAAGCGTACCTGCGATTCCCCACCGTAATGTAATTGTAATACCACGATCCGGGATTTAATCCTGCATGTCAGATGATTTACTTGATGGCTACAGTGACGCCTGCCTGGCTTTGTCGCGCGGTATTGGCATCGCCGCCCGCAACAGTTAACACGTCGGTGGAGCCGGTCGGCACAGTCAGAGGCACAATGGCGTTGATTTGTGTGAGCCCAGCTATGGAGCCAGGAGACGTTCCGGCGTAGGTAACCACCACCGGTTGCCCACCGATCGAGACCTGGACGGTGTCGACGGTCTTGTCGGCTGTCGCAGCCGGAACGTTATCGACGGGCGGCGTGCTCAAAGCGCCGAGTCCGGTAGCGTATATGCAGATGGGAGTCCCACGCGGGGCCGGCGCCGACGGGCTCTTCGAACCATTGATCGTCCAATTGGCATTGCTCGGGCAGTTGAGCACGGCCCCCTGTGAGGTGCCGCCTAACGTGAAGACAGCCGGGTCTTCGTGGACCAGAACAAGGTTATTGAAAGCGGTCGAAGTGGTGTTGTTCAGGACCGACAAAGTAGCGAGTCTGGCCTGGCTAGCGGGAAGGCCGGCGACGGCTTCAAACGGCACCATCGCATTAATCTGGTTGCCGGAGACCATAATCAACGGCGCGGACCTGGTGACATACCCGGGAACACCGTTGTCGTAATAAGTGAGTTGGACTTGAATGCCCGCCAGCTCTGTTGGGAACGAAATGGTGTTGGAACCGTTTACGGTAACTGCGCCGCCGCCGGAGGTAAGCCCAAGGAGCACACCGGCTGCGTTGTCGATTACGGTGATGTGGGACGCCCCGCCGGTATCCGCCGCGGTGAGGGTTATGTGCGAACCGCCGCCGCTTACTTCAGCGACATTCACTCCCAGCGCGGGCATCGCGACCGTGATTCCGTTGATATAGTTTACGATGTCCTGCAGGCTTTCTCCGATTCCCAGGGCGTTAGTGTCGCTCGTAAAGTCGACTACCACGGGGGTGGACACATCGGCGCTATTCGTGACACTGAACTGCAACTGTACGTCTGGACCGGGCACGAAGAGTCCAAAAGTGTTCAAAGTTCCACCGAGCACACCGCCGGTGAGTCTGGCCGCACTCGGACCGGGAACTGCTGGAAGCGCCGTCGAGGGTCCCAGATTCTGGCCAAATACCGTTATGATCTCACCTGGTGCGATGGATGTTTGCCCCGGGTTGACGGGGTCCGCATTGGCGCCGATCTGCTTGGCGTTGGATGCGTAGCTGGCGGCATTAACTACCGAGGTGACCGACATCTGCGAGGAGGAGATGACCTGGAAAACATAACCGGGTGCGCTGGCACATGCGGGAACCGATGCGATCCCCGGGCCGCTCGGCGGATTCGTGATGCAAACGCAATAGTTGCCTACGCTGGCCAACTGCGTTTTCGCTCCCGTAACCGTGGCCTGCAACATGGTCTGGCTGACCACGTTAGCCGTCAGTTGGAGTGACGTCCCCGTCTGGACACAGGAACCGCCCACCGAACTGGTTGAGGCCATGGTGACCACAGAAGTCGTAAAGAAATTCGCTCCGTTAATCGTGATTTCCGGATCGACGATTGGTGCTTGGACCACTTGCGTCGGGAATAGCGATGTAATTCCCGGCAGACCCGCCGAAACAACCAGGCTCACGGAAACCGCGTGAGGCGTAGCGTTCGCCGTGCCCGAGGGAGTGAACGTGGCGGTGCCCACGTAGCTGCCGGGCAGCAGCGATTCAACCGAGGTCGGGTCGAGAGATACGATGATGGGAACGGCGGAGCCCGAATTCGCTACACCGCTGGTGGTCAAGGAGGCCGGATATCCGACCTGGTTCACACGGAGCCACACGCTTGTACCTTTTCCCGATCCACTGGTTACCGCGACAATGAACGGAATGGTGGTTCCATTGGTGGCAACGTCCAGTTCACTAGATACGCTCGATGAAGCCAGGGTTGACCAGAGGGTGCCGGTCGTATACGTAAACGACAGCGTGTCGGGAGTAGTGCCGTTGGCCGCGACGAAGTTGGTAATGCCGGCTCCGGGACTCACTACCAGGCTTGAAGGCGGATTGGTAATCGAAAAGGTCACTGGAACCGTCAGGTTTTCACTGGTCGAGGTCCAGATATAAATGCTTCCCGAAAGCGCGCCGGGTGCCATACCCGTCGGATTCACCTGGACGCTCAAGGTCAAAGGCCCATATCCCGAGGCCGGCGTTACGGAAAGCCAACTTGCCGCGCATGTCACCGCAGTCTGAGGGCAGGTCGAGGCGTTGATGATGGTGGAAGCCGGGTCCGTGGACGGCAACGTCACGACAAGGCTTTGTGCCGCAGGCAGCGTTGTCGCGTTCACTTGATACGTGAAGCTCAGCGTAGCGGGTTTCGAGGTTGGCCCAGCCAGGGCCGTGATCGGTAGGCCGCCGATCAACAATAACGCAGCCGCCGTAATATGGGCGTACGACTTCTTCATGCCCGCTATATCGGTTGATTGGTAAGAAAACTTTAGTGCGGTCGTTCTAACCGGTCGGAGGGGCACAGCGTTGATGGCGGGCAGGGCGGTTCCATTTGGGTTCGAGGTAGCGGAAAAAAGTGAAGTGACTGGCTGGGGATTCAGGAAAAATTCGCCTGCCGGTCAATCCGGAAAGCGAACGTAAGGGGATTGCGGAACCGTCTACCCGCCTCGGTTGTTCCATCATGCTTGGTGGCTTGTCGATAGCAAGCTCCTTCAGAGATCTCATCGGCGCTTTGACCATGAGCTTTAGTAATTGCGGAAGCTATCTTTGGAAACGGTCCGAGCTGGCGCATGATATCCTGAGTCCGGATGTTTAGCCGGCCGCGCAAAGCCCGTGTTTTGTTCGGACTGTCGGACGTGATCCTGGCTGCGCTGGCTTTCGAGGGCGCGTACCAGACACGCCTCCTGCTCCACCTGGAGCACGATTTCTCCCTCACTGTCGAACGCAAAGCGCTGGTTCTGGGTTTTTCGCTATTGGCCTGGGTGACCATCGGGGTGTGGCTCGAGATTTATGAAAAGCTCGATTCCGGGCATCCCCGTGTGATCCTCCGCGACACTGCCCGCCAATGCGCCTGGGGCGCCCTTTGTCTGGTGGTGTTCGAATACCTCGTGCGCCTGGATTTAAGCCGCACCTTTCTGGCGCTATTCGCTGCGTACGCCTGGGTCTTACTTCTGGTTTTCCGGCTGACCGCGGGGCGCGTGATTGGCGTGATCCGGCGCGAATTCGCGGCCCCTCATTACGTGATGGTAGTGGGAACCGGGGAGCGGGCACGCAGCCTGGCCGCGGCGCTGGAGCACTCCACTGAGTACGGAATTCGGCTGCACGGCTTTCTCAGCGAACAGGGCATTCCCAGCGAAGATCAGATCCACTTGCGAAATGTCTACCAGGTGCACCCCATCGCCGAACTGCACGCGCTCTTGCGGCAGCATGTGATCGACGAGATCATCTTCGCCGTGGGTAGCGAGAGCCTGGCCAATCTGGAGGAGTATTTCCTGTTGTGCGACGAAGAAGGCGTGCGCACGCGCGTGGCTGTCGACTTCTTCCCGCACGTGAACAGCACCGTATCGCTGGATCGGTTTGGCGCCACGCCGCTGCTGACCTTTTCCGCGGCGCCGTACGACGAACTTCGCTTGCTGGCCAAGCGCATAGTCGATGTGGTGCTGGCGGCCGCAGGCCTGGTGGTGCTCGCACCATTCATGGTTCTCATTGCCGTGGCGATCAAGCTGACCTCGCCCGGCCCAGTGGTGTTCCGGCAGGTGCGGTGCGGTTTGAACGGGCGCCGTTTTTTGTTCTACAAATTCCGTTCGATGTGTGAGAATGCCGAGGAACTAAAGGCCACCGTGGCACACCTGAGCACGCGCCAGACGGCGTTTAAGATCCCCGACGATCCGCGCTTAACTCCCGTGGGCCGCTTCCTGCGCAAATTCTCCATCGACGAATGGCCGCAGTTGTGGAATGTGCTGCGCGGCGACATGTCCCTGGTGGGGCCCCGACCCGCTGTTCCTACCGAGGTGGACCAGTACAAGCGATGGCAGCGCCGCCGCCTGCGTATGCGTCCGGGCTTGACCTGCCTCTGGGCAGTGTCTGGACGGGACAGCGTCGATTTCGAAACCTGGATGAAGCTGGATATGCATTACATCGACAACTGGTCTCTGGCGCTCGACTGGAAGATCCTGCTGCGGACGATTCCCCGCGTGCTCAGTGGCCGGGGGGCAAACTAGCTTTGGCCGGCCGTAGACTGATTTCCCAGCCGCGCGCGAGCGCCGGCGGACCGAAAGAGACAGCATGCACATAATTCCCACGCAAGAAGAAGTTGTGTCCGTGCTCCGCGAGGTGGGCGCGCTGCGCGACGGCCACTTCGAATATCCAACCGGCCTGCACTCCAATGAGTATCTTCAGGTGCCGCTGGCAATGCGCCACTATCAGTATCAGCGGATGCTCAGCGTCGGCCTGAGCCGGCTGCTGCGCGCGAACCCCGAGATCCGCGCCATCATACCGCAGCTCTCGATTGTGGCCCCGGCTACGGCCGGGCTTCCTGTGGCATATGGCATTTGCGAAGCACTGCGCGCCCGGCAAGTCTACTGGGCGGAGCGCGGCCAGGAGTCTGAGGCACTCCGCTTCCGTCAATACATGGAGCCAGTCCCCGGTGAAGAGGTAGTTCTGGTAGACGATATCCTGCGGACCGGCAGCAAGCTGGCAGAATTGAAGAACCTACTGGAGGACAAGGGCGCAAAGGTGGTGGGAGTGGCGGTCATTATTTATCAGCCCACGCCCAATACCCGCGATTTCGGCTCCCTGCCCCTCTACTACCTGGCCAAGTTGGAAGCCAGCTACTATGCCGATGCTGCCCACTGCGAGCTGTGCAAGCAGGGCCGGCCGATGGAGAAAGTGTGGATATAACGGCGCGATCGGTACAAATGCGGGTATTATCTTTGGTAAATGTGCGGTTATTTCTACCAGAGAATCCTTATTATCAATGATTTATCCTGAGGCAAACTACCTTGCACAAATTATGTGCATACTGTCACAAAAGCGTTAATGGCCGCACTTTGGCTCTCCGCCGGATTGAAATTCCACAGGCTTTTCCACAACCACGTGGAAAAGTGGTAACTCCATGAAACTCACGGCCGTTGATTGGACCATCGTCGCCGCCTATTTTCTATTCAACCTGGCCATCGGGTTCTATTACAAAGGCCGCGCTGGTAAGAACACAAGCGAATTTTTCCTGTCGGGCCGCAACGCGCCGTGGTGGCTGGCGGGCACCTCTATGGTGGCTACCACGTTCGCAGCCGACACGCCTTTGGCGGTCACCGGCATGGTGGCGCGCAATGGGATCGCCGGGAATTGGCTGTGGTGGAACTCCGTTGCCAGCGGCATGCTCACGGTCTTCTTATATGCACGCCTGTGGCGGCGGTCGGGCGTGATGACGGACGTGGAGTTCGCCGAGATTCGCTACGCCGGGCGGCCCGCCGCCTTCCTGCGCGGTTTCCGCGCGCTCTACCTGGCCATCCCCATCAACTGCATCATCCTGGGTTGGGTGAACCTGGCGATGGTGAAAATCCTGTCGCTGATCCTGGGAGTGGATCGCGATACTGCTTTGATCATCGTGGTGGGGATCATCGCGCTCACTTCCTTCATCTCGACGCTCTCGGGCCTATGGGGTGTGCTGGTCACCGACCTGTTCCAGTTCGTCATCAAGATGACGATGGTGATCGTGCTGGCGGTGGTGGCGGTGCGCGCCGTCGGGGGCATCGATGGCATGAAGCACCAACTGGCTGCCATAGACCAGGCCAAGGGTCTGGCTACCGGTACGGCCGGTTCGGCTCTGAGCTTCGTTCCCGATCTGAACTCAGCCTGGATGCCCATGATCACCTTCCTGGTCTACATCTCTTTGAACTGGTGGGCTACCTGGTATCCCGGCGCGGAACCGGGCGGCGGGGGCTACATCGCGCAACGCATGTTCTGCGCCAAAGACGAGAAGCACTCTCTGCTGGCAACATTATGGTTCAACATCGCTCACTATGCAGTGCGGCCGTGGCCCTGGGTGTTGGTGGGCCTGGCAGCCGTGGTTCTCTATCAGCACGATCCCGGTTTTATTAAGGACCCGGAGACCGGCTATATCCGGGTGATGATCGATTACTTGCCGGCCTGGCTGCGTGGGACCATGGTGGCGGCATTCGCCGCGGCATTCATGTCGACGGTGGGGACGCAGTTGAACTGGGGCGCCAGCTACCTGGTCAATGATTTCTACCGGCGTTTCGTGCGCGTCTCCGCTTCGGACCGCCATTACTTGTGGGCTTCGCGCATCGCCACGGTGGGGCTGACCATCCTTTCGGCATTGGTCACGCGGCATCTCGATTCCATCCAAGGTGCCTGGCAGTGGCTGATCGTCACCGGCGCGGGCACGGGCACGGTGTTGATCCTGCGCTGGTATTGGTGGCGGATCAATGCCTGGAGCGAGGTTGCCGCGATGGCCGCGGCGTTTGTGACCTCGGTCACGCTAAAGACCGTGGTGGGTATTTCGATCGACGATCCTATCGGCTTCGCGCATACCATGCTCATCACGGTGGGCGTCACCACCGTGGTTTGGCTCGCAGTCACGTTTCTGACACCTCCGGAGCCCGAGGAGCAGCTGCTGAAATTCTACCGGCGGGTGCGGCCTTCAGCAGCCCTGTGGAAGCCGATTGCGCGGCTGGCGCCGGACGTGCCGCCCTCCCACGACCTGCACTATAACGTTTTGGACTGGATCGCGGGATGCGTGTTGATTTATGGAACGCTGTTTGGAGCTGGCAAAGTGATTTTGAAGGCATATGCAAGTGGCGCGGTGTTTCTGCTGGTGGCAGCCGCCGCGGGTCTGTATATTTTTCGAGACTTGAGCCGGCGGGGTTGGAAGACGGTGGTGGAGTAGGGCTCCGCTCCCTGACGGTGGTTTGTTACAGTTGATAACGGTAATGAGAAAACTGCTCCCTCTAGGGCTACTGGCATGCGCGCTTCTGCCGGCCGCTGACGGAGACGCGGCGAAATTGGCCCCCTACTACCCCACGCCGGAAACCATCGTCGAAAAAATGCTGCAGTTGGGCGAATTGAAAGCGGGCGAAAAGATGTATGACCTGGGCTCCGGGGACGGGCGGATTGTGATCATGGCCGCCCAGAAATTTCACGCGGAGGCAGTCGGCGTGGAACTCGACAGTGACTTGTGGAAACACAGCGTGGCGAGGATTCACATGATGGGGCTGGAAAAGAGCGCCCGCATCATCAACGGCGATCTGCTGAAACAGAAATACGGTTCCGCCGATTTAGTAACCGTATACCTGTTGCCGGTGTCCAACGACAAGGTCGAGCCCCTGCTCGATCGGGAATTGAAGAAAGGGACCCGCATCGTGTCCCACGATTTCGAGTTCAAGAACTGGACTCCCGAAAAGGTGGAGACCGTCTCGGAAGACGGCGCGGGGCGCAGCCACACCTTGTACCTGTACCGAAAATAAGCCGTGCTGTTCGCCGCCGACTTCAGCTGGCCGAAATTCATTGGCTGGACGCGCGCCGCGCTGGCGGCTCTCGCCTTGGGCTTGGCGTACCGCTGGCCGCCCCACGCCTCCCCGCTCCTATACGCCGTGTTGGGCGTCTACCTGGGCTATGCCGCGGGGCTAGCCTTTCGCAGCCACTGGCAAAGCGGCGCGTTCGGTCTGCTGGCGCTGTTCAGCGATACGGTCTTCTTCCTGGTCCTGGCCGGCTTCGGCGGCGAGCCGCTGGTGTGGGTGTCATCGGCATTCTTCTTGTTTCTGCTGGCGGAAGCGCTGGTTTTTTATGGTCCGGTGGAAGTGGCCGTGGTTGCGGTGGTGTCCGCTCTATTCTGCCTGGCGCTTCCTTTCGCAGCCATGCGTCAATTCGGGCCTCCCATTGTGGTCGGCGGCGCGCTGGCATACGCTTTCTCCTCTGCGAAACGGCGACTCCACGCACGTGAGACGGAGCTGACCGAGAAACTCAAAGAGACGGAGCGGGCTAGCGAAAAGGCCGTGGAGGAGGAGCGCCAACGCATCGCCTCCGATTTCCATGACGGACCCTTGCAAAGTTTCATCAGCCTCCAGATGCGCCTGGAAATTCTGCGCAAGCTACTGGAGCGCGACCAGAATGCCGGCATGGACGACCTGCGACAGCTGCAGGCTCTGGCGCTCAGCCAGATCCGCGACTTGCGGGCCTTCCTACACAGCATGCGTCCGGTGGATGTGGACGGAGCGAACCTGATGGCTTCGGCGCGGCGCACGGCCGAGTCGTTCCAGAAAGAGACCGGTATCCCGGTCACCTTCATGGGCGCGCACAGTCCGGTTGGTTTGCCGCAAGAGATGAGCAGCGAAGTGTTGCAGATGGTGCGCGAGGCCCTGCACAACGTGCAAAAGCATGCCGGCGCATCGCGCGTGGCCGTGGCGATGGAGAAGACCGACCGCGGCCTGGAGATTTCCATCGACGACAATGGGCATGGATTCAACTTCGCCGGAACCTATAACCTGGAAGAGCTGGAACTGCTGCGGCTGGGTCCGGCCAGCCTCAAACGGCGGGCGCGTTCGCTGAACGCCGAACTGGTGCTAGAGTCCCGCCCCGGGCGCGGCGCCGGTCTGAAATTCCGGGTGCCCATGCCATGAGCCGCCCGAGGCAACTACTGCTGTTGGCGGCCTTCACGCTCCTGCTGCATGTCCCGTTCCTGAACCAGCCCGTCCAGGGCGACGAAGTCAACTACCTGGATATCGCCCAACAGGTGTTTCACCAGCCGCTGACACCCCTGAACTTCAGCTACGTGTTTCAAGGGCGCATGGTGGATGCCGCGGGACACCCGCATCCACCCGTGAACGCATACCTCCTCGCGTTGATCTGGTTGCTCCGGGGCCATTTCTCAGTGGTCTTCTTTCATGCCTACTACCTGCTGTTCGCGCTGGCCATCAGCTTTGCGGCTTATGCTTTGGCCGCGCGGTTCACGGTGCAGCCGCTATGGGCTGCACTGCTGGTGGCGGCCTCGCCGCTGGTCGAAGTGAACACCAACACGCTCGCAGGACCGGAGGCACCAGCGCTCGCATTCCTGCTGATCGGCGCGGCCGCATTCTTCTGGCGTCGCTTTTGGATCGCCGGGATCGCGCTGACTTTGGCCGCCGGAACGGAGCTGCAGGCGCTGGCGTTGCCGCCCATCCTGTTGTTGGAATATGCCATTCGGCGTGAGCGGCCTCCTCGCGCGGCGTGGCTGGCGCTAGCAGCACCCTACTTGGGGATGGCCGCCTGGCAGGCGCTGCAGTGGAGCTTAGCGGGCCGGCTCCCGGGCACGGTTCTTTTCGCGTTCGTCGAGGGACCGGCAGTGGGCCGTCTGAGCGTGAAGGGAGCAAGCGCGCTGGCGCTGCTGCAGCATCTGGGGATACTGGTGACGCTGGTTCCGCTGACTCTCAAGCGGCTGTGGGGCGCTGCGTTGGGCGTCGTGGCTGCTGCCCTAGTGCCCGGATATCCGTGGTGGGAACGGGGCCTGCTCGTGATCTTCGTGACTCTGGGAGTCAATGCGGTTGTGTGGTTATGGCAGGCGCGGCGGCTCAACCCGGTGCTGGCGGGCTGGTGCCTTTTCTATTTCGCGTTTGCGGCGGTGGCCTTCTTCGCGGGAGCTTCCCGATACCTGTTGCCGCTGGTGGCGCCCGCGGTGATCCTGTTCGTGCTCCAATTCCAGAACCGGCCGCGCTGGCTGGCGTTGGCGCTGGGCTTCAATCTTTTTCTAGGCCTCAACCTGTCTTTCGCGGCGTACGAGTTCTCTCGCGTTTATGCTGATGTACCGCCGCCTCCCGGCCGGACGTTCCTGGTAAATGGCGAGTGGGGATTTCGCTACTACATGCTGCAGCACGGCGGTCGGATGTTGGAAGAGGGCAGCGTACCCTCGCCCGGCGAGTGGATCGTCTCCTCAGAGCTTTCGCTCGGCGCCAACTACGACAGCCTGGCCGAGACGACGGCGGTTCCGCTGCGCACGCTGGATCTGCCGGTGCGCACGCCGCTGCGACTGATCGATCGCCATGCCCATTCCGGGTTCTCAGCGGTGTCGAGCGGCTTGCTGTCGTTCTCCTTTTCCAACCGCCCACTCGACCGCATCACCTATGCGCGCACCTCGCCCTTTCTGGATGTGCCCGCGGCGTGGACGCCAACGGAATTCTCGGGCCGCCTGGTGTACCTGGCCGTTCCGGGACAGGCGGTGCGTCTGCCGCTCCACGGTCACCCCACCACACTGCACTTCGCACTGTTCGGCCGCGGCGACGGGGAGGCGGCGTTCTCCATCCGAGGCCCGTCCGGCGCGATCTTTGACGAGCGTATTCCCGTCAACGGAAGTCTGTGGGAGGATCACGTTGTGCCATTGCCTGATACGGGTGACATGACTCTGTCGGTCGACGCGCCGCCAGCGCTCCAGACCGGCTGGGGGGGCCTCGTTACGGATGGCGTTGCCGGCGCTAGCGCGCCGGACTCAGCGGAGCAGTGGCCGTATCTCAAGATGGGGGACCTGCGAACCAAACCACAACTGGCAGCCGGTTGGTATCCGATCGAAGATGGCGCATGGCGCTGGATGGCGAAGCAGGCCGAGGTGACGCTCCGTACTCCGACGGACCCAGGGCTAAGCTTCGCAATGCAGCTCTTCTTTCCGCCCGGCTACATGCAGAGCGCCGGCGGTCCGGTAACGGTTTCCATCAGGGTTAACGGCAAACCGCTGACGAAACAAACCTACTATGCCTCCGGTAGCTATCGCCTCGCGGCCGCGGTGCCGGACGGCCTCACGACCTTTCCGGCAAGCACGGTGAACATCCGCCTGAATCGGGCGCTACCGCCGAAGGGCACGGAGCAACGGGAACTTGGGGCCATCGTCAGCGAACTGGGCTTCATTACAGCGAAGTGACTCCGCCGGCCGGTCCGTCAATGTTACGCTGGCGAAGTGAACGTTGGTATCACCTGCTATCCCACGTACGGCGGCAGCGGCATCGTGGCGACAGAACTGGGCATGGAACTGGCCGCCCGCGGCCACGAGGTGCATTTCATCACTTATTCCAATCCCATCCGGCTAGATCCTGAAACACCGCGCATTCATTACCACGAAGTTGAGGTCTCGACTTACCCGTTATTTCAGTACCCGCCGTATTGCCTGGCGCTGGCTTCGCGCATGGCCGACGTGGCCGACGCCTACAAGCTGGACGTGATGCATGTGCACTACGCCATTCCACACTCGATCGCGGCCATGCTGGCACAGCAGATGATGGCGGCCAAACGGCGCCTGCCGTTCATCACCACGCTGCACGGAACCGACATCACGCTGGTGGGCTCCGACCCCTCATTCTTCTCCATCACGAAATTTTCCATCGAGAAATCCGACGGCGTTACAGCGGTGAGCGACTATCTGCGCGAGGAGACGCAGAAGGTCTTCGGAGTTTCGAACGAGATCCGCGCCATCAAGAACTTCGTCAATTGCGAGCTGTATCACCCGGACAACGAGAAAACCGGCGCCGCGCAATATGCACCAGCCGGCGAGAAGCTGCTCATCCACCTCTCTAATTTTCGGCCGGTGAAACGTGTGATGGATTGCGTGCGCATTCTGGCCGAAGTGCGCAAGAGCGTCCCCGCGCACCTGCTGATGGTGGGCGACGGCCCCGAGCGCGGACCGGCGGAGCACCTGGCGCGCCAGTTGAAAGTGGACCGCCACGTTTCCTTCCTGGGCAAGCAGAACCATGTAGAGCGCCTGATCCCGCTGACGCACGTCCTGCTCATGCCGAGCGATCTGGAATCGTTCGGCCTGGCGGCGCTGGAAGCCATGGCCTGCGGCGTGGTGCCTGTAGCGACGCGAGTGGGCGGCGTGCCGGAACTGATCACGGATGGCGAAGACGGCTACCTGGAGAGCGTCGGCGATATCGAGAGCATGGCTGCGCGCGTGGTGACATTACTGACGGACGACAATCTGCATTACCGCGTGGCCAAAACCGGTCGCTGGAATGCGGCCGAGCGCTACTGCCCGGATAAAATCATTCCGAAATACGAGCAATATTACCGGGAGGTGGTGGAAGGGTGAAGGGCCCCGACATCGGCCTCGCCGCTGCTAGTGGCTCGCGGCGTTTCCAGCCAACGGCACCGCTTCCTTTGGTAACGGCTCAGTAACACAAACCTGCGCGACGCCAATTTTTCTGCGGAACTTTTAGTCTCAATCGGCGTCTTACCTTGGGACACGCTCTTAGCGCGTGGACACTCTTCGAGGGTTGGCTGTCGCAGATTGCTGCTCGGTGCCGCCTTCGTGTGCTCATTTTCCGGCGACAATGCCGTCGCGGCGACCTTGGATTGGGAGCAGGAAGCGCCTGAATGGCACAGCCTGGACCGCAGTTCGCCACAGAGCTGGAGTTACGTCTCCGAGAGGGACTGCCGGCGCTTCGGTCTGTCGCAAGCGAGATGGGAGCGAAGAGCGTTTCGGTGTTTCTTGTGAAAGACGGCCGAACGATTCGGAACTTGTACGCGTGGCCAGAACCCGCTGAGGAATGCACTGAGGTTCCATTGGATTCGGCGCTCGGCGACTCACTGCGGAACTTCACAGTGTACGCTCCCGAAAAAAGCCCAATAGCCAGGTTCCTGGGAGGAGCGTTTCAACAGCGAGGCACGTCCTTTCTTCTGTCCTCCTGCGGAACAGATCGCCGTAACACGACCATCGCCTTCGGTTTTTTGGGTCCGTCGATACAGGGTGACATCCCGTACACGGTCAGGCTCGCTGCAGTGGCGGCGTGGTCCGTCTCCGAAGTACTCCGGCTTCAAGCGGAACTGGCGCTGGTGAATGACAGATTGGGAAAGAGGAAGCTGGTCGAACGAGCAAAGGGAATGCTCCAGGTGGAGCGCGGACTGGATGAACAGCAAGCGTATGAACACCTGCGAAGACTCAGCCGGCAACGCCGCGTGAGAATGTCGGAAATCGCCAGGGATCTGCTCGGCACTTCAAACTAACGCATCCGCAGCGTTGCCGAACGGCTCGTCTGCGAGGTGCCTATAGAAACGCCCTCTCCCGGCTAAGAGACGGCAACATTTCTGGTTTCAACCGGAGGCGACGTGAACAGGTTTCTATTGGCAATACTCGTAGGTTGCAACTGCTGGGCGCAGACGGTGCCGCCAACACCAGCTCAGATCATCGACGCAATGCTTAGCAATGTAAGAGGCGATAGCGGCGCGGATCCGTCTTTTCAGTTGACAGGTCGACCCAACGGTGGATTCATGACTTTCCCGCAGGAGAAAGGGCGCGAAGTACCGCAGGCGCCCCCTACCGGTCAAACGGTTTCGGTTGGTCAACTCCGACACCGGGTCTCCAGGGAATTGGAGCGTGGGTTCCAGCACGCCACTAAACTGGGCCGGGCGGGCGAACACGGAAAAGCAGCCGCCGCACTGGAGACCGTGGTGGACCGCGATCCGGAATTCTTACGAGCCGAGATTCAGCTCGGCATAGAATACGCCTTCCTGCAGCGTTGGGACGACGCCGAGACGGTCTTACGCCGCTCACTCCAGATGGAGCCGACCTCGGCGAGTGCGCACTACATTCTCGCCTTGATTCTTTACTGCAAAGGAGATCTGCCCGGAGCCGAACAGAGCACACGCCGCGCGCTACTGTTCGCCAGTCAGAATCCGCTGGCCCATATGTTCCTTGGTGAGCTTCTGTTGAAGCGGGAGGAGACGCACGCAGAGGGCATTGCAGAATTGAAATTCGCGGCGCGTACGAACCCGGACGCTCGACGCTTGTTACGAGACTTGGGGACTCGATAGTCTATGCGCCGGCCCCGGCCCCGCCGAAGAACGCCTTGCGCAAGGCAGCGGCCGCGTCGGCTACGGCTTCTTTGCCCGAATCGATCACACCGCCCAAATTGAAGAAGACGTGGATCGCGCCCGCATACCGTTTCATGGTGACGGGCACACCGGCGTCCTGGAGGCGGCTCGCGTAAGCTTCGCCCTGGTCGCGGATGGGATCGCACTCGGCGGTGATGACCATGGCAGGCGGCAGCCCCGCCAGGCTCTTGGCGTTAAGCGGCGAAGCGTGAGGGCTCCGGCCTTCCTCGGGACTGGAGACATAGTGGCCCCAGAAGTAGTCCATCGCGGCGCGCGTCAGAAGGTAGCCGTCGGCGAATTCGTGGGTTGAGGACCGGTCGTCGTCGTAATCGGTGACTGGATACACCAGCAACTGATAAGCGATCTTGGGTCCGCGGTCATCGCGTGCCATGAGGCAGCATACGGTCGCCAGATTCCCTCCCGCGCTATCGCCGCCAACCGCAATGCGGCCCGGGCCCACATCGAATTCATCGGCATGCTCCGCCACGTAGCGGACGGCGGCGTAGGCGTCCTCCACGGCCGCGGGGAATTTGTGTTCCGGCGCGAGCCGGTAGTCAACGTTGACCACGACGCACTGCGCTCCATTCGCCAGCGCACGGCATTGGGTATCCACCTGATCGAGGTTCCCGATCACCCAGCCACCGCCATGAAAATAGACCAGCGCCGGAAGCTTGGGCCCGGTCGCCGGCCAGTAGACACGGATTGGGATGGGCTGCGCGGGGCCGGGGATGGAGCGGTTCTCCACGCGAGCGACCTCCTGCGCCGGACCGGCCAGCGCCAGAAACACGGCGGCGTTCTCGGCACGGTTCGCACGGAGCTCTACGGGCGGCATCTCGTGCAAGGGCTTGCCGCCCACGGCGGCCATCTGATCGAGAAACGCTTTGCACTGGGCGTGAAGTGGCATGAGGACATGATACTGCTACCTGGCCATAACGGCCCATTGACACCAGCGTCGCACTCAAATAATGTAAAATGCCATCGGGAGACGTATCGAATGCAAACAAAGCTCTCAGTTGCCCTCCTTGGCGCCGGAATGCTCCTGTCAATCGCGCCGGCCTTTGCGCACCACGCGTTCCAGGCGGAATATGACGACAAGAAACCGATCCACCTGGCAGGTAAGGTGACAGAAATGGAGTGGATTAACCCACATTCCTGGATCCACGTGGACGTGACCATGCCGGACGGCAAAGTGGTCAATTGGATGGTCGAATGCGGCAGCCCGAATATCATGTTGCGGCGCGGCTTCACCAAGCGGTCCCTGGAAGCGGGGACGGACCTCGTCATTGACGGCTACCAGGCTAAGAGCGGCGAGTTCAAGGCAAATGGCGGCAGCATTACGTTCAAGGACGGGCACAAATTGTTTGTCGGCGGCTCCAACCCGGATGACCCGGGGAGTAAGAGCGAGAACAAGTAACTCGGTAACGAACCAAGGAGACGCGAGATGAGCCACCGATTGTTCCTTTCGGCAATCCCGGCCGCGGCGGTGTTCGTGGCGGCGCTGCCGGCGTTTGGCCAAGCCACTTCGGCGGCAGTGAAGCCGGCTGCCACCGGCGACCAGGCGACCAAAGGCGCCAAACCCTACACGCCTCCGAAAACGCCGTGGGGCGATCCGGACCTACAGGGGCAATGGCCCGCTGACTCGCAGATCCCGATGCAACGGCCTACCACGGCCGCGGAAAAAGCGTCGCTGAGTCCGGAAGAGCTGGCCAAGCGGGAGGAGCAATTCCGTAAGCAAGCCGAGCAGGACAGCGAGGAATTTGTGCCGTCGAAGGGCGGCACCACCACGATCAATCCTCCGGGTTATTGGGTGGAGCATGCGAAACCGAACGCGCAGGCTTCGTTGGTCGTGGATCCGCCGGACGGCAGGATTCCGGCGCTGACGCCGGAAGGGCAAGCGCGGCTCAAGAACATGCGCGGCGGCAAAGGCCCCGGCTCGCATTTCCCCACCGTTGTGAACTCGTGGGATGACTTCGATATGTACAGCCGCTGTATCTCCCGCGGCTTGCTCTCCAGCATGCTGCCGACGCTGTATGACTTCGGCAACCAGATCGTGCAGGGTCCCGGGTACGTGGCTATCCGCAACGAGATGATTCATGAGACCCGCGTGATTCCAACCAATGGCCGGCCGCACGTCGGCAAGAGTATCCGCTCGTATCTTGGCGACTCGGTGGGGCATTGGGAAGGCAACACGCTGGTAGTGGAAACCACCAACTTCAACGGCCAGATCGGAATCGGCGGCAGCGGCCCGACCACCGATGCGTTGACGATCGTGGAGCGATTTACGCGCATGGGACCCGATCGGCTCGACTACGACGTGACCATCAGCGATCCCGGCACATGGACCAAGCCGTGGAAGATCCATTATCCTTACAAACTCGATTCGCACTACACGATTTACGAGTACGCGTGTACGGAGGGCAACTACATGATGCTGAATGCCCTCAAAGGCGCGCGGCTGCGGGAACGGGAAGGACTGGACACCAAAGTGGACACGGATAACCACACCAGAGATTTGCCCGCTGCCGGCGCCAGCCAGAAATAGTGGCTGTGCGCACGCGCCTGGCGTTCGCTTGTCTGGCATCGCTGCCACTCTTTAGCCAGCAGCTCGCGAAGGGCCCCGGTCCGTTTCTCGAACCGGGTCAATTTGGAACAGGCTCCGATAAAGGCCCACCGCCCAAGGCTGGACCTGCGCCACATCTCCCGGACGGCCGTCCCGATTTCGGCGGTAACGGCGCATGGTATCCGGGATTCTCCGGCAACATTGCGGAACCGACATGGAAAGGCGTTCACAGCGCTGATAAACATGTGGACGTGCCGTTCCTCCCGCCGGCACTGCAGTTGTTCAACGAACGCGTGGAGACGCTGGCCAAGGATGATCCCGAAGCGCAGTGCTTGCCCGTAGGCGTTCCGCGCTACATGTTCGATCCCTATCCGTTTCAGATGATCCAGACGGCCAACCGCGTGATCTTCATTTTTGAAGGCGACAACTATCCGTGGCGGATCGTGCGTACGGATGCTGGCGCCACTCACCCTAAGAATCTGAAACCCACGTGGATGGGCGACGCGATCGGCCATTACGAAGGAGAAACGCTGGTGGTGGACGTGGCCGGCTTCAATGGCAAAGCGTGGCTGGACCAGGCCGGCCATCCGCAGACACCGCAGCAACACCTGATCGAACGCTACACCCGCACTGACTCGCTGACCCTGAAGTACGAAGTGACGATTGACGACCCCGGAGCCTATTCTAAACCCTGGACTACCAGCAACACGGTCCGCTGGCGGCCGAAGCTGGAGCTGATGGAGTACGTATGCCAGGAGAATGAAAAGAGTTCCGCGCACATGCGCGATGCCGGGAAGCAGTCACACTAATCGCGTGACTGGAGGGCTAAACCCTGTAAGAGCCCTCGTTTTGTGCGCGTCTCCGAGTAGGCCGTTAGGGCAGTTTCCCATAACGCTTATCGTTCCCGAACCGTACCACTTAATTCGGACCCTCCAATCCACGGGTAGGACTCTGAATAGTCTGAATAGGTCCCGTGTGGATTCCATCTGGATGCCGGTATAGAATTGCTGGCAACATGAGCCTCAACAGGAATTGGTTGCTTCTGTCGGCTGCGTGTATGGCGATTACTGTTCTCACCGCTCAATCGCTTGACGAAGCTGACTGGCAGACCGCGGCCGGAGGGAAGAGGGCATTCGAGGTCGCTGCCGTTAAGCCGACCAGGATGCCCAGGTTCCCACCGACTTTATTCCCGCTCGACAACGGGAATGCGAAGACGGCGGGAGGTCGTTTCTCTGCGACCTTTCCGCTGCGCGCTTACGTTTTTTTCGCGTATAAGCTTTCGGCAAACGAGCTGAGCCCGGCCGCGCTGGCGAAATTGCCGAAATGGGTGAGTACCGATATCTACGACATTGAGGGACGAGCGGAAGGCAATCCGACGAAGGACCAGATGCGCCTGATGATGCAGTCGCTGCTCGCCGACAGGTTCAAACTTGCAGTTCATTTTGAGACTCGGGAAGGTCCCGTGTTCGCCCTGACTCTGGTCAAGCCCGGCAAGACCGGGCCGAAGCTGCGTCCGCATGCCCAGGGACCACCCTGTCCTGACTCCTATACGATCCCAGCCTTTACAATGCCTGCACCGGGCCCACCACCCGGTGCGCCGCCCAGCAGCAACGTGTTTCCACCGAATTGCGACACTGTACAAATGAGAGGAAACGGTGTTGTGGCTCTGGTGGGGTCCCGAAATGCCACCATGTCGTCGCTCGCTGAGGTGATTTACCTCGAAGGATTCCGTGCCGGGGAAGTCGATAGACCGGTTGTGAATCGCACGGGACTCAGTGGAACGTTTGATTTCATCCTAGATACGACGCCAATTAGTCTACCCGGTGGGAATGCCTCGCCCCCTGACCAGCAGGGGGCATCGTTTCTGACTACTGTCCGCGAGCAACTGGGGCTGAAACTGGAGTCGTCCAAAGGCCCGATACGGACGCTCATTATCGATCATGTGGAGCGGCCCTCGGAGAATTAACCGCTGGGCGTCTTCTAGCCGGTCTTCACCGATCAATGCGGCCGAACAGTCGCCGGACGTGGGCAAGCACCGGTTCAGTCCGAAAGACGGCGTTAGCGGAAACTGAGCCGGCCCTGGCGGAACCTGCCTCGCATGCGACTGACACGTGCACTTCCCATCCTAGGCACTGTTGGATCGTCATAGATGCGGGACGTTAGTAAGGCTACAGGACCTGATCCCGAAACGCCTAGGTGATTGGCGCGACTAACAGCCGTAACCGGGGTCGGGTTCGAACCATCTTCGCCCGCCCAATCCACTGAAGCGACGGAAGTCGAGAAAACAGGGCGCAGCTGGCTCAGCACGAGTTGTTGTGCCCTCCTGCATCCACTCTGGGTTGTAAGGAACGCGTTGCGGCAATTCGGACCACCTGCAAGCTAGGAGGCCGGTTTCGGTGTGCCAGGTAGTGTTCATCGCGCTCGCCCTCCTCGAAGCGCTCTATTACAGGGTACAGTTAAACGCATCGATCGTCGCCGAATCTCCGACAGCCCACGATTCGTTCGACTTAGGGCAATTGTATATCCTGAACCTCGTCATGGGCAAATTGCCTTGAACGTCGCGCTCTGTCCCGGCGGGGTGCCGGGGCTGAAAAACGGCGCTAGGGACAATTGCCAACCCACACCAGAAATCTCCTGCAACTGCCGAACGGTCGGGCCGGTACCGCGTTGAACTAAGTTAACGCGTATAGGACTAAAACCCTTGCCAAACGAAACCGGGCGTCGGAACGCTTCTATAATGACAGGCAATGTTCGCATACGACGCACAACTCGCGGGAGCGGCTCAGGCGCCGCCACAGACGATCCCCGGCGTGCTGGGACTGCTGGAGACGATCGACAAGACGTGCGATCCGGACGATGGCCTGAAATGGTTCAACAGGCTGTACCTCCAGGTGACGCAGGCGGTGGAAGCGCGCGTCACCGCCGGAGGGTTCAATGATCCGAAATGGCTCGCGGAACTCGATGTACAGTTCGCCAAGCTGTACTTCGATGCGTTGGTTGCCGGGCTGACTGGTGCGCCTTGCCCCGGTAGCTGGGAAGCCATGTTCGCACGCCGCGACGAGTCGGCGATTGCCCGGATCCAGTTCGCTCTGGCCGGCATGAACGCACGCATCAACCACGACCTGCCGGAAGCGATCGTGGCGACCTGCAAAGCCAGGAATACGGTACCGCAGCACGCGACACCGCAGTACGACGATTACACGGCGATTAACACAACCCTGGACGGACTGATCGAGGCGGCCAAGAAGGAACTGAACGTTCGCCTTCCCGGCGACCCGCTTCCGGAGGTCTCCCACTTGGAAGATCTCATCGCCGCATGGAACGTGTCCGACTTCCGCGAGAGAGCCTGGAGGAATGCGGAATGTCTGTGGCAGGATTCCGTGTTGGGCGCGGCTATTCTCGAGAATGCGATAGAAGGGCTCACTACGTTTGGGAGTAATGCGTTGCTGGTGCCGGTCCCTTAACTTAGTTTCGGTCGCGCGTGGCGCGGTTCGTAGATGCCGAGTTTGCCGCCGCCGGGCAACGAGACGTGAGTCAGCAGACCCCAGCCTTGGTCCTGCACCGGGCTGCAGGCGACGTTGTGCTTTTTCATTTCCACCAGCAACGCTGCGACATCGTCACACATCAGGTAAAACTCGTGCAAGTCGTTCTTGCTGGACGGGTGAACCGCAACCTCGGCGGGCGGTAGGCCAAATATCAGCCAGCCGCCGCCAACGTCAACGTTCGTCAGTTGGAGCACGTCGCGCAGGAAGGCGCGGTCGGCTTCCGGGTTCGTACTATAGATGATCGAATGCGCACCCACTATCATGATTCGCTCACCTCAATCCGGTATTTGGATCAGACGGCGCCCGCCTAGCGAAGTGCGGAAACCATATATTGCCAACAGAGCCAGCAGCAGCAGGGGAACAGCGGTGGCTCCCGCGTACCAGGCCGCGAGGTCCAGGGTGTGCGGCAGTTGCAGAATATCCTGTATCGCGGAACTGAGAATCGCCGCAATCAGGCCGAACCGCAGCACCACCACGGCCAAGACTGTTGCAGCGGCGACCGTGAAAGGGAGATACCACCATTGAACGCCGATTTGCGCGATCGTGACCGCAACGATGATCGCGACCACTGCAGCCACCGCAAGCCACTCCTTGCGCAAGACAACACGGAGTACGAAGAGCAGAAAGAATATTAGCAGTGCTCCGGTCATGGCATTGGCAAACAGATTCAGGACACTACTGCCGACGGAACTCACGCCGAGCAAGGCAAAGAGGTCGGGAAACTCCGGCGGCGTCGAGGCGCCCTGCACTAAGAAACGGACCAGTTCCAGGATAGCGAGGAATGCGCCGATGCCCACCGAATAGAGGAGATCGCGTCCTACCAACGGATCTCGCAATCCCTTCACGGCGTACCGGCTCCAGGAAATCATGGTCTGCGGCCAGCGACGCCGGACCCACGGCTCCAGGGCCAGATACAGCACCCAAACTACGCCCCCGTTTACGGCGGCAGATCCCACTACAATCATCCAGAAGGTATTGATCTCATCGATTGCGCCTACATGGTGAGCGCGCAGGAAGGCACTGCCGGCATATCCGGCCCAGCACCAGACGGCCAGTTTCGCTGCGCCGCGCAGGTCGGTCTTGCGCGCCCTGAAATTCAGCCAGGCGAGAATGCAGGCAGCCAGAAGGGCGGTATAAACCACTGCCACCTGGGCAATCTGCCCAGCAGGGGCGGGACCGCCGCCGCGTCCGGGTACGGTCCACGGTCCGACGATACGGAACGAAACGGGCCGACCGCGCCAAGCCGCGGCTTCCACACGCAGGTGATCGGCGGTGCCGTCGATCCACGCGGCGCGCTGGTCCCAGTTGGCCAGCGGCGTCCATTGCGGCTCGATGGGTTGAAAGTGGGCCATGTCCAGCCCGGCGGCCTGGAAGAGCCGGTTCCACTCAAACGATCCCGCGGGTGCAGACGGCTCCACCTGCGGAGGAATTACTTCCAACTGCCTCAATTTCCCGTCCGGATTCAAGCGCAGCCGGATCATCCGGGGTCTTTCAAAAGGCGGGTCGACAAAGCTCACGGTGACGTTGAACTGGCGCAATGCTACCAAGGGAGTCGGGCTTTCGCGGTACCAAAACGCGATCAGCGGAGGCTCGCCCATGGTCGGATTCTTCCAGCGGGCGGCGGCTTCGGCGGGGTGTTGCTTCAGATAATTGCGATACTCGTCATCATAAGAGAAGCCCGAGTAACGGCCGGTAGGGCGGCCCGGATAACCCAAGTTCTGCAGCAGGGTGCGCGAATCGCGCGCCAGCGCTTCCGGGGAATTGTCGAGGTGCACCATTTCGGTAATTTGCCGGAAGGGTGCTACCACGGCCACTGCCGCCAGGCCTACCAGCGCCGCCGCCAGACACGCCACGGCCAGCTTAGGGTGCAGCCCTTCGGTCTCTCCCGCGGCCGCTACTAATTCCGGAGACGGCGTTTCACCTGCTGCCAGCGCCGCCGCCAGCGGATCGCCACCCGGCAAGGCCGCCGCGATTCCAAGGGCCGAGGCCGGGCGCTGCCGCGGATCGGGCGCCAGGCAGCGAAGGATAATGCGCTCCACCGCCGGGTCCAGTTCCTTCACCAGCGTCGTGATATTGACTGGCGCACCGCGTTGCTGCAGGTCCATCAGCTCCACCATCGAGCTCGCTTCAAACGCGCGTTTGCCGGTGAACAATTCGTACAGCACAAGGCCCAGCGCATAGAGGTCGCTCTTGAAAGTGACCTCGGTGCCCGCCAACTGCTCCGGTGACATATAAGCAGGCGTGCCGCTGCGCACGTCGCCTTGCAACTGGTCGCTCAGGCCAGCCAAGCCGAAGTCCATGATGATGACTTGCCCGCGGCCATCGATCATGATATTGGCGGGCTTCAGGTCGCGGTGGAGCACGCCGCGTTCATGGGCCGCCGCGAGGCCCGCGCACAATTTGCGCGCCGTCTCTGACGCCTTATCCACAGGGAGGCGGCCGATGCGGCGCAATAGGGACGCGAGGTCTTCGCCATCCACGAACTCCATGGAGATGTAGTGCTGGCCTTCGACCTGGCCGATATCGTAGACCCGGCAAACATTGGGATGGGTGACCTGGCGCGCGATGCGGACCTCATTGTAGAAGCGCGCCAGCGAACGCTCATCGCGAGCCAGGCTCTCGGGCAGGAATTTAAGCGCTACCGCCTGGCCTAAAGTCAGGTCAGTTGCGCGGTAAACCTCTCCCATGCCGCCGCGGCCCAACAAGCCGGCGATGCGGTAGCGCCCCGCCAGAACCGTGCCGGGAAGGAAGCGGCCTTCATCGACGCTGGAAGACGAGCTGAGGTGCGGCGTCGAGGGCGGCATCGCCGAAGTTTCCACCGACGAACCATTCAATGGCGCGGCGCACCAGGAACAAAACTTGCCCGCGGCGTTTTCGCGCTTGCAGGCGGGGCACTGGTTACTAACAGCCATCGATCAGCCTATTGTGGCAACGGGCCTGTATCGATGCAAGTGCGCGCCACTCGAAGGCCGTGAGCACTATAATGGGGACCGGTTATGCGGAGCCAACGCACAAGCAACTTCGACGCCGTGCGGAAGATCGGACTCGCGCTGCCGGGCGTCGAGGAGAGTACAACGTACGGGGTTCCGGCGCTCAAGGTCAATGGGAAGCTTCTGGCATGCATTGCCGTGAATCGCTCGGCTGAACCCGGTTCACTTGTCGTTCGCGTGGATTTCGATGACCGCGCCGAACTGCTGGCGGCGGACCCCGATGTCTACTACGTAACGGACCACTACGTCGGTTACAACGCCGTGCTGGTTCGCTTATCTCGGGTCAATCCCGATGTGTTGCGAGACTTGCTGGGCATGGCCCACAAGTTTGTAACACGCGCTAAGCCCCGAGCGCCAGCGCGGAAGCGGCGCTGAGGGAACTTCTTCACAGCTTCATGCGTTCGAGCTTGCGGTAAAGGGTCTTGCGCTCGATGCCGAGAATCTGCGCCGCCTTGCTCTTGTTGCCGCCCGTGGCGCTCAGCACGCGGCGGATCTGATCCTCTTCCGCATCGGCCAGGGTCTCGACCGGCTTATCGCGTGATTCCATGGCGGTAAGCGCATCCTCGACCGTTTCGCCGTCCACGCGGTCGGCCAGGATGGTGAGCCGCTCGATGACGTGCTGTAGCTGGCGCACGTTGCCGGGCCAGGTGTAATTCTGGAGCGCGCGCAATCCGGAGTCGATCAGCTTGACACTGCGATTGTACCGGCTGTTGTACTTGTTGAGGAAGAATTGCACCAGCAACTGGATGTCGGAGCGGCGTTCGCACAGCGGCGGCATCACGATGCGGACCACGTTGAGGCGGAACCACAGGTCTTCGCGGAACTTGCCCTCGTCCACCATGCGCTGAAGGTCGCGATTGGTGGCGGCGACCACGCGCACATCCACCTCGCGAGGACGCGAGGAACCTACAGGCCGAATTTCCCGTTCCTGCAGGAACCGCAGCAGCTTCAATTGAAAGTTGAGTTCAATATCGCCTATCTCATCCAGGAACACGGTGCCGCGATTCGCTGCTTCGAACACGCCCATGCGGTCGCGGTCGGCGCCGGTGAAGGCGCCGCGCATGGCGCCGAACAGCTCGCTTTCCAGGAGCGACGGGGCGATCGACGCACAGTCTACCGGCACGAACGGCTGGCTGGCGCGGCGGCTGAAGCGGTGAATCATGCGCGCCACCAGTTCCTTGCCGGTTCCCGTTTCGCCTTCGATGATGACGGTGGCGTCGGTGTCGGCTACCTTGGCCACGGTGTTATAAATCGCCACCATCGGCGGCGAGCTGCCGATCATCTCGGTTTCGAGTAGCTCCTCATCTTCCACTTCCAAGGCCTGGCTGTTGCGGGCGGCCTCGGCGCGCTCCACGGCATGTAGCATGGTGTCGAGCTCGAACGGTTTGGCGATGTAATCGAAAGCGCCGCCGCGGGTGGCGGCCATCACCGTTTCCACCGAGCCGCGGCCGGTCATGAGGATGACGGAACACGCCGGGTCTTTGCGCTTGGCCGCATCCAGCACATCGAGACCGGTGCGCTCGTCGACGTAGATATCGGAAATCACGATAGGGTAGGACTGATCTGCCAGGCGCTCGATGGCTTCGCCGGTGGTGGACACAGCCTCCACGGCGTACCCCTTCTCCTCGAGGGCCGTCTGAATGGTGAATTGCAAAGAGGGATCGTCTTCAACCAGGAGTAGTCTCGACATCACTGTTCTAGCGCCCCGTTCGGTACCACGAGCGTGAAGCAGGATCCTGCGCCGGGCCGGCTCGACACTTCGATCGTGCCGCCATGCTGTTCGACGATCTGCCGAACGATGGAAAGCCCGATTCCGGTGCCGGCTTCACCCGATCGCTCGGCACTCTTGGTGCGGTAGAACTTTTGGAATATCTTTTTTACTTCTTTTTGATCCATGCCGATGCCCTGATCCTTCACGGCGATGTGAATTTGAGTGTCATCTTTCCAGCCGGAGACGGTTACCTCCGTGCGTTGGGGCGAGTATTTAACGGCGTTCGTAAGTAAATTGTAGCAAGCGTACTCCATCAACTCACGGTCGCCGGTGACGTGGAGATCGTCGCCGATGGGATTGAGGGTGAGGCCGATGTGCTTGCGTTCGGCGAGCGGGCGGGTGCGCTCCAGGCAGATCTCCACCAGTTGGCGCACCGGGATATCCTCGTGCTTCAACTCCATCTGTCCGGCTGAGAGGCGCTCCACGTTCAAGAAAACCTCGATCATGCGGGCCAGGCGCTTGGACTCGGAGTTGATCACGTCGGCCACCTGTTTGCGTTTCTCTTCGTTGAGAGCGAAGCGGGACATCAGCTCGCTGGAGCCTTGAATGGCGGAGAGCGGGGTGCGCATCTCGTGTGTGACGAAGTGCATGGCCTGCTGGTAGCGGGAGCGCTCGGCCTCGGTGCGGATGAGGCTGCGGCGGACCACCAAGGTCTGCCAGGCTGCGGCTGTGGCGACTGCCAAGGTGGCGGTAATGGCGGGAGTAACAAAGGAGAAGACGCGCTGGTGGGTGAAGAAAATATACGGCGTCACGTACGCGGTTACCAGAACCGCGACGCCCGCGACGTAGGCTTTCCAACCAGGTAAATAGGCGAAGGCCAATCCGGTCAGAGTCACCAGCAGCAGGCTGAACAGGAAAACCCAGCTCTCCGGAGCGTCCGCGAGGAACAGACCCTGTGCCAGGGTTTCGAAAGCGGCGGCGTGGATTTCGATGCCGGTGCTTTGGTCGCTTCCACCATATGGGGTGAAGAGCTTGTCGCGGACCTCGCTGGCGGCGGTCACGCCGACGAACACCACCTTGTCCTGGAATTGGGATGCTTGCCTGGGATCGTCCAGCAAATGTTTGAGCGACACGCGCGGAATCTCTCTCCCGGGCGGGAGGTAGCGGACGCGCATGCGCCGCACATCGCTGGTGCGTTCGACCGGAATTAAAGTGCGGCCAACCTGCAGATCGGCGGGCGACTCCAAAGGAACGCCCGCTCCACGGCTGAGCCGAAAAGCTTCGAGGGCAATGGCCCAGCGCCGTTCGGGGCCGGCGTGCGCATCGAGCGGAATCGCGCGGGTGACGGAATCGCCGGGGTCGGGCAGCGCGTAGACATGGCCTTGCGCGGCCGCCCAGCGCGAAAATTCGGGGCGCGGATTTTCCCATCGCGCGGGATCGTCCATGAGCAGGGAGGAGAGCACCAGATTGGGTGTATGGCTGAAGGCGTCGGCGAGATCCTGATCGGCGGCAGGGTCGCGCCGGTCGGTGAGAATGATATCCACCGCCACCGCTTTGGGCTTGGCGCTGTCGATGAGCCGCAGCGCTCGCGCCAGCTTAGGGCGGATGTTGGTCATGCCGCCTTCGGTGGAGGCCAGCGTGGCTTCGTCGATCGCCAGGATGATCGATTGCGGTGTCCAAGGCTTGGGATTGTACAGGCGGAACATCTCATCGTAGGAATAGTTATCCACCTGCCGGCCGAATTCGGCGCTGGCCCAGAGGGCGAATACAAAGACCGCTGCCAGAAGGCCGACATAGATCGGCCCGCGCGCCTGGAGGGGCCGGAGCTTCATTTGGCGAAAGCCCTTTCGATCTCAGCGGGCTCGCGTGGCAGCGCCGCGGCGGCCGCTACCGAAACGAGCGCCAACGCCAATGAAATAAGCCGCATGGTTCCCCAACCCGTAGTGTAGCGCCCGCGGTCTTGCCGCCCGAGTTGTCCCAGCTCGCCGGCGGCAAAGAGCGCCGGCGTTACCGCAGCGCTTCTTCCACCTGCTGCTGGAGCAATTCCAGCGGCAGCACGCCATCGCGCAACACCATTTCGTGGAATTCGCGGATATCGAACTTCGCGCCGAGTTTCTTTTCGGCCTCGGTGCGCAGTTCGCGGATTTTGAGCTGCCCCATTTTGTAGGAGAGAGCCTGACTGGGCCAGGCGATGTAACGATCCACTTCCGCCAGCGATTCGTCAGGCGCATTCTTCTTGAAGTATTCGATGGCCTGCTCGCGGGTCCAGCCCATGGCATGCAGGCCGGTATCGACCACCAGCCGCACGGCTCGAAAACGCTCGCTGGCCAGTTGGCCGAAGTGGCTGGCGGGGTCGGTGAGGACGCCTACTTGCGAGCCCAGCGATTCGGCGTAAAGGGCCCAACCTTCCACGTAAGCACTGTTGCCATAGAAGCGCCGGAAGTCGGGTATACCCGGAAGAGCCTGCGCGAGCGTGATCTGGAAGACATGGCCCGGCACGGCTTCATGCAGCACCAGCGACTCCTTGTTGTACTTGGTCTGCTTTTCCGGCTGATAGGCGTTCAGGTTCATCCAGCCGGGCGTGGTGTAGTCGGGCGACGGCGCTTGGGCGTTGGTGGCGGTGGCTTGCTCGCGGTCTTCGGGGATGGGACGAATGCCGTACAGCAACTCGGGGATATGCTTGAACTGGCGCGGCAATTGGGGCTCGATGATCTTAGCGGCGTTGCGGCAATACGCAAGCATCTCGTCCTTATTGTGAAAGTGCTGCTCCGGCAAGGCGTCGAGGTGACGCTCGTAATCGGCGATGCTGCCGCTGAAGCCGGCCTCTTTCAGCACGGCTTTCATTTCGCCCTCGATCCTTTCGATTTCGGACAGGCCGAGCTTGTGTATCTGGTCGGGTGTGGAGGTGGTGGTGGTGTAGCGGCGCACCAGGATGGCGTAGTCTTCGCGCCCTTGCGGAATGCTGCTGATGGCCACGGCCGGCCGGGCGGCCTTCGCATACTTGCCAGTGATGTAGTCGCGATACTTGCGCCAGGCCGGCAGAAACTGCTGCTCGTAAGCGGCCACCGCGGCGGCGCGCAAGCGGCTCCGCTCGGCTTCGGGAATGCCAGTGGGGAAACGGCCGAAAGCCGCCAGCAGCGCAGTGTGATCTTTATCCTGTGCGATCTGCGCCCCTAGTTGGGCGCTCACCAGGTCGACCACTACGCGCGGTTGCGTCATCCCGCGCGAAACGGCGTCGTCGAGCAGCGCGATGTTCTGGTCGATGTAAGTCGGGATCGCGCGGAGCCTTGCCACCATGTTCTCGTAATCGCGCACGGTGAGGGCGGGCATGCGGTCGAAAACCGTATAGACGCGGTTATGCAGACCGTTCTGCTGGCTGACGCGGAGCAATCCGTCTTCCAGGTCGTAAGCTTCGAGGTCAGTCCGCAACGTGAACTGCATCAAGCGGGCGCTCAGGCGATCCTGCGGGGAAAGGCCCGGTAACGAGAAGGAGTTCAGACGCTGCTGACGCTGCTGCAGGTGATTGCGGCGCAGGTCGCGACCGGCTTTCGACCAATCGTTCCAGCGATCGTCGTACTCGTGATGGCCGACACCGGTGGCGAATTCGGGCTCGTCGCGCAAGCGTTCCTCGAAAGCCTGGCGAAAGAAATCCTGGATGCTCTGCGCCGGGGCGAGCACGGCGCAAAAAAGGACCATTAAGAGAAGACGCTGCATCTTTTCAATTTACCCCTATGGTGGAGGACTTACCGCTGGCTCAACCCGCCATCCACCGCCAAGATTTGGCCCGTCACGAATTCGGTGGCTTTGAGAAAGTACACCACGGCATCGGCGATTTCGGCCGGTGTTCCGCCGCGGCCGGCGGGCGTGACAGCGATCAGCTGTTTGCCGCGTTCATCGATGTCTTCGAAAGGGATCACGCCGGGAGCCACCGAATTTACTGAGATTGTGGGCGCGAAAGCCTTCGCGAGGACCCGAGTCAGCATGATCGCGCCGGCCTTGGATGAACAGTAGTGCGCATGCTCGGCCCAGGGGCGGATGCCTCCTAGCGAACTGATGTTAACGATTCGGCCGCCGCCCGATTTCTTCATCAGGCGCGCCCCATTTTGGCAGCAGAAAAAGACGGCCTTCAGGTTCACCGAATGGATGAAGTCCCAATCCTTCTCAGTGATTTCGAGCGGATCGACGCGCGTGAACCGGGCGGCGTTGTTCACCAGGCCATCCAGCCGTCCCAGGCGCTGCTCCAGTTCGGCGAACATGCGGCCGATCTCGGGAACGCTTTCCAGATTGGCGCGAAACAGTTCCGCGCCGCCGCATTCTTCCGCGGTGCGCCGGGCTTCGGCTTCCGAGCGCTGGTAATGAATGGCCACGCGCGCGCCCTCGGCGGCGAGCCGCAGCGCGATGCCCCGGCCGATGCGCTTGGCGGCGCCGGTGACCAGCACGATTTTGCCGGCGAGGCTAGACGGTGGGTTCTCCATGGACCTCGATTTCCTCGGGTTCGACGCCTTCGCGCGGCGGTTCGGGCAGGCGTCCGGTGAGGTGCGCCCAGCCCCAAAAGATCGCCGTGCAAGAGCTGAGCGCGCCGGCAATCGCGCCGATGGTGCGGGGGTCCCACGTTTGGGAAGCCACGCCGGCCAGCGTCATCGAAACCATCATCACCGACCATTGCATCGATTCGTTGGTGGCGAAGACGCGCCCGCGAAACGAGTCTGGAATGTGACGAAGCAGCTGCGACATATTCAAGATGGAGCTTACGCCCACTGCCGCGCGCGACAGGCCGATGAATACCAGCGCCCAGCCGAAGCTGCGCATCTGGCTGAAGACGATGTACGATCCCCCGTGAATCACATAGCAGATCACGATGGTGCGTTTGTAGGCTTCAAAGCCCACGCGGCGGCCCAATTGATACGCGACGGCCGCGCCGCACAGCAGGCCGATTCCCGCGGCGGACCAGATGAATCCGATGCCTTCGGGACCCCGGTTGAACACGAGCTCGCCAAAGATGCTGAAGAGGATTTGCGCCGCACCTCCGCCGGTGGCCCAGCCGACGCCCACCATGGAGATTCCGAAAATGAGCGGATGATCGCGGATGTATCGCAAACCCTCCACGTACTCATGCCAGGGGCGCACCACTTCAGCCTCGGTAAGGGCGGTTCGCCCGGCGCGGAAGCTGCGGCCGCCGGGCAGCGAAAGCCGCGAAATGCACAACGCCGAAATCAGAAAGGAAAGCGCGTTGCCCACGAACGCCCCTTCGTACCCGAACCGCGCTACGCTGACTCCGCCCAGCATGGTGCCAATGGTGAGGGTGGTCCACTGCGTGGTTTGCGTGAGCGAGTTGGCGGTATGGATTTCTTCCTTGGTGGTGATGGCGGGAAGGATCGCGGAGCGGCCTGCCGTAAAGAAAGGCGACGCCACCATCAGCAGTCCGCTGAGCACGTAGACCAGCCAGGTATCTGTCCGGTGAACCGTGAGAATGAAACCGAGGGCCACCACGGCGCGGACCAGGTCGCTGGCAATCATGACGCGCTTGCGGTCGAGGCGATCGAGCAGCACGCCCGCTAACGGGCCCGCCAGCATGGCCGGCACGGCCCGCGAGAGCATGACGCCGGTAACCACCAGGCCCGATTTGGTAGTGCCGAGGACCAGGCTGAACACCGCGACATTGTTGAAGTGGTCGCCCACCTCGCTCACCACCTGGCCGATCCAGGTGTTGCGGTAATTCGAATTCCGGCCGAGCAGCGTACGAAATCCGCTCACCGGATCAGCTCCTCGCGCACGGTAATGCGGCGGATATAGTCGCAGTCGAGCGCGTAGCCGAAGCCGGGGTCGTCGCGAACCGCGATGGTGCCTTGCGGCGTGACCTCGACCGCGGGATGAATCACGTCGCGCGCCCAGTAGCGCTTGCTCGCCGAGACGTCGCCAGGCAGCACGAAATTGGGCAAGGTAGAGAGCGCGATGTTGTGCGCACGTCCGATGCCCGATTCGAGCATGCCGCCGCACCACACCGGAATGTGCGCGGCCTGGGTGGCATCGTGCACGCGCCGGGCCTCGGCGAAACCGCCCACGCGGCCCAGCTTGATATTGAAGATGCCGCAGGCGCGCAAGCGGGCAGCCTGCTCCACGTGGTGCGCGCTGCGAATGCACTCGTCCAGGCAAAGAGGCGTAGCCAGCTTGGCCTGGAGCACGGCATGGTCGATGATGTCATCTTCGCCCAGCGGCTGCTCGATCATCATCAAGTAGTAGTCGTCGAGCTGGCGCAGCCGGTCGCAATCGGCCAGCGTGTAAGCTGAATTCGCGTCGGCCATCAGTTTGATCGCGGGGAAGCGCTCGCGGACCTGCCGCACCACGTCCACATCCCAGCCGGGTTTGATTTTGACTTTGATGCGTTGATAACCCGCAGACAGTTCGCGCTCGATGGTGGCGAGCAACTGGGGCACGCTCTCCTGGATGCCGATGGAAACGCCGCACGGGATCTCGCGCCGCGCGCCGCCGCCGATCTTCTGGTACAGCGGCACTCCATCCAGGCGAGCCGCAAGGTCCCAGACCGCGGCTTCCAAGCCACCGCGCGCCATCTGGTGGCCGCGAATATGACGGCTGAGCGGCGCTACCTCTTCGGCGCCAGCCAGTTCGTGGCCCCGCACGCGCGGCGCAACGTAATCGCGCAGTATCATCCACGCGGACGCCGTCCACTCTTCGTTGTAGAACGGGTGCTCGCCTGCCGTAACCTCACCCCAACCGGAAACGCCCTCGGACTGCGCCTCCACCAGAATGATGTCGCGCTCGGTGGTGCGTCCGAAGCTGGTCTCGAAGAAGTGCACCAGGGGCATCCGGATCTGGCGCAGAACGATGCGATCCACCTTCATGGCCAGCGCTCCAAGAGATAGACGCCGGCTGTTTCCGTACGCTCAAAACCGGTGACGGCCAGGCCCTGCTGGAACGCGCGTTGGAACTTTTCAGCATTGCATTGTTGGATCTCGCGCGCCCGTTCAGGGTTGTCGCGGCGTAGCCTTTCCATGTCCGCCGGTACCACGATGCGCTCTGCTATTTCGTGCTCCAGCTTCTCACCGGCGATCACTGCCTCCGCCCGCGGCGAGGCGATCCACCATTCGGCGACGCAGCGATCGGTGGGCAGTCCGGCGAAGAGCGGGCCAGAGGCTGCTCCGTACTGATTCTCGGAGTAGCGCCGGACGATTGCGCCCAGTCGCTCAATGTTGAAGTAAGCGTTCTTGACATCCAGCGGATCGAAAGTCCAGTCCACCAGATCGAAGCCGCGCTCCAACGCATCCTGCCGCTGGCGGAGCTTCATCTGCCTTCCTACGCCGGCATCGCGGTAGTCGGGCAAGACGCCCAGAATGTGGCTGTGCCAGTAGGCTCGTCCACCGGGCTGGACACCCGGGACGGCCAAACAGAATCCCACCATTTCCCCGGATTCGTAAGCGCCCCAAACCTGACCTCCGATCCGGCTGGCCACCACGAAGAAGCGCACGGGCAGCACATCGATATCGGCAAATCCCCAGATGCGCTGCTGGAGACCCACGGCGTCGGCGAAATCGGCAATGGCGGAAAGCGGGCGAATTTCGATCACCGCTTCGCTTCCTGCCACAGCTCCTCCATTTCCACGATGTTGGATTCTTCGAGCTTCTTGCCGCGCTCGGCGAGCTTGCGTTCGATGTAGCCGAATCTCTCCCGGAATTTGGCATTGGTGCGGCGCAGCGCCTGTTCCGGATCTACCTTGACGAAGCGCGCCAGATTCACGAGCACGAAGAAGAGATCGCCGATTTCGTTTTCCAGCTCGGACGGGGAAGCGTTGCGGCGGGCTTCATCCAGTTCCGCCAGTTCCTCGTGAAGCTTTTCGATCACCTGGTCGGGGTTCTCCCAATCGAACCCCACACCCGCGGCGCGCGAAGCAACCTGTTGCGCCTCAATCAGCGCGGGCATGGCTCGCGGCACCGAAGCCAGCAAGCCGGTGTGATCCTTGCCCTTGTCTTTCTTCTCGGCGGCTTTCACTTCGCCCCAAATGCGCTTGACGTCGCCGGAGGTTTGCGCAGTCTCGTCGCCAAAGACGTGGGGATGGCGCCGGATCAGTTTCTGGTTGACGGCATCGAGCGCGGCGCCGATGTCGAACAGCTTTTGCTCTTCGGCCATCTGCGCGTAGAAGACCACTTGGAGAAGCAGGTCTCCCAACTCTTCCGCGACTTCGTTCCAATCGCGCCGGTCGATGGCGTCGATCACCTCGTAGGTCTCTTCGAGCGTGTACGGCTTAATGGTGTCGAAGGTCTGCTCGCGGTCCCAGGGGCAGCCGCCGGGCCCGCGCAGACGAGCCATAATCGCGACCAGTTGTTGAAACTTCTCGCCAGCGGTGGACATGGTTGGGGAAAAATCGCGGTGACTTTTTCAGGGTATCAGAGGTAGGCGATCACCGCTCCTTCTGGTCAAGGCTCGGCCAGCGTAGAATCAATGGAGGTCAGGAAGCACAACGAAAATCCTCAGTAAGCTGACCAAAGCAAAATCCAAAACCGGGAGAGAAATATCGAACATGCGGAAAAAGACTGTCCGTTGGTGTCTATTGTTGGTGTCCATCTTGTTTCCATACTCGCTCGCGCAAGCCCAGACGTTGTTCATTCCTCAAATTGTGGATGGCGGGGCATGGTTAACAACCATCCCCATCACCAACACAGGGGCCACCCAAACCACCATCAGCCTGAGTTTTTTCCAGGAAACTATCGGGGGCAATGGCAATACTTCAAGTTGGAGCCTGGCTTTTGTGGAGAACGTGCAGACTTCGAACATTGTTCTGCCCGCGGGGAGCACGCTCTTCCTGCATACTACGGGCACGGCCGCTTCGGCGACCGTCGGCTGGGGACAGCTACACGAACTGGACGGCGCCGGATCTGTTGTTGCCTACGCCATCTTCACGGTTACCGGCGCCTCGCTCCAGAATGGAACAGCTCCTGCTGCTGGCGCAGCGAGCCGAGTCCTGGTGCCCTTCGACAACACAAGTGCCGCCACCAGCATAGCGATCGCGAATACCACCACGTCCAGCGAAACCATTAACGTGGGGATTCGGATTAATGGCGTAACTTCCCAGCCGGCATCGATTACCCTTCCAGGTCAGGGGCATATCCACTTTGACTTCCCCACGCAGTTTGGAGCAACGGTCGCGGGGCAGAGCGGCCTGGCTGAGTTCTACGCCGCCAGCGGCAGTTTTGCAATCCTCGGCCTGCGATTCCAGTCCGGCGCTTTTACCACGGCGCCGGTGTACGCGGAATCGGGTCCGCCCCTGATAGCCAGTAGCGGCAGCGGGTCTGTCTTTGACGGAAACTACACTGGCAGCTACAGTAGTTCGCTGACATCCGGCGGGGTGACGGCAACGGTAAGCAATGGAACACTTACAGTGACCAATCCCGGAAGTGGGACTGGAACCGTATCGTCCAACGGGCAAGTCACATTTGGAGTCGAACTTGCCGCGGGCGCTTCCTGTAACTTTAGCGGCAATCTCACTTTGATGGGCACGGCAGCTACAGGCAGCGGGACCTTCTCGTGCACGTCCCCGACTTTCTCGGGCACCTGGAGCTTGACCCGGCAGTAACCTGGGCCAATAGAAACCAATATCGGTTCAAAACCGAACGCTGAATTCCGCCGTGATCGTAGACCAGCGGTCGCGGTGGAACGCCCCGTTCGCGATAAAGAACCGCGGTGTCGCGCCCAGCCAAAAATGCCGGCCATGATCGAGCGCCACAGACGCCGACTCCACAAGATAACCGCCCCAGGCGTGATACGGATCGAAGCCAAAGCCGCTGCCGGAGTTACTGATCGAATACCGCTGATACAGCCCACCGCCGCCGGTGGAAAGTTCGAATCGGTCTTCCGCAATCGGGACGATGAACCTCACGCCGAAGGGTATCCAGATGTACCGGTCGTCGGGCTTGAAGTCGTAGGAGGCGCCGCGAATCTCCGGACCGGGATGCAGTGCCGTCTGGACACCCACCTCGAACTCGACGTGATTGTATGGCCGGTATCCATAAGTCAGGCGGATGGAGGTGGCACTCTCCCCTTCGTACGAGGGTCCAATCTGATCCGCCCAGCCTCCGCTGAAGGTAAGACGATTCCTGGAGAAAGACTGCGCCTGCACCGAGCAGGCCAACAAGATGAATGGAATGACAAGACGCATATAAACCTAAGACAGCCTGCTACGAGGTTGCACTACGCCGGAGTTGTAAAATGTGGGTGATGAGTGAAACGGATCAACCCGAGGAGAAGCAGGAAGATTTTCACATCCCGCTGCCGCCTGCGTCGTTCAGTTTTCTGGTACTGTCGCTGCGCGCGCAAGCCGAGATGCAGCTTGGTCTGATGCAGTTCGGGCAGGAGGAAAAGCCCGAGCCGGATCTCGATCTGGCGCGACACACCATTGACATGATGGGAATCCTGCTGGAGAAGACCAAAGGCAACCTGGTGCTTGAGGAACAACGGTTGCTGGAAAACTCCGTCACCGAGCTGCGCTTCCGCTTCGTCCAGGCCTCCGAGCAGGGCAAAGCGGCGTCGCAGAAGTCGTGAATGCCCGCGCCTCCGTTTAAGATCACGGTGCTCGGCTCGGGAACCAGCGTAGGAGTGCCCACCGTGGGATGCCACTGCGCTGTGTGCACCTCGGCCGATCCGCGCGATCAGAGGCTGCGGCCTTCCATCCTGGTCAGCTACGAAGGCCGCAACGTGCTGATCGACACTACTCCCGATTTTCGAACGCAAGCCTTGCGCATCCATCTCGACCGGTTGGACGCGGTGATCTTCACACATTCCCACGCCGACCATATCATGGGGCTCGACGATGTGCGTCCGTTCAACTTCCGCCAGAAGGGCGAGATTCCGATCTATGCGGCGGCCGACACTATGGCGGACATCCAGCGCTGTTTTCGTTACATCTTCGACGGCGAGCGCAAAGAATCCAACGTGCCCCACCTGGACACGCACGTGATCGATGGCGCCAGCTTTGAGCTGTTCGGGTTGGAATTCGCGCCGGTGCCGGTGCTACATGGGAGCGCGACCATCTACGGTTTCCGCTTCGGCGCAGCCGCTTATCTGACCGATCACAGCGAGATCCCGGAAACTTCCCTCAACTGCTTACGCGGGCTGGACGTGCTATTTTTGGACGCTCTGCGGCACAAGCCGCACCCCACTCACTCAACGGTGGACCGCTCCATCAAGACCGCGGAGCAACTGGCCGCACGCCGCACGTTCTTGACTCACATCTCCCACGATCTGCCGCACGAGCGCACCGAGAGCCTGCTGCCTGACCACGTTCGTCTTGCCTACGACGGGCTGGAGCTACTGGTGGAGAGCGCCGTTTGAAGATCTACCACAGCCTGCCTGAGGTTCCGCCGGATTTCGGTCCCAGCGTCCTCACTATCGGAAATTTCGATGGCGTGCATTTCGGGCACCGGCGCATTCTGAAGCGCGTCGTGTCGCTAGCGCGCGAACGGGGTTGGAAGCCGTCGGTCTTGACCTTCGACCCGCACCCTACGCGCGTGGTCGCTCCCGCGCGCGCGCCCAAACTGTTGACCTCTCCACCTCGCCGGGCGGAGTTGATGTGCGAGGAGGGCATCGAGCAGGTGCTGATCCTCCCGTTCACCGCTGAGGTGGCGCAGCTCGCGCCGGAAGAGTTTGTGCGCCAGTTAGTGGTGGAGCGGCTCGGCGCGAAGGCCGTCCTGGTAGGCGAGAATTTCCGCTTTGGACATCGCCAGGCCGGTAATGTTCAGGTGCTTGCCGCGCTGGGGCACCGCCTTAGTTTCGAAACGGAAGTGGTCCCGGTGGCTGCCTGCCGAGGGCGCATCGCGAGCAGCAGCGGGATCCGTGAAGCCATTCAGGCAGGCCGCGTGGCCTTGGCGGCGCGGCTCCTACAACACCCTTTCGGGATCGAAGGCGATGTGATCAAGGGACGCGGAGTAGGAGCTAAGCAAACAGTCCCTACCCTGAATCTGGCAACGGATGCCGAGGTTCTTCCGGCGCGCGGTGTTTACCTCACCAGGACTCGGGATTCAGGAACCAGCCGAACGTGGAATTCGATCACGAATGTCGGGTATCGGCCGACCTTTGGCGAAACGGACCAACTCTCCATCGAGACATTTCTGCTGGAGACGCTGGATGGCGAGTCGCCTCACCATATCCAGGTCGAATTTCTTTGCCGCGTGCGCGACGAGCGCAAATTCGCCACGCCCGAAGCTCTGAAGGCCCAGATCCTCAAGGACGTGCGGGTGGCCCAGAATTATTTTCGCCGCGCGCGCAACTGGGTGGGAAGGCAGCCGTCGCGCGCATAGACTTTCATGCCGACCGCAAGTTTTCTAGCCAGCGTCTTCTCCATCGTCCTCATCGATGTGCTGCTGGCCGGAGACAATGCGCTCGTCATCGCCATGGCGGTGCGGGCGTTGGCGCCGCGCGAGAGGCGAATCGGTATCGTGTGTGGAGCCGCGATGGCCGTGATCTTGCGGATCGGGCTAACCACCGTAGCGGCGCAGTTGCTCAACCTACCCTATCTGCAAGCGGCGGGCGGCCTGCTGGTGCTGTGGATCGCTTTCAAAGTGCTGGTGGACGCCAGCGATCCGCCCGATTGCGCGCCCTCGCCGCGGAATTTGCTGAGAGCCATTTGGGTGATCGTGGTCGCCGATCTGACCATGTCTGTGGATAATATCCTGGCCATCGCGGGTGCTTCCCACGGCCACGTGGGTCTTATTGTTTTCGGCTTGTGCCTCAGTATTCCGTTTGTCATCTTCTCCAGCAATCTGCTGGCAAGCCTGATGGACCGGTATCCCATCCTGATTTACCTGGGCGGCGCTATTCTCGGCAAGGTCGCGGGGGACATGATTTTACAGGATCACTTCGTGGCTGGGGCGCTGCATCCTTCGGATGCGGTGCGGTATCTTACGGATGGTTTGCTGATTGGGATCCTCCTCGTGGCCGGACGGACTATTGGGCAGCGAAGGCGCAAAAGTAACGAGGCGTTGAGCCGGAACTAAGGCTCGATCTAGCCCCTAAGGGCCAGTATTCGCCACAGTTTACCGGATCGTACTCGCAGTATCATAGGAAGGCAGAGTCCGCAGGATCTCCGGGATGAGCATCACAGACCTCTTCATACGCCGTCCGGTGATGACCACCCTGGTCATGCTGGGGATCGTGCTGTTCGGCGTGATGGGCTACCGTTCGCTCGCCGTCAGTGACCTGCCAAACGTTGACTTTCCCACAATCCAGGTGCAGGTTGCGCTGCCCGGGGCCAGCGCAGAGACCATGGCCTCGTCGGTGGCGGCGCCGCTCGAACGCCAGTTCACTACCATCGCCGGCATCGATTCGATGTCCTCCACCAGCTACGTGGGGAGCACCAACATCACCATCCAATTCACGCTGAGCCGATCGCTGGACGGAGCGGCCCAGGATGTGCAAACCGCGATTGCTTCGGTTCTGCGCAAACTTCCTCCCAACCTGCCGGCGCCGCCCACTCTGCGCAAGGTGAATCCGGCGGATCAACCGATCCTGGCAATGGCGCTCTACTCGAGTACCCTTCCCCTAGCCACGATGGATGCCTTCGGCGAGGAGATCCTGGCGCAACGCATATCTCAAATTGATGGCGTAGCGCAGGTGAACATTTTTGGACAGGCGAAGTACGCCGTCCGCGCACAGCTCGACCCGGCTCTTCTAGCTTCGCGGAACGTCAGCATCGATGAAGTAAACGACGCTCTGGGTCACCACAACGTCAATCTGCCGACCGGAACGCTTTGGGGCAACCATTGGGCCTACACCGTTGAAGCCAACGGGCAATTGAATACGGCCGAGGAATATCGCCCTCTGATCGTGGCGTATCGCAACGGATCGCCGGTTCGGCTGGGAGAACTGGGCCGCGTAATCGACAGCATCCAGAACGACAAGAACGGGAGCTGGTACGGGTCCATCCCCTCCGTCCAGTTTTCCATTCAACGCCAGCCGGGCGCGAACACAGTTGAGGTGGTGGACAACATCAAGGCGCTGCTGCCGAAACTCCGCTCGCAAATGCCCCCGGCCATGAAGCTGGACATCTTCTATGACCGCTCGTTTTCGATTCGCGAGTCAGTCAACGATGTGAAAGCTACGCTATTGATCACGGTCGTGCTGGTGGTGGGAGTGATTTTCGTTTTTCTGCGGAACGTCTCTGCCACCGTGATTCCTAGCCTGGCGCTGCCGCTGTCGATCATCGGCACGTTTGCCGCCATGTACCTGCTCGGCTATACGCTGGACAATCTTTCGCTGATGGCCCTGACCCTTTCGGTAGGTTTTGTGGTGGATGACGCCATCGTCATGCTGGAGAACATTGTCCGCCACATGGAGATGGGCAAGGCCCGCATGGTTGCGGCGCTGGAAGGCGCGCGGGAAATCGGGTTCACCATCGTCTCCATGACCATCTCGCTGGCGGCGGTGTTCATCCCCGTTCTGTTCATGAGCGGCATCATGGGGAGGCTGTTCCACGAATTCGCTGTCACCATCATGGTGGCGATTGTCATCTCGGGTTTTGTCTCGCTGAGCCTGACCCCCATGCTGTGCAGCCGTTTTCTGAAGCCGCCGGCAGAGCATCTGAACGCGTTTCAGAGGATTTCCGAGGGAGCGTTTGAGGGGCTGCGCAAACTCTATGCCTGGACCCTGCGGGGGGTGCTGCGGCATCGTTTTCTGACCGTGGCCACCGCCGCCGGCACGCTAGTGGCGAGCGTTTATTTGTTCGGCCTGGTGCCTAAGGGGTTCATTCCCAGCCAGGACGTGGGCCAGATCAATGGCGCAACGGAAGGGCCGCAGGGCATCTCCTACGACGACATGGTGCGCGCCACTCAAATCGCCGAGAGAATCGCCGAAGCCGACCCGGCAATCGATGGCGTACGGAGCCAGGTCGCAGGCGGTAACAATAACCCCTCCGCCAATAACGGCCAGCTCAATCTCCATTTAAGACCCCGCTCCGAGCGCAAGGAGACTCCGGAACAAGTCATTGCGCGCCTCCGACCGAAGATGGATCAGATCCCGGGCATCAAAGTGTATCTCTCGAACCGGCCCCTGATTACCATCGGCGGCATACAGAGTAAGAGCAACTTCCAGTACACCTTGCAGGCGCCGGATCTTGGCGAACTCTACCGCGTTGCACCCGACTTCGAGCAGAAGCTGCGCGCTCTGCCCGAGTTGACGGATGTGAACAGTGATCTGCAGAACCAGAATCCGACCGTGACACTGGATATCGACCGCGATAAGGCGTCCGCGCTGGGAGTCACTGCTGACCAGATCGAAAGCGCCCTGTACAGCGCTTACGGCACGCGCCAGGCTTCCACCATCTTCACTCCCGTGGACGATTTCCAGGTGATCCTTGAGGTGTTGCCGAAGTATCAGCTCGATCCGACGGCGCTGGGGATGCTCTACATCCGCTCGAACACGGGCAAGCTGGTGCCTATGAACGCCGCGGCCAAGCTGCGGCTGGGAACCGGCCCGCTCTCGGTTTCGCACCTGGGGCAGGCGCCCGCTGTCACCGTCTCCTTCAACACCAAGGAAGGCGTAGCTCTGGGTGATGCCGTGGAACATATCGAGCAGGTGGCGCGTGAGACGCTGCCGGATAACGTGACTACCAGTTTCCAGGGCACCGCCGCGGCGTTCCAGGACTCCTTAAAGGGTATGGGCGTGCTGCTCTTGATGGCGGTTCTGGTTATTTACCTGGTGCTGGGAATTCTGTATGAGAGTTTCATTCACCCGCTGACGATTCTGTCGGGCTTGCCCTCCGCCGGGTTGGGAGCGCTGGCGACACTGCTGATTTTTCACGACGAGCTGAACCTCTATTCATTCGTCGGCATCATCATGCTGATCGGTATCGTGAAGAAGAACGCGATCATGATGATCGACTTCGCGCTCGAGACCCAGCGGGAGCACGGCACACCTCCATCGGAGGCGATCCACGAAGCATGCCTGGTGCGCTTCCGCCCGATCATGATGACGACGATGGCGGCCCTGATGGGCACTCTGCCGATCGCGTTAGGACTTGGGGCGGGCGGTGAGGCGCGGCGGCCACTCGGACTTGCGGTGGTCGGCGGCCTGGTGGTTTCCCAGTTGTTGACGCTCTATATCACGCCCGTGTTCTACACCTACATGGAGCGTTTCCAAGGCTTCACTGGCAGATTCCGGCGCTCCAAGAAGAGGGTTCCGACGCCTGCTAAAGAGCGGGAAGTGGCGTTCACGGACTAGGTCCGATGGTGGTTGAAGACGAAACCTTCAGACGTCTGTGCCGGTCGCGGGACTTTCTGGCGGCAAGGCTGGAGCAGCGTGTGGTTTTGGTGGATGCGGCCAGCGAGGCTTGTCTCTCGCCGTTCCATTACCACCGCATGTTCGCTCGCGCCTTCGGCGAAACACCGCACGATTTCCTGACGCGCATGCGCATCGAGCGCGCCAAGGAATTGCTGGCGCGTGACGATCGTTCGGTGACGGAGGTTTGCCTGGCGGCCGGCTATGAGAGCCTGGGTTCGTTCAGTATGAGGTTCCGTTCCTCGGTGGGACGGTCGCCATCGGATTACCGAAGAGGGCTGCGGCAGATATTCCCGGTGCCGACGCTGGCGCAATTTCGGTTCATCCCCAGCTGTTTTTTGATTCACCACGGGGCGCGGCCTTTCTAGGATCGCGCGCCCGGTCCCTACCCAAACCGCAAGATTCGAGAAGCGCCTGACCCGGATCTGTGTAAATCTGGATCTCGGAGAGAAACCAATGATTCAATGCCTGTCGCACGTCACCATCTACGTTCTGGACCAGGAATCGGCGTATGATTTCTATGTCAACAAACTGGGCCTGGAGGTTCGCACCGACGCCAAGATGGACAGTGGCTTCCGCTGGCTCACGGTCGGTCCCAAGGGTCAGCCCGAGTTGGAAATTGCCTTGATGCCATCGACACCCGGGCCGATGATCGACGAGCAGACTTCCGAAATGCTCCGAGCTCTGATTCGCAAGGGCGCTTTGGGCGCCGGCGTTTTCGAAACCGCCGACTGCCAGAAAACTTATGAGGAGCTCAGCGCGAAGGGCGTTGAGTTCAAGGGCCCTCCCAGGGACCAGTTCTACGGGATCGAGCCTCTGATGAAGGACGATTCCGGAAACTGGTTCAGCCTGACACAGCGCAAGGATCACTGACGTGAACGAAGCCAAGCTCAGGGCGTGGTGGTCACACAGTCAGGGGCTCGACGGACGGCTGGCGGGCAAACCGGCGCACGAGGTTTTGCGCGAAACCGGTTGGGCCCGATCGGTGGGCGGCTCGAACCCGTACCTGACACTTTTCGCGCGCGCGGGAACCCGTCGCGAAGCCGTGGACCGCTCTGTCGCCGCCCTCGAGATCTATGAACTGCCCAGCGCACGGGGCTGCACCTACGTGCTTCCGTCCTCCGATTTCGCCTTGGGGTTGCGCCTGACACAGGAGTTCGAGGGCGGTGAGCGGAAAGTCGCCCTAAAACTGGGCGCCACAGCGGCGGAAATTGACAAACTTTCCGGTGCGGTGGTGAAGGCACTGGCGAAGGGTCCGCTGGATACGGACGAGCTCCGGCAGGCGGCGGGCGGCGCGATTCGGAATTTCGGCGCAGAGGGTGTCAAGAAGGGACTGGCCACCACCTTGCCCGTAGCCCTCGGCGAATTGCAGGCGCAGGGCGAAATCCGGCGCGTCCCGGTGAATGGGCGGCTCGATCAGCAGCGGTACCGTTATGCCCTGTGGCGACCGAATCCTGCGGCGCACTCGAAACTCTCGCGGGAGGAAGCGTTCACGGAGTTGGCGAGACGCTACTTCCGCTCGATCGGCCCGGCAACGCTCGCCGGTTTTCAGGAGTTCGCGGGCATTGGAGTCAAGGTGGCGAAAGAGGCCACCGCGGCGCTCGGTCTGATGCCCGTGGATAAGGATAGTGATCGCCTGCTGTTGCCCGAGGACCGTGACGCTTTCGCGGCCTTCGAGGCGCCCAGGACCCAACAGTACGCGCTGGTGAGCGCTCTCGATGGCATCGGCCTCCGGCGAGGCGGTTGGAAGGACTTGCTGGCGCCCGAGGACGCGAGTCGCCGTGTATCGCGCGAACACGCCATTCTTGACCGCGGACGGCTGGTTGGGCTCTGGCTTTACGATCCATCTACCGAATCGATCGCCTGGGCGTCTTTCGTTCCGCAGAATAAGGCGCTGAAGGATGCGGTGAAGCGAACGGAAGAATACGTCCGAGCAGAACTCGGGGATGTTAAAGTCGGCGGCCCTGACAGCCCCAAGAGCCGCATGCCGGCTATCGAGGCGCTACGCAAGGCGAACAGTTAAGCACCGTGTACCCAGGCTACAGCGGCTGTTGCTCCATCAGCCGCCCGTACCACCACGTTGACCACGCGTAGACGCCCGCGCAAAGGATGACCAGGAGTGGTATCGCGTGGACCGCCGCGGCGGTCGCGGACATCACGATTACCTGAAAAATGCTCGCAGCGAAGGAGACGCCGCTGGAGAACCGCCAGCGCACTTGGTGGCTGTGCTGGGTCACCGAAGCGTGATGGCCCATCGCCAGAGCGGTGAGCGCGGCGGCCAGGCCGGCAGCCGGAGCCAGAGGCAAGGTCATCAGCGCGGACACCAAAAGGAACGGCACATCTTTGGCCGTCAGGATCTGCCAGCCAGGGACCGGCAGGAGACGGTAGCGCGTCATTCCGCCATCGCCATCGAGTCCGAAAAGCGTCTGCGTATATGTCGAGAGCGCCAGCATCACTATTATCGTCATCGGCAGCAAAGCCGCGCCCGGCAGAAGTCCGGCGGCACGGAAGCCCAGACAGAAAGCGCTCACCACCGCGCTGCACCAGAAGTCGAGGGTCGAAAGCGTCTCGCGCAGATTCTTACGGATGAGATGATTCAACGGGCCCGGAAAGCTTGGCAAGTGGCGCCATATGCCCTTACGGGCCGCGGGAAGCGACGGCAGCAGGAACCCAATCGCAAACGCTCCAGCGGCCAGCGCCCAAAGGCCCATCGTCACGTGCTTCCAAACCGCCAACGACACGATGAGCCACGTAACGGGATTGAGCCATGGGCTGAGGATTCGCAGCAACCGTCGTTCGCCCGTGCTGAGCGGCCAGACGGCGAGGCGATCGGGCGGCAAAACCCGCAGCGGATCGGCGCTCAATGGGATAAAGAGGATCAGGCCGATGAAGGCGTTGAGTGCGACGAAGGGACCCGGATCGTTGAGAAAAAGAAATACCACGCTAACTACGAAGAGATTGTTGCCGGAAAACGATCCCACAGTTTTGAGATCGCGTCCGACGGCGGTTATGAGCGCGGCCAGGATTGCCCGGATGCGAGCCATTCCAATTCCTCCAAAACGGGCGGTTCCGCGAGCTCCAGATACAGGTCTTCGAGCGAGCGCGGCAGTTCGGCCGCCAAGGAATTCCAAACCAGACTCCCCCCGCGTATCATTACGAACTGGTGGGCGATGCGCTCGACCACCGGCAGAATGTGCGACGTCAGGAACACGGTGATGCCGCGGGCGGCTGCGGAGACCAGCAGGTCGCGCATGATCTTTGAAGTGGCGGGATCGATCGCCTCGAATGGCTCATCGAGAAACAGCACCTCCGGGTTGGGCAACAGGGCCATGGCGAACGCTGTCTTTTTGCGCATACCGTGGGAGCCGTAGCCGGCGAACGTGTCGCGGGTCTCGCTGAGGCCGAGCACGCGCAGGAGTTGCTCGATGCGCTCGTGAGACTCCTGCTTGCCGAGGCCGTAGATCTGAGCAGTGAGACGGAGGTGCTCCCCGATGGTTAGGTCATCGAACAGGCCGAGGCTTTCGGGCAGCACGCCGATGTGGCGCTTGACCGCCAGCGGTTGCGTGGCGACGTCAAACCCGCAGACGGAGGCCTGGCCGGAGGTGGGGGCAAGGAGTCCGGAAAGCATCTTGACGGTGGTCGATTTCCCGGCGCCGTTGGGACCCAGAAAGGCGCAGATCGTGCCTTTCGCGACTTCCAGGGACAGGGAGTTCACGGCGGTTACGGCGCCAAATCGTTTGGTGAGCTGGCGGCAGGAGATCACGGGTTAACTTGCCAGCCCAGCGCCGCGCGCGTCTTCTTTGGCAATTTCGCCACCACCAGGTCGTACGATTGGCGGATCAGGCGCTTGGTCTCACGGGTGGGCAGTGCGTCCTCGTGTTCGAGGGCGATCCAAAAATTGCGGGCCATATAGGGCGCAGGGATGATTCCCGGCCTCTCCGTCAGCTCCGCGAATTCCTCCGGCGTGGATTTCAGGGACAACCAGACGGCGCTCGGTTCGAGGGCCATGCCGGCATACATCTTCCCCGCAACTTTGAACAAGAGATCGTGGCCCCACTGCACCATTTCCGTGGTGTGTGGAAGCGACAGACAATAGCTGCGCACCCAGTCGACGCTCATGGCAGCAAACTATACCTCACTGGCCGGGAAGATGCGCCAGGCGCTTCCATTCACGACGAGAGTGGCCTTGCTTCCTAAGAACGTGGCGCCTTCGGTGGCCGGGTCCAATTCGGCTATGCAACCGCGGGGCACGAGTCTCAGCCAGCTCTTATGCGCTACACGGCAGAACCGAATCTCGCCAAGCCACGGGGAATATCCGAAACACAAAGTTGCCGCCAATGCCGACCGGAAGAAGTCTCTGCGCTGCATCTTCACTTAGGATAGAAGGATGGTTGACTATCGCGCAATCGAACAGAAGATCCAGCAGTTGATGGGCACAAGCCGACGTCCGGTGGCTGTCGCCTTTCTGGACGCAGTGCCCGCCGGCGTTGCCCGTTTTGAAGGTTCGCAGCCATCCTCATGCAGTTTCTGGCGTCTGGCCGGCGACGGGCGCTCCTTCTACACCGAGCCGGCCGACCATTTCAACTGTCCCGTGGGCAGCTATGCGCACAACACGCTGACGCCCGAGCGGATGCCGGAGCTGCAGCAGACGTTGACATTGATGTCCGACATCGGCTATATCCGCATAGAGGAAATCCCCGGCGTGTTCCAGCTGCCGGCGGCGCCGCGCTTCGTGCTGTATGCGCCGCTCGGAGAGACCCCAGTGGCTCCTTCGGTCGTGCTCGCCGCGGGCAAGCCCGGCCGCGTGATGATGTTGGCCGAGGCTGCCAACCGCGCAGGCGTGATGTCGGAACTTCCGCTGCTGGGACGCCCCACCTGCATGGCTCTTCCCGCCGCCCTCGCCAATGGCGCCGTTACGAGCGCCGGCTGTATCGGGAATCGAGTGTATACCGAGATTGGCGAAGATGAACTATATGTGGTGTTGCGAGGGACGGACCTGGAAAAAATTGCTGCAGAAATCGACACCATCCACACTGCCAATCAAACGCTGACGCAATATCATCAGGAACGGCGGCAATCTCTGACGCGAGTGTAGGAATTCATCCACTAGAAACTCGATTCCGCACCTATAATAAATATAGATACCGAAGCTCGTCGACGGCTTATGGCGCACCTCCCCACCGAAAACCCTCCGACTATCCTGGCGGTCGATGACGACCGTGCCATCCTGCATTTGCTCGATCAGATTCTGAACGAGGCAGGCTATCGCGTCCTGTTGGCAAACGGCGCGTGGAAGGCGATCGAGGAATTTGAGACCAGCCACGAACCAGTGGAGTTGCTGGTTACGGATGTGATCATGCCCGACCTCACGGGCCCGGTCCTGGCGGAGCGATTGCGCGCACAGAAGCCGGATCTTCGGGTGGTGTTCATCTCGGGGTTTCATGACGCCGACCTGGTGCAGCGGTTTGTCACCCGCAAAGGCTTCGCGCTCCTGCCAAAGCCATTCACGGTGGATGCGCTGCTGCGGGTGGTTGAGGAAGCGCTCCACTCGATCAAGAACTGACAATACTCAAACGCTGACTACGGGGCAAGGCGACTGCCGAATCACTGCGTAAGCATTGGTACGGAGACGGCCAAATCCGCCGGCGGCCGAGCCGCGCGCAATCACCACGACATCCGCGTGCAGCCGGCTGGCCGCGGCGGCAATCACTTGCGCAGGTTCGCCCGCTTCCACCAATAAATCGGCAGTCGCGCCCCGTTGTTTCTGCAGTAGCTCTAATTCCTTCTGAGCGGCCGCACGCACCACGACATTCCAGTTGGCCTCCGCGCCCTTCGCCATGGCGGGGATCGCCAGAGTGGCGTGCAGCAACGTCAGGCGCGCGGCAAACTGGTTTTGCAGTGCCACAGCCCAGCTCAGCGCCTTCGCGCTTTGCGGTCCCAGGTCGACCGCGCAAAGAATGTTGGCAATGGTAGAGGAAGGGCCGGGCGGGGTTTCCTCCATGTGCGCGCCGGTCCAAACCGGGCGATCGGCGTCGTGCAGTACCTTAGCGGTATTGGAGCCGAGGATAAACCGGCGGAACGGACCGAAGCCGTGGGTGGGCATCAGAATGAGGCCGGCCTGCTGTTCGTGCGCATAGGCCACGATGGTCGCGGCCGGATCGCCTTCCAGCAGAACTCGCCGCACGGAGACGCCGGCCAGTTCGTCGGCGAGAAATTCGGTCAACTGTTGTTCCAGTTGGCCGGCGCGCCGCCGGCAGGCATCCGCGCCCATTTCCGGCGGAGGCGGAGCCAGGACGTGCAACAGGACAAGCTCGGCCCCAAAATGTTCGGCCAGCATTTTGGCATACCGGACCGCGCCCACGCAGCGTTCGGAGAACTCTACCGGCGCCAGGATTCTGGCGAGAAATCCCATAGTTACGCCGTCTTCCTCACGTGCGGCTCCGTATCGACCGGCGGACTTCCCGGCCTGCCTTTGTCAATGCCGAGTGCGACCACCCGGCAACCATCGTAGAACACTTGCAATGCGGCGATCATTCGGGCGCCGGAGTCAGGCGGCGGTTGAGATTCGCCGCGCGCTCGGTGTAGCGGGCGGTTTCGTCAAGGTTGCCGAGGATGCGCCAGGCTTGGGCGAGGACTTCGCAGGCGTCGCGCTGGGCCCAGGGGTACTCACAGGGCTCCGCGATCTGGAGCGCGGACTCGGCGTCATTGCGCGCGGTGGCGGCGTCGCCGCGGGCGAGGGAGATCTGGGCCCGGAGGACCATCCCATCGGCGTGGATGAGGCGGTAATTGCGCGGAGCGGCAAGGTCAAGCGCGCGCTCGCAGGTGGCGAGGGCGCGCTCGAGGTGGTCTTCGGCGAGGTGGCACGCGGAGCGGACGAGGTGGACGCGGGCGAGTTCCTCGACCATGTGACCGCGGGTGAAAGTTGCTTCTGCCTGGTCGAGGCGGCGGTGGGCGGAGGACCAGTTGCCCCCGACGACATCGAGCCAGCCTAGCATCCATTCGCAGGACGCGACGGTTTGCTGCCACGAGTTGCCTTCGCAGATCTCTCGGTTGCGAGTGGTCAGCTTGCGGGCATGGCTAGTCTGGCCGGTGCGGAGGAGGTGTTCGGCCCATTGGATGCCGCGGCTGCTGAAAAGGTTGTCACCTTCCGGGTTGATCCGGTTTTCGATGAGGTTGGCTTCGGCGAATGCCTTTGCGGCGGTGTCCAAGTCGCCACGCAGGCCCGCGGCGAATGCCAGGCGAGCGTAACCGTTGCGCGTCCGATGATCGTCCTGGGCCGCTACGGCGGCTTCCAGCGCCTCGGTGGTGTGGCGGACCGCGTCGCCGAGGCGGCCGAGTGAAGTTTCAACGTCGGCTCGGTTCTGCAAATCGATCGAAAGATTCCTGCTGTCATGCGCCTGTCGGTCGAGGGCTTCAGATGCAGCGTAATGGGGGACAGCCGTCTCGGGTTCGCCCGCGATACCGGCATATAGTCCGACCGCGTGCAGATAGAAACTGAGCCGTCGGGCGCCCACCTTCGCTTCCAGCCGCTGCCGTCGCTCCTCGTCGCGGACGAACCAGCGTGCCACCTCCATTCCCCAGTGCGGCGCGGGAATCCACCGGAAAACCTTTCCATTTTCGAGCCGCGACCGGTACAGGTCGTCCGCGGCCTGCAGGTCTCGACACTCCAGCAGGAGTTCGATGGCCGTAATGACCGGCATGATCGTTTCCAGCGACCGCGTCTTAGCGGCATCGGGGGCTTCGCCAAGCAGGCTTGCGGCCTCGCGGGCGAAGCCTTCCGTGCCCATCATCCTGCGGCGGAAGTGGTCGCGAAGGATGGGGTGGCAAGCGTAGCGGCTCTCCCCTTCCGGACCGGGGTCATCGGTAAGCAAATGCTCGCGATGGAGGAAGTCGAGGGTGCGGCCGAGAGGCGCAGGGGCACGTATCAGCTTCTCCCAAAGAGGGGCGAGCGTCTTCACCCCAACCGGAGCGCGGAAGAGGGCAAGCAAGCCGAGCACCTGGCGGTGCGCAGCGGGCAGGCGCTGCTCGTAGAACTCGAGCAGGTGCCGCACCTTCTCTTCGAGCGTGTGGTCCCCGTCCCCGAAGATCCGGGCCCAGAGGCGCGTCGGATCACCGCCGCATTCTGGCGGCATCGAGCGCGCGAAGATGCGCAATGCCAGCGGGTGGCCATCGAGTTGACGCGAAACCTGCGCGCGATCATCGACGCGCCCGCCCACACCGAGCGCCTCCAGCAGAGCCGCGCCTTCCTTGTCCGCCAGCGACGCCAGCGGCAATGAGCGCAGCCCGCGCCCGAGATACGGGGTCAGGTCGGGGAACGGGAAGCGGCTGGTGAGCAGCACCAGGTTGCCGTCGCGGGCCCGGCAGTGTTGATGCAGCGCTTCCGCGAGGATGGGATCGAGCAGTTTGCCGTAGCCGGTGGTGCTGGGCGATTCCTGGATGACCTCCAGCCCGTCGAGCCCGATGGCGACGCTCTCGCTGGATTGCGCGAACTCCTTTAGAGCCTCCACCATCCTGGGCGTATCGCGGTCGCGGTAGAAGCTCCAGAAGAAGACGCCCTGCCTCTGGTGCGCACCGCTCCGCAGCCACTTGCCGAGCAGCGCGGTCTTGCCCAACCCGCCGAGAGCGGAGATAGCGACGAGCCGTACGCTGGGTTCGGCTGCCCAGGCATCGAGGCGCTCCAGCATGTCGCGGCGTCCGGTGAACTTCTCGTCCTCGGTGGTCTCGTGGACGAAGCGTTGGCGAACCTTCGCCGCAGGCGCGGGCGGCGGCGCTACCGGGACCTTTGCCGGACGAGCCAGCGATTCCATCAGAACAACGAGCGCGGAGTGGTCGTTGGCAGGTACCGGGTAAAAGAGCACGTCAGCGTGAAACGTCTCAAGGTACTCGCGCCGCATGCCGTCGTTGTAGGGCTCGTTTAACGCCAGGATCGCGACGTGACGTGGCGGACCGGTGTAAGTGAACTTGCTGACCATCTCGTCGGCGATAGCCGTCAGGGTGACATCGTTGAAGCTGAATCCGGCGAAGATTAGGTGCTCCCGTATCCAGAGGTCCTCGTAGAAGCGACGATAGGTGGGTATCGCGTAGGCGCGCCGATAGCTTTCGTGGTCCAAGACGATGTTGGCGGCGTCAGCGAAGTGGCCGTGAGCGAAGAGAATGGGGCACGAGTCCGGACCGAAGCGGTCCCCACTCAGCCACCGTTCGATTTCCGCGGTCTGGTTCCATATGGCGTAGCCGGTTTCGCGGATCTCCGGGCGGCGCGTGCGGCGGGCTTCGACGAGTCCCTGGTCGTAGTTTGTGGTGATCCAGGCCTTGAAGTTACAGCGGATGAGAGCGTCGTGGGCCGGAGTGACATAGGGCGGCCTATCCTTGAAGGTCTCGTAGAGGAAGGGGTAGTAGTGGGCGTCGCCGAGCTTCTGGTGGATTTGCGAGGCGACCTGGAGGGGGCGCTTACCGGCGGTCCGAAGCCAGTACTCCTCGTCGGCGGGTGTGGCGAGGCCCTTCTCGACCGGGGCGTGAGCGAGGGACTTCAGGAGTTCGGGCCAAAGAGGATAGAGGGGAGTGGAGACGCCCGCGCCGGCGAAGGCGATGGCCTGCCGCGCATCCAGCATTCCGCGCAGGCGCTGGTAGACAGGCGCGTTGCCGGGGATGGCCAGAATATCGTCCAGTGAGGGCACGCGGAGGACTATGGTATCGCACCGGCACGCGTCCTATTGCCACGCCGGCAGCGCATACTGCAATGAATGGATCTGCTGCACCGACCCTTCGAAGCTCGGATTGGGAAACCGGCGGTAGCGCAATATGTCGCCGAGGATCGTCGTCGCGTCATTGCGCAGCATTCCGAAACCTGCCAGGTATTGCAGACGGAGGTCGCGGTCGCGATTGATCTGTGCGCGCTCCAGCCAGCGGTGCAAATCGGGTCCCCGGCCGGCATAGGTGCTCAGCAGACTCAGAGCTGAGCCGAGGAATACATCGTTCAGTGACTCGCGGACGCGGCCGTAGTCGGGTCTCGCCAAACGCTGCTCCAACTGATCGATGTCGATTCGCGCCGGACCGACCTGCCCTACCAGGACCACGTCGTAGCCCTCGCCGTTGATGTCGTTATTCCAAATGGTTGCATTGGGAAACACCGACAGGAAAGTGGCGATCTCGCTACGCACGGTTTCCAGATCGCTCTGATAGAGCGGCACCCACTGTGTGACCAGCCCACCCGGATTTAAGTGGTTCTTGACCATTTCGAAGTACTCCCGCGAGTACAGCGTTGCCGCGCCCTTCACCCAGGGGTGGATCGGGTCGGAGGTAATGATGTCGAAACGTTCCGGAGTGGTGAGCACATAGTGGCGGGCATCGTCGTAGACAATCTGGGTCCGGCGGTCAGTGAGCACGTGGTGATTCTCCTTGGCGAAGTGGCGTGCGCTGGCCGGCGGGACCAGGGGCTCCAGCTCGCAGATCAGGATCCGCTCGACTTCCGGATGAACCACAAATGTGCCCGCGGTGACGCCCGCACCGCAGCCCACCACCAGCACCGAGCGAGGTTGGGGATGGAACAGCGCCGCCAAATGACCCAACATTCGCTGCAGCCGCATATCCTGCGGCAGGCTTGAGGCTTCGACCTTCCCGCTGATATGGAAAAAGCTGGTGCCGTACGGGTCGCGCGAAATCGCGATGGACGCATTGCGGCCCTCGCCCACATATACCGGTTTGGCTTCTTTGTATGAGATCAGGATTTCGCGGCCGTAGCCGATCACTTCCCACGGAATGGCTGGCACGCGCCACATCAACAACCCGGCCGCGATGACGAGGGCCATCGCCGGCAAAGCGGTCTGCAGACGCGCGATCGCCGCCAGTCCCCCGGCTGCGCAGAGTGCGATGAGCACACGCTGCGCGTTTTGCGTGCCTAGCCAGGGGATCAGCACCATGCTGAAGGCGAGGGCGCCCACAATCGCGCCCGCGGTGTTGGCGGCATAGACTGCGCCGGTCAGACTGCCCGGGTCGGCGCCCGGCCGGGTAGCGGTCGCAAGGGCCAGCGGGAAACTCGCGCCCCACAAGCACGCGGCCGGCAGAACCGCGCACGCGCTGCGCAGCAAGTCGACCCGAAAGGTGACCCAGGCGTTCGGTGAAGTTACGATCGGCCAGTAGGGAATGTACCGGGCCAGCAGAAATGCCGTCCCGGTAACGGCAGCCGCGAGCAGGAGCTGGCAAATGCCCAATGCCAGCCGGGGAGGAATGCGCGTGCGCGACAGGTAGGATCCTACCGCGCTGCCGATGCCGAGACCTGTCAGGAACACGGCGAGGATCACGGAGAACGCGTAGACCGTCGCTCCTAACATCAGCGAGAGTAGCCGGGTCCAGACAACTTCTGCGCCCAGCGCGGTAAGGCCGGAGAGCGCAATGGCTACGTAGATCACGCGGGGGCCGGCAGCACGCGGGCTGTCATCCGCGAATGCGCCGTGGGCGGACCACCCGCGCGAAATGGCCATCGCCGCCAGCGCGACGACCAGGTTCAGAGCAACCGCCACGTAGCTGGCGACGTACATGTCGTGCAGCCGGAGCAGATAGAACCCGGCCAGCACACAGCCTGCTACCGCGCCGGCCGTATTCGCGCCATACAGAAAACCCAGGCGGGAGGCGTCGCGAGGCGTACTTTTCCATTGGCGCGCGAGGGCCGGGAGCGACGCGCCCATCAGGAGGGTCGGTGGCAGGAGGCAACAAGCCGAAATCAAGGCCCGCAGCAGGATGCCTGTCAGCCCGTGCCCCGCATGGCCGGCATATAGCCGATCGACCCACGGAATTCCGAACAGCACGGCGAGGCCGCAAACCCCGATGCCGGCTTCCATACAGGCATAGACACGCAGGGGATGACGCCGCGCCGACACCACTCGGGAATAAGCCAGGCTGCCCAGACACATGCCGCCCATGTAGGTTGCCAGTAGCGTGCCGAGGGACACCGCTGACGAGCCGATGACCAGTTGGAGTAATTGGAACCAGACGATTTCGTAGATGAGCGCAGCGCAGCCGCTGGCGGCAAACAGCGCCAGAAGAACCGGGAAAAGACCCATGAATCCTGGCATCATACCGCAACACCGAACACCAGGCTGGTCCAAGCCTGCCTTTTCTCCCAGTCGCGAAACGCCCGGTAGGGCGGGCCCCTATGCCCCTATAAGGTAGAGTCCGATCTCAAAAATGTTGGCGGGTGCGATAACCACGGCCTATCGCCGTGACCGGCGTTTTCAAGGGATTTATCTTCGGCGCTGGGATAGCTGACGGCAGACGGTAGAATTTCGACCTCTCTCCGAGTGGCGCGTCACTCGCTCCGAGCTGCGCCGAGGCCGCCGTAGCAGATGTAAGATACGGAAAAATATCTGTTTGGACCTATGCCTTCCGCGCCAGCGCCCTATAATCAAACGGATTGGCCGGGTTTATGTCGCCCTATACGGCCAATCGGTGCACGCGCCAATGAGAATTTCAATACAATTTCAACCTCCCGGCGAGTTCCAGCAGCTCACAGAGTGGTCCAAATGCACAGCATTTTCGAGAGATATCAAGGCGCATCGAACTACTGCTTCCTCGCTGAAAGCCCATTCTACGCGCTTTGGGCGTGCTATCCGAACCCCCGTTTTGTGCGCAATTCGCGGTGACAAACCGGTGACTCACCACGCCAGCCGCGGGCAAAGATTGACACTTACAAGTCGCCCGTGTTCGCATATACCAGCAGTAATTTGTGGGGATGCTCGTTCTGCACTCGCCGTCAGGAGGACTGCGACATGAGGAGTCTCTCGTTTCCCCGGATAGTCCTGGCGGTGGCGGTTACCGCATCAGCGCCCGCCTCCGCCCAGAGCCCTGCCGCCGCTACGGCGGAGTCCAAACCGATTCCGCGGACGCCCGACGGGAAGCCTGACTTCACCGGATTCTTCAATATTCAGTACACACCCAATATGGCCATGGGGAAGGAAGACACGATCCCATATACGGCAGCCGGTAAGGCGGCCTATGTGAATCACGATGCCAAGGACGATCCGACTTCCAACTGCTGGCTTCCGGGCCTTCCCCGGATTATGCAATCCCCGTATCCGGCGCAGTTCGTGCAAACCCCGACGCACCTGGTGATTCTATTCGAATACATGCACACGTTCCGTTCCATTCCATTGAACGCGCGCCCTCACCCGTCGAATATGGAACCGGCGTTCATGGGCGATTCAACCGGCCATTGGGAAGGCGACACGTTGGTGGTCGATACGGTTGGTCTGAAAGACGCGCCGTGGACTTGGCTCGATACAGCCGGACATCAGCATAGCGATGTCATTCACGTAGTGGAACGTTTCCGCCGGACCGCTGCAAATATCGAGTACGAATATACGGTCGACGATCCGAAGATGTACGCGCAGCCCTGGACTTTGCGGAGAGTGTATACACCTTTGAAAATGATCCCCGGAATTCCGGAGCTGATCGAGTATTCCTGCTCTGAGAACAATCGGGACGTGCAACATCTGGTCACCACCAAGCCGGGGCTGGAGCAGAAATAGGCAGCCGGTCTGACGCCGAACGGGAGCGTCGTGACTTCGCGAAAGGGGGTGGGAATGAAAAGCGTTTCCGCGAGTTTCCTGCTGATTGCGGGTATCGGCCTCTCGGCCTGTGTCTCCGTCTGGGGACAGGCTGCATCCACGGCGCAAATCAGCGGCACTGTTCGCGACTCTGGGGGGCTCTCGGTGCCGGGGGCACTGATTAAAGCGACGCAAACCAGCACGGGCCTGGTGCGAACGGCCACAAGCACCACCGAGGGCGGGTATGTGATTCCCAATCTACCCATCGGACCGTATCTGGTGGAGATCACCAAGGAAGGCTTCGCCAAGTACATACAATCGGGCATCGTGTTGCAAGTGGATGGTAACCCGACCATTGACGCCGCCTTGAAGGTCGGCACGCAGAGCGAACAGGTGGTGGTGCAGGCGGACGCCGCCATGCTGGAAACCCACAGTACCGGAGTTGGCACGGTAGTGGACCAGCAGCGGGTGGTTGACCTGCCGTTGAACGGCCGCGAGGCGACCCAGCTCATCTATTTGGCGGGCATGGCGACGACCGGCAACGGCACCAACCTAAACACCATCCGGAATTACCCCACCCAACTGATCTCGGTGGCCGGCGGGCAGGGGAACGGCGTGACCTATCTTCTGGACGGCGGGACGCACAACGATGTGATGAACAATCTCAACCTGCCTTTGCCGTTCCCGGACGCGCTGCAGGAGTTCAAGGTAGAGAGCAGCGCGCTTCCGGCCCAGTACGGACTGCATGCCTCGGCAGCCATCAATGCCGTCACCAAGTCGGGAAGCAACGAACTGCATGGCGATGTATTCGAGTTCTTCCGCAACGGGGATCTGAACGCCCGGGACTATTTCGCCTCCTCCCGCGACACTCTAAAACGCAACCAGTTTGGTGGAACGGTGGGCGGGCCGATTCTGAAGAACAAGCTGTTCTACTTCGTCGGCTATCAGGGCACCATCATCAAATCGACGCCACCCCAAACCATTGCGTTCGTTCCCACCGCTGCGGAACTAGTGGGAAATTTCGTAGCCGCTGCCGCGCCTGCCTGCAACACCGGAAGGCAGATCAACCTGCCGGCGTCGCTGGGCTTCGTGGGCAATCAGATTTCCCCAGCGGCGTTGAGCTCCGTGGCGTTGAAAATCAGCAGCCTGTTGCCCGTCACCACGGACCCCTGCGGCAGAGTCACATACGGCATCCTGGGCAACAGCAACGAACATATCGGGGTAGCCAGAGCGGACTACCAAGTGACCGCGAAACACTCGTTCTTTGGCCGTTTGGTGATTGCCGATCTGGAAGGGCCGGGCGCTTATGACGGAAAGAATGCGTTGACGTTTAATAACGCTGCTACTTTGGATCGCGACGCGGCGGTGGTGTTGGGAGATACGTACGTGATCGGCGCCAACTCGGTCAACTCCTTCCGCGCCACAGTGACGCGAACGCGCGTGGAGAAGACGTCCGATCAGTTCTATTCCTGGGCAGCGCTAGGAGTCTCCACCATTACGCAACTGGTACCATACTTTGCACGGGTGACGGTTTCGGGCGCCGGCTTTGCGTTCGGCTCCGCTAACGAAACCCCGAGTAAGTTCAATACGGGCCCGACCCTCCAGTTCGGAGACGACTTCAGTCTGGTCCGAGGGTCGCACCAGATCGGATTCGGCGCGAATTATATCCACGAACTGATGAATCTGAAATCCGGACTGAACACACCGGGTGGATTTACGTTCAGCGGTCAAATCACCCAATTATCGATGGCGGATTTTCTGTTGGGCGATGCGTCGGCGTTCGCACAGGGCGGCTTCTCATTGGGCTACAACCGGCAGAATTACATCGGACTCTACGTGCAGGATTCCTGGCGGCTCAGTTCCCGGCTGACACTGAACTACGGTCTGCGCTGGGAACCTTATATTGCGCCTTACAGCAAGTACGGATTGTTCTTGAATTTTAATCCTACGCTATTTGGGCAGAACGTTCACAGTACCGTTTACCCCAACACTCCCGCAGGGGTGATCTTTCCTGGCGATTCGCTATACACCGCAGGCAACGCTCCTGAGAATTCTACCTGGAGCCGGACGGTGCCGCGGGTCGGAGTCGTTTGGGATCCCACGGGCAGCGGGCGGATGACCATCCGCGCGGCCTATGGGATGTTCACCGACCGCCAACATCTGTTCTACTTGGACGCGTTTGCCAACGACGCGCCCTACGGGAATAGCGTCACAACAGGTGCTGTGAGTTTTACTAATCCGTGGGCGACCATTCCCAACCCGTTCCCTTATGTCCTGACGAAGAACTCCGGGTTTCCGGTTGCGGCAGGCGTGGTGACTCACCAACTGAATGCCCAACCGACTTACCTTCATCAATGGAACTTGAGTATCCAACGGCAAGTCGGGGCCAACTGGCTGCTGTCGGCAAATTATGTCGGGAACAGCACGATTCACCTGTGGACAGGGAACCAGGAGAACCCGGCGGTTTACATTCCCGGCGCGAGCTGTGTCATTAACGGTATCACGTATAGTCCCTGTTCTTCTTTGACGAACACGAATCAGCGACGGGTCTTATATCTCCAAAACCCGGATCAAGGACGGTTTTTCGGATCGGTCCAACAGCAGGACACGGGAGGCACCGCAAGCTACGAAGCCTTGTACTTCTCAGTGTTGCGCAGGCTCAATCGTGGGGTGACCGTGCAGGCGAACTACACCTGGTCGCATTGCATCAGTGACCTGGAAAATACGGAGCTCGGCACAGCGGGGCCGCTATACATGGTGCCTTCGGAGCGTAGGGTGGACCGCAGTAACTGCGTCTTGTCTGACCAGAGACAGGTGGCGAACATTTCGCTGGTAGCCCAAACGCCTCAGTTCTCGGGCCGAACGCTGCGCGCGTTGGCGAGCGACTGGCAGGCCTCGGCCATCATTAGCGCCAAATCGGCGCAATTCTTCACGGTGACTACCGGCGTCGATAACGCCCTCACGGGGCAGGCCAACCAGCGGCCGAATCTGGTGCCGGGAGCAAGCCCATACGCCGCCAGTGCGGGATGTACGCCGGCACCTTGTGTGCAGTGGGCTGCTTCGGGCGCATTCTCGGCGCCAGCAACAGGCACCTACGGCAACCTGGGCGCATTCAATCTGGCCGGCCCACGAGTGTTCCAATTAGACATGGCCTTGGTACGGGCCTTCCGTCTTCGGGAGAAGCAAAGCTTGCAAGTGCGGGCCGAGGCGTTCAACATTTTGAACCGCGTGAATCTGAGCACTCCCGTGGCGACGCTGAATAGCTCTAACTTCGGACAGATCACCAGCGATATCAGCGGTCCGCAAGCCGGCGGGCTGGTGGCCTCGTCGGGCGATCCCAGGATTGTGCAACTCGCTTTGAAGTTTCTGTTTTGAGACTGACTTGTTGCAGACGGACGCTGATCACCCTGACGTCTGCCACTCGGATGTATAACGCCCGAGCCGTGGAAGCGAAAGAAAGAACGTAACCTCGAAACCGGCATTGCCAGGCCCGTGCCTGGCTCAAGTTAACGCCTATGGGGCGGCCCCCCGCTCCGCCCCACCATCTGCGTCGTTGCACCGCAGTTCAGAGACCCGCGTAGGGAACTGCCGTCCCGTGGCTGAGAATTCGCCGGGCGTAGTCGATCTGTCCGAGGTGATAGTTCAAATGACCGAGCAGCGACATCAGGAACTGTTGGGTGGATAACGGAACGCCCAGAACATTCTCGGGATAAGCGGCCTCGAGTTGCTCCGAAGACAGAGCTGCAATGACGTCCGGAACGAGTTGCCTCACGGCCTGCATCCGTCGAAGAAGGTCTGCCGCGGGAACGGCCGCGGGCGCGAATTCCTCACTGCGCACGCGCGAGTAGAAGATACCGCCCAACTGGCGGCCGATGTATTCGCGAAGGTTGCCTTCGAGGTGAATGACCAGGTTTCCCGCGGAATTGGTGACTCCGGGGGCGCATTGCCAAAGCACTCGGTCGTTCTCCCCAAAGGCTTCTAGTTGCTGAATGAGTCGGGTCAGGTCACGGCGGAATAAAGCGGCGAGTTCGCTTGCGAGGGTCATGGTTGGTCCTAAGATGAAGAATACGCCATGCACCAGTCGCGGGTTCTGATCGTCACCGGGGGCGGACGGGGAATTGGGCGAGCTACAGCTTTAGTCGCCGCCAGCCGCGGGTACGCCGTCTGTGTCAATTATGCCCAAAACCAACCGGCCGCCCAGGAGGTGGTGAGCACGATTCAACGCGAAGGCGGCAGGGCCCTCGCCGTGCAGGCAGACATTAGTTGCGAACCCCAGGTGATGTCCTTATTCGAGGCCGTCGACCGCGAATTCGGCCCTCTAACCGCCTTAGTCAACAACGCCGCTACGCTGGAACCGCAAATGCGGCTGGACTCGATGGATGCCGCTAGGCTGCAACGAATGTTTGCCACAAACGTCATTGGAAGTATGCTCTGCTCGCGCGAGGCGGTTCGGCGCATGTCTTCCCGTTACAGCGGCTCTGGCGGAGCCATCGTCAATATCTCCTCCGGCGCGGCGCGTTGGGGCTCGCCGGGCGAGTACATCGACTACGCAGCCACCAAGGGAGCCGTGGAAACTCTTACGATTGGTTTGGCGAAAGAGGTCGCCGAAGAAGGGATTCGCGTCAACGGCGTACGGCCTGGGTTCATCCATACCGATCTGCACGCGAAGGGCGGCGAGCCCGGTCGGGTCGAGCGACTAAAAACGCAGGTGCCGATGCAACGCGGCGGACGCCCGGAGGAAGTTGCTGCTGCAGTGATCTGGTTGCTATCCGAAGAAGCGTCCTATGTAACAGGTACGATTATTGACGTTTCGGGCGGCCGGTAATCGCCTTCACAAACCGCATTCACCAAAGGGGATCACTTTCACCTTCATCGGCGTGGGAAAATGGGTATGGTGGCAAAGAAAAAGGAAATGAAGGTCCGGGTCCCGAAAAACGCGGGCCTGGCGCAATTCTTTCTGAAACCGGCCGGGCGCATTTTGGTAATCGGAACGGCGCTGTTAGTAGTTTTGGGCCTGGGTGTTTTCACATACAACTATTCGAAGTACTCGCGATTGATCGACGCCAAGCTGCGGGCAGGACCGTTCGCGGTTACCGCGAAACTCTTCGCGGCCCCGCAGTCAGTCGCGGTGGGCGAGACCCTCACGCCGTCCGAAATAGCGGCTGAGCTGCATCGCAGCGGCTACACCGAAACGCGCAGCAATCCCACCGGGTATTACCAGATCCATCCCGATTCCATCGAGGTTTTCCCCGGACCCGATTCCTATTTCGACCAGGAAGCCGGAGTGGTCAAGTTCTCGGGCGGAAAGATCTCACAGATCATCTCGCTCGAGGACAATACCTCGCGCAACCAGTATCAACTGGAGCCGGAGCTCATTACCAGCCTTTCCGGCCCCAATCGCGAGAAGCGGCGCCTCGTCAAGTTCCAGGAGATTCCCAGGGTGGTGGTGGATGCGATCACGTCGGCCGAAGACAAGCGGTTCTTCCAGCACTCCGGTATCGATCCGATCCGCATCGTCAAGGCCGCTTACGTGGATCTGAAACAGGGACGCAAGGAGCAAGGCGCTTCCACCCTAAGCCAGCAACTTGCCCGCGGCTTCTGGCTCGACAACGACAAACGCTGGACGCGCAAAATAGCCGAAGTCATCATCACGCTGGAACTGGAGCAAAAGCTTTCGAAGGAAGAGATCTTTGAGGATTACGCCAACCTGGTGTATCTAGGGTGGCGAGGGTCGTTTGAAATCCACGGTTTTGGCGAAGCGGCCGAAGCATATTTCGGGAAGGACTTGAGCCAGATCAGTCTCCCGGAAGCTGCCACGCTGGCTGGCATGATCCAGCGGCCGTCGTACTTCAACCCGTACAAGTTCCCCGAGCGCACGCGCGACCGGCGCAACATCGTGCTTTCGTTGATGCACCAGAACGATTTGATCAACGACCGCGATTACCAACTGGCGCTGGATTCGCCGCTGACGGTGGCCCGCGGCGCCGCGCAATCGGTGGACGCACCCTATTTCGTCGACCTGGTGGACGACGAACTGCAGAGTAAATTCCAGGATGCCAATTTCCGTTCCGGCGCATTCCGTATTTATACAACGCTCGACATGAACCTGCAGCGCGCAGCGGCGGAAGCTGTGCGCATCGGCATGCAGAGTGTGGACGAGCAGATTCGCAAACAGCGTCGCTTCCGCGGGCAGCCGATTCCAGAAGCGCAGGTAGCCCTGATCGCTTTAGACCCGCACACGGCGGAGGTCAAAGCCGTAATCGGTGGGCGCAACTATGGCGCCAGCCAGCTCAATCACAGCATCCGGAAGCGGCAGCCCGGCTCGATCTTCAAACCCTTCGTCTATGCGGCCGCACTCAATACAGCGGTGCAGGGTGGACCGCATATCCTGACCGCCAGCACCGAGGTGTTGGACGAACCAACTACTTTCTGGTTCGACGGCAAACCTTACGAACCGAGTAACTTTAAACATGAATTTCACGGGATGGTGACGCTGCGCGAGGCGCTGGCCCATTCCATGAATGTGGCCACCGTGAAGGTTGCGGAGATGGTGGGGTACGACGCGGTGGTGGACATGGCCAACCGGGCGGGCATGAACTACAAGATTCAACCGACCCCGGCGGTAGCGTTGGGCGCGTACGAGATCACGCCGCTCGAGGCTGCCGGCGCCTATACCATCTTCAGTAATCAGGGCAATTATGTGAGACCGAGCTTTCTCAATCTGGTGCGGGCGCAGGATGGCCAGATCATTTATAAGAACCAGGTGGAGCAGAAGCAGGTCCTGGACCCGCGCGTGGCATACCTCATGACCAATCTGATGGAAGAGGTGCTGCGCACCGGCACGGCCGCGGCGGTGCGCGGGCGCGGCTTTACGGTACCGGCAGCGGGAAAGACGGGTACGTCCCACGACGGCTGGTTCGCAGGCTACACCTCGGAGCTGATGTGCATCGTATGGGTGGGGTTTGACGATAACCGCGAGTTGGATCTGGAAGGCGCCCATTCGGCTGCGCCGATCTGGGGCGAATTCATGAAGCGTGCGCTGCAGTTCAGGGAATATCGCGACGCCAAAGAGTTCGACGCGCCCGAGGGGATTGTGTCGGTGGAGATTGATCCGGAGTCGGGAATGCCCGCCACGCCTTATTGCCCGAAGACCCGCACCGAAGTCTATATCGCCGGCACGCAGCCTGTGGGCACCTGCCCGCTACACGGCGGAGGCAGGCAGAATGTTACAAATGTTGCCGGATGGGAAAATGCCAACCAACCGGGTAAGAGCCCGGCGAACGACGGTGGGCTGAAGATTACCGGGTCGGGCAGCGATGGCCAGGCCACCCCGGCCGTTGTGGCGCAGCGCACCAACGGTTCGGCTGCACGGCCGGAACCACCTCCTGCCACCCCGCAGCCCGAACCGTCAGAGCCCAAGCAGAAGAAAGGATTCCTCCGGCGTTTGCTGGGTGTGTTTAAATAGCTTCGGGAGGCCGGTATGGTTTCCAGAACGCTTACTTTGGTTATCGCCGCCGGCGCCGGTTGCGGGTCCGCGCTGGCGCAAGTTGGTGGCGCGCTGGTAGATCAGACGCGAATTGCCCCTTCGCCCACTCGCAGCCTCACGCCCGAAAATCGCGGCGATATCTTCATGGCCCGCAAGATGTATCGCGAGGCCATCGAAACCTTTCTCGAAGAACCGAAAAAGACCGCGGTCATCTACAACAAGGTCGGGATCGCTTACCATCAATTGCCCAACCAGATGGACCTGGCGAAGAAGTATTACGAGATGGCGCTGAAGCTCAACCGCAACTACGGCGAAGCGCTCAACAACATTGGAACCGTCTACTACGCCAGGAAGAACTTTCGCAGGGCGATCACGTACTACAATCGGGCGCTCAAGATCAACGAATCGGCTTCCGTTTACAGCAACCTGGGCACCGCGTTTTTCGCCCGCAAGGAATACGAAAAGGCAACGGAAGCCTACCAGAAGGCGTTCAGCATGGATCCGGAAGTGTTCGAGCGCAAGAGCAATTTCGGCACTCTGCTCCAGGACCGCAATGTCGAGGAGCGCGCCAAGTTCCACTATTACCTGGCCAAGATGTATGCCAAAGCGGGCCGTAATGAGCTAGCCTTGCAGTACGTGCGAAAAGCTTTGGAAGAAGGATTCAAGGACAAACAGAAGTTGAACCAAGATCCGGAATTTGAAGCCCTGCGCGATACTCCTGAGTTTCAGGAACTGCTCACCTTGGAACCGCGTGTCTTGTAGATTGGCTACGGTGTTGGCCGCATGCGTGGCGGCGTTGTCCTGTTCGCGTACACTCTCCGACGGTCCTGAACGGATCGCCATCCTGCGTTTCGAAAACCTCAGTTCCGATCCGTCCCTCGACTGGATGGGCAGGGCCTTCTCGGAAGTGATCACCCGAGAGTTGGCCGGTGCGCCGGGAATCTATTCTGTTCCTTTCGATCGGCTGCACAACCTGGATCCATCTTTCGGAAGCCGACCTCTGGCAGCGCCGGGGATTTCGGCAGAACGGAGTCTGGCGCTGGCCACGGGCGCGAGCCGCCTGGGCTACGGACAGTACTGGCTGCGTGGCGGGAAGATAGAAGCGAAACTAACGCTGGAAGATCCCCGATCCGGAAAGATGGTCCAGGAGGTCTCGGCCTCGGCTTCGGCTGGCGACCCCGTAAGCGCTGCCACCGCGCTCGCCAAGCAGGTATCGACCCAGGCAGCGCCTTACTTGACGCGCAGCTCTGCGGCGTTGAAGTCCTACGCGCTGGCCCTGGAATCCCCGGAGCTCGAGACCATGGTGGGGCGCCTGGAAGAGGCCGTCGCCGCCGACGCCAACTATGCCGCGCCCTACAGCCGGCTGGCGCAGGTGAAGCTGCAACGGCAAGACCGGACCGGGGCGATGGCGATTCTGCAGCAGGCGCTTTCCCATGGCAACCAGATGCCGGAACTGGAGCGCGCGCGTTTGGAATTCGAGGCCGCCAGCCTGGGCGGTAATCACGCCGATGCGCAACGCTCCCTCACCACTTGGGCCCGTCTGACGCCCAACGATCCCGCGGTCTGGCAATCAATGGCTCAGACCAACATGAATGGGCATCGTTACCTGGAAGCCGCGAAGGCTTATCAGAGAGCCGTGGCCGCGGCGCCCGACGATGTGAACCTGCTGAACCAGCTTGGGTACGCGGCTGCCTACGCGGGCGACCTGAACACGGCGGCACAAGCATTGCAGCGCTACCAGACCCTGCGGCCCGGCGACGCCAACCCGCTCGACTCGCTGGGCGACGTCAATTTACTGCTCGGCCGCCTGCACGAAGCCGAAGCCTCTTACCTGGCAGCCGCCAAGAAGGATCCGACGTTTCTCAACGGAGGAGATCTCTTCAAAGCAGCGATGGCCCGTTTGATGGGCGGCGATGTGCAAGGCGCCGATGGCCTCGCCAAGCAATTCGCCGACTACCGGGCCGCGGCCAAAGACCCGCTGGTCGATTTCCATAAAGCCCATTGGGCCTGGATCAGCGGCCGTCGAAAAGACGCACTGGATGCCATGGCTGCATTTGCGCACAACGCCGAAGTCGGGCCGCTGCGCGAAGCAGCTTCCGAAGCCTACAGCCAGTTGGCGCTATGGGACGTGGCCGTCGGTGATCGCCGCGCTGCCGCGCAAATGGCTGAGCAGGCTGGTCGGCTCGCGGGACCGGGTTCGGCGGCACTGGTAAAAGCCGCGCGTTTCCTGGCGCAGCCTTCCGCCACGCCCGCGGAATGGGAAGAGCGCGCGGAGGGTTTCTACCCCGGCCCTGCCGAGGAGCAGACCAGACGGCTCACCCTGAGCTACGCGTTGCTAGCCGATAAGGAATACGAGCAGGCCGTGCCGCTGCTAGAAGCGCTGTATCAGAATACGCCACCCACTGCAGACGACCTCTTGCCACTGTTGCTCGGCTGGGCGTACCTGGAGACTGGCAAGCAGCGAGATGCCGGGGCCTTGCTGCGCTTCAATCCGATCCCAGCCGCGTCCGGAGTGACTCCCCTGGCGGAGTTCTACTTTCCGCGATTGTTCTATCTTCGCGGCCGGCTCGCCAGACTGGACGGCAAGCGCGACGAGATCCACGAGTTGAACCGCTTGTTCCTCACGCTCTCCGGCAGCCCTCCGTTGATTTGGGGCGAAGAAGCGATGGCGCGGTAGGAGCCAGCCGCAAAGCTGGAAACGTGCTACCCCGCAAGGAAAAATGAAAATCCCATGAATGGATATTTCTAGGAACATTTTGCGAAAGAAATCGTCTAAGCAGAACATATAGGCACAAGCGCGCGAGCGAGAACCGCAAAAGGAGCGTTTCCATGAGTCACCGGATCACTGCCTGGGTCGCCATCGGCATCCTGCTCACGGCGAGCAAAGCCTTGCCACATCACAACATGACCGCTCTGTTCGACCTGAACGATCGTGTTAACATCACCGGCACCTTCACTAAGGTGGACTGGAGGAACCCGCACATCCAGTTCTTCGTGGAGGCGAAGAACGACAAGGGCCAAACCGAGACCTGGGTGGTCGAGGGACCGCCTCCCAGCTTCTTCCGAAGCCGGGACATCGCCAAGACCGACTTCGAGGGCGCCATCGGCAAGATGGTCACCGTCGAAGCCAGCCGCGCCCGCGATCACACTACCTCTGGGCTCCTGCGAGTCCTGACCCTGCCGGACGGGAAAACGGTATCTGCCTGTCCCCAAAATTGTTGAGCCTTTCAGCAGACAACATGGGCAAAGCGCCGGTGTTAGCTCAATGGGTCAACGACGTGTCCGCTCCAACCAGGAGGGAACCTTGATGAGTACGCTGAAGATTGCCATTCGAACCACGACGGCCGCATCGTGTGCCGCCTTACTTTTGGCGTGTACCGCCTTGCTTTTGGCCCAGGACCAGAGTCCTCAAGGTGAAAAGTCGAAGCAGGCCAAGGCCCAGAATATCGCGCGAACCTTTGAGCTCAACGCCCGTACGATTACCCTGTTCAATCGCCAGGGTAAGGAACTGAGGCGAGTTGGAGCGCGCGGGATGTACGGAGCGGTGGTGTTATCCCCCGACGCCAAGCGACTCGCGGTGCTCAAGGCCGACTTAGAGAAAGAGAATCAGGACGTCTGGGTGGTAGACTTGGCCACCGGCGCCAGCACGCAGATCACTTCAGGCCAATCGCGGGAGTTCTCCGTGAGTCCGGTCTGGTCGCCGGACGGAAGCCAGCTTGCCTACGTGGCCTTGCGCGGCGGCAGCTTCGAAATCTGCCGGAAGGCTTCGAACGGACAAGGCGCCGAAGAAGTTCTTTACAAACTGCCCGGCATCGCGCAGCCCACCGATTGGTCCTCCGACGGGCGATTCCTGAGCATCTCCTCCAGCGATCTCAGCGGCGGCGTCCTGTCCGCGCTACCGCTGACAGGTTCGGGCGAGCGAAAGCTCATCGAAATCTTTCGCAGCCCAAAGCAGATGCAGGGCGGCCGGCTGTCTCCCGATGGCCGTCTGTTGGTTTACTTTTCCAATGAGACCGGAAAGAACGAAATGTATGTGCGGCGGTTCGATCCGATCGCGGGTGCGGGGGACCCCGCGGGTCCGTGGCAGATCTCCGATCAGGGGGGCCTGGGCGGCGGTTTCTGGCGCGGGGACGGTAAAGAAGTCTATTATCTGGCGGCGGACCGAAGCATCGCCGCTGTCACTGTCACCACCGCACCGGCCATCGCATTCGGAAAGCCCAAGATTCTGTTCCGTATTCCCGATTCGATCGGGCCTACCGCGGGCGATATCAGCCGCGACGGCGAACTGATGGTGATGACCGTGCCGCCGCCGCAACTCCGGCAGCTCACTATATTCGATCGCGAGGGCAAGGTGGTGAAAACGGTGGGAGAGCCCGGGCTCTTCGTCCAGCCCCATCTTTCGACCGACGGGAGCAAGATTGCGGTCATGAAGGTTGATCCGGAGACCTCCAACCAGGACATCTGGACGTACGATGTCGCGACAGGTGCAGGTCACGCGGTCACTCACGACAGGTGGCCGCACAACGCACCCGTCTGGGCATCGGATGGCAAGAGTGTGCTGTATGTGACCACGCGCGACAGCTACTCCAGCATCTACCGTAGAGCGTGGGATGGAACCGGCGAGGAGGAACAGCTATTCCGCTACACTCCGGGAGCAGGGATGGTTATGACGGACGCCTCGGCGGACGGAAAATTTGTCACCTTCTACACCGGAGTTATGGTGCTGGTGCCACTCCGTCCGGAGGAGAAGGCGCTGGACCGTAAAGCCATTGACTGGTTGCGGGAAGACTACGACGTGGTGGGAGGACGTTTTTCCCCAGACGAACGATTGGTGGCGTATGCGTCCAACGAAACCGACGTCAATTCCCTGGAAGTCTATGTGCGGCCGTTCGATGCCGGTAAGCCGGACACACCGCCGCCCGGTAAGGCGGTACAGGTTTCGAAGAACGGAGCCTCGGGTATGATCAACTGGCGACAAGACGGCAAGGAACTCTACTATATGACTCGCGACTGGGAAGTGATGTCGGTCGACGTTACTACGAGTCCGACGTTACAGACGGGGAGTCCGAAGGTTCTGTTCAAGCTGCCGGGGCCGCTGGTGGGGAATCCGCCGCAATGGAAGAATGTCAGTGGTGACGGCCAGCGCTTTGTATTCGCCATGCCCGCTCGCTGAACGGTTTTCAACGAGTCAAGAGGTGGTGGCGTCACCGTCTTTCTGACTTTTTCTGCCCTCCTGGATCAAGCAGTTAACCGTTTCCGGCCGCTACTCGCCGGCATCACCGGCTACTGTGGAAGTGCCCACGGCCGAATCGCTGGGCCTCGATTCCAATACGGCAACTCATTGAATGGAGAAAGATATGTCAGAAGATGGCGAGCTGATCCGTCCTCTAAGCAAACCAACAACGCCCGCGGCTAGACCGAAGAAAGCTGGCAAGAAGTCCAAGAAGAAGACGACGAAAAGGCGATGACACCGGGGCCATTTGACGCGCAGTGCGAGATCGGCAGTGGTCGCCAGTTACAGCTCAGCCCGCGATCGACTTCCAGTTCTTCACCAGGCGCTCCGCCGACCGCCAGGCGAGCGCCTGCACGGTGAGTGTCGGATTCCTGGCACCGCTTGTACCCATTACCGACGCCCCCAGAATGCCGAGATTGGGAGCTTCATAAGAGAAGCCCCAACCATCTACGACGTTGGTTTCGGAATTGGCACCCATGCGCGTGCCGCCATAAGCATGCGTCGAAATGGCTGGTCCGTTGGCCGGCGGCGCGAACACATCGATCGCGCCGGCCGCGCGGAACCATTCCTCCATCTTGCGATTCGCGAACCCCACGGCGCGCTGCTCATTCTGCCGGGGCGCAGTGGTGATCCGGCAGACCGGATCGCCGAGCGGGTCGCGCACTTCCGAATCGAGATCGAGAAACGTGGTCTCGTAGGGGAAGGTGGATGTCTGTAGGTAGGCCGAGGTCCAGCGGCAGGCGTTCTCCCGGATGAATGATTTCCAGCGGGAACCCCACGCCGGCGCCTGTCCGAAGGTGTCGATGGAAGCGGCGTCGATGGGGTGTGTTTCGGTGTGTACGTGCAGAGTGGTTCCGCCGATGAACCCCAGGCCCGCATGGTCGTAGTGATCGTCGGCCCAATCATCCACTGTGGCACCCTGGGCCGGCAGCCCATACCAATTGTTGATGTCGAAGGGAAACCGCCCCGTGACAAAACCCGCCCAGTGGCCGAAATAGTGCCGGCCCACTTGCCCGTGATTGTTCGACAAGCCCTTCGGATAGGCCTTGGATTTGGAAAGCAGCAGGAGACGCGAGTTCTCGTAGGTGTAGGAGGCCAGCAGAACGGCCCGCGCCGGTTGGAAATACTCCTTCCCGCTCTTTATGTAACTCACGCCGGTTATACGGCCATCGGCGCCGGCCACAATGCGGGTTACCTGCGCATAGTCGAAGATCGTGAGGTTCTTGGTCTTGACGGCTTCGGGAATGGTCGTGATCGCAGTGGACCCCTTGGCGCCGATGTGGCAGCCGCCGCGGTTGCAATAGCCGTGGTAGACACACCCCGGCCGCCCGCGATACGGTTGCGAGTTGATGGCCGCGGGAGCCTGGAATGGGTGCCAGCCCAACTTGCGTGCGGCGTCCGCCATGCGTTCGCTGAACTCCGTGCCGCGCAGCGGTGGCATGGGATACTCGCGTTTTCGCGGCGCTTCGAAAATGTTGCCGGCCGGATCGATCTTGCCCTGGAGATTGCCGGCTTTCCCGGACACACCGATTTCGTACTCGATGAGGTCGTAGTAAGGCTCGAGCTCGTCGTAAGTGACCGGCCAATCTTCGAGCGTCGACCCCGCCGGAATCGATGCCTGCCCATAGCGCTTAATCGCCTCGCTCCGCGTCCTGAAGTCCCAGGGCTTCAAACGCCAGCTTTGGGCCCAATAGTGAATCGACGTGCCGCCGACCGCGTTCATCATGGGATGGTTCGCAATTCGCTGCGTGGGCGACGACGGGCTTTGGCGGATGGTGGGAATCTCGCGCTTGGCTTTGGGGACGGAGGTCACCATGCCGCGCACGTTGTTGCCGATCTCGTCGGGCCGGAAGCTATGCGGGTCCATCCAGCCCCCCGCCTCGATTCCCGCGATGGTCAGACCGGCGCGGGCTAACGGCAACACGGCGACACCGCCCGCGGCGCCCAAGCCGATCACTGCGACGTCGACCGGTTTAAGGCTAATGGCCACGATTCGAACCGTAGGCGGACTGATGCAGCGGCTTCGGCAGGCTGGTCATCTTCTGATCCTCGGGGCCGACTGCGAGCCGCGGACCCGGATAACGGATGAGGTCCCAACCGGCGAAGTTCTTGTTGCCGCCGTAAGAAGGATCGCCGAAAGTACCTTCCAGCGTTAAGCGTCGTACCCGGTTGAAGAAGGCTCGTGCGCTGGGGAATCCGGGGGCGTCTCCGGCTTCCAGCGCGGTGAGCAGAGCATCCTTGTTGTCCGGCACCAGTTCCGCGAATGCCGAGCCGTGAGCCCGGCGGGCGAACGCATCGACAGCAGCCAGCCCTTCGGTGAACGATCCCTTTTCGGCGGCGAGGGCATCGGCCAGCGCACGATCGATGTAATTCGCCGCGCCGCATTCCAAGGCGCCCGGGCCGAGTTCATCTTTCGGAATCAGGCGGTCGACAAAGGCGTCCAGGATCTGGCGTTGGGAAACAGAGAGGGCCGTTTGGGGCGCTTGGGCCGCGGCGGTGAGGGTCGCGACGGGAATCAGCGTCGCGCTGGCGATTACGGTGCGACGCGAAAGATTGTGATTGTCGTTGTCTTCATGCTGCATAGGCGATCCTGTGCTACTTCTTCGCCGGCAGGAAGCGGCGGATTCCCACGTCGTACGCCGCGGCCCCGATCAAGCCACCCAGCAAGGGACCCACAATCGGTACCCAGAAGACGCCGGTCCCGTCGGTGAGACCGTTGTTCTTGAAGCCCGCCACCGCGGTGAACAGCCGAGGCCCGAAGTCGCGCGCGGGATTGATGGCGAAACCGTGGAGGCCGCCAAACCCCATGCCGATCACCACCACAATCGCCCCAATGATCACCGGCGTCAGGTTGGCGCCGACCGGCTGGTTGCGCTCATCAATAACCGCAAAGATCATGAACAGCAAAAGCGCCGTCCCGATGGTTTGATCCAGCAACCCCGCCGAAAGAATATGCGGGAATGCCGGGAACGTGGTGAAGACTCCGGCTGTATGTTCCAGGCTCGGATCAAACACCTGGAACTGGGGACGGTAGTTCCAATAGACGATGGCGGCGGCTACAAATGCTCCCGCCACCTGAGCCACCCAGTACGGGATTACTTTCTTCCAGGAAAATCCGCGAAAGGCCGCCACGGCAAGCGTCACGGCCGGATTGATATGCGCGCCGGAAATCCGGCCGGCTACATAAACGCCCATGGTAACGGCGAGTCCCCAACCCAACGTAATGTTGGTGTACCCGCCGTTCACGATTTCGCCGGGAGTGCCGTGGCCAAATAAAACTACCATGGCCACGATGCCATTCCCGAAAAGAATCAGAATCAGAGTCCCAAAGAATTCGGCAGCCAGTTCCGGGAGCATCGAGCGTTACGCCACCTTCCGCAATTTGGTGACGCGGCCGATTTCCACCCACTCCGTCACGAAGATGTTGCCGGTGTGGTCGAACCATGCGCCATGCGGCGTGATGAATTTGCCGGGCTCGAAATCGGCGCGGTTTTCACTCACGCGGAGCTGGTTCTGTTTGCCCTGATAGTCGCCATCGCCCATGTGCACGATGACCCTGTTGTCTTTGTCGAGCAGCGTTACCCGGGACTGCAGGTCCGGAACAACGAGCATGTCCTTCAACTGATGGAAGTGGCAGGGTGCCTTCGTGCCTTCGACGATGTCGATCGGCTTGTCGTCCAGGGTATAGCGGACGATGCGGCGGTTGCCGCGGTCGGCCACCATGAGAACCGGCTTGGCGGCGTCGCGCGTATCGAGCCAGACCCCGTGGGGGTTGTTCATGGTCTCGATGGGAGCGTTAACGGGACCGCTCGGAGGAGGACCACCCGCGCCCGGGCCACCGCCCGGAGCTGCGCCTGGACCACCGGGGCCACGACCGGGACCACCTCGACCCGGACCGCCGGGACCGCCCCGGCCTTGGCCTTCGGCCTGCGGCGGTCGCCCGCCGAATGTTCGCACCAACTCCGGATACGATCCCTTCTGCGTGTAGTGGAACATGTAATAAGAGCCGTAACCATCGCCCACCCAGAAATCTCCATTGGATGCGATGGCCATGTTGGTGGGGCGGTAGTTCAAACCGGCCGCGCCGCCGGGGCCGTTGGAGCCGGGTCCCTTTTGATAGATCGGCGAAGCCTGCGGATAACCCATGGTCCACACTTCTTCGCCTTTCAGCGTGCGCTTGGTGACGATTCCGTGCTTCTCGTCGCAGAAGTAAAGATACTCGTTCTTGCCCTCTTTGCTGATGTGCATGCCGTGTGCGCCGCCTTTGAACATGGCGCCGAACGACCGCACGAATTTGCCTTTGTTATCGAAAACCACCACCGCATCGGGACTCTGGCTCGTGGAGTGAACCGTGTGGTGAATGTAAATATGCCCTTGAGAATCTTCGACCACGCTATGCGTATTGCCGTACTTGATGTTGGACGGCAGTTCGCCCCAGTCGTGGATGCATTCGTACTTGTGTTCGCCTTCTCCCAGGATGGGATTCTTGGCGCCGGCCTTGTCATCGGCCCAGACAAACGGCGCCACGGCGCCGGCCGCTAGAAAAGTACGTCGAGTCGTTGCCATTTTTCTGAGTGCTCCTTTGTGGGGCAGCGCGATGCACTGCCCCGCCCCGAATACGGATACTATTTTGCCTTCGCCACCACTCCATGCGGATCGATGACGAATTTCTTAGCCGCGCCTTTGTCGAAATCCTTGTAACCTTGGGGCGCCTGGTCGAGCGGAATGACTGTGGCGTTAACCGCCTTGGCGATCTGCACCTTATCGTGCAGGATGGCCATCATCAACGAGCGGTTATAGCGCAACACGGGGCATTGGCCGGTGGTGAAGTTGTGCGACTTGGCCCAGCCGAGGCCGATACGGATGCTCAGATTGCCGGTCTTCGCGGCGCTGTCCACGCCACCAGGATCGTCTGTGACATACAGGCCCGGGATGCCGATAGAGCCGCCCGCGCGCGTGATCGTCATTACGGAGTTCAGCACCGTGGCCGGGCGCTCGACGCCTGCATCGCCACCATGACCGCGTGCTTCGAAACCGACACAATCTACAGCGGAATCTACTTCCGGCACGCCCAGGATCTGCGCGATCTGATCGCCCAATGAAGCATCCTTGCGGAGATCGATGGTTTCGCAGCCAAAGCTCTTGGCCTGCTTCAGGCGGTCTTCAATCATGTCGCCCACGATTACCACGGCCGCGCCCAACAGAAGGGCCGAAGCCGCGGAAGCCAGGCCAACCGGACCGGCGCCGGCGATGTAGACGGTCGAGCCGGTGGTCACGCCAGCGGTCAACGCGCCATGATAGCCGGTGGGAAAGATGTCCGAAAGCATGGTGAGATCCTTGATCTTCGCCATGGCCTTTTCTTTATTTGGGAACTTGATGAGATTGAAGTCGGCATACGGAACCATGACGAATTCCGCCTGACCGCCGACCCAGCCGCCCATATCGACGTAGCCGTAAGCAGCGCCCGGCCGAGCCGGATTTACGGTGAGACAGATCCCCGTCTTGCCTTCGCGGCAATTGCGACAGCGGCCGCAGGCGATGTTGAACGGCACGGTGCAGATGTCACCGATATTCAGAAACTCAACGTCACTACCCTTCTCGATAATCTCGCCGGTGATTTCATGACCCAACACCAGACCGGCCGGCGCCGTAGTGCGTCCGCGGACCATGTGCTGATCCGATCCGCAAATGTTCGTCGAAACGATCTTCAAGATTACGGCGTGATCTAACTTTTTCCCCGCCGGACTTTGCAGCTTGGGATAGTCGATCGATTGGACCTCGACCTTACCGGGTCCCATATAAACTACTCCGCGATTGTTAGCCATGGATGCTCTCCTCTTTTGTCTTCAAACTAAAGCGCTGCGGCGCCCGCCTCAGCCACAGCATGATCCTGGTCGCCCGATCCGCCGCTTACGCCGATCGCGCCCACCACCTTACCGTTTTGCTTCAAGGGAATCCCGCCAGCGAAGATCATGATCTTACCGTCGTTGGATGCATGGATTCCAAAAAACTGATTACCCGATTGGGAATGGGTCGCCAAATCCTTTGTGGCGATATCGAAAGCCCGCGAGGTGTAGGCCTTCTTGATCGAAATGTCGATGCTCCCAATCCACGCGCCATCCATACGGACGTGCGACACAAGGTTGCCGCCTTCATCCGCCACAGCGATGTTCATCGGCTGCCCGATCTCCTTGGCCTTTTTTTCAGCTGCCGCGATGATCCTACGTGCGTCCTCTAAACGAACCATATTGACTCGCTTTCCTTCCCGATCAGATTGTTGGATTTTCGGCCTCACGCATTATACACCCCACCGGCGTAGGTATGGTGACGAGTGGGTGCTATTGCGCGCGTACGGCAGCTGGTGGCGTCTCAGCGGCCTTCGCTGCGGCAGCGGAATCGGGAGGCAGTAACCACAAGGTTGCTCCCTCCGGCATGCCGCGGATGAACGTACCCGCGGGAAGATCGAGCGGTGTCCGGAGAAGAAACGGATGCGCGTATTTTGCCCGGTAGTCCTTGAGCCATAGCATAGGCTCAACTGTGCCATCCGGAAACTCGACCGTAATCCTGGCAGAAACCTTCTCAGGCACGTTTTCCGGGTACAGGCCGTCCAGCGTGAAACCGTGGTTCACTTTGAAATCGCCGGTTATCTTCAAGGCGCCATGAGGAGGCTGGAAAGTGGGGACGGCGTCCCAGGAAATCTTCGTGGGCAAATCGGCTGGCTCGCCTTCGGGGACGCCGCCGTCGGCCCAGCTTTCGATCAGTTCGATCTGCTCCGGCGTAAGCGCCTGATCGTTGCGGAAGTCTCCGAAGCCTTTGATGGCGCCCCAAGGCGGCATAGTCCGCCCCAGTACTTCTTCCTTGATCGCTTCGGCCCAAGGGCGGGCATCCGTGTACGTCGTCAGGGAAAACGCCACCCCATCCGGGTGATGACACGAAAGACAACGCGCCTGCATGATCCGGATGATTTCGCGGTCGTATGTGATGGCAGTGGTGATAATGTCGTGGGCCTGCGACACGCCTATAGACACACCGAAGATGAGGAGAAGGCGCTTCATGGGCCAGCCCCGTCCATCATATCGCGGATTTGTACTAGGACGCCGCTAGAACAAACAGTCCCTACCTCTACACAACGGCCGGGTTTCAATGAAAGTGAAGCGGCCCGCCCGTTCGCGGAGCGGTTCGCTAACTACCTAGGAGGTATCATGAAGGCTTTTTCCATTGGCCGGTGCGCACTCATCGGCATTTTTTCGGTCGGCGCGCCGCTATTTGCACAGGCGACGACGCCGGTTTTTTCGCAGGCGGTCACCACCGGTATCGTAACTTTCTCGCTCAATCAGTCGGCCCAACTCAACGTACTAAACCTGAGTCCGGTGCCAGTCAAAGCTGGCACTGCCCCGGTCTGCCCGGTGCAGTTAGAGTTCCGCGACGCACAGAACAACCTTTTGAAACAACTGTTGGTCAGCAATGTTCCGCCGGGAGACGCGGCTTCCTTGCTGCTCGACCGTACCGAAGCGCCCAACACCAGCGTGTCCCGTTTTGCCATCCGCGGCGTGGTCCGTACGGGGCTGGTGACACCCTCGGCGAGCCCTATCGCCCTTAACCCTGTACGATCATGCCGACACTGGAGATCTTTAACGACGGTACCGGCGACACGCAGCTGGTGACCAGCGACACGCGAATGATCTCGACGCCCGTCGCAGTGCCGCTCGGGAAGTAGGTTAGCGCAAGCCTTTTCCTACTCCAGCACGTAAATATTGCGGGCGGCGCACATCTGCTTCAGGATTTCGGGCCATACCGTGACGCTCACCTCGCCCAGGTGCGCCTTGCGCAACAGAAGCATCAAGGTACGCGATTGCCCGATGCCGCCGCCAATGCTGAGCGGGAGCTCGCCATTCACGATCGCCCGATGATACGGGTACTTCAAGAAATCCGTCTGCCCGGTGATCTCGAGCTGTTTCGGTAACGTCTGGGCATTCACGCGGATGCCCATCGACGTCAGCTCGTGGCGCCGTTTGGTCACGTGATTCCAAACCAGGATGTCGCCGTTCAGGCCGTGTGTCCGCGAACCCGTCTCAGTCACCCAATCGTCGTAATCGGCCGCGCGCATCTCGTGCGGGTAGCCGTCCTTCAGAGTCCAGCCAATGCCGATGATAAAGACCGCGGGCTGCTTCTGCAGGATGGCCGTCTCCCGCTGTTTCCGTGGCAAGTCCGGGTACATCTCCAGAATGTCTTCGGCGTGTAAGAAGGTCAGATCCTCAGGCAGACTTGGGTACCGGGAGTCCGCCAGCTTCGGAAAAAGTCCTAAAACATGTTTCTCCGCGCCTACTATGACGTGCCAGATTACGCGGACAGTGGCCTTCAAATAGTCGAGTGTGCGCTGACTCGGCGTGATCACTTTTTCCCAATCCCACTGGTCCACATAGGCGCTGTGATCGTGGTCCAGGAAGTAATCCTTGCGTACGGCGCGCATGTCCGTGCACAGGCCTTCGCCGACTTCCATCCCGAAACGTTGCAGCGCCACCCGTTTCCACTTAGTCGCAGCCTGGACCACCTGGGCGTCGATGGGATGCTGGTTGTGGTCGTTCGCAATGTGGAACTGGACAGGAGTGCGCGAGCCATCGCGATCCAGGTAATCGTTGACGCCACTCTCCACGTCGACGATCAGGGGAACCGTGACCATCATCAGGTTGAGTTTCTTTGTGAGGTTCTCTTCGATGTAGCTCTTTGCGGCAAAGATGGCCTGCTGCGTCTCCTTCGGGCTCAGCAGGGAATGATAGTCACGAGGAAGGACTTTTTCGAGCTCCGCGTAATCACCGATGCCGGGTCCGGCGAGATCCGCGCGTTTGGCGTCAACGCCAGTAGGCATACAGGGCCTCCAAAGAGATAATCGTATCCGGTCCTATTGTAACGCTGTGGCGCTACTCCGGGCACAGCCGCCGCAGCAGCCGGACCTGGCCCGCGTGGTACAGATCATGCGCCGCGATTCCGCGGATCAAGTGCAACGTTTTTCGGTCGCGCCAACGCGAGGCCGGCAGTTCCACCAGCATACGCCGCAGGGCGCGGTGCTCGCCCACCAGGATATCGACATCCGCCTTCCAGGCTGCCTCACTCGCTTCGACCGGGCGCGAGAAAAAATTGCTGCCCGGCAAAACGAAGCGCCCGCGTTTTTCACGCGTAATCCGGCGGCGCACCACATATTTCCAGTACGCAGCGTGGAGGGTCAGTTCCCAAATGTTGTGGCGCCCTGGAGCAGGCCGCCAGGCAGCCTCACGCGCGTCGACACCGCGGATCGAACTCCGCAGGTTGGGGCCGTGCCAGGATTTTTTGTCGAATGCCTCGTCGATCAGATCGAGGATTTCCGTTTTCATCGAGCCGCGGCGTCGCCTGCTTTGGCCGGATGCTTGAGCTCACCGTCGATGATGGGCTTCAACGCGGCTACTGTGAGCGCTCCGTTGAAGCGGCGGCCATCGACAAACAGCGTGGGCGTGGAATCGACACCGATTTTTTCGCCTTCGGAGATCTCTTTGGTCACCGCCTTCTTGACGTCGGCGGAATCCAGATCCGCCTGGAAGCGGTTCATGTCGAGACCGTTGGCTTTGGCCAGCGCTATGATCTTCTGCCGGGAGAGATTGCCCTGCAGAGAGAACATGGCATCATGCATCTGCCAGAACTTGCCTTGTTTGTGGGCAGCCAACGCAGCCGCAGCCGCCAGCGCCGCTTGGGAGTGACTATCCAGCGGGAATTGCTTGAAAATCAGCTTCACCTGTGAAGGGTAGGCCTTCAGCAGCGTATCCAACTGCGGCGTAGCCGCCACGCAGAACGGACATTGGAAATCCGAAAATTCCACCAGGGTAATGCGCGCGTTCCCAGGACCACGGACCGGCGCATCGGCCACCGGAATGGTCACCGGGTCTTCCAGAGTTTGCGAGTGATCCTTGCCCCACTGGGAATCCTTGACCGCCGCCATGGTCTGGGCATCGGTCTTTCCGTGTTTCACCGAGTCCACGATGAGCGCCGCCAGGTTCTTGCTGTAGGAACAGTTCGGGTCTTTCATGCGGCACTCGGCCATCTTCATGCCGCACCCGCAGGTGCAATTGTCTTCCCGCAGCAGCTTGAGAACCCTGGTCTTCTGCGCCGGTGTAAGCCCGGTAAAATCCACGCTCGGCAGAACCGTGGCGGTGGTCCAGTCCTGAGCGAAAAGCAGGACAGCGGACAAGATAGATAGCCCCGCAATCCTCTGTGCGCGCATCCCTCGATATCTCCTGTGTCTATTGTAATCCACCGCATCAGGCGCCATTTGCGAGAATGGTGGCGCGTAATGTTTCTGTTCGATTTCTTCCGCTCGTTCCTGCCGCTCCATAATCCCATCGGCTTTGGCGCCAGCGATTTCCTGTTACTTGTCTTTGGGTTGCTGCTGTTAGCCGCGGCGGTGTTCTGGCGGCGCTGGATGCAGCCTTGGGCCGCCCGCTTCGCGTCGAAGACGGCGTGGTGCATGCTCTTGCTAGCGGTTTTGCCGGTGGTATTACGCCTGGCGTTGCTGCCCCACCACCCGACGCCGTCTCCCGACGTATATGACGAGTTCAGCCATCTGCTAATGGCGGATACGCTGCGGCATTTCCGCCTGGCCAACCTGACGCATCCGCTGCATCAATTCTTCGAAACACAGTTTGTGCTCCAGGAGCCTTCCTATAGTTCCATCTATCCGCCTGGACAAGGCCTGATCCTGGCGCTGGGATGGATGGTGTTCGGGCATCCGTGGGCTGGAGTTCTGCTCGCCACCGCGGCACTGTGCGCGCTGTGCTATTGGATGCTGCGCGGTTGGGTGACGCCCGGTTGGGCACTGGCGGGCGGGGTCCTGGCGGTCATCGAATTCGGCCCGCTGAACCAGTGGATGAACGGCTACTGGGGTGGCGCGGCTGCGGCCGCAGCGGGCTGCCTGGTTTTCGGAGCGCTGCCCCGGCTGCTCCGCGATGCCCGCCCGCGGGATGCAGTCCTGTTGGGCGCGGGGTTCGGACTACACCTGTTGATCCGGCCGTACGAATCGATATTCCTGGCGCTCAGCGTGGTGCTCTTCCTGACCCCGGCGCTGCGCCAAAAGGGCCAATGGCGTATCCTCGCGAGGGTGGCGCCGGCGGCCGGGTTGGCGCTGCTTCCGGCCATCGGTCTCCTGCTGGTGCAGAACCGGCAAGTCACCGGACAGTGGCTGACCATGCCTTACACGGCCAGTCAGTATCAATACGGTGTGCCGGCGGGGTTTACGTTCCAACAACCGGCGGTTCCCCACCGCGACCTGAACCGCGAGCAGGCGCTCAACTACCGCATGCAACTCTCGTTTCGCGGGGCGCGCGAAACGGTCACATCCTTTCTGGAACGCCTGGAATACCGAGTCCGCTTCTACCGCTTCTTCTTTCTCGCGCCGCTTTACCTGGCGTTGCCGGGATTTCTCTGGGCCATGCGAGAACAACGGTTCGTATGGGTCGGGCTCACGCTCGCGCTCTTCGCGCTGGGCTCGAACTTCTACCCGAACTTTGAGCCGCACTACATTGCGGCCGTCACCTGCCTGTTTGTGCTGGCCGCGGTAGTGGGATTGCAGCAATGGGAGCGACTCAGTAAGGACGCCGCGCAACTGATTGCGTCCCTCTGCTTCGCGTCATTCATCTTCTGGTACAGCATGCACCTGTTCGATACCCAGGAGTTCTCCCTGGGGGTCCGCCAGTATGAGACTTGGGACGGGCTCAACCACCGCAATCCAGCGGCGCGGATCGCGGTGAACCAGCAACTGAACAACATGCCCGGCAAACTGCTGGTATTCGTGCGCTACTACCCGCAGCATATCTTTCAGGAAGAGTGGGTGTACAACAGCGCGGACATCGATGGTTCGCGGGTGGTATGGGCGCGCGATCTGGGCGCGGATGAAAATGCGAAACTGCGCGCCTACTACCCGGATCGGTCGGCCTGGCTGCTGGAGCCGGATTTCCGCCCGCCGCGGCTCCGGCCGTATCAGTAACGCCGGAGTAGTAAAACGATGCCACTCGTGCCCGGTGGCCGCCGGTCGCGCCCGGGAGCTCCGCGGCTCGCATTTGGGTTCGTTTTGTGGGTAAGATGTACTTTGGTTTCATTGGGTTGGAGCCGCAAATGGGTTTGTTTCGCAGTTTCGCAATTCTTGATGTGACTTGTTAACCGACCGCCCACATAAGGCAGTGGCAATGAGGCTCCGCCCCTCCACATATAGCATGGGAAGAGACAGGCAAATTGTTTTTTCGAGGGCTTGTGACGTAGCGACGTTACGGCCAAGCGCCGAGGCTTACATAATCTAGGATTATCGGCGAAATGGCGGCCCAGACGGCTGGCAAGCAGGGAGCCAGCAACCAAACCATCTGTTTGGTCGTTCGTCGAAGCAGGAATGAGGTCCGCCACAAAAGCCATTTGCAGTTTGGCGCTCGCCGGTGCGGCGGCTGTGTCCTCCGCTCAACCGCAGAAAAGTCAGCGGGCGTTTGACGTCGCCTCCGTCAAGCCGAATAAATCCGACGACCCACCTCACTCAAATTTCCCTCTCAACTCGGGAGACTCTTATACGGCTAATGGGGGCTTGTTTTCCGCCACCAACTTCCCTCTCGTCTCTTACATCTTCTTCGCATACAAGTTGCAGGGCAATCAGGGCCTGCCCCTGGTGCGGCAACTGCCGGGCTGGGTCACGACCGATCGGTTCGACATCCAGGCGCGCGCCGACGGCAATCCGACCAAAGATCAGATGCGGTTGATGATGCGGTCCCTGCTCGCGGACCGCTTCAAATTCCTGTTACACACCGAGGCGCGCGAAAGCCCCGTCCTCGCTTTCGTACTAGCGAAAGCCGACAAGACTGGCCCTCAGCTCCAACCCCATCCCGCCAACGCGCCGTGTCAGACCGCGGTCGCGCCACCGTCCGCAGCCGGTCCGATCCCTGATTCTTTCCAACAATTGGTGGCGGGTGACTTTCCGGCTTTGTGCAACAGCATACTGGGCTTGCCGGCCAGTGTGCCCGGCCGCTCCCGATTAGCAGGGCGTAACGTATCCATCGGCTTCATGGCGGACTTGCTGAGTCAGAGAGTCGACCTCGGCCGCCCGATTGTTGATGCTACCCGGCTTACAGGGACTTTCGACTTTCTTCTCGAGTTTACCCCCGACTCCCGGTCTCTCGCACCATCAGCTCCGCCAGGGTTGAGCGGCGCATCAGATCCTGACGGGCCCACGTTCGAGCAGGCCCTCCGCGATCAGCTCGGATTGAAACTGGAACGGCGCACCAGCACAATAGAAGTGATGGTGCTCGATCATGTCGAGCACCCGTCGGAGAACTGAGATGGAGCCCTTAAGAGCTATTTTCGGCGGGGCCAAGGGAACGATTGTGTTGTTCCCCCCGGAGCCGCCGTCGCGAGGCTGAGACGGCCGGAACGGGCAGTCAAGGGCTCGCCGGAAGGCGTGGCGCTCGAGGTAGGTTATTGCCAGATTCAAGGAGGTCTGAACACAAATGCGCCCCTCAATCGGTCGTACAGTTGGGCTGACACTGCTCGCGGTAGTGCTTGCCTCGGCTCAAACGATCCGGCCTGCTTTTAGCGCTTTTGAGGTCGCCACCATTAAGCCGGTCGGGCCTGACGACCTCCGCGCCGGGCGTTACATCCGGATGCAAGGCGGGCACAGGGTCGGAGTGAAAAGCTATACCGTGAACGGTTTGATTGCGGCCGCGTATGACCTGAATCCCTGCGCGATCTCAGGCGATTCTGGATGGTCGGGATCGGACCTCTACGACATCGTCGCTAAGACGCCAAGCGACCAGCGCCCCACATACGACGAGCAGATGGTGATGCTGAAGAAGCTTCTCACGGATCGGTTCAATCTTGCGATTCATCGAGAGGAGAGGGAATTCTCGATTTACGAACTCACAGTCGCGAAGGGAGGCCCAAAGACTAAGACAAGCACCGCACCGTTCCTTGCCGGACGTTACGATTTCGATCTCGAATGGACGCCGGACAACAGCCAGTTCGGTGGGCAGCTCCCGTCGGGTGCTCCGGATTCCGACAAGCCTGGGTTTTCACTACTGTTCAGGAACAACTCGGTCTCAGAATAGAGGCGGCTAGAGGGCCGTTGGCTGTGCTCGTGATGGACAAGCTTGACAGACCCTCGGAAAATTGACCCACGGGTTTCTTAGACGATAAAGAGTATGTTGCCGTCTAAGAATTTCAGCGATTGCGCGGTGCGCGCTACTGGTTTTTCCGGCTGCGCCTTTTTGCTTCGTGCCATTGCTCCGCTAGAAAGTGCCTTAATTCCCATGGCGCGTTGCCTGTCCCATTTTGTTCCTGACCAAAAAAATGCTACAGCCGGATGCCCGCCAACGGGCGGCACCCAGCAACCTATTCATATCGCAGTGCCTGTATGGGATCGACCCGGCTCGCGCGCATCGCCGGCAGCCATACGGCGACCAACGCAACGCTAACCAATACTATTAGAACCACAGTGAAGACCAGCGGGTCCCACGCCATCACACCAAACAAAGAGCTGGCGAGCAAGCGTGTCAGTCCTAAAGCCGCGGCGAGCCCGCAAACCACACCCGCCAGAGCAGGCCGCAGGCCCTGAACCACCACCATTTTTCGGATGTCCCGAGATGCCGCGCCCAGGGCCAGCCGGATTCCGATTTCCGGAACGCGCTGCGCCACCGAGTAGGCCATCAATCCGTAAATTCCGATGGCCGCCAGCAGCAGCGCCGAGCAGCCGAAGATCGTCAGCACCAGCGTATTGAAGTTCTCGGCGGCCATGGACCGCGATAAGGTTTCCTCCATCGTACGAACCTGGCCCACCGGCAGGCCTCCACTGGCTTCGCGCAGCTCTTTCTGAATCGCTACACGCAACGATAGGGGCGCCACTCGGGTCCGGATCACCCAAGCCCAGGGTTGCAACTTCAGCATCCCGTTTCCGGTGACCGAAGGCAGGTACACGTTGGGGCGCGGATCGCGATTGAGAGCCTCTTCGCGAACATCGCCGACCACGCCAATGATCTGGCGCGGAGTCTGATCGCCGATGAAGATTCGATCCCGCAACGGGTCGCCGGCCGGCCAGTACCGCTTTGCCGCCGTCTGATTGATAATGACCACCGGCGGCCCACTCTCGTCCCGTTCCGAAAAGGCGCGTCCCTGCAGGACGGGAATTTGGAAGGCCTCGAAGTAGCCCGCGGAAACCAGCGTCCATCCCGTGAGGCCTCCGGCGTTCGATCCGGTGGGGCGTCCCGCAATTTGGAAAGCTCCGCGCAACCGGTCCTCCAGAGGCACGCAGCACGTAGTGGCCGCCACTTCGACACCCGGCAGCGCACGAAGGCGGCGAACTCCCTCGTGAATCACTTCTGTAGCGCCTGCCGGCTTTTCGAACTGCGCACCGGTTAGCGACATCCGCACCGTCAAAACATTGTGTGCATCGAAGCCGGGATTCACCCGGCGAATCGCCAGGAAGCTGCGGATGAGCAGGGCCGCGCCGATTAATAGCACCACCGCCAGCGCCATCTCGGTGGTCACCAGTATCGCCCGCGTCTGATTGTGCCGGAAGCCCGTGCCGCTGCGATTACTGCTCTCTTTCAGAGCCCTGCTCAAATCAGCCCGCGACGATTCGAGAGCGGGAACGAGTCCGAACAGAATGCCGGTCAGAATCGAAAGGGCGAGCGTGAATACCAAAACACGCCAGTCGAGGCTCACATTGACGCCGCCTGTCCCGATGCGCGGGATGTTGCCGGGAATGAGGCTCAGGATGGCGCGGATGCCCGCATAGCTCGCCACCAGACCCAAAACGCCACCGGCCAGCGATAGCATCACGCTTTCCGTAAGAAGTTGGCGGATGATCCGCCCGCGTCCGGCTCCTACTGCCGCGCGAATGGCAATCTCCCGTTTCCGGCCCGTGGCGCGCGCCAGCAGCAGGTTGGCGACATTTGCTAAAGCAATCAGCAGCACCAAGCCGACCGCGCCCAAAAGGATCAACAGCGAATTCCGCACGCCACCGACGATGGCGGCCTGCAAAGGCTGTATCCCAAATTCCCTGCCAGGGAAATCGATGCCCGGCCACTTGCGCGCGAACTCCGGATAACTCACCTGTACTTGCGCTTGGGCGGCCGCTATGGTTACTCCGGGTTTTAAGCGCCCGGCGACATTGAAATAATGACCCTGACTTGCGCTATGGGGGTCAATCTGGAAAGCAATATAGACGTCCGGCGGCGAGTTGATTTCGATGTCGCCGGACAACGTGGATCGTTCTGCGACCTGACCGTTTTGCAGCTGAGTGCCGAGCACGCCGATGATTTCATATCGCTCGCCGCTCAGGTTCATGCGCCTGCCGATCACGTGGGGATCGCCCCCAAAGTGCCGCTGCCAGAACGCGTAGGCGAGCACCGCGGTCTTAGGCGCGTTGGGCAGATCGTCCGCAGCGATGAACGTGCGGCCCTTGAGCGCATAGGCGCCGCACAGCCGGAAGAAGTTCGCGCTGACGTGCATCAGCGGGATCTGCTCGGGCAAGGATTCGCCGGTCAAATTAGCGATGTTGAAGTCGTACGCGGAAACATCCTGGAAGGCGACGGTCTGCTGCCGCCACCAATTGAATTCGGTGGGTGCCGCGCTACCGCTGCGGCCCGCCGGAAAGACGTTTTGAAACATCACGACCCGCTCGGGATCGGGATAGGCGAAGGGTTTTAAAAGGATGGTATTGACCACCGAGAAAATCGCAGTGTTGGTGGCGATGCCCAGCGGCAGGGCTGCGATTGCCGTAAGAGTGAAGCCCGGGGACCGGCGAAACATGCGCGCGGAATGTTTCAGGTCCTTTAAGAACGCATCCATGGCGAAGTTAGACGTTCGAAACCACAGGAAGTTTGGCGGCATCCCAGGCGGCGAGGCCGCCGGCCATCTCGATCAGATTGGTGATCCCGTATTGGTGCAGGATGCTGGCGCCAACGGACGAGCGGTAGCCGCCCGCGCAATGAATAGCAATCCGGCGGTTGCGAGGGACTTCGGCGATGCGCTCCTTCAAATGGTTGAGCGGAATGTTCACGCTGCCGTCAATATGCTTGGTCGCCCACTCGCGCGGATTGCGTATATCCAGCAACAGAGGCGGATCCGCTCCCGCCAACTCCTCTGCCACCATTGGAGCGGTTACGCGTTCGGTCGGCCACACCAGGTCCGGCCGGTCGGCAAGTGCTGCCATGCCTGCCTGGAGAAATCCTTTGACATGATCGAAACCAATCCGGCCCAGCCGTAAGGCAGCCTCCTGCTCACGTCCGGGTTCGGCGACGATCACGATAGGCTTGGCGCGGTCGAGCACCGTGCCCGCCCAGGTAGCATATTGCCCGCCGAGTCCAATGTTGATGCTGCCGGCCAGATGGCCCTTGGCGTATTCGGCGGCGTCCCGCACATCGAGGACTTGAGCGCCCGCGTCTCCCATGCGCAGGACCTCGTCGAGATCGATGGGATGGAGCGTTTGTTCCAGACTCTTGTCTAGCGTGGCGTGCTCCCGGGTGTTGAGGATGGCGTCATAGGTGAAGTACGGTGGAGCGTCGGGTTGGTCGGCCGTGACCAGACGAATGAATTCCTCTTTCGTCATGGGCTGAAGGGCGTAATTCATGCGTCGCTGATCGCCCAGGGAAGACACCGTATCGGAAGAAAGTTGCTTCCCACAGAGCGAGCCGGCGCCGTGCGCGGGATAGACGAGCGTCTCGTCGGCCAGTGGCAAAAGACGGTAATGTAGCGAATCGTAGAGGTGGGCGCCCAGGTCGTTGGCTGTCCACCCGAGCGAAGCCCGCAGGTCGGGGCGGCCGACGTCACCGATGAAGAGGGTATCGCCGGTGAGGACGGCGTAGGGCTTGGCGGGGTCTTTCCGGAGATCAAATACCAGGATTGAGATGGACTCAATGGTGTGGCCGGGGGTTTCGAGGACTTGTAGACGCAGTCCTGGGAAATCGAGCGTATCGCCGTTCTTCATCGCCGCGAAGATGTATTCCGCCTTGGCTTGCGAACCAAGGTGGATAGTCGCGCCGCAACGGTCGCGCAGTTCCAGATGGCCGGCGACGAAATCGGCGTGAAAGTGGGTAAGGAAGACGTGGCGGATTTCGAGGCCGAACGTCTTGGCGTCGGCCAGGTACTGCTGGATATCTCGCTGGGGATCGACGATGATGGCGGTCGAACTGGCCTCGTCCCCGAGCAGATAGGAGGCGTGGGCCAGGCAGCCGAGGTAGTACTGTTTCAGAATCATCGAAACCTCTGCAGTTTATCGCAGAGTGCACAAAATGGCGCATCTGTGGGGCCGGCTTCAGCCTGCAGGGGGCTTTAGCCCCCCGGGGTTGTGCGTAGCTAGAGGCAGCGGGACTGAAGTCCCGCGCAGGTTGAAACCTGCCCCACAAGCTTACGCCGAAGCTTGGGCGGTGAGTTTCGAGAACGCGCGGTCGACCCATTCCGAGGGCAGTTCCTGCACCGCCCGCCGCATCCGGTCCTGCCACCAGTTCGAGATCTGGCTCAAATCGTTGCGTTCATAGCGGTGCTCGATCATCTCGAACGAGCCGGCCTGGTACAGCAAAACGTCGATCGGGAAATCGACATCGGCTGCACACAAGCGCGTGGCATCAAACGCAAGAATGCCCACCTTGAAGGCGTACGACATGCTGTCCGCACGCGTAACCGAACGCTCCAGAATAGGCTTGCCGAATCCCGAAGCGCCGATGATCTGGTAGGGCGTGTCCGGCCCCACCTCCACCCAATTGCCTTCTGGATAGACCAGGAACAAGCGGTGCGTAGAGTCATCGGACATCTGTCCGCCGATCAGCGAATAGATATTGAACTTCAGGTAGGAGTTCTCCAGCGCGGCCCGCTCGTGCTCGGCCATGATGCGCACCTGGCGCGCGAACAAATCCGCAACCTTCGAAAGCCGGTCGCGGCACTCGGTGGCGCGAACAAAGGCCTCCTCGAAATTCAGCAGAACCTTGTCCCGCAGCGAGCGCAGGCCGGAGTTCATCACGAAAAACGAGAATCCAGGGCCTTGGTAGGTGGCCGTTTTGCGCCCCACCAGGCTCTCGTTGCCGGATAGCAGGCGCGTATCCGCGATTCCGACCAGACCCTGGTCAACCGTAATTCCCAAACAGAAAGTCATCGGCCTCCCCGCATCCTCATACTGTGCCCTGAGACTGAGACTGTGTTTGTCCCTGCCCCTGTGTCTGTGTTTCGGTGGCTACCGTCCACTGCGCGAAGAAATCGCCGAGAACGCATTCATCAATTTTATTCATTTTGACCTGCAAGCCGTCGAGAAACTCGTGCAGACCCGCCGCCACCGTGGCATCGACCCGGCCGTAATCCAGATCGGATTTGAGCCTGCCCAAACGCTGTTCGGAGGCGCAGGAAAATGTGCCTGAGGGCGTTCCGGTGATGGCGTGCAGGGAGCGGTCGGCGCGGCTGATGGAATAGCGCACCGCGCGCGGAAACTCGTTGTCGAAGACCAGAAATTCCACCAGCCGGGTGGGCGAAATGCGGCCGTGCTTTTTGCGGTACATTTCGAATCCGCTGACGGAGCGCAGCACCGCCGACCATTGGATCTCATCGTAGGGCGTGCCGACATCGCTCAGCGACGGCAGCAGAATGAAATATTTCACGTCGAGCAGGCGCGTGGTTTTATCGGCGCGCTCGAGCGTGCGGCCCAGCCCGATGAAATGCCACGCTTCGTTGTGCGTCATGGTGGAATCCGTCACGCCTTGAAACTGGTCGCAGGCCATGCGCACTTCGTGGAAATAGTTGGGCAGCCCGTCGGCCGTGCGCGTGTCGGCTTCGCGCACCAGCAGGTAAAGCGCATTCACCTGTTCCCACATCTCCGAGGAGATAATCTCGCGCACCGAACGCGCATTCTCGCGCGCCGCCCGGATACAGGAAAAGATGGAATTAAGGTTCTTCGGATCGGAGGCCAGAAACTGGATGACCGTCTCCTGGGTGGCCGCGCCAAAACGTTCTTTGAAAATGCGCGCGTCGCCGCTGGTGTCCACGATCGGCTGCCACTGCTTCTCCTCGGACGGGAGGTCGAGCATCAGGTGCAGATTGACTCCCACAAAGCGGGCTACGTTCTCGGCACGCTCGATATAGCGCGCCATCCAGTAAAGGGCTTCCGCCACGCGGCTGAGAAGCGGCTTGGTCGCGGTCATGCCAGGACCCATGTATCTTTGCTCCCGCCGCCCTGGGAAGAGTTCACCACCAGTGAGCCCTTGCGCAGGGCTACGCGCGTGAGGCCGCCGGGCAGCACGTAAATTTCCTTACCGTAGAGCACGTATGGCCGCAGATCGACATGGCGGCCTTCGAAGTGGTCTTCCACAATGGTGGGGACGCGCGAGAGGCCGAGGGTCGGCTGCGCGATGTAGTTGCGCGGGTTGGCACTGATTTTAGCGGCGAACTCTTCGCGCTGCGCTTCGGTCGAGTGCGGACCGACGAGCATGCCGTAGCCGCCAGCCTCATTCGCGGACTTCACCACCAGACTGTGCAGATTGGCCAGAACGTGCTGCCGGTCTTGCTCACGCCAACACAGATACGTAGGAACGTTGGGAAGAATGGGCTCTTCCCCTTCGTAGTAGCGGATCATTTCGGGCACATAGGCGTAGATCACCTTGTCGTCGGCCACGCCATTACCGGGCGCGTTGGCCAAAGCTACGCGGCCGGCCTTGTATGCCGCCATCAGCCCCGGGACGCCCAGCAGGGAGTCTGCGCGGAAGGCTTCGGGGTCGAGAAAATCGTCGTCGATGCGGCGGTAGATGACGTCCACACGCTCCAGACCTTTGGTGGTGCGCATAAAGACGCCATCGCCATTTACGTTAAGGTCGCGGCCTTCCACCAGCTGCACGCCCATCTGCTGCGCCAGAAAGCTGTGCTCGAAGTAGGCCGAATTGTAGATACCGGGAGTCAGCAATACCACGCGCGGCGCATCCACGTTCCGCGGCGCGATGGATTCCAGCATCTCCAGCAGGCGGCTCGGATACTCGTTGACCGGGCGCACCGCCAGGCCTTCGAATACCTTCGGGAAGATACGCTTCAACACCTCGCGGTTTTCGAGAACGTAGGAGACGCCCGAGGGAACGCGCAGGTTGTCTTCCAGCACGTAATACTGTCCGTCGCGATCGCGCACCAGGTCCGTACCGGTGATGTGGCACCACACGCGGCGCGGCGGGTCCAGACCCTGGCACTGCGGCCGGAAGGAGGCGGCCGAGAGGATCACCTCGCGCGGGATCACGCAGTCTTTCAGGATCTTCTGCTCATGGTAAATATCGTCTATAAACTCATTCAGCGCGTGGATGCGCTGGCACAGCCCCCGCTCGAGGCGTTCCCACTCGGCGGCCGGAAGAATGCGCGGCACAAGGTCGAAAGGAAAGATCTTCTCCGTGCCGGCCTCATCCCCGTACACATTGAAGGTGATCCCCATCTGCAGCAGAAGCCGGTCGACGGAGTGCTGGTAGCGCAGCAACTGACCTTCGGAAAGGCTTTCGATTGTGTCGATCAGCAACTGGGCGCACGCCCGCGGACGGCCCCCGGACTCGAAGAGCTCATCGTAAAATTCGCCCGTTTGGTAGGAGGTAAAACGCACGCAGACCTCTCCTGAGGCTGATCTAAAAATTGTCAAACAGGCGCAGGATGGCTTGCAAACAAAAAGAATTTATCGGTGCGATCACGGCTTCACGCCAACCAGTTGGGCCGCGCCGGGGACCGAGCGCAGCCAGACCGGACGCCGCACGGCCAGCTTCGCCTGGCGCAGCCACGCCTGGATTTCCTCCACGGTCCAGGTGCCGGAAGTGCTGGTCAGCGCGAAGAACAGGTTCAGGACTTGGGCGGCCTGATCGCCGCTGTTGGGCGACCGCGGGCGGATCAGATCCTGGATCACCAGCAGGCCCCCCGGAACCAGTGCCCGCACCGCTCGCGCCACCAGGTCCCGATTCTGGCGGCCGCTAAAGTGATGTACCAGGTTGGAGATCAGAATGAGGTCGTAGGCATGCTCGCCCAAGTCATCGACCAGCGCATCTCCGGCGCGGTGCTGGATCCGATCGCCCATCGCTTCACCGGCCAGGATCGGCGCGGCATGTTCGATGGCTTCGGGAAGGTCGAGAATGGTGGCGCTCAATTGCGCGTGCTTGCGGCACAGCGCGACGGCATAAAAGCCATGGGACCCGCCAATATCGAGCATGCGCCGCGCTGTGGAAGGCAGCGGCAACCGTTTGACGACTTCCGCGGCACTGAGCGCGGCCAAGGAGCGCATAGCTCGCTGATAGCGCGACCAAGCCTCATCGGACTGGCCGCGGTGAATATCGAGCGCCGCGCCGCTGCGCAGGAACCGCTCCAGCCCGGACAGCATTTCCCACACATCGCGCACGTGCGGCATATAGTCGAACAGGGACCAGGTTTCCTGCTGCGCGAGCCATTTGCGCGACTTGGAGGTCAGCTCGAAACGTTCGCGGCGATGTCTTGAGTAGTCGCAGGACACCAGCGCTCCCATCAGCGCCTCGGTTGCCCGCAGATGCAACTGGCAGCGCTTCGCAATTTCCAGACAGGTGCACGGGCGATCGCACAAACACGAGAACACGCCCAACTCGGTGGCCGCCATAATCGCCCGGGCTGAGATCAACGCCATCTGAGTTTCGATCAATGGCACAGGCACCAGATTCAATAGAAGTGCCATGCGGTCGGTGAGGGTGTCTGGTTTGATAGCGAGTTTCAAGTCTTTGGGACGCGAAAAGACGGCTGCTGTTAGTGCGTCATCGCATAGGTCACATAGTTTACACCCATGCGAATCGCGAAACCCGAGAATTTTTCTGGATAGCGCGGCGAATCCGCCCACTCCCAGGCATCGCCCGTATCCTGATTAATGTTGGCCACCACCATGACTCTGCCCTTATCGTCGTAAACGGCCAGCCAGTGCCCCACGGTTCCACCATTCTTGGAACCCTCGCGCAGGTGCTCCGCGCCGGGGATGACGAAACGGTCGTTGAGATCGAACACGGTGTGAAAGATGGGGTCGTCGTTGGCAATCTCCACGATTTGCCGGTCCGGAAACGCGAAATGGATGCGTCGTTCGAACTCGGCGCGCTCTTCGACGCCGTGGATATCGTCAGCAAAGAAAAAGCCGCCGCGCAGCAGATGCTCGCGCAGCAGACGGGCTTCGTCCTGGGTCAACCCCCATTCCCCCGCCTGAACCGCATAGAGCCAGGGAAAATCGTAGGCATCGCCATCTTCCAGCAGGACGGGCTGTTCTGCGGAACGGACATGGATACGGCTCAAGCGGCGCAGCGCCTGGGCGAAGTGACGGTCGGCGCGGGGATAGTCCTGGGTCCAGAGCGAAAGGCCTTGCCGGAAATCGCCATCGAAGCGGCCGCGGTAGCCATCTAGCGGACCGCCGGGGAACATCAGGCGGCCAAAAACCCACTCCGTCTTTTCGTTGTAATCGGCCGGCAGCGGGAAATCATTGTACTCAACCGCGGGAAATTCCCGGAAAGGATGCTGGAAGGCGTAAACGCCGCCGAGAAACGCCAAACCGCAACCGAGTAACGATAGTGCCCGCCGGAGGCGCATACATCCCTTTCTCCTGAGAATAGCACCGCCACTCTTATGGAACACGCGCGATAATCGGGCGCATGGCCACACTTGGACTGATTGAATACCGCGACGCAGGGCCCGAGGTGCGGGCGGTCTACGACGACATCATGGCCACTCGCCAGACCGACTATATCAACAACTTCTGGAAAGCGCTGGCGCACGATCCGATAACCCTGCGACGCACCTGGCAAAGCGTGAAAGAAATCATGGCCCCTGGCGCGCTCGACGCGGTTACCAAGGAGATGATCTATCTGGCGGTGAGCGCCACCAATCAGTGCGGCTATTGCATCGCCTCGCATACGGCCGCCGCGCGGAAGGCGGGCATGACCGACCGGATGCTCGCCGAGTTGATGGCAGTGGTCGGCATGGCGAACGAAACCAATCGTCTGGCGAGCGGCTACCAGGTGGAGATCGATGAGCGGTTCCGAAGCTAGCCGGCACTCGTGTCCGCTAGACGCGCCCTCACCCGAATCATAACGTCAGCCGCAGGTACACCGCGCCAGGCGTAGGCGAGCCGGAGTACGCTTCGATCCGCTCGAATCCCATTCGATCATACATTTCCAATGCCGTAGTCATTACGGGCATCGTATCTCCCACCAATTCGCGATACCCCGCCTGGCGGGCCTCGGCAATCACCCAATCCATGAGTGAGCGGCCGATCCCGTGGCTGCGGAACCCCGGGCGTACGTAGAGACGCTTGGCCTCCGCGCAGAACTCATCGAAGCGCCGCAGCGCGATGCAACCGGCAAACGCGTCATCCACCATCGCCAGTCCCAACCTGCCGTCCGGCGGTGCATAAGCGCCGGGAAGATGCACGACTTCTTCACCGAAGTTTTGGAAGCAAGGAGTAAAGCCGAAGGAGTTCCAATACTCTTCGAACAGGCGCCGGACTTCCTCGATTTGGTCTCGCGTCTCCACCGCGAGAATGCGCATGCCTAATTTTGACCGATGTCGGCAGTGGCCAGCACTTCCGGGACCGCGAGGCCGATCGGCCGCCCCGCGGGCTTCCCGCTAAACCACTGGACCAAATCCTGGTCGGAAACAGTTCGGCGGCGCATGATGAGCCGCCGCTGCTTGAGCGAGCGCCGCAAGCACCGAGCCAGCTGCCAGAACGCGCGGAGCGACTTCGGTTCCGTCACAAAGCAGCCCCCGATCACGATCATGTCCCGCAGCGTCATCGGCAGCCAGTGACGCCGCCACAACCCCGGCGTCAGATTCTTGATGCGGAGCAGGAAGCGATTCTTCACCGAGTGCATGTTGATCGCCGCGGGAATCGATCTGCGGTTCTGGGGAGATACTGTCCGCACATGGTAGGCCACCGCGGCTGGGGTATAGATGCATCGCCAGCCGAGCAATTGGGCGCGCCAGGCGACATCGGCATCTTCGCGATAGCTAAAGAAGTCGGGATCGAAGAAATCCCCGTTCAGGGAAATGTCCTCGATCATGGCGCGCCGATAAAGGGCCGCCGCGCCGGTAGCTCCGAATACATACTCCGTCTCTTGGTAGCGGCCTTCGTCGCGTTCGTGCCAGCCGCGATCGAAATGGCGCATGGCCGGCGTGACATAGATGCCGGTGGAATCGATCAGCGGTTCCGCGAGAGGCGCAAACCCGGGGCCGATGGAAAGCAGTTTGCCGCAAATCGCTCCCGCGCGCGGATCCAGTTCGGCGGCTTCCAACATCCGGGCCAAAAACCCAGGCGTTATCAGCGCATCCGGGTTCAAGGCTAGTACCCAAGAGGCCGGCGACGAGCGGATTGCGCGGTTCTGCGCCGCTGCGAAACCCTCGTTTCGGTTGTTCCGGATGACGCGGATGCGATCGCGAAACTTTGCCAGTGCCTTCAATGTCGCGTCAGTGGAGGCGTTGTCCACCACCACTACATCGAGGTGCATGCCCTCTTGGCTCAGCACAGCTTCCAGACAGCGACCGATGTACCTTTGACTGTTGTAGGTCACGACGGAAACGCATACCCGGGGTTCGGCCATGTTTTCCCTAAGACTCGGCAAATGGCGGTTCCACTACACTAGAGGAACAAATTCACGAAATATTTTCGCTAGGTGTAGTGAAATTCACGGAAAGCCGGTCTTCGGGACAGAGATGCTGCCGCTCTCAATAGGGGAAGAACTGGTGGGATCCTGGCGGAAAACGCGGGCAACCGCCAAGCTGCAGGAGCGCGTGACCCGTCTCTTCGAAGAGGCCCGCGACGACGTGTATCGTTATCTGCTTACGCTCGGGCTGCATCCACCCCAAGCGCAGGAAGCCACGCAGGAAGTTTTTCTGCGGTTGTACAGCGCGCTGCGCAAAGGGGAGGAGATTCGTACACCGAGAGGCTGGATCTTTCGCGTAGCCCACAACCTGGGCGTCGACATCCGCGCGCGGCAGGATGCGGAATTGCCTTACGACCCGGAGTTGGACTTTCGGCACGCCGGACAACTGGCCAATCCCGAACAGCAATTGGCAGAACGCGAGAGCACCCTACGGTTCCACCGGGCCGTGGAGGGGCTCTCGGAACAGCAACGCCGTTGCCTGTTCCTGCGCCTCGAGGGATTGCGGTACGCCGAGATCGCGGCTGCCCTGGGCATCAGCCCCTCGGCCGTAGGCGAGTTTTTGCGGCGCGCCATCGAGCGGCTGCGGAGGGCGCGCCATGAATAGCCTGGAACTACGCCATCCAGAGAGCGACCTCCTGTTGCAGTTTATGGATGGGGAACTTCCCCAGCACCAGGCCCGTCAGGTGCGTCGGCATGTGGAAGCTTGCTGGCAGTGCCGCGCCGAGCTCGATGAGTTGCAGAAACTGGTGGCCGGGTGCGTTCGGTATCGCGAGGATCGAGCGGAGGCCGTGCCACCGCCGCCCCAGACTTGGACCGATCTGTCACGCGAATTTAATCGACTGGACGACTCCCCTGCGGCCGCCTCCCTTTTTCGGCGGACCGCGTTCCGCTGGGTGCTGCTAGGCGCTGGCGCAGCATCTCTGGTGGCAGCCACGCTAGCGCTGCGGGTGATCGACTTCCGCATCGGCACCCAGCCCGCAAAACCTCAGGAAATGCGCCCCGCAGCAAGGACAAGTCAGCCAGCTTCTCCCGCGAGCACGATCGCCCGACCGGACGGTGTACTGCCGTCCGTTCCGGGCCGTGCATCAGCGCCGGTAAAGGCGGCAGCCCCACCCGCCGGCGTGGCCGAAGAGTTGAGGGCCGTAGCCGCGCTGCACCGCTTAGGGGCCGATTTGGGCGAGCCGGTTGAGGTGGCGCGAAACGGGAAATACATTGTGGTGGGCGGAGCGGGCGTCGCGCCTGAACTGCAGCGCCAGATTCGGGACGCCCTTCTGTCGGAGCCGAACGTCTTGCTGCGATTCTCCGAATCTGCCGCCGGACCGGCCGCGCAGCCTCCGCAAGCGCGGGATGCCGCGCCTCTCAAAAGCGCAGCGCCGGCCGTTCCCAATCCGCTCGAAGCGCAAGTGGGCGGCCGGGCGCAGTTGGAAAAGCTGAGCACGCTGCTTTTGGACCATGATGAAGCAGCGATGACACGCGTCTACGCGCTGCGGCGCCTCGCGGAGCAGTTTCCCCCTGAGGCCGAGCGACAGTTGAGCCCCGAGGACCAACGATTACTAAAGGACATGGGCCGGCAGCACTGGGACGCGCTCGCCCGGGAAGCGATGGCCATCGATAGCTTGACGTCTCCACTTCTGGCACCGCTGGTGGCGCCCCCGGGAGCTATCAGACTAGCGACATCGTGGCAAGCAGCAGCCCAGAACCTGTTTGGCTCGGCGCGCCAGGTGGAAGCGCTCCTGCCGGCGTGGCTGGGAGTCACGGTGACCGATCGCGACCGACCGGCCCCCGACGACCTTCCTCGACAACTCTCGACGGCGCTGGCGCAACTTCAATTAGACGTGCAACAATGTGAGCGACTCCTGAAGCCATAGAGATCCTGCATGAACCCTGGGCGGTTCGTTTCGCTCATCGCGATTAGCCTGATGTGTGAAGCGATCCTATCTGCGCAAGCTACAGGTTACCTCTATGGTCGCGTTCTGGATCCTTCCGGCGCTGGGGTGCCAGGCGCGGGAGTTACTGTCATCAACGAGGACAGCGGCTTTCGGCACACGACTCAGTCACGGCCAGATGGCGGTTATGCCGTCGGTGATTTGACCCCGGGCGACTACAAGATCACGGTCCGCAAAGACGGTTTTCGCTCAATGATCCGCTTCCACGTGCGCCTCGACCAGGCTGCGCCGGCTCGCGCCGATTTTGCGTTGTTGCTGGGAAGCATTCAGGAGACCATCACGGTAGAAGGCACGGCTTCCCCGCTGAGCCGCGACGACTCCGCTGTCATCTCGATACTTGGCAGAGAAGATATCGACCGGCTTCCCGTGAACGGTCGGGGCGTGCTCGGCTTGGTGGAACTGGCGCCCAGCGCCAGCATTGTTCCGGCTACCCGCGGAGATGCCGGCCAATTCGTGGCGGACGGCCAGCGCGCCAATACCAATTACTTCACTGTTGACGGCGTTTCCGCCAACAACGGCATCACCGCCGGCGGTCTACCGGCACAAGCTACCGGCGGCAGCCTGCCCGTGATGAGCGCGTTCGGAAGTCTCGATGCGCTCATCGCGCTGGACTCCATCGAGGAATTCCGGATTCAGAGCTCCAGCAACCCTTCCTCGTTCGGGAGGCTGCCCGGCGCCAACATCTCGGTGGTAAGCCGATCCGGGTCAGACGAGTTTCATGGCGCGGGCTCCTTCGGTTTTCGCCACGAGTTGTTGGGCGCTAACGATTGGATGGCTAACCGCGACGGCGAGCCGCGGGCCGCCTTGCGCGAACAGAATGCCAGCGGCACTTTCGGCGGACCCTTGTGGCGCAACCGGAGTTTCTTCTTCCTTTCTTATGAGCACATGGCGATCGAGCAGCCGTTTGCCTGGGTAGCGGCTGTTCCGTCGCTAGAGGCTCAGAGCGCAGCGCCGGCGTGGGCCCAACCGGCACTGAACTTGTTTCCCGACCCGAATGGACCCTCCCTTTCAAACGGCTTGGGCGAGTGGACGGGCCGAAGTTCCCGTCCGGGTAGTCTCGACGCCGCGAGCCTGCGGTTGGATCATGCTTTGACGGAACGGATCTCGCTATTCGGACGCTTCAGCGAAGCTCCCTCCAGCAACCAATTCGGAATCACGCAGATCAACCGTCTCGATTTCCGGTCGTGGAGCGGCACGGTGGGACTGAACCTGCGCGCCGGAACCGAGACCGTGGTGGATTTCCGGTTGAACCAATCGGTTTCTTCGGCACAATCTGTCTGGAGCGGCAATGCAGGCTGCGAGTTGCTGCCTGTAGCCGCCCAATTTCCGTTCTCAGCGCCAACGTGCAATCTGCTAATTCGATTTTTGATCGGGGGAGTGGGCCAGGTAGTCTCCGGACCGGAGGGAGAGCGGCGCCAGAGCCAGTTCCAATTCGTTCAGTCCGCGGGGTGGAAGCTTGGCGCGCATTCTTTGCGACTGGGAACGGACTATCGCCGCATCGTGCCCGAGCGGCGCGACTCCAGCGGCACCCTCAGCCTGATAGCGGATAATCTGCTCGCACTCGATAATCAAAACTATTGGGTCGGCCATTCGGCGGCACAGAGCGGCTCCGAACCCGTTCGCGAGATTTCCATTTGGGCGCAAGACACCTGGCAAGTGGGCCGGAGTCTCGCGCTCAGCACTGGTCTGCGGTGGGAGTTCAGCCCAGCACCCAGATCACCGAATCTTTATTTTCTGGAACCCGCCGGATTCGAACAGGAAACGCGCCCTCTTTGGCCTGCCCCGTACGGCCATTTTGCGCCACGGCTCGGCATAGCGTTCAGCCCCGGCCGCGCTGGACGCACGGTTATTCGCGCCGGCGCAGGCATTTACTATGATTCCAGCCTCAGTATCGCCACCGATGCGATAAACAGCGGTCCGTTGAACACCTTCACGAGCCCGCGGAATGGCCCCTTTTCCACGTTCTTGTGGTATGGATTCATGCCGGATCTTCATCTGCCGTGGGTAGCGCAGTGGAACGTTTCGGTGGAGCATTCGCTCACCCCGCGCGACACCATCTCCGCAGGATATTTGGGATCAACCGGCCGCGATCTGATCCGCCGCGAGCTTGGGGGGCCCGGAAGCGCTCCGACTTCGTGGTTCGCGTTGACCACCAATCACGGCGCCTCCGACTACCATGCCTTCGTAGCGCAATACCGGCGGCGTGTTGCGCACGGGCTCGAGGGCTTGGTCTCGTATTCCTGGTCGCATTCGCTGGATAACGATTCGAGCGATTCGTTCCTGGTTTGGGCGGGTAAGAGCGCCAGCCCGGCGCGCGATTGGGGATCGTCGGATTTCGATGTGCGGCAATCGCTCGCGGCGTCGCTCGGCTACGCATTGCCGGGGGTGGCTAAGGGCTGGTCGTTGGACGGAATTTTCCGAGCGCGCAGCGGCTTTCCGATCACCGTGCTCGACGCGGATCAGTACACGGGGCTCACCCTCACCAACGCTTTTCGTCCGGACCTGGTCCCGGGCGTACCCGTCTGGGTCGCAGACCCTAATGCGCCCGGAGGCAGAAGCCTCAACCCGCTGGCGTTTAGCTCGGCGGGATTCCGGCCGGGCGACCTGGGCCGGAATGCCATTACCGGCTTCGGGATGTGGCAGTTTGACCTGGCCCTGCGCCGCGAATTCCGGGTGGCCGACCGCAGCACCATCGATCTACGCGTCGAAGCGTTCAACGCGCTGAATCACCCTAACTTTGCAGACCCCGTAAAGTACCTGAACAGCCCGTTATTCGGACAATCCACCTCCATGTTAAATATGATGCTGGGGACCGGCAGCCCCGGTAGCGGACTGGCTCCTCTGCTACAGAACGGGGGGGCACGGTCGCTGGAAGTGGTTCTGCGATTCCGGTTTTAGGTTCGCCCGCCGAGATAATAATGCACCGCCGGCGTGACCACCAGCGACAGGATCATCGACGCCAGGATTCCGCCGATCACCGCGATCGCCAGCGGCTGCAGCATCTCTGAACCGGCGCCCAGCGCGAGAGCTAGCGGAATCATGCCGGCTACTGTCGCTAGCGCGGTCATCATGATGGGGCGCAAGCGTCGCTCGCCAGCGCGAATCATACTTTCTTCCGGCGTCAGGCCCTCCGCCCGGAATTTCTGATCGGCGTCCAACAAGAGAATTCCGTTCTTCGATACAATCCCGATCACCATTATGAGGCCCATGAAGGAAGAGAGGTTGAACGTCTTGCCCGTAATAAGCAGCGCCAGGAACACTCCGCAGGTCGACAATAACGCCGAGCAGATCACGGCAATTGGCGCGGCAAAGCCACCAAATTCAAACAGCAGCACGGTGAAGACCAGCACGATGGCCAGCAGCAGCACAAACGCGAAATCGCGGAAGGAATTCTGCTGCTCTTCATATTGCCCTCCGTATTGCACGCGAATCGTGGGCGGCAAGTGCAAGGCGGCCACCGCGGCCTGTACGCGGCGGATTCCCTCGCCGAGATTGACGCCTTCCAGCCGGCCGGTCACCGTGACATCGCGCAGCAGATTCTCGCGGCGGATTTCGGTTTGCCCGGGAAGGTCGGTCACTGTGGCGAGCGAGCCCAAGGTGCCCGTCCGTCCGGTGGCGCTGACCAGGGGCGTGTTGCGAACGGCGTCCATCGAAGCGCGCGTGGACTCGGGAAAGCGCACGCGAATCGTATAAGCGCGGTCATTCAGCACCACCGGCGCGGAAGCCGGCTCCCCTTGCAGAATGGCGCTGGCATCCAGTTCCACCTCCTGCGGGGTGAACCCCGCGCGCGCGGTCACGGCGGGGTCCACTTGAAACACCGTGGCCGGACCGCTGATGGTGTTCTCGATTCCGTTCAGGACATCCACCACGCCCGGAATCTTCTTAATGGCGTCGCCCACTTGCGGCGCCCAATCGCGTAGTGTTTGCGGATCCTGGGCGAACAGCTTGATGGCGATGGGCTCTGGTGCGCTCGTCAAATCGCCAATCATGTCCCCCAGAAGCTGCACAAACTCAACGTCCAGCACCGGCTCCGCCTTCTTGACCTGCGCGCGGGCTTCGGCGATGACTTCATCGCCGGCGCGGTCGCGCTTTTGCTTCAACTTCACGGAGATGTCGCCCCTGTTGGCCTCTGTCACCGCCGCCAGCCCCAGTTCCAGTCCAGTGCGCCGCGCTGTGCTGGACACTTCTGGAATGGTCCGGAGAATCTGCTCCACGTGTTTGATGATGCGATTGGTTTCGTCCAGCGAAGATCCCGCCGGCGTGAAGTAGTCCACGATGAAGCCGCCCTCATCAATTTCCGGCAGCAGGTCGGAACCAATCGCGTTGTAGCAAAAGTACGATCCGGCAATCAGCGCAACCGCAAACAGGCCGAGGAGCAGTGGATGCGCCAGGGTCATCCGCAGGGTGCGTTCGTAAATACGCATTACTCGGGAGGGAGCCGCGTCGTGCTCAGCATGCCTGGCGCGCCCGCGGCTGCGGATCAGGTAGTGGCTCAAGGTCGGTGTCCAGGTCAGCGCCAGTGCGAGTGAAGTGAGCAAGGCCATCCCCACCGTGAGCGCCAAGGCCCGGAAGAAAGTGCCATTGACACCAGTAATCGAGATCAGCGGCAGAAACACCACGATGGGCGTAATCGTGGATCCGATCAGTGGGACGCGAATCTCTCGCAACGCGCTGCGTATTGCTTGCGCGCGCGTCTGCCCGGAATCGCGGTGCAGGACGATATTCTCCACCACCACGATGGCATCGTCGATGACCAACCCCACCGCCGCGGCCAGGCCGCCCAGCGTCATCAGATTGAAGGTCTGTCCTAGCGCGCGCAAGCCGACGAAAGTCACGGCCACCGTAGCAGGAATCACCAGTCCTGCCACCAGTGAAGTCCCCCAATCGCGCAAAAACAGCACCATGATCAGCGACGCCAGGATCAGTCCGATGAGGATCGCGTCGCGCACACTCTTGATGGACGCCACGACAATTTCCGACTGGTCGTAAAATGCATTGAGCTGAATGCCTTTTGGCAGTGTGCTGCGGAGGTTCTCGATTTCCTGATGGACCGCATTGGCAACTTCCACCGTATTGCCATCCGGTTGGCGGAAAATATTGAGCAGGACGGCAGGTTTCGTGTTGGCAGTCACCACCGTATAAACCGGCGTTACCGAGGGACCCACGCTGCCGATGTCGCCGATGCGCACCGGGGCTCCGGCAGGCGTGGTCTTCACCACAATATTGGCGATCTGATCGGGAGTGCGGGCCTGGCCGCTTACGAGGCTCAGAACGAGTTGGTGATTATCAGAGATGAGTCCCGGGGAATCGATCAAGTTGCTGCGGCCAATGGCGTCCAGAATATTGGGAATGGTGGTGGCGGTCTGGATCAGCTTGGCGGCGTCGGGCGTCACTTGAAATTCCGGCTGCTGCCCGCCCTGTACCACTACCGTGGAAACTCCCGGCATGCGGTTCAGCCGGGGCTTCAGTTCATAGTTGGCTAACTCCCAAACGCGTGTCTGCGGCACCGTATCGGAAGTCAGGCTGTAACCGATTACCGGAAACGCGGCGAAGGTAAGGCGCTGCGCGTTGATCTTTACGGTGGAGGGGAGCGAAGGGAGGGTCCGCGCGATCGCCGCATTCACCAAATCGAGTGTGCGGTACATGTCCCCTTTCCAGGAAAAAAACAGGTCGATTTCCGCCGTGCCCCGGCTGGTGATGGACCAGATGCGTTCCAGGCCCTGCACGGTGTTCAGCGCCTCTTCGAGCGGCCTGGTTACGGTGACCATCATCTGGTCAATGGGAACCACGCCATTGTCCACCGCGACCACGATGCGCGGGAAGTTGGTTTCGGGGAACACGGCCACGGGGATCGTGAGCGCCAGATAGATCCCCACGGCCACCAGAGTCAGGATGACGAAGATGATCGGCTTGCCGTGGCGATCGGTCCAGTGTACGGCCTCCGCTTCAGCCGCGACTGGTGGAGGAGTCAGCAGCTCGCTCATTTGTCGTCCTTGTCGCCCTTATCGCTTTTGCCGCCTTTTTCGTCCTTGTCGTCTTTGTCGGGCTTCTCGGCTTCGCCCGGCTTGACGATCTTCACCTTCGCCTTGTCGTCGAGCCCGACGCCTCCCACCACCACTACTTGCTCTCCCGGCGTGACGCCGCTGATGATCTGGACTTTGTCGGCCTCGCGCACACCCACCTCAACCTTGCGCTGGTGCACAATGTTGTCGGCAGTCACCACCAGCACTATGGTTCCGCCCTCTTCTCCCGACAGCAGCGCAGCCGTAGGGACGACTACCGCATTGGGGATGGTCGCGGCCACAATCGCGACGTGTACGCCGGTGCCCGGCTTCAGGCGCTCGCCCGGATTATCGGCCTGCACCCAGACTTGGACGGTGGTGCTGCTGGGATCGGTGGCGGGGCTAACCACTGTAACCTTGCCTTGCACTGCGAGGGAGGTATCGGTCTGGGTCAGCGTGGCCGAGGCGCCCACTTTCAGGGCGCCCGCCTGATTCTGCGGGACGTTGGCGCGCGCAATCACGCGCGAGATATCCATCACGGTCATGAGCGGCGTGCCCGGATTCGCCATTTCGCCGGCGTACAGGGGGCGGTCGGCGATGACACCGCCGATGGGGGCTCGCACTTCGGAGTAGCCCAACTGTGCCTGGGAGGATTGATAGTGCCCACGGGCCGCTTCCACCTGGGCCTGTGCGCCTTTGACCTGTTCCTCTTTGCCGACGCTCTGGAGAACGCGCAGGTGTTCCTGGGCCGAGGCGAACTGGGCGCTTGCCTGGGCGTAGGCCACCTGGGCATCGTCCACCAGCTTGCGGGCCAGCGCACCCTGTTCTAATAGCTTCTGGCGGTTCGCCAGCAACTTCTGCGCGGCGTCCAAGGTCTGCTGGGCCGATTGCACATCGGTCTGCGCCTTGATCACCTGTTCCGGAATCGTGGCCGATGACGTCGCACGGAAGTTGGATTCGGCCTGGTCGAGCTGCCCTTTGCTCTCGGCCACGGCTGCCGACAGGTCACGGCTCTCAAGCGTTGCCAGCAGTTGCCCGGCCTTAACATGGTCGCCGCGATTCACATAGAATTTCTGCACCGGCGCGCTGATCTTGGGCATCGTGCCGGACTGGTCCAGCGGGTACAGCACGCCGTCAGCCTCCACCACGCGCCGAATCGATTCCTGGCGCACCGGCTCGACTTGCACGGGGGCAGCTTCGGGAGCGGCGTTGTCGGCTTCGTCGGCTTTCTTGGAGCAGCCGGACAGGGCCAAGAGGTACAGGGCGATGAGCCACGTCAATGAACTGGTTCTCCGCATATATTGCCTAAAACGTTCCCGTCAACGTCTGCAGATTGGCGATGGCCGCGCGATAGCGCACCAGCCCGTCGTCGGCCGCGTTGCGCGCCTGCACCAACGTGGTCTGCGCATCTTTCACTTCGAGGACGGTCACTTCCCCCGCCTGGTAGCGCAGCAACGTCAGCCGTAAGCTCTCGTTGGAAAGATCGAGGGAGCGCCGCAAGGAGGCAATCTGCATGCTGGCGAGATCAGCCTCCCGATACAAAGAATTCAGATTGGCGAGCAGCTCGCGCTGAGTAAGACTCAGGTCGGTTTGCGCCTGCTTCAGACGCAGCTCCGATTGCCGGATCTTGCTGCGCGTGGCGCCCCAGTTCCATACGGGAATGTTGAGCGTGGCCTGCACCGCCGAGCCGAGTTGGTTTTGACCGTCGCGGTTGTGCAGGGCGTATTGATTCGCCTCGATGCCGAAGAAATAGTCCAGCGACAATGTGGGGTACAAAGCGCTGCGCGCGCTCTTGATTTCAAATTCCTGTTGTTGCACGGTGGCCATGGCGGCGCGGATGTCAGGATTATTCGTGCTGGCCATCGATTGGACGCGCTGGAAATCGGGGAGCGCCGTGGCCGTTTCCAGGTCATCGGCAACCGTGAAGTCTTGCCGAAACTCCGGAAACACCAGGACCGCCAGGCCGAGCCGCGCCTTCTGCTCCGCCAGCAGCGCATCCTGCGTATCGCGCCGCCGCTGCTCCACCAGAATTTGGGCCGTCACCACGTCGGAGTGAGCCACTTCACCACCCTGCTCCTGCTTCTGGGTAATATCGAGGAACTGCTCAGCCTCGCGCTGGTTTTGTTGCGCGTTGGCATACTTGCGCGCGGCCGTGACTAGCGCGTAGTAGTCCTGAACCACAGTGGCATACAGGCCGCGAGCCGCGATATCGGCCTTGGCGCGCGCCACTGCCTCGGCCGCTTCGGCGCGGTGATAATCAGCACGTTTGCCGGGCGCGAACAGATCGCCATGGACATTGGCCGTGTTGTAGTACACGTGCGGACCGTCATTGGGCACGAACACGCCGCTGAGCGTTCCGTTCGGCTGCGTGTAAATGAACTGGTTGAACCAGTTGGCAGTGGGCAGTAGCGCAGCCTTTGCCTGCACTGTGTCTTCGTGGGCGATCTGGGCCGCGTTGGTTGCGGCGAGCAGCGTCTGGGCATTGGCGCGGGCCCGCTCCAGGGCATCCTGCAGCGTCAGTTGCAGACTCGCATTCGGGGCGGGCGGCGCCTGCGCGTGCGCGACGCCACACAACCAGAGGCCCATGCCGGCAATCAGAGAAAGAAACCGCATCAGAAGAAGTTTAGTATAAACGCGGCGAAATGAACGCAGGATGAACGGGAGCCGCGAGATACAGGCTCGAAATGCGTCACCGCACGACCAATCCCTGCCCCGTCGGCAACGACAGCACCTCCGCCCTTAACTCGCGTACTGTCTCGTCAATCTTCTCCTTCTGATACCGGTGCTCGTGATTCGCGTAATCGTCAAATAGCACCAGCGCGCCTGGAGAGAGCCGCGGCCAGAAATGCATAAGCGCGGCGCACTCCGGATACGCGCTATTCATATCAATGTGCAGAAAAGCCACGCGCGGGATCTCCAACGTGGCCAGGATCTCGGGAACTGGGCCGCGGACGATCACCGCGTTCGGCCACTCCGCGAAGTTCGCACGCACGCGTTTCACGTCCGTCACGTAGGAGCCCCGCTCGAGCAGTTCTTTCGTCAGGCCGGCCTTTCCCTGCTTCAGTTCCTCCGCTGAAAATTGTTCCACCACTGGCCCCGAAAAAGTATCGATCAGATAGAATTTGCGCGGCACGCCCGCCCAATCGAGGCAGTGCATGATGGCGGAGCTGACGAACCCAGCGTTGACCCCGCACTCGACGAAATCGCCAGGACTCCGCAAGGCAGTAGCAGCGGCCCATAGAGCCACATGAACGCGCCACTCCATGCCGGGGTCGACGCCCCAACTCGCTTGGATGCCCCGCGTGTACGCCTTCCGAAACTGGGGATCACGCCGGAAGTCGGCGTTGTGCACGGTGAACAGGCCATCCTGGGCGTAATGCCGCTTCACATCAAAACGGAGACAACCGATGCGCGCTAATGCGGGGTCCAGCACGCGCCGGATTCTGGTTCGCACGCGTTTGGGGAGAAACGTCGCCAGCCTGCCCATCATCTGCGCAGCCGGTCCGCCGTGCTGTCACAAGAGGGCATAGTAGTCCTGTACCGCGGTGGCGAACAGGCCGAGACCTGTAATCACAAAAAGGACCCGCATCGAGAAAGCCAGTATATAGAATTGGCGGAAGAAACGGTGGGGTAGGCGTTAGATTGCCGAAAACAGAGCGGGCTCAAGCATGCCCCACCGCTAGAGGTACTAGGAAAATTCTCGGTGTTGGCCTGCAAGAAAAGCATCGCAAAGAAAGCACCTCCGTGTATACTCTCTGCTATTCTCAGTCATTCGGAGTCCCGGAAATAGAGGGCTGGGCGAATAATTCAAGCAAGCGATGAATCCCAAAAGGAGTAAGTGACTTGAGTATGGTGGCGATGGTGCTGACTGTGTTGAGCGTGCTCTTGGCGAGCGTCAGCATCTGGTTCGGATTGTGTCTCGCGATGCAGAACGGGCGACTCCTGATTCGGATCGAGTCTCTCGAAGCCATCCTGTTTGCGAAGCCGGGCAGCATTGGCCTGGCGCCTGGGTCCACGCTGGGTGACTTCTCTCTTCCTCTCGTCAGCAGCGGCGGCACCATGACACTGTCGCAATGGCGAGGCAAGAAAGTCGTGCTGATCTTCACTCGCCTCGGGTGCCACCACTCCGAGCAGATGTTGCCACAGTTGAGCGTTGCCTTGGCAAACGCAAAGCCTGGCGGCCCGGTTCCGTTGGTCATCTCAATGGGCGATCTGGCCGGGAGCCAGCGATTATTCGAACGCCATCCGATCACCTGCCCCGTGCTTTCCGATGAGGAATCCGAAACGGTCCGGCACTACCGTGTGGCCGTCACACCGATGGCCTTGGTAGTGGACGAACGAGGCGCGGTCGAAGGCAACGTGGTGATCGGAACGGCGGCAATTCTTGACCTGTTTCGTGAGGGAACGGCCCGTGGCGAGCAGTCAGCCGAAGACTACTCGAAGGTCTCCTCTTCCTTGTCGCGCAGCAAGCTCGTGCGGGACGGGCTGAAGGCAGGCACCACGGCTCCGGAGTTCCGTTTGCCCACTCTCACAGACGGACAGGATATTGCGCTCGCCGACTTGCAAGGCCGGCCGCTGCTCCTGGTGTTTTCGGATCCCAATTGCGGGCCCTGCCAGCAACTGGCTCCCAAGCTCGAAGAGGTACACCAAAGTTCGCCCGATCTACAGCTCGTCATGATCAGCCGCGGCGACCGCGACGTGAATCGGGAGAAAGCTACCAAAGGCGGCGTGACTTTTCCTGTGGCGTTACAGGCCCATTGGGAAGTTTCGAAGGCTTATGGCATGTTCGCCACACCAAGCGGGTATTTGGTGGATGAACATGGCGTTCTGGCCAGCGATGTGGCAGTGGGCGGAGATGCCATTCTCCGTCTGGTGGCGCAACGCCAGGCTGGCGGAAGTCAACCAGGGGCGGAGCCGCAGGTTCCGGCCGCACTGAACACATAGACCAACCAAAAAGGGACTGGGCAAAAAAATGAACAAGACGCTTGATGATTTCGCAAAGGGTTTGGCGAGTGGCATGTCGCGCCGTAGCGCTTTCTTGAAACTTTTGGGGGGAGCGGGAGCTCTCGGATTTCTAAGTCTTCGGCAAGCGAAGGCCGGGGCGAAGCTTCCTAAGCTTAAGTTTCCGAAGGATCCTGCCCAGTGCGAGAGTTTCTGTCTGAACTATGCGGACGAGGTCTATCTTGAGTGCGCCTTCGGCTCCAAAAAGGAGAATGCCTGCTTCGAACTGCAGAATCTCACCTATTTAGAATGCACGTACGAGTGTACGAATCGGCCGTAACGAGCGGCATTAGTTAAACAACACTGCGTCTGGCTACCGATGTGGCCGTGGAGGAGACGCGATTCTCCACCGGGTGGCGCAATCCCGACCTGGTGGAGCTTACCTGGGGCGGAGTCGTGAGTTTCTACCGCGCCGAACACAAAACCAACTAAAGAAAGGGAGTAGAAAATGAACAAGACGATTGATGATTTCTCAAAGAGTTTAGCGGGCGGCATGTCGCGCCGCGGCGCTTTCTTGAAGCTTCTGGGGGGCGCGGGAGTCCTGGGATTTCTAGGTGTGCAGAAAGCCAAGGCGAGCGAGTTCCCCAAGAATAAAGCCCTGTGCTCGAGTTACTGCCTTAACCTCGCGGATGAGGAATATCTCTTCTGCATGCTTTGCAACCCAAAGGATCAGAACGAATGTTTCGAACAACAGAATATCGACTATTTAAAATGCGCGTACGAGTGCGCGAATAGCAAGTAAAAGCCGACACTAGAAAAGCGGGGCAGGCTTCAGCCTGCAGGGGGCTTTAGCCCCGGTGTTGTAGCCGCTTGCCGGAGCGGGGCTGAAGCCCCGCGCAGGCTGAAGCCTGCCCCACAGCAACCTGGGCAAACCAAAAGGACGAGACAAATGGACAAAACGCTGGACGATTTCTCAAAGAGTTTGGCCGGAAGTATGTCCCGGCGTAGCGCGTTTTTGAAACTCCTGGCTGGAGCAGGAGCGTTCGGATTTCTAGGACTGCGGAAAACGAAGGCCGGGACGTCCAAGCCTCCCAAGTTCGTATTTCCGAAAAATCCCGCGCTGTGCGAGAGTTACTGCTTGACCTACGCGGATGAAGTGTATTTAGAGTGCGCCTTCAACAAACCGAAGGAGGCCAGCCTGTGCTTCGAAAAACAGAACCTTGCTTATCTAGACTGTATGTACGAGTGTGAGTGCTATACCAGCAAGACGTGCGACCTCGGGTGAGCAGGCCGCTGTGCAGTCGCAGGACCAGGGCCAGCCTCACCTGGCCGGCCCACTTCCCTCCTATTCCATCTAAGACCTATTTCTCCCCGCCACGTCCACTAATAGAATGGTCCCGCCGCAGCGCTGGCGGAACCTGTTCCGAGTACCACCAATCCGGCCGTTTTGTCCTGATGCAAAGTTAGTTGATTGCGGCTCAAACATCGCCGGACTAATCCTTTCGGTGAAACAGGGTGGAGACAGTACCAGTTTATGACCTTGCAAACGGGTGAAAGACGGACTAACCCTTTTGGACGAGGCACTATGGAGACTATACCGGCTACTGCCGTCATGTTACTTTGCAAATCGGAGGATTTGAGAATGCGTAAGTTTTTCCAACTAATGATGGGCGTAGCACTGCTCTCGACGGCAGCCCTCGCTCAAGGAATTGGCCCCGATGATGCGCTGCAGGTGCGGTATGCCGCTAACCTGGGAGCGGGTCAATCGGTGATCGACATGACGAACGTGGGAACGCAGGGCGGGAATGACGCTACTGACTACATCTGCGCGAACGTGTATGTGTTCGCCCAGGATCAACAGCTCATTTCGTGCTGCACCTGCCCGTTGAGCCCCAACGATCTGAAGACGCTGTCCGTTCAGAACGATCTCATCAACAACACGCTGACTCCTGGCGTGCCGACTGGCGTGACCATCGCGCTGGTTGCTACTGACGATTCTGGCCCCGCGACCTGCAATGCCGCCGTTCCGGGCTCTTTGGTTTCCGGTCTGCGCGCTTGGGGTACCACTCTCCATGCTGCACCGGGTGGTGGGTTCTTCGGAACCGAGACTGCTTTCTCTCATGCTCCCCTGAGCATCTCGGAATACGGCAAGATGACTGGCTTCTGCGCCTTCATCCAAGCCGATGGTAGCAAGTTCGGTATCTGCAATTCCTGCTCGCCGGGTGCGGCTGGCGCCCAGAAGCAGTAACACTGTAGTTTGGTAACATGTCAAACCTTATCGGGTAGCCGGCCGAAACGCCGGTTACCCGATTAGTTTTTTGCCCCCTCCGATTTCCACTAATCTCTCAAACAGAGTCTTTTCTCCAGCCGGAGCTACGACTGATCAACTAAAAGTACCGCTCCCGTTGGTAGGCATGTGGGGCAGGGTTCAGCCTGGAGGGGCTTTAGCCCCGGTTTTGTAGTCGCTTGCCGGAGCGGGGCTGAAGCCCCGCGCAGGGTGAACGCTGCCCCACAACAACTCTACCTTCCCAGCGAGGAACAATCGTAGGAGAGTTCCTTGTCCGGCGCAAACAGTACACCGGTCTGTTTAATAGCCAGCTTCGCTTCCGAAGGATCATGTGCATAGGCACAAATATATCGCGCAAGATTCTTGTAGATCCGTGGTTCGGGGTAAAAGGGAACGTTGAGTTCGCTTATGGACCACTCCATTAACTTTATGGCGTTGGTACCAGGTTTGTCCGTCACGTATACGTGCTGCAAGATATATTTTGGCAAACGGTCGGCCAGGGAATTCGTTACGTAGATGCTGGGGGTGTTTCTTGTCCCGGAATAGAGGGCCGAGGATAAGTATCCGTCCCACAGATTGAAGAAACTCAAGACTGGCGCGAGCGCAAAGAGCAACAAGATCACTTTCTGATAGCGCCCTCCGTCAGACCATACGATTTCGCGGGCAGATAGTCTCGGCCGCTGCCAGAAGAGGGTCGTCACGAAACAAAGCATGGCAACGTTCCATGGCCACACGACGCTGTTCCAGTCCTTGCCTAGCGGGCCAATGGCCCACAGAATGAAAGCATGCATTCCGAAAGCGGCGAAAATCGCCCAAGTCCGGAACCGGCGTGTCAGCAGGCCGATTCCGATGCCTGCCTCAATGAAGGGGGCCACCATCGCCAGCCAGTTGAAGCCCGGCACGATGGAAGCGGGGAGCAGGTGCGTGATCGGCTTCGTAAGCTCGTGGAAGACATAAGTCCGGAAACCCGGTTGTAGCTTCTGCAGGCCGCTCCAGAAATAAGTGCAGGCCACGGCAAGGCGACACGCGTTCAGCGCCGGGTTATGGATGTCATCATGGCCGCCCCGCGAGTAGTCATATAGGCCCAAAGCAATGAGCATTACCAAATACTGATAGAACCACGGCTGCCAGCGCGACTGATCCAACAGTGCAAGGGCGATTGCGAATAGGGAAAACAATCCGATTAACTTGGCGGGTCGGGTAACCACCGCTATGGCCGCCAACATGGCCAAGACCACTGCGAAGATCAGATGATCGAGGGGAACCGGAATCGATAGGGAGAACGGCCACACCGGAGTGGCCGGATAAGAGCGGTCACTCAGCCAAAGCGCAGGCGAGAGCACCATGCCGGCGAATAAGCCGCCTACGATGATGATCTTCAAGCGGCGTTCTGTCGCCGAAGGCCGGGTAAACTCTTGCTTAGGGAGCTCCGCCGCAGCCCTGGTGGGCTTCTTGCTAAGTGGTAAGTTCTTGGTTAATGGTGAGCCCATGCAGGACCGGATGGATCTACTTCCCTCTTATACAGCACGAGCCTTGTTTATTGGATGGGTAAACGGCTTGGGAAGTAACAGAACCGGTGGTACTTGACTCGTGCTGTGTGGGGCGGGCTTCAGCCCGCGGCGGACTTTAGTCCGCCATCCGAACCAGCGGGACTGAAGTCCCGCGCAGGCTAAAGCCCGCCCCACAAGAACCTTACTTAGTCCGCTGTAGATGCACCGTAAACGTGCTGCCCTGACCTGGCTGGCTGGCCAACTCAACCGCACCGTGGTGCGATTCGGCGATCCACTTGACGATCGATAGGCCGAGGCCGAAGCCGCCTTCCTGGCGCGAGCGGGCCTTGTCGGCGCGGTAGAACCGTTCGAAGACGTGCAGTGAAGCCTCAGGCGCAATGCCGATTCCCGTATCGGCCACCTGTATCCGGATTTCCGAGCCCTGTGTTTCCACTCCGGCGGATACGCGGCCGCCGGGCGGTGTGTAGCGAATGGCATTGTCCAGAAGGTTCAGGATCATGCGCCGTAGTAGCTCCTCGTCGCCGCGCACGGTCACGTCGTGGCTCGAGTGACACTCCAGTTCGATATTGCGCGCGGCGGCCAGGGGACGCACGGATCGACAGCACTCGGCCAACAGATCGTTCAGATACAGCTCTTCCACACGCAGTTGGACGTGGCCTGCATCGGCGCTCGCCAGGTTCAACAGGTCGGCCACCAGGCGCGCCAGTCGCCGCGATTCGTCTTGAATGTTCGCCAGCGATTCCTTATATTCCGCGGCGCTGCGCTCGCGAGAGAGCGCCACGTCCGCCTCCCCCTGGATGACTGAAAGAGGCGTGCGCAGCTCATGGGACGCATCCTGCACGAACCGGCGCATGCTCTCAAACGACTGATCCAGGCGAGAAAGCAGCTCGTTAAACGAAGTAGCCAGAGTCACCAGCTCTTCCGCGGCGTCACCAATGGTAAGGCGCGTGTGCAGGCTGTCGCCGGTGATTTGCCGGCCCTGCGCGGCCATGGAGTCTAATGGCGCGAGGCCGCGGCGAGCCAGGACGTATCCTCCGATACCGGCCACCGCCAGCACCAGGGGGATCACCGCCCATAGGGTGTCGCGCACCACCCGAAGCTCTTGCGCGATGGAATCTAGTGACTCCACTGCCATCACTACAAAAGTACGCTGCCCGATGGTGACCGTCAGCGCCGCTCCCCGCGCGCCGTACTTACCCCAGTCACTCCAGCGCCATATGGAATCAGTGGCTCGACTGGTGGCAACTTCCACGGCGGCCCGTTCCAGATCCGCGTGGCGCACCGGGCCCGATGCCGCCAATATCGTTTTGTCCTGCAGAACCGCCACGATACTGCCGCGGGGTTGCATTTCGGCGATGACACCGGACGCGGCGGCTTGCGGGTCGCCGTGCATTTCTCCCAGCTCCTCCCGCATCAATGCGGCGGCAGTGTTCGCCTGTGTGAGAAGGGCTTCATCCAGGCGCCGCTCCAGAGACCGCGACAGGACGCCGTAGAGCACCAGGCCCAGCAGCACGAAGAGCACCGAAAAGAATGCCAGATACCACACCGCCAGTTGAACGCGCAGCTTCTTATTCATCAACCAGTCTCGGATCTGCGCTTAGCAGGTACCCTTCGCCGCGCCGCGTGTGGATGAGGCGCTTGGCGACGTGAGTGTCCAGCTTCGCGCGTAATCGTTTGATGTAGACGTCAATCACGTTGGAGAAGGGGTCGAAGTGTTCGTCCCAAACATGCTGCGCGATTTGTTCCCGCCCCACCACGCGATCCCTATTCAGCACCAGGAATTCCAGTAGAGCGTATTCCTTGGCGGTCAGGCTGACCGATTTGCCGGTGCGGGATACGGCATGATTCGCCGTGTTGAGTGTCAGGTCGGCCACGCGCATCACGGGCGGGCGAAGCGTGGTCGAACGACGCATGAGCGCCCGTATGCGAGCCAGGAGTTCTTTAAAATCGAACGGCTTGGTGAGGTAGTCGTCTGCCCCGCTATCCAATCCTTTCACGCGGTCATCCACCATGCCACGCGCCGTCAGCATTAGAATGGGCGTGCGCGCACCGCCGGCGCGTAACTCCCGGCAGACGGCATGGCCGTCTTTCACGGGCAACATGATATCCAGGATTACCAGATCGTAGTCGTTTTCGGTTGCCAGATAGACCGCCGCCTCGCCATCAGGCGCAAGGTCAACCGCATATGACTGTTCCCGCAGTCCTTTGGCAATGGGACGGGCCACCCCGGAGTCATCTTCTACGAGCAGGATTCGCACTGTCTCTTAGTTATTCTCCTCTCATTCTCCCCCGTCACAGATGAACCCACGATGAAACGATTTCACAACTTGTTTACACAGCGCCCGTGGCAGCGCCAGCTACGATTAAGGGGTAGGTTACCTTGGCTTCGATTCCCATACCTCGCCAGACGGCAGTTTCCTCCGGTTTTCCCTGGCATATCGTCGGCTATTGTGAGCGAGTGGGCGCGGCCATTCTGCTGGCGGCCTTTAGCCCGCTGTTGTGCTTCAGTCTGGTGACGGTGGCTCTGCTTTCGGGCAGAACGCCGCTGATCGCTCACCGGCGGGTGGGCTGGCGTGGAAATACCCTGTGGATGTTGAAGCTGCGGACGATGTGGGATTCCCCGGCCCCGCGAAGCCGCTGCTGGATCGAGTACATCGACGATCAGACAGGGCCGAAGCAAAAGCAGGAGATGGATCCGCGTGTGCGCAGCCGCTTTGCGCGGTTTTGCCGCACGCATTCGATCGACGAGTTGCCGCAACTCCTCCACGTACTGCGCGGCGAAATGTCACTGGTAGGGCCGCGGCCATTGACCGAATCGGAATTGGGGGTGCACTACGGGTCGGCTGCGCGCGAAGTGTTGGAAGTGAAACCCGGCCTGGCCGGCCTTTGGCAAATCTCGGGGCGTAACCGCCTGGACTATTCCGACCGCCGCCGGCTGGACCTTGCGTTCGTTCGCAATCGATCGTTGCGCATGTATGTTGCGATACTACTCCGGACTATACCGGAGGTGTGGAACGGATCGAACGCGTGGTAGGCCGCTGAACTGTGGGGCAGGGTTCACCCTGCAGGGGGCTTTAGCCCCGGTTTTGTAGTCGCTTACCGGAGCGGGGCTAAAGCCCCGCGCAGGCTGAACCCTGCCCCACATCATGGTCAGCCTTTATGGAACCGCCACCGTGAGGGGGCGAGCCCCGTCGCTAATCTCCCGTAACGTGCGGCCTACTTCCGGGTCTTTCCCGGCATCCAGATCGGCCGCCAGAATCGCTTGCTGTCTGGCTTCCTCGCCGCGGCCTTCGACTCGCAAGAGCTGGGCTAGAATCCAGTGCGGCTTATACCAGTTCGGACGCGCCGCAATCGCCGCACGTACGCAGCGCTCGGAATCCACCGCGTCGTCCCGGCTGCCGTAGAAGACCGCCAGGTTGTACCAGGCGTTGAATGGATCCTCAGCGGTTTCGATTGCTCGCCGAGCCATGGCGCCGGCCGCCTGCACCGTCAACGCGCGTTCGTTTGGGTCCGCCTCTCTCGAAGCGAGCTCCAGCAAGGCGCGTGAGTACCACAGATCGGCCGTGCCACCGGGCAGCCGCAGTTGTTCGTAGGTTTGATAGTGCGTCGCCGCGCCGTATCGATCGACGCCATCGAGCGCGCCTTTCGCCAGCGCTAACTCGTGATCGGCAGCCGAGAGTCTGACCGCCACGTACAGCAGCGCGGCGGCTACGGGCGCCGCGGCCACCACCAGAGAGGCCCTCCGTCGCGGGCGTACTGCCGGTGTCTCCAGTGCCACCAAGAGCCCCAGCGCGACGAAAAACATCATCGCCGTGGGAACCGTAAAAGATGTGAATTGCTGGCTGACCATCACGGCCACCAGGCCCGCGGTAATTTCGGGCCTCCGCCGCGTGGCGAATGCCATGCCGCAAAGCCCCAGGAGCACGGCCAATCCCGGAAGACCCTGTGCCACCAGCGCGTCCAGGAACATGTTATGAGGAGACTCGTGCGAGAAGTTGGGATAAGCGCGCGCCAGCTCCCTGGATTCGTAAAGCGGAAATTCGGCAGTGAAGACTTCCGGCCCGAATCCGGTCATAAGCCGGTGCCCGGCCATGTGCAGGCTATCCCGCCACAACGTGACGCGGGCGCCTCCCCAGGGATCCTGCGTAAACCAGCGCGTGCGGCTGCGTAAGGGCTGTCCCAATGGTGAGTAATAGAAGGCGAAGCAAGCGATGACTGCCAGCAGAGTCAGTGCGATTGTTCGGCGGGTCACTCGAAGTTTCCGACTGGCCAACCAGGTCAGCACTCCCGCTAAAAGCCCCAGGATCGCCGCGCGCGTACCGGTAAGCCACATCGCGAAGACCGACACTACCGCTACAGTAAGCGCAAAGCGGCGCCAGGCCGGAGAGTCTTCCACCGCCGCAAGGGCTACGCTCAGGAAGGCTACCATTAGCAGCCACGTGGCAAAGTAACTCGCATAACCCAACGTACCCGGGGGCCGTACGATGGTCCAAACACCGTCTCCTACCTGGTATGCGGCCCGGGAAAGCAGCGGGTCCCAGCCGAGGTACTGAGCGATGCCATAAATTCCAGAGACCGCGCCGGCGACCGTGATACCGCGCATTACAGCTTTGACTCGCTCGGGCCGGCCTGCGCACACCACAACCATAAGCCAGGCAAGCAGGCACACGGCTCCTTCGATCACTGCGCCAAAACGCCGCCAATTGCTTCCAAAGAGCGAAAGCCCAGGGCGGCTGGAGAAGGCCGTGGAGACAGAGAGAGAGATCAAATTTAACAGGAGTAACAGCGAGAACCAGCGATAGAGGGGAGACTTTCCATCCGGTCGATCGGCAATTAGCGCGGCCCACATTGATAGCAAGCCGGTAGCTGCGAGCAGCACCACGATCTTAGGGGTAATATCGAACGAAAAATGATATCCCGGCGTGATAGTTAACGAGATACACGCAATGGCCACAGCCAGTAGCACGGCCATATCGGTTAGACTAACTCATAGTGACGCATGATTGAGTCACCGGAAGCTTTTCGATTCATCGGTTACGTTCTGTCGCGCTGGCGGCTGGTCGCGCTGAGCGCCCTCACGGCGGTAGTTCTCGCCGCGGGAGTAAGTCTGATCTTACCGCGCCAGTATACGGCCACTGCCCGGATCCTGATTGAGGCGCCGGCCGGCGCTGATCCGCGGTCCACCGTCGCAGTCAGCCCGATCTACCTGGAGTCGCTGAAGACGTACGAGTACTTCGCCAATAGCGATAGCCTCTTTCAGAAAGCAGCGAACCGGTTCCAGCTTCGGGCTTTGGCGGGCGCCAAACCAATCGAAAGCCTGAAAAAACAGGTGCTCCGGATCGGGATCGTCCGCAACACCCGCATCCTTGAAATCAGCGCCACGGTTCCGGACGCCCGCCGCGCTCAGTCGCTGGCACAGTATCTGGCGGAGGAGACTGTTGCGTTGAGCACTTCTCTGGCGAACGGCGAGCAACTGACCATTATCGATCCCGGCGTGGTCCCCGAGCGGTCTTCTTCTCCGAATGTGCCGCTGAACGTCGCAGCCGCCTTGCTGCTGGGTTTGATCTTTCCCTTGGCGTACCGGGCGGTCGAGATGAATCTGCATCAGCAGCGCGTTCTCGACAACCTCGCGCGCGGTGGCTAGCGGATTCTATCCCCGAGCTCGCCTGCGCCTGGCGGCCCCACTCTTGCTGGGCGTTTGGGCGGCGGCTGTAGTGCTGGCTCCCGATCTGCGGCTGAAGGTGCTCCTGGCGCTGCCCGCGCTGCTCATCCCAACGGCCCTGTGGACGCTCGAAGGGCCCGGCCGGTGGCTAATCGGTTTCTTCGCCGCAGCCTGGCTGCTGCCGCCTCTTCCCATCCCGCTAGGAAACTCGGGCCCGCACGTTTGCCTCGTATTTGCAGCCGTGGGTTTGCTCGCCGGCGTTCTATGGGCTTCGCGGTGGAGTATTCCAAAGTCGCCGTTGAATACTGCGCTGGCCACCCTGTTCGTTGTCTTGCTGGCAAGCATCGGTCCCGCAGCGTTCGATTCCGGAGCGGCGGTAGCGGCCCAGAGCCTGGCGCGGGTGGCGCTGTTCGGCATTGGCGTGTATGTTTTCTTTTTCACAGCGTACGGGCCGGGGTCCGGTTTGGGTGCCTTCGCGTCGATTCGCGGCGTCTACTGGTTCGCCGTCGCAGCGGCCCTCTTCGCGTGCGTCGATTTCTATTTTCAGTTCCCGACACCCGCGGGCTTCGGCCCGCAGTTTATTTGGCTCGATTCCGGTGTGTACCGGCGCGCTCAGGGACTGTTCTATGAGGCCAGCACGCTCGGTAACTTTTGCGCTTTCTTCCTGGTTTTGATCGCCGTCTGTTTCACTCAGCGGCGTTCGGAGTCGCCCATTTCCCGCAAGGCGCTGCTAGCGGGCGGGGCGCTGTTTTTCACCGCGCTGGTGCTCTCGTATTCCCGCGCGTCGGTGGTTAGCGTGGCTGTGGCTTTGGTTGTACTCGCCTGGCAGAAACGCTCGCGGCTACCGCTGCGAAGGCTGGCGCTGATTGCCGCTTCCAGCGCGGCGGCGGGCGCGTTCCTGGTCTGGCGAGTGTTTCCGGTGTTCGCCGAGACTTATTGGTTGCGCCTGGCCGCGTCTTTCGATTACTTCCTCTCCGGCAATGAGAGGCTGCTATCGGGCCGCATCGCCAGTTGGAGCACGCTCGCCGAATGGCTGGCCGCACACCCCTGGCAGGCTTTCGTCGGCATTGGTTACAAGACTCTGCCCTACACGAATTATCTGGGCGTTCCGGTGGTTGGTGACAATATGTACCTGACCCTCCTGATCGAAACGGGCATCGCCGGTCTCGCCGCGCTGGTGTGGCTCAACATCGCGATCCTGCGCGCCGCCGCTCGCGCCGCCCGCAAATCGGATGCCCAAGCGGCATTCTGTGGGACCTGGATTCTCTGTTTTTGGGCCGGCCAGACAGTCCAGATGTTGTCCGGCGACCTGCTCACCTATTGGCGTGTGCTTCCCGTGTATTTCTTCGTGCTGGCGCTGGCGGTGCGGCCGTGAGGGTCTTGCTGCTCGATCAGTTCAGCGAGTTTGGCGGCGGGCAGGCCGTGATGTTATCGGTGCTCGAAGGCATGCGCAACGCAGGATGGGACGCGTTGGTCGGGCTGCCCGGTTACGGCCCCCTCTTTCAGAAGATCGAGCATATCGGATTCGGGACGGCTCACCTCGATTGCGGCCCTTTCTCGCTCGGCGAGAAATCGATTGCGGACGCCGCGCGCTTCGCCGGCCAGTTGCCGCGCCTGGTGGCGCAGATCAGAAAACTCGCGCAACGTTTCGGGCCGGACCTGGTGTACATCAACGGCCCGCGTTTGCTCCCCGCCGTGGTGTTGGCGCGCCTGGGCTCTCCCGCTCTGTTTCACGCGCATAGTTATCTGCCGCCCGGAATGTCGCGGCGCATTGCGGCCTACTCGATCCGCAGGCTTGAAGCGTTCGTGATCGCCTGTTGCGATTTTGTGGCTCAGCCCTTCGCGGCTGCCCCACTTGCCGTCATCTTCAACGGCGTAGCCGGGCCGGCTTCTCCCGCATATCGACGTAATTTTGACGCGCCGCGAATCGGCTGCATCGGGCGCATTTCGCCGGAGAAAGGTCAACTCGAATTCCTGCGCGCTGCCGCCGCGATTCATCAGAAGCTGCCACAGACCCGCTTCGCCGTTTACGGCTCACCGATGTTCTCCGACAGCGCCGCCAAATACGCTGATCAGGTGCGAGCTGCAGCGCAGAATCTGCCGGTCGAGTTTCCAGGATGGATCGACGGCATCGGCGCAGCACTCTCGGAGCTTGATCTTCTACTCGTTCCCTCCGCCGCTTATGAGGCCACTCCACGCGTGATTTCGGAAGCTTTTGCGGCCGGTGTGCCGGTGATCGCATTCCGAACCGGCGGTATTCCCGAAGTGGTGGATGACGGCCGCACCGGGTTCCTCGTGGCTAACGCCATGGAAATGGCGGCGCGCGCGGTCGAAGTGCTGACTGGCGCCCCGGCGTTCTTGTCAGCAGTGTCGCGGGCCGCGCGCCAGAGTTGGCGCGAACGCTTCACCATTGAGCGCTTTCAGGAGCAGATCCTGCGCACCATCGAAACTGCGGCAAAAGGCGCTCCCACCAGCACCCGCAGCAAACCCGCCGCGGAGGCCGCTACCAGCGCCGCTCCGCCGATCACGACTCCATAGCCTACGTGCGGCAGCAGCGCGCCTGCGCCGAACGCTGCGACGGCTTGCGCCGAGAAAGCCACCAGATACATCAGCGCCGATGCGCCGCCGCGCTCGCGCTCGTCCACGTGGTTCATGAGCAGCGTATTCATCCCGGGCTCGCTCATCCATTGGAACGCCACGTAAGTGGTATAGGCGAAAGCGGCCGCGGCGCCCGGAGGCTGGACAGCCAAACCGGCCATTCCCAGCGCCGTTGCCATCATCATCCAAACGATGCCCCCTACCAGACCGGTCCGCGCAATCAGGAGAGGCGCCAGCAGAACGGTGATCACCTGAGTCAATTGCGCGCCTGAGAAGATCAGCCCGATCCGTTCCACAGGAAATCGCAGATGCGCGAAATAAGCGTTGAAGAACGGATTGAACGATCCCGTGGCCAGGTGCCATAGTGCGAATGGCGCCAAGAACCGCAGTAGGAAGCCGCCACGCGGGTAGACGCGCGTGCCCACCGCCGCAACCGGAGTCCCCAGCCGCAACCGGGCGGCTGGCCAGACAGCAAACGCTACCAGCGCGGCCGCGAGGAGCAGCGCCGGTTTTTTTCCGTGAACCCACAAAGGCAGGCGGCCCCCGATCGATCCGCCGGCAATGCCGATGCCGATCATGGTGGCGAAGAAGATGCTAAAGGTGGCTGGTCTGCGTTTCTCGGGGACAGCCTGCGCGATGATCGGCGCCATCAACACAGCCCACACGGCAAACACCAGCCCTGACAAGAACGCCAGCGCGATTAGCGGGCTGCGAGCGACCACTACTACGCGAAGAGCGGTGATGCAAGCAGTGAGAGCAAAGCAGCCCACGAGCGAATTTCGCAGCCCGAGCCGCCGGGCGAGGAAGGCCGCAGGAATGGTTCCCACCACCGAGCCGGCCGTGCTTGACCCGCTGATCACGCCCAACAGATCCTCGCGATAGCCCAGGTCCAGAAGATGCAGGTTATAGAGAAGGACGAAGATGAACAATGCGAAATTGAAGAGGCTGGCCGCTCCCAGAAATTTCCAGAACTGCCCGCCCGGACCTGAGGTGCGCGACCACCAACGCGTGCCCGAACTCGCCGTTCTCGGTAGTGTTGCTGCGTGGTGCCACACACGCTCGAGAACGTGACGCCCGTATCGAAGCCGCTTCAGCCACCGCCGCCGCAGGCTCATCTGGCGTTCGTCGAGGTAGACCGCATCTACCGGCCCCGGCAGCCGCGCCGGGAATAACCGCCGCCGGGCTACGCTCCAACGGTCCGCCGCCAAATCGAGCAGGCTCATATGCAGCCACAACTCGTCTTTGTTAGGACGAAACTGGCGTGTGAACGGCGATGCCACAAATGTGTCAAACCAGGAGTGGACCACGCTGGGTAACAGTTCGATGGCCGTTTCCGCAGCCGGAGTCACTCGGCAGCCGAACCACGAGCGCGCCAGCTCGAACGACACCGCCTGGAGCCGCTGCAATTCCAAGGAATGCCAGCGTTGCCACATCCGCCAGAAGGCCTCGTCATCGGCTTTCGCTTCCAGAATCTGACCCAGTTCGTAGACGTGGAATGCACTAACGCTTCCTTCAAGCAAATGCTTGAGTAGATGAAGGGCAGTGTAGGCCAGCGCATCCACAGGGTGGAGCATGGGCATCTCCACGCCCGCGATCTCGCGCACCAGTCGCCGGTCCCAGAACTCCTCCACTCCATCGGCCCGCAGCCGTTCGAACTCAGCGTTCCAAAAGCGGAAGTGCAGTTCGATCGAGGTGGGGATCTCCGGATCGAAGAAATCGCTGCGCCATTCCCATCCGGTCCTGCGAACCAGCACCGGCAGATGGTCGGTGGGGAAGTCTTCCATCGCGTTAAAAGATTCGTATCCGCACCGGAGCAGCAGATCGCGCGCCGCCAGCACGCTCTCCCGGGGCGTGTATAAATCCAGGTCGTACTGAACGCGATCTTCGGGATGGCCGCCCGTGAGCGCCGCCTGCGTGATCCCCTTGAGCACGATGAATTCGACGCGTCCGGCGAGGCGCTGCGCCACGGTCCGGTAGACTTCCGCGATCCCGCGCAGCCGCTCGCGATTCTTTTCCGCGTCTCGATCGGTGCGTTCGCGGACCCACTCCGGCATGTGCTCCCGCGCGCGGCTGCGAAGCGGCAGTGTGAGGCGGGAGCGGTCGCAGAAATCCAGCACCGCGCGCCAATCGGATTCGCTCAGCTGGAGAAGGGGCTCGATCCGCTGTTCACGCAGATGAAGCGCGTCCATAACTGCCGACGCCCACGTGGGCGCGGGTGGAGCAAAACTCAAAACTGGTACCGCAGCGCAAACTGCATCCGTCGCGGATCTCCCGTGCTAAAGATCTTACCGAAGAACGGTCCAAAATCGGGATACGGCCCCGGGATTCCCCAGTTCGGATGATTGAAAGTGTTGAACGCTTCCACGCGAAACTCGATCGACTGGCGCTCGCGCAGCGCGAACTTGCGCAGCAGAGACAGGTCGAAGTTGTTATTGCCGGGGCCGATGATGATGTCGCGGCCGGCGTTGCCGAAGGTGAAGGGCGCGGGGTCGCTGAACGCAGCCGTATTGAAGAAGTGGTCGGCCGTCTGCTGATCGCGCGGGAGGGCCACTCTCTGTCCCGGAACCACGTTCGGCCGATTGGGGGTTCCGGAGTTGGCGAAGTCCGTGGCAAAATACACTGGGTTGACGGGCGTTCCATCCTGCAGAGTCACGATTCCACTGAACGACCAGTTGCGCGCCACAGGGCCTAGTAGATGCGTGCCCGGCAACCGATACACATAGCCCGCGCTGATGCGGCGCCCCACGTTGAAGAAGGAAAGCCCGCGCTCCAACCGCAGGTTGCGTTCGTCCTGCGCGCCGAAGCTGTCGAACTGCCCGGGGATTTCCGTATCGGCATCATCGATGGATTTCGACCACACGAAGCTCGCTAGCAGCGAGAGCCGCGTGGAAGCCTGTTTCTGAAACTTGATCTGCAGTGAATTGTAGGAAGAGTTGGCAATGTTCTGCCGCTGGATGATTTCGCCGAGTGAAGGAAACGTGCGCAGCGATTGCAAATCGCCGGGGCGTGGCGCAAGGTTCTCGCCCGTCTCCACATGTGCCGGCGTATTGAACTGGCGGAAGCGCGGCAGCTTCGTGCCTTTGCTGCCGACATAAGCCACTTCGAGCAGCAGGTGGCCGGGCAATTCGCGCTGGATGCCAGCGTTCCACTGCTGCACGTAAGGCGTTTCCGCGTGAGGGTCCATGCCGAAATAGCTAGGGAACCCGGTCGAGGCGGTCTGCGGGAATCCGTTCGCGATTGTCAGTACCGGCGGCAGGTTCCCCTGGGTCTCATTGAATTGGTTGAGCAGGTTGTTGAGGACCAGATCGTATGTTCCGATCGCAATCGGCGTGGCGTAGTAAATGCCATAGCCGGCCCGAAAGACGGTCTGCATCGGCAGCTTCCACGCAAGTCCGACGCGCGGCGCAAAGTTGTTGCGATCCGGTTGGACCGCCGAATTAACGTGCACCAACTGTGGCGGCGCGGGTAGCGTGGAGTAGTCCAGGTTCAACAGGTTGCCGTGCGCTTCCGTGTATGGTGCGGCGTATTCGTACCGCAGGCCCAAATTGAGCGTCAGCGACGGGGTGACACGCCAGTCATCCTGGACATAGCCGCCGTACGTCGTCTGCCGCAGGTACGCCTGGCCCGAACCGGCGGTATGGTGGGTGTCCTGTGGAAAGCCGAGTTGAAAATCGGCGAAGGGATCGCCCGTGCTGCCGCCCAGTCCATCCACGCTGGTGAAGGCGCCGGTGAAGTTGTATTGGCCGCGTGTCAGGTTCGTCTGCAGGTAATTCAGTTGGAAGTGCACCAGCTCGCCGCCGAACTTCACAGTGTGGCGGCCGAGCGCCAGCGAGACCCCGTCCGTCATGTGCCAGGTGTTATCGCGTTGTACCTGCGGCAGCGTTGGCGAATCGGTCACCAGCGATTCGTTCAACACTTCGAAAAACGGGAGCCCGAAGTAGAAGGGATCGGTCGGCTGGCCTTGAATTCCGAGCTGTTGCGCGATGTTCGCGTGAAGCGCGCTCTCCGGAACATCGAACACCCGCAGCCGCGTAAACGAGAGCCGCGCATCGTTGAGCCAGCGCGAGCCGCTCACCGAATACCCGAGGGCGATCTGTTGGCCGCGTACCTGCTCGGAGGTGGGCAGCAAAGGGAACGATCCCGCTACGCGATTGTCTTCGCGATTGAGGGTGTAGCGGCCAGTGAGCTGGCTACGGTTGCCAAACTGGTGGTCGATGCGGCCGGTCGCGCCGTCATTGGTATTTTGGTTGGGCGTCGCGTCCAGATAGTTTCCGCCAGAGCTATTGGTGTTCGGCAGCGGCTCGAACCGCGCCAGGTAGGCGGTCGATATCTGGTTGAGCCGCGCGGTCGGAATCATATTCCCGGCGAACGGCAGCCGCGCGCCATCCGGGCCCAGATTGAGCGGATCGTAGATCACGTTCGAACCTGTAAAATCACCGGCACGCTGCGCCGCCGTCGGCACGATGCTTTGGGCGGAGGTTCCCTCCTTGCTGCGCAGCCCCTCATACGCTCCGAAGAAATAGGTATTCTTCAGTCCCGTGGGGCCGCCGAGCGATCCGCCGAACTGGTTCTGGCGAAAGATGGGCCGCGGCAGCGTGGGATCATCGAAGAAATTCCGCGCATCGGCGGCTTCGTTTTGGAAATATTCGAAAGCGCTGCCGTGCAGCGCCGAAGTACCTGACTTCGTGACCACGTCGATGGCGCCGCCACCCGCTTGCGAGAACTCCGCCGGAGCCAATGATGTCTGGCTGTGAAACTCGAGCACCGACTCCATGGGCGGGTAAACGGCGATCGCGAAGGTGTTGCGGTCGGTATCGTACGCGCCATCCAGGAGAAACGCGTTCATGGTGGACCGGCTGCCATTAATCGGAGCGTTCAGCGCCACCGAGCCGCGCGAGCCCTCTTGCACATCGTTCACCACGTCGTGCACAAAGCCGCCCATCTGGCGCGGAATGGCGCCCGGCCCCAGCGTCACCAGCGACACGACGTTGCGCGACGACAGCGGCAACTCCGCGATTCTGGCTTGATCCATCTGGTAGCCGATGGACGCGTTCTCCGACTGCACCGGTGAAACCTGAGCCACCACAGCTACCCGTTCCTGGGTAGCGCCGATCGCTAAGCGGATCTCCAGCCGGGCTGTCTGATTCACTGCAAGCGTCACCTGTTCGGCCCGGTAGCTGCGGAATCCGGATTTCTCCACCGACAGCGTGTACGTGCCGGGCGCCAATTGTTCGAACGCGTAGTCTCCGCGCGCATCGGTGAGCGCGGCACGCGAGAATCCGTTGCCATTCTCGGTAGCGGTGACTCGCGCACCTGCCACCACTGCGGACGATTCATCCACCACGGTTCCGGCAAGCGAGGCTGATGCGACCTGGGCCTCCAACGCGCCCGCGATTAAAAGCAGAATTAAGGCAAGCTTCATGAGGGTTCAACTAACTTGGAGAGCAGCGGGATCGCCTGTTCGTAGGTTTTGTATTGCAGCTCGTACGCGGGCGCCGAAAAGAGCGTCGCAACCGTGTCCCGGTGCCGGCGCCAAACTTCCTCCGAATACACCGGCATCTCCCGCAGCAACCGGTCCGACGCTTCCAGTGAAGAAAGCGGGCGCGCCAAGGCGCGGCTTCGATTTGAGCGGTTCAGAAACACCACGCATTCGATGCGACAGCGCGAAGCAGCGGCAATCGCAGGGAAAGCTCCTATGGCCACTTCCACCGTAGGCTTGCCATTAGGCTTGATGCATTCGGAGTGTCCCTCGATTTCGGGGAATAACTCCACCGCTTCCGGACGGAATCGAAACTGGTGTGGCTTGCCGAAAGCTTCCCGCTCCGGTGAGCCTTGAAGCAGAATCGTAGCGTCGTCCGAGACGTAGGTCCATCCCGCTTTGGCGCAGGCGAATGCCAGAGTGCTCTTGCCCGCGCCTGACGCTCCGCACAGAAGCACGCCGCGCCCGTTGCGTGCGATACAAGCCGCGTGGACCGAGACCACATCATCCTGGTTGAGCAGCAAGTACACCATGGCTTCCAGGAAGAACCAACGGAACCAGCCACGGTCGGCCAGCATGTTGTTGGCGATGCGACACCAGCCGAACCGCGCGCGCATATCACAGCATGCAAAATTGTCGCGGTCGGAAACGATCAGCATTAGCCCGCGCTGCGAGCGGTACACCGGTTCCGGCGCTGGATCCGGCCCGCCCTCCTCCGCCACAACACGAATTCGGATGGGCGCGCGTTCAAATTCTGCACGGAAGGATCCCCAGCTTTCGTGGGCTGCCTCCACTACGGCAGGAGAGTTCGTCGCAATCTCAACCGGGAAACCGAGAGGATAAAACGTCTGCACGATGGGCAGCACCACCTGATCCGCCAACGGATCGCAGAGTGTCTCCTGAAGTTCGCGCTCCCGTCCCATAAGACCTTTAATATCACACAGCTACCTTTACAGTGGTAAATCCTGAAACGCACTCTGCAAGTCGTTTGATATATACTCATTGGCCGGAAAGTGCGATGAGACACTCACGGCGGATGATGTGGCTGGTTCCCGCGTTCCTTGGATTGCCGCTCGCGGCGCAGTGGGTGAACTACACGACGCCCGGAGTTCCGCGAACCAAGGACGGCAAAGTGAACCTGGCGGCACCCGCTCCCCGAACTACCGACGGCAAGCCGGATCTTTCCGGTATCTGGGTAGGACACGACGGCCGCTACCTGGAAAATCTCACCGCAGGTGGAATCGAGGCTCCGATGCTGCCGTGGGCCGCTACACTGTTCCGCGAACGCCAGGAGAATTTTGGCAAGGACCGCCCGAGTGGGCGCTGCCTGCCTCATAGCGTAACGGATTTTGATGCCCTGCCCATACCTAGGAAGCTCATCGAGACTCCCGGAGTAGTGGTGTTGCTCTTCGAGGCCTATCACTCCTATAGACAAATCTTCACCGATGGCCGGTCGATGCCCGAGAGACGCGATCCCGCGTGGTTTGGGTATTCGGTAGGAAAATGGGAACGCGATGCGCTGGTTGTGGATACCGTGGGCCTCAACGAAAAGACGTGGCTCGACGATGGCGGCCATCCCCACAGCGACGCACTGCGGATAACGGAACGCTTCCGGCGCACGGACTTCGGCCACATGCAGGTTCAAGTGACCATCGACGATCCCAAGGCCTACAGCAAACCTTGGACCGTCACGATTCCATGGGAACTCTTGCCCGATACGGAGTTACTGGACTGGGTTTGCGAAAACGAGCAGGATTTCCAACATCTAGTGGGAAAATAGTCCGACAAGGGACCGCAACCTATGGGAGCGGTCATATCTAGTATTCTTGGTACTAATCACGAAATTGTCACTGGAAATCTTGGACCAAGGCTTAAGGTTTGGCATATAATCGACGACTAACACTTTCACCGATGGAGGGTTGCGATGAACCGACGGGGCCTGAGACTACCGACCAAAGCCTCGATTGCGCTAATGGTTTTGTTGCTCGCCAAGGTTGCGTCCGCTGACGTTACCATTGACAACTTTAGTTGCCCCGACAGCGTTACCTTAGATGGACCGGCCGGAGCGACTGCCTTTAACGCTAAGTTCATCTCTTGTCCAGGTTCCCTTGACGGATTTCGCGAAGACTTCATCGCCAACCTCACTGGCAATGGTGCTTCGGGTGGGTCGGCCAGTTCGGTTAGCACGATCACCACCAATCCGCCTGCTGGAGCGATCACTGGAACATTCGGAAGCGGGATCACCGGATTCGAAGGAATCCAATGGGGTGTGCAATCCGGGGTCTTCCTTTTGAACCTGAATCTGGTTGGCGATTCCATACTGGTACAAATCCAGTCCAATTCGGCGGGGAGTCTCTTGTTATTATTTGGCCAGAACCTAACTAACAGTTCGACTTTCGGCGCGACCTTTTCGGGAGGCCCAAACTATCAGGATGTACTCATTCCTCTCACAAACCCCACTGTTACAGGAACAGGGTGGAACATGGCCGACGTGACTCAAATCTTATTGGATGTCAAGCTTGACACTCCTGGGGCGACTTGGAGTATCGATGAAGCTAGAATCGTCACACCCGAGCCATCCGCTCTCCTGCTAACCGGGATTTGCTTACTTGGCGTGGTGACAAAATCGCTTAGGCGTAGATCCGCCAGCTAAATCCGCAGCACCGCGGCTCCCCGGATTGCGTTGTTCAGCGAGTTCAGCGCTTCGTTGGCTTGCTGCAGGCGAAACTGCTTCACCTGGGTCTCGATCGGGATTTCCGCCGCGCTCGAGGGTCCGCAAAGCCCCAATTACCACTTATAGCAGCCGGAAAAGCACCTCCACCCGCGCCGAACTCACGGCTGGCTGGCCGTTGCGCGTAGCCGCGCGAAACTTCCAATGCCGCACCGCTTCGATCGCGCGCTCGTCCAAGCCTAGGCCAAGGCCCTCGGTGACCTTGACATTCTGCACCTGGCCGCGCTGATCGATTTCGATGCGCAGCACCACCACGCCCTGAAGCTTGGCACGGCGCGCAACTTCACTGTACTCGGGTTCGGTCTTCGCGAGCAGGATAGGCGCTGTGAGGAAGCCGTCGATACCGCTGTTGCCGCCGAACCTGCCGCCCGGACCATCGCCAAAGCCGGGCCCATCGTTGCCGCCGACGCCCGTCCCGTGATGCCCACCGATGCCGCCGGCATCCCCGGGACCGTTGGAGGTCGGCCCGTGCGCGCCGAGGAGGTCACCGAGCTGCGCCAGATCGATGGTGGGCAGCTTAGTGTCGGCATTGGCGAAGACCGCAGGCTCGATGGTCAGTATCGGATTGTCGTTCGCCGGCGCGGCCAGCGGCGGTGTGAATGGATGCGGCGATGGCTTCGGCGGACGGCCGATACTGGCAGGCGTGAGCGAGTGGGTGCCGCCCGAACCTCCACCCTTTCCCGCCATAGCTTGATATCTCCCGATATCGATCGGCACTACCAACCGTTCGTGGACCGGACGAGAGACTGGAATTTTCACGCCGGTCAGGACCAGCACCAGGACGATCGCACCGACATGCAGTGCGACGGAAACGAGCACAGAGCGTTTCGAAGGATCCAGCATGTCGCTTCACCTGCGGCCCGAAGGAATGCAGTTTTCGCGCCAATGCGGAACCGCTTCCGTTTTCAGTCGCGGGTATTGCGGAGTCGTGGAAGGCGTGGAAACACTGTGATTCCGGCGTGACGGTAGGTTGTCAACGCTTCTGGCACTTGGGGCAGAAGTGCGACGAGCGCTGCGCCACCAGCAGCCTGCGAATCGGCGTGCCGCAGGTTACGCACGGCTCGCCGGTTCGTTGGTAAACACGGTGGCTGAACTGGAAGAAACCCTTGCGTCCTTGTGCATCGACGTAATCGGAAATCGACGACCCTCCGGCCGCAATGGCCTCGGTGAGCACGGTGGTGATCGCTTCGTGGAGCCCCTTTGCGCGGTCGCTGCGAATCCGCGACGCCAAGGCAAGTGGATGAATGCCCGCCCGGAACAACGCCTCGTCCGCGTAGATGTTGCCGATGCCGCGCAGGAAGGCCTGGTTCAACAGCAGCGCTTTGATGCGAGTCTTGCGACGCCGGAGAGCGGTGGCAAATTCGCTGAAGGGCACTTCCAGCGGCTCGGGGCCGAGCTTCGCCACGCGCGCGGGAAAGTCCTGGCTGTATTGCAGGCAACCAAACTGGCGGCTGTCGTCATACAGCAGCACGCCGCGGTCCAGGGTCAGGACGGCGTGCGTGTGCTTGCCCGTGGGACCGCCCAGCAGCAGGCGTCCCGTCATGCCCAGGTGGATGACCAGATACCCGCCGCCTTTGAGAGACACCACGATGAACTTGCCGTAGCGCTTCACACCGGCAATCTTCTTACCCTGTACGCGCGCGGCCATGTCGTCGGGATCGCCGCCGCGCAACACGCGCAGGCAGCGAAACTCCGCCGTGACGATGCGCCGCCCCACCAGAGGCGCGATGGATCGCGTTACGGTTTCAACCTCGGGAAGTTCCGGCACTCAGGGAACCAGCAGCAGGATGTCGTCGCCTTCCACTTTCACTTCGTAGGTGGCAACGCGCTGGGTCGGGTCGTCGACGTTCTCACCGGTACGGCAATCGTATTCCCAGGCATGCCAGGGACACATCACACGGCCGTCGGCCACCTGGCCCTGCCCGAGCGGGCCACCCTGATGCAGACACGTCCCGCTCAGCGCGTGGAGATTGCCGCGCACATTGCAGATCGCATATGGATCGCCTCCAACCATCACTTCGATTACAGAGTTTTCCGGCACGTCGGACAAGGCACCGACTTTCACGAATGGCATATTCTCCATTAAAACCTATCGCCGCCCGGCCAGCATCGCCGCTCCCCAGACCCGTCCGCTGCCGACCTCCTGAACGAAAGCGATCAGCCGGATGTCTGGCGCGGCATTCGCGATCGCTACCTCTTTCGAAAACGGCGTCTGCCCGTTCCACTTTCCGGTCTGCTCAAGCCGACGCACTACCGCGATGTGGTGCAGGCTCCGACCCTTGTTCTCGCCACGCAACACCTGTGAGGCCGTGCGGTTCTCCGCCTCGACCAGGTACACATCACCCCGGTGTGGCCCCGCATCCACTTCCACGCGAACATTGGCGCCCACGCGCGAAATCCGGACATTCACCTTCTCGGCTTTGGCTGCCGCGTCGACCGCGGAGACCGCGCCGCGTCCGTCACTGCCCACAAACTCCGCGGCGCCATCCACCACCATCTGCGGCGTGTACGGACCCGAAATGTGAAACCGCTGCGCATAGCTCTCCTGCCGCCGGCTGAAAAGCGGCGAAGACCACGGATCGGCCCAGCCCTGACTGTTCCAATAATCAACGTGCTCGCTGAGCGCGATCACCTCGGCGCCGGCAACGGGCTGCACTTGATCCAACTTTTCCAGTAATGTGTCGGCCGGCGGGCAGTCCGAACAGCCCTCGGAAGTGAATAGCTCGACCAGCACTGGAGAACGCGCCGGTTCGCTTCCGGCTGTCATTACGGCGCAGGCCACTGACAGAATGCGGATTACTTTACTAAGCATAGTCATCTATCGCCTATAAGTCTATGTTCGCTTAAGGAGGAAACTTGCGCCAACCCGATCCGTTGCGGGATATTCTTCGATGTGGCCAGCGAAGAGATCAGACTCGAGGAAGCCAGAGAACGCAAGGCACACTGGCAGCGCTGGGGCCCGTATCTGAGCGAGCGCGCCTGGGGTACGGTCCGTGAGGACTACAGCCCCAACGGCGACGTCTGGAACTACCTGCCGCACGAGCAGGCGCGGTCGCGGGCCTATCGCTGGAACGAGGACGGCATCGCCGGTATATGCGACCGCCACCAGTACATTTGCTTCGCAGTCGCTCTATGGAACGGCCGCGACCCCTGTTTGAAAGAGCGCCTCTTCGGCCTGACAGGTGACCAGGGCAATCATGGTGAGGACGTGAAGGAGCAGTATTTCTACGTGGACAGTACGCCCACACACTCCTACATGAAGCACCTCTATAAGTACCCGCAGGCGGAGTTCCCCTATGCGCGCCTACTGGACGAAAACCGCGCGCGCGACCGCCACTGCCCGGAATTCGAGCTGATGGATACCGGCGTGTTCACGGAGAACCGCTACTTCGATGTCGCCGTGGAATACGCCAAGGACAGCCCCGAAGACATTCTGATTCGCATCAGCGTCACCAACCATGGCCCCGACCGCGCCGACCTGCACGTCCTTCCAACCATCTGGTTCCGCAACACCTGGTCCTGGGGAGTCGACACGAAGCGTCCACTGTTGCGGAAAGCCTGCCACTTGCCCGCGGGCGTCACGGTGGAGGGCCCGGTTCCGTGCATCGAACTGCAGCATGATGCCCTGGGTCCGCGCTGGTTGGCCTGCGAAAGCGCAGCCGAGCTTCTCTTCACAGACAACGAAACCAATTTCCACCGCGTCTACGGCCTACCCAACGAGTCCACCTATACCAAGGACGGCATCAACGACTATGTGGTTCAAGCCGCCAAGGAAGCGGTGAACCCGGAGCAGAGCGGCACCAAGGCGTCTTCCGTTTACCGGTTGTCGTTGGCGCCTGGTGAGACGGCCACCGCCCGGCTGCGGATGCTGCACCTCGCCAGCAGCGGCGAACTTTTCGGACCCACCTTCGACCGCATCTTCACGCAACGAAAAAATGAGGCGGACGAGTTCTACGCCACCGTCATTCCCGACAATCTTTCGGCGGATGCCCAAAACGTCATGCGCCAGAGCTTCGCCGGTCTGCTCTGGTCCAAGCAGTTCTACCACTACGTAGTTCGCGACTGGTTGAAAGGCGACCCGGCGTTTCCTCCCCCGCCGGCCGAGCGACTGGAGGGCCGGAACCACGATTGGGTGCATCTCTACAATGCCGATGTGATCTCGATGCCCGACAAGTGGGAGTATCCCTGGTACGCCGCATGGGACCTGGCTTTCCACTGCGTGCCGCTCGCACTCGTCGATTGCGAATTCGCCAAGCAACAACTCATCCTGATGCTGCGCGAGTGGTACATGCATCCCAACGGGCAGCTTCCAGCGTACGAGTGGGCTTTGGGCGACGTCAACCCGCCGGTGCATGCCTGGGCGGCGTGGCGCGTGTACAAGATCGAGAAGAAGCGCCGCGGCGTGGGCGACCGTGCTTTCCTGGCCCGGGTCTTCCAGAAGCTGCTGCTCAACTTCACCTGGTGGGTGAATCGCAAAGACAGCGAAGGGCGCAACGTGTTCCAAGGCGGTTTTCTGGGCCTCGACAACATCGGCGTTTTCGACCGCAGCGCGCCGCTGCCCACCGGCGGCTTCCTCGAACAGGCCGACGGCACGGGCTGGATGGCATTGTATTGTCTGAACCTGTTGGCCATCGCTCTGGAACTCGCGAGCGAAGATCCGGCATACGAAGATGTGGCCAGCAAGTTCTGGGAGCATTTCCTGTACATCGCCAACGCCATCAACCACCTGGGGAGCGACGGCACCGGAATGTGGGACCCCGAGGATGGTTTCTACTACGACGTCCTGCACATGCCGAACGGCCGTCACGTTCCCATGAAGGTGCGATCGATCGTAGGACTGATTCCGCTATTCGCCGTAGAAACACTGGAACCACGCGTGTGCAACCGTCTCCCGGGATTCACGCGCCGCATGGACTGGTTCATCGAAAACCGCCCCGATCTGACGGGCAACGTGGCGTGCATGGATCAACCCGGCGTGGGAGAGCGGCTTCTGCTCTCGATCGTCGATCAGCAACAATTGCGGCAGGTTCTGAAGGTGATGCTCGATGAGCGTGAGTTCCTGTCGCCCTATGGCATCCGCGCTCTATCCGCCATCCACCGCGAACACCCCTTCGTGTTCGCCGTCAACGGGAATCAATATCGCGTCGGTTATGAGCCAGGCGAATCGAGCACCGGCCTGTTCGGCGGCAATTCCAATTGGCGCGGCCCTATTTGGTTACAGATGAACTATCTGATTATCGAGTCGCTGCAGAAGTTCTACCACTACTTGGGCGACAGTTTTCAGGTGGAATGCCCCACAGGCTCCGGCCGCATGCTGACTTTGTGGGAAGTGGCCGCCGACATTTCGCGGCGCTTGACCCACATCTTCTTGAAGGCGGACGATGGCTCTCGGCCGGTGCATGGCGCCAACGCGCTATTCCGCGACGATCCCCACTGGCGCGACCTGGTGCTCTTCTACGAGTATTTCCACGGCGACAACGGATCGGGCTTAGGCGCCAGTCACCAGACCGGATGGACGGGCCTAGTGAGCAAGATGCTCCAACAAAGCGGCGAGTAGTTACCGAGAAGCCGTGACCAAAAGGAGCGGCGCTTTTCCGGTTGTCCCCATCTGTCCCTCAAACGGATCCGCCCCGATCGTGCCCACCAATTCCTCGAGATACTCCGGCGCACTCACGCGCTCCAGTTGTTTCCGCGCCTCCGCGGTTGCCGAAGTGTCTCCCAGCGCTGCAATATGACGCTTCCACAGCGCCACATCGCGCTCCTGCTTCACGCGCAGCCGCTCGCGGTACCAATCGCTCGCGAGCATCGCGTCGCGCGTGAACATGCCGCGCACTTCGGGGTCGTCCACGCCCTTGCCCTGGCAGGAACCACAGGCCATGATGTGCAGCAGAGCCTTGAGCGGCGGGCATGCAGCCTCCACGCTGCCGTCCTCGAAGTACTGCTGAGCGACTCGTGTTTGCGCTTCCACAATGGCATCTACGCCGGCCGCGAATTGCAGCCGATCCTGCTGTTCGGGCCGCAGCAACTCTTCCGGGAAAACGGCGTCTGGTGTTTCGAACAAACGACCCAGAAATCGCTCCACGAATAGGTGCGTGATGCGGTATCCGAGCCGGCTGGCCAGCACCGTTCGGCCCTCCACGCAAAAATCGCAGACCTTCTCCAGGTAGCCATTCGCGATCAGGAACGCCGGTTCGCGCTCATGCACCCGCATACGGCACCAGACCTCCGGCACCAGCATGCTGACGTCGTGATCCACGCGGAAATTCGGACCCACGTAACCGGCTGAAGTGGTGAATCCCGCGTAACCGGTCACAATCGCCGAGACGAGTGCGTTATTCAGATCCACCACCGGCCACAGTGCGTTGAAGGGCCCTTTGGTGAGCGCACCCTCGCTGCCGAAGCCGGTAGTGGCGGGCGATTTTCCGGTCAGGCTGCAGATGAAGTCCATGAACAACTCAAGCAGTTCCTGATAGTGGATCGGATTGTAGACTGCCAGCGGCGGCAGGCCGCCCTGCGGATCCGCCGGGCTATTCCGACGGCCGGCCAAAACGGCGTTCACGGGCTGATACACAGGATGGGTAGCAGGGATCTCACGCCCCAGCCGAGCGGCGATTTCGGCCAGGTATGGATCGCGCGGATTCACCAGGTCGGGCCGCCGCTGCAAATAGCGCGGATTGGTGGAGCGTGCGCCGTTTACCAAGCGCGGAAGAGCGGAAGAAACGACGTACTTCGCCTCGGGGTGCTCCACAAACTGCTCCAGCAGCTGCTTCATGGGTTCGGAGTATTGATCGAACTCCACTACGTGGTCCACCATGGCGCGCGCCTCTTGCGGGGTGATGGCCTGGTAGTTGGAGAGGAACGTTCCCGGGCTGGCGATATCCGCTTCGGCTTGCCGGTCCACACCGCGGTGAACGGCATCGTCGGGGCGCTGGAACAAAAGGCGCTCGCAGTTGGCTACCAGCTTAACGCTCGGGTTGGGGTACTCCGGATCCAGGTCCGTGAGGCTCTCGCGCGGCAGAACTACCGAGACCGTGATGTCGTCCTCCATCTGCACCTTGTCGGACGGATGGAAATCGGGCCGCAGTTTGTAAATGCGCCAGGAGCCGTCTGGATCGTAGCCTACGCGCAGGTAATTGCTGATCAGTTTCTGGTCGTCGAACTTCAGCTCATGCCCTAAAAAACCGTTGATGCGGTCCACCGTGAAGTGCTCTCGCCAGTTCCCGCCCCATTCCGGGCGGTAGTACCGTTTCACCGTGTACACCAGCTGACGGATAGTCTGTGACAGTTGACGTACCCACGTGTTGTGTTCCTCGGTGTACTCCGCCGAGGGAGTAAGCAACTGAATGACGGAGCCAAGCGTGCGTTCCTGGCTAAGGATCGGCCGCCGCGTCCGTGCGTCGGGTGGGCGATTTCGGTAGACGCGCGAAAAATCGCGGCCTAGAATTTCCGCCACCTGGTCCATGTCGCGGTGGTATTCCTTCACGAATACCGGCCCCTGCAGCACCGCGTGGGCGATCGATTTGGAGATCTCCGACTTGCCGCCTCCCGAAACGGTACAGGGCTTATGAATGAATGTGCCGCGCGGCCGCGACCCGATCAACCGCCAGGCCGTGCCCCACAGCTGCTTCTCCAGGCGGATGCGAAAGCCCGACGGCAGAAAGTAGACCGCTTCTTTGCGCAGCGTGAGCCGTGAAACCGCATCCCCTTTGCGCCACGTAACGAATCCTTCGCGCGCGTAGAAGGCGGCGTTTTCCGGCACGTAGTAAATATCCGGAAAGCGCTTGTCCACCGCGTAACCGTCGGAATGCTGCTCCACCGTGTCGCCCAGCAGACGCATGGCGTCGGTGTAGGCCGCTTTCTTCAGGCTGACAGTGCGGTCGGCATAGAACTCCTGACCCAGCACATACGTCGCGAAGGCCAGTGCGCCGCCGGCATGCTCCTCTTCGCACAGGCCAAACAGGTTGGCGGAGAAGCTGATCTGGGTCTTCACCTCCTTTTTGCAATAGCCATAGTAGTTGTCGGCGATGATCGTGACCATGACGCCGTGCTTGTCGCGGCACGTAGCCTTGAACGCGCGCCCGCCGTTGTAAGGTTCGTCTTCCTTGGCCCAGCACATGCCGTCGCGCCGCTGTCGTTCGGTGGCTTCGCTCATGTGCGGCAGCCCTAGATCCTTTTTGCGTATCCCCGCCAGGTGGGGCGCCAGCACGACACAGCCGGTGTGACCGGTCCAGTGCAGCGCATCCAGGGCGGCGTCGTTTTCGGGAAGGTATGGATCGCCCGCATTGCCGAAAATCGATTCCACAAAATCCAGATTGCTCACCAGGCTACCGGGCGCCAGGAAGCGGATCTCCATGGATTTCTCAGGCTCGCTGCCGGTTGCGGGACAGACCAGAGGGCGCAGCAGAAGCGACACGAAGCAGCGAACCTGCTCGTCCTGGTCGGAGGTGAACGGCAGCGTCAAAAGGTCGGACGGAGGACGGAGCGCCGCGGCCCACAGAGCCGCAAAGGCACGCTTCGGAACAGCGGCCTTGTCGGCGGGCACGGGAAAGCCGCCCTCCGCGATGTGAAACAGTCCCTGCGTGGTGCGCTTGTCGCTCTTAGGATTGTGCAGCACGCCCTGCGGCACGCGGTACGAATCCAGGCATGGAGATGAAAAGCTGTCCACCGTCACGGGCAGCGACAGAACGCGCGCCATGCCCTCGCGGTCCAGCACAAATGTGTTGGCTGGAAAGCGCGCAACTCCCGATGGACAGACGTCGCCCAGATAGCCATCGAGAAAAGTCTGAATGCGCGAATCGGCCGGGCACAGGCGGCCTGCCAACAGTTGATCCTTATGATAATAGTTGCGCAGCAGCGGCCCGGCGATCTCCACCAGGTCCGACCCGGCCGTGTTCCGGTTCGGCGGCTGGCCCAGCGCCACCAGCTTGAGATTGATGTAGCGATCCAATTCGTCGTTCCGCTTGCGAAACGGGTAGGCGGCGGTGGACTGAGGCATACCGTTCAACTCCGGTGCGAAGTGGAATCAGGAGGGACGAACACGTGGTCCGGCGGCCGCTTCCGCACACAGAAAGCAGACACCGAGCAGCTTCGCTCAAGCTCTACCCTCTAGCTTAGTACACGCGGCTATACTGGTTCGCGGCCCTATGAATCTCAACCAGGTCACTATGCCGGCGACCGATGTGGCGCGGTCCGCTGAATTCTATCGCAGGCTCGGACTGGTGCAAATCGTCGAGGATCTTCCGGACTACGTTCGATTCGAATGCCCGGACGGAGACGCCACCTTTTCCATCCAACGAGTCGACGGGCCGCCTGGCAATCCCGCAATCGTTGTCTACTTTGAATGCGAGGACCTCGATCGAACGGTGGCCCGCTTGCGCGAAGGCGGCATCCGTTTTGAAACGGAACCTCAAGACCAGCCGTGGCTCTGGCGTGAAGCTCATCTCAACGACCCAGACGGCAACCGAATCTGCCTATTTCATGCCGGCAAGAACCGGAAGAATCCGCCGTGGCGCATACCGTAACGCCGGCGGCGGAAACGCCCGTTCCGGGTCTTTTGCCGCCGGTGTTCTTAGCCCTCCTCCGCCGGAGACGCCACAAAGCGGTACCCAACTCCACGCACCGTCAACAGGTGTCGGGGCCGCTTGGGATCGCGTTCGATGTAACGGCGCAGCCGCACCACGAAGTTGTCAATCGCCCGCGTATCAGTGTCCTCGTGAAGTTCCCACACTTCCTCCAGCATCACCTTCCTCGAAACCGGTTGACCTTCATGTCGGATGAGGCACCGCAGCAGGTTCGATTCCATCAGAGTCAGCGGAAAAGTCTGGGCCCCTACTTGGATTTCCAGGCGATCGAAGTGCACCGCCATCTCCCCAAAAGTAAACGAATTCACTGGTTCGGCAGCCGGTGGCGTCGCGGCTTCCCGTGAGGCATGCAGCCACGCGCGCCGGCGAACCAGGCTATCTACGCGGGCAATCAGGATCGCCAGTTCAAACGGCTTGGTGAGGTAGTCGTCAGCGCCGGCGGCGAAACCCCGGAGCACGTCCTCGGGATGTCCGCGCGCGGTCAGGATCAGCGTAGGAACATACTGGCCGGCCTGGCGCATCTCCGAGACCACCTCGAATCCATCCTTCCCGGGCAGCATCACGTCCAGCACCACTACGTCGAAGCGCTGTGCCTGTGCAATCAGCAGATCGAGCGCTGCCTCTCCGGTCTCGACGATATCCACCTGGTAGCCCTGGGATTCCAGGTTGAAACGCAAGCCCTCGGCCAGGTGTATTTCGTCTTCTACGATCAGCAGACGATTCATCTCACAATTGGCAGTTGTAACACGAACGTGCTGCCGTGCCCCGGGCCTTCACTTTCGGCCCAGACACGGCCGCCGTGGCGGCGCGCCACGGAACGCACGATATACAACCCCAGGCCGGTTCCTTTCACGCGCGTGGCGAGGGAGCCCGGTGCACGGTAAAAGCGTTTGAAGATGCGCTTCAACTCGGAGTCGGCAATGCCTGCTCCCCGATCGACCACCCGCAAGGTCACGTAACGGGAATCGATCTGGCGAATTTCCACGGTGACGTCGACACGCTTGTCGGAATACTTCACAGCGTTATCGATCAGGTTCGAAGCGGCGGCCCGAATCTCATCCAGGTCGCCGCGAATCGTGAGGCGTGGTCCGCGATCAAACTTCAGAGATTCCGGCGCCAGATGGTACAGCGCCCGCGCGCGGTCAACGGATTCCTCCACTACCGAATCAAGTTCGACATCGGTGAACTCGGGCCTTCGGTTGCCGGGGCCCAGACGCCCGGTGCGTAAGACCTGTTCGATGGTCCCCAGCAGCCGGTCGCTATCCACCAGCATGGTGCGGTAGAACTCGTGGCGCTTGGCATCGTCCACGTCGTGGGTTTGCAGGGTCTCTAGATAGAGCCGGATGGAAGCGACGGGCGTCTTCAGTTCATGCGTAACCGCATTGATGAAGGCGTCATGCTGCTCATTCCGGCGGATCTCCCTGATCAGGAAAAGAGTGTTGAGCATGACCCCGCTAAGGACGATGCCGAGCAGCAGGACACCCAGGAAAAACAGGATGCCCGTGCGCCAGTTGAGCACGACCCAGCCGATGTACAGGAGGAGAGTGACGGAGATGACGCCGGCGCCGAGAGCAATGAAAAGGGCGATCGACCTGCGCCGGCCGGCAAAAACCATACTCTCATCGTAGCGCCGCCGGTCTTGCCGCCGGTGCAGTTCGCCGAAGCTCGCCGGCGGCAAGACCAGCGCCTACGCTGCTTTTTGCACAACGCTCACGCCGTCTACATTGACCGTTCTGACCGCCCTAGCGATCCCAAGGGCCCTCAGAACGCGGATCTGAATCCAAGATATATCGAACTCGTACCACGCCAATCCGTGCCGTGCGGACGTGGGATGGGCGTGGTGGTTGTTGTGCCAGCCTTCGCCGAACGTGATGAGCGCGACCAACCAGTTGTTACGGGAGTCATCGCTCGTTGAGAAGCGGCGCGAGCCCCACATGTGCGTCACTGAGTTCACCATCCACGTAGCATGCAGACCAACCACCACGCGCAGACAAACGCCCCATAGCACCATGGGAAGCCCTCCCACCAGGAATAGCACCGCCGTGAGAGCCAACATGGGGAGCCAGTGATAGTCGTTCAGCCATACGTAGAAGGGGTGTTTGGCCAGATCCGGCGCGTATTTCGCCATGAGCCGGGTGTTATTGTGCTTGGACTCTCCGATGAGAATCCAGCCGACGTGCGCCCACCAGGCGCCGTCCCGCGGCGAATGTGGATCCCCAGGCTCGTCGGATTTCTGATGGTGAATGCGATGCGTGGCAACCCAGAAGATCGGCCCGCCCTCGAGCGTCAAAGCGCCGCAAACTGCAAAGAAGTATTCCAGCCAGCGTGGAACTTTGTAGGAACGATGGGTATGAAGCCGATGATAACCCATGCTGATACCGAGCCCGGTGGCCATCCAAAGCAGGAAAAGAGCCACTGCTAAAGATTGCCAATTGAACATGAAAAAGGCGGCGACCGCGCCTATATGAAGAAGAGCCAAAGTGATTACCGTGGGCAGGTTCATTTTTTGGCTGTCTTGGATTCCGATGACTTGATTGTTCACAGATCCTCAGGGTTGTGAATAGAAGGTACTCAACCAAGCTAACAGGGATCTTTCCAGCCATTTGTAAGAGTTGTGTAATATCCCGTGTATACTACCGGCTATACTGGTGGGCTCGCATGCCTCTGTACGCCGCCACGATTTTCCTCTCAGCTTTTCTTCTTTTTCAGGTGCAACCCATCATCGCGAAGATCATTTTGCCCTGGTTTGGCGGATCGTCGGCCGTCTGGAGCACCTGCATGCTGTTCTTCCAGCTGGCGCTGCTGCTGGGTTATCTGTACGCCCACCTGCTTTACCGGAAACTCGGCGGACGGCGGGCCGCGATCCTCCACATCCTCATGCTGGCCGCCAGCCTGGCCATGCTGCCCATCCTGCCCAGTCCCGAATGGAAAACCGTCGCCGTGCAAAACCCCTCATTCCGCATCCTGGGCCTGCTCGCGGTAACCATCGGTTTGCCTTATTTTCTGCTCTCATCCACCAGCCCGCTGTTGCAAGCGTGGTATGCCCGGTCTCGCAAGAGTGCCATGCCCTATCGCCTCTTCGCACTCTCGAACCTTGCCTCCATGCTGGCCCTTTTGAGCTATCCCTTTCTGGTGGAGCCCAACCTGACGGCGCGGATACAGGCTTACACGTGGTCCGTGGCATATGTCGCATTCGCGGTGGTGTGCGCGGTGGTGGCCTTCCGGAACCGCAGCGACGCGGCGGTGGCAGCCGAGCCGCACGCCCCAGCCTCGGCCTTGGGGTGGCCGGTTCGCCTCTGGTGGATCGGGTACGCCGCATGCGCCTCGATGCTGCTGCTGGCGGTGACCACTTACCTGACGCAGGACGTGGCGGCCATCCCCTTCCTGTGGATCCTACCCCTAAGCGTCTATCTGCTCAGTTTCATCTTCTGCTTCGATTCGCCGCGTTACTACCGGCGCGCCATCTTTTTTCCACTTCTGGCCGGCGCACTCGGCTTCCTGCTCTACCGGCTCTGGCAATACGGTCCCAAGCTGCCCGCACTGCCCTTAATTGGGTTGCTTTGCCTCTGCCTGTTTATCTTTTGCATGGTTTGTCATGGGGAGTTGGTCCGGCGCAGGCCCGACGCCAGTAATCTCACTTCGTTTTACGTTTCAGTTTCACTCGGCGGCGCATTGGGCGGCCTGTTCGTGGGTTTGCTGGCGCCCAACGTCTTTAATAGCAATTACGAATTGCCGCTCGGGCTGGGCTTTTGCGCCGCGCTCGTCGTAGTGCCCCTGTGGAAGGAGACGCAGCGCCTCTTCGGTTTACCCAGGCGGCTGGCGCAGGGCGGCGCTGTGGTGGCGCTCGCCGGATGTCTGGTCTTGGTAGGCGTGATTATCCGGGGCGCTGTCCATCCCTACCGCATGGTGGCCCGTAATTTCTATAGCCAACTTCGCGTTAAGGACACGGGCGATCCGGCGATAGAAGAAAATGCGGCTCGCATGCTGGTCCATGGCGTCATCAACCACGGGCAACAAATGTTGCGCGAGAAATACCGCCGTATGCCGGTCACCTATTTCTGTCCGCAGAGCGGCATCGGTCGTGCCATTAAAGCTCTCAGCAGTGAGCCGCGCCGCATGGGCATTTTAGGCCTGGGCTGCGGGACCCTGGCTGCTTATGGGCGTGCCGGCGACAGCATCCGGATCTACGAAATCAACCCGCAGGTGATCCAAATCGCCCAGTCGCAATTCACGTACCTGAAGGACACTCAGGCGAAACTCGAGCTGGCCCTGGGAGACGCCCGCCTGGTATTGGAATCCGAGCCAAGCCAGCACTTCGACCTGTTGGTGATGGACGCGTTTTCCGGCGATTCCGTGCCCGTCCACCTGATCACGCGGGAAGCCTTCCAGACCTATTTCCGTCATCTGAAACCCGGCGGCATCGTGGCCGTCAATGTCTCGAATAACTACTTGAATCTCTCGCCGGTGATGGCCAGCGCCGCCGCCGCATTCGGCAAGACGGCTGTGCTCTACGACTACTATCCGGACGATGACGACATCCTGTGCTTCACTTGTTCCTGGGTCCTGGTGATGGATCCGGCTACTTTGGCCAGTCATCCGGAACTGCTGTCCAACGCTCAACGCCTGAAGCCGAAACCAGGATTCCGTCTATGGACCGATGATTTTTCGAATCTGTTCAGTATCTTGATGTGAAGCTATGACCTCGAACCACCTTTTCGTCGTTTTACTATCCGCGACTGCCGCCCTCGCGCAGCCTCCGCAGCCCGCTCGCCGGCCGCCTCCGCTGTTCGGCCCAGGGGAACGAATGGCCGCTCAGCCCTTGTTCAACAACAACTGCGCGGGTTGCCACAAGCCCACCATGTCGAGCGCCGACCAAAATGCCCTACGCGAGACCAACGCTCCCGACACCGACACCTTGGCCAAGATGACGCCCGAAGCGATTTACGCAGCACTGACCACGGGCGCGATGGTCCAACAGGCCGCTACACTGAGCGCCGATGAGAAGCGCGTACTGGCGGAGTTCTTCGGCGGCAGACCCCTTGGCGCGGCCGATGTCGGCGACGCCAGGAACATGACCAACCACTGCGCGTCCGACCCGCCGATGAGCGATCCCGCCGCCGGCGCCTCCTGGTTGGGATGGGGCAACGATCTGGCCAACACCCGATTTCAGCCCGCCAAGACCGCGCAACTCCCCGCCGATCGAGTCCCCCACCTGAAATTGAAATGGGCCTTCGGACTCCCCAACGGCGCCGAAACCTACAGCCAACCAGTAGTGGTAGCGGGCCGCGTATTCCTCGGCGGCGACAACAGTTTCATCTACTCGCTCGACGCCAGCACGGGCTGTGTCTACTGGTCGTTTCAATCCGAAGCGCAGGTGCGGACCTCCATCGTCATCGCGCCAGTGAGCGGTCACGGCAGCACCAAATACGCGGCATATTTCGGCGACCGGAAGGCGAACCTCTATGCCGTCGATGCGCACAACGGCGAATTGCTGTGGAAGCACAACCTGGAGCCGCGCGTTTTGGCGCACATCACGGGCTCGCCGGTGATCTATCAGGGTCGCGTGTATGCGGGTGTCGCCGGCTCAGAAGAGGTGGCCTCGGGAGACCCCCATTACCCGTGCTGCACCTACCGCGGAAGCCTCTCGGCCCTCGACGCCGGCACGGGGAAAGTCATTTGGAAGAGCTACACCATCCCCGAGGAGCCGAAACCCACCAAAAAGAATTCTCTCGGTACGCAGCTATGGGGCCCAGCAGGCGCTTCCATCTGGAGCACTCCGACCATCGACACCAAACTACACGCGATCTACGCTTCCACCGGCAACGCCTTCACCGAACCCGCCGCCAAGACGTCGGATGGCATCGTGGCCTTCGATCTGCAGACCGGCAAGATGCTGTGGTCCTACCAAGGCGTCGAGAATGATGCGTCCCCCGCTGGTTGCAACGGCCCCAACAAGGGCGAGCAGTGTCCGGAGCATGTGGGGCCCGATTGGGATTTTGCCAATTCGCCCATCCTGCGGGTATTGCCCGGCGGCAAGCGCCTTCTGGTGGCCGCGCACAAAGGCGGCACCGTCGTAGCGCTCGACCCCGATCGTAAAGGCGCCCTGCTGTGGAAAGCCGACTTAACCGACGGCGCGAAGGCTGGACCCGGGGGCCAGATCATGTGGGGCGGCGCGTCGGACGATCAGAACGTCTACTACACGCTGCAGACTGGCGCGGTGGCAGCCGTCAAACTCGCCGACGGATCCGTCGCGTGGTTGCAGCATGTCGACCCGGCCGATCCCGGCGGCCGCGGCGGACGTCCTCGGCGCGGGCTGGCGGCCGCAGTCACCGCAATCCCCGGAGTCGTCTTCGCTGGCGGCTGGGACGGCATTCTGCACGCGCTCGCCGCCGGCGACGGCCACGAACTCTGGCGCTTCAACACCGCGCAGGATTTCATGACCGTCAACGGCGTCACAGCGAAGGGTGGCTCCTTGGGCGCGCCGGGGCCGGTGATTGTCGGCGGCATGTTGTACGTGGGCTCCGGCTACATCGGCACTGGCAACGGAATGCCCGGCAATGTGTTGCTGGCTTTCTCGACGGAATAAAGGCCGGACGTGCGCCGCGATCCCTACCGGAAATGAAGCCGCAGAGAGCCCATTAGTATTTGATTGCTTTGCCAGGAGAGGTTGAAGCGTTCGAGACGTTGGAACAGCGAAGAAGCGTTCCTGTTGCGCATCACAATTTCTACTAGGATCGCGAGACCGATGATATCTGGCTCCGCCGGGTGGATTTCGAGTTCCAACCTGCGCCAATGATAGGCATCCTGGAGAGCCTCTAGAATCGCGGAATCAAAAGCTCGAAAGAAGGGTAGCAACGCTTCATCGAGATACCATTCGGGTGCCTCGCCAAAACGAATCAGTGCCCGCAGTAAAGTGAGATAGGCGGCCACTGGTAGACCCAGGACGCCAACTGGTTCAGCTTGCTGCCGTTCCAGCAGCCCCACTATGTCGGACATCCCTGATTCCGGATTCATCCCGACAGTCAGCGAGAAAAGTACGGCATAAACGAATTGGCTTAGTATTGCAGGCTCTGATGGTGGACGGATATCTGCAAATGGCGTGGTGCCCTGGCTAGACGGACCATTCGCGAGGACACTCATCAGCACGGCGTATGGTGAACCCATCGCCGCGTACTGCCGAGCAGCAGCCCGAAAGTTGCGCGACATGGTCTCGGCATCATCCAACAGAATGGAATGCGCCGCGGCCCGCCGGAAATTGGATGCAGATGCCAGCCGGAGACTTATGCGGCGATTTGGATCTTCCACCGTCTCCACCGCGCCTTCGTATGCCCGTCCCAGTCCTTCACAGAAACGCTGTTCGAAGGTGATGATGCGTTCGTCCACCCGGAAATCATTGAGAAGTTCGCGCATGACTCACCTCAGGACAAGAAATCCCGAACGTTATTGTACATTTCAGGTTTTACGAACAGGTCATTTTCAAGGGTTCGCAACGGATCGGGAGCCGGTAACTTTCCGTTCTGGACAGCATCATTGGCCTCCTGCAACGACCAGTATTCAGCCTTTTCAATTTGCGCTGGCGGAATGATGATCTTGGCCAGGATTTCACCCTCCACCTGGTGCCTGGAATAGCGCGGATAAACGTGCAGTTCGCGCAATTCTTCGGAGAAGTTCTGGAGGGCGACAGCAGGCCTGCCGACGATGAACACGTGGCAGTAGAAAAGATACCCGTTCGCGGTCCAGTCCGCGGTCGCGTACTTGAGGGCGATCTCCCAGGCGGGGCGGCGCAGATTCTTGGAGAGCGCTCGTTGGCGTTCCACCGATCCTGCCGTAGTCGATATGAAGGGAGTGTGTAGGTAGAATTCCTCGCCATTCTCGTCCGGATCTTTGTCCTTATAGTGCTCCTGGTGCCACTCGGCGTTCCGGTCGCTCAACCGCTTGGGCACCTCGTCGACCGGAATTTTCTTGCTCTTCTGTAACCAATTGCAAAGAATGCCTTCTTTTAGAATGTCTTTGGCATCCGTCTCGGAAAGATTGCTAATGCCCTTAAGAACTCGTTGAATAATCAAACGTGGCTCCGTCCTTCCAGGGTGTGCATGATATTATTGCGCATCGGGAGGTTAGCATGCCAGAGACGCCGCAGCCCATCCCAGTAGCCGAAGAACGCTACGCGCTGTATTACCCCTACATTCACATCCGGAGTGAGAATTGGCTGAAAAGCACGTTATTGGCGTTTCAGCAAGTGCAACGCATCGTGCCGTACAAGTTCACCTTACGCGATCAGGAAAACACCGCCGCATACGCAACACTCGAAGGCCCCGCGGGGCTTCTGCTCACGGAAGCTCCCATCTATACGCCCCGGGTCAAGAAGGCCCAGGATGATTTGCGAAAGAAACTGGAAACGATGCCGGCGGAAATTCGCCAGCGCTTTACCCACGATCAAACTCCGTCACAATTCCAGGAAGGCGACCAGTCTTTTCAGATTCATCGAATGAAAATCCTGGATGCCGCTTTTGCGCAGTGGCTGGTCGACGAGAAACTGGCGTGGAACAGCCGCGACCTGGTTGAAGCGGACGCCTCCCTATGGCTTACCATGCATCCTCGCCTCGGGGCCGCGATCATGTCCATGCTGGCGCTGCCCGTGGCGCGCCAGCATGGCTTGCATATCGTGACTCCTTCGCACCGGGCGCATATGGCGCTCCTGGCCAGCAAGGAGGATCAAGTCTTCGAGCAATTGTTGGAGGCGCCATCGCACGACGAGGTAGGAGAGGACGGCGAGAGCGTCTCGGCCGAGGAGCTTTCGCAACTGCTCCTGACCACCACGTTTGATTTGACTTCGCTAAAGCCAACGGACATTCGGGACGTTCTGATCAATGGAGAGAAGGAACTACGCGATTTCCATGATGCCTTGGGCTCGTTTGCTCAGCGGATTCCCAGCGGGCTTGGCGCAGAGGAACGCAAGCGGCGCATGAAAAAAGAGGCTAGCGCCATTCTGGAACGATGGCACGAGGGCGCAGGCAAGCTGCCGCAACTCAAGGAGTCGCTGACAGATGCTGCTTTTGAGAAGGCCCCGGAGAAACTCGTGGACGCAGCGCTCAAAGGCGCTGAAGTAGCCGCGGGAGCCACTTTGTTTGGCACCGTGATTGGAGCAGTCCCGGGCATCATTCTCTCCATAGTGGTAACCGCCGGTGCGCGTATGTTCCGTAAGAAAGACACACCACTGCGCTTCTTGAACCGCGTGGATAAGATCGTAGACAAACGAATCGGCTCGCTATACGTGCCGCAGTGGCGGAAATTGGCCGCCTAGGGGTTGCGCCTATCATAAGCGTTGACTTAAGCCGGCAGGTGCCCAGCAAGGTCCGGACCCTGCGTTCTTTTCGTCCACTTCAGCGGGTTCGGCGTTTTACGGCCGAGTGCGCTAAACTCCGAGTATGGACCGGGTTGAGGAGATCGAGGCTGCTATCAGTGGCTTGGAGCCTGAAGAATACGGGCGTCTCGTCCAGTGGTTTCGGGAACGTGAGCAGGCGCGGTGGGATGAGCAAATGGATCGCGATTCCTCGGCAGGCAAGCTGGATTTCCTATTTAAAAAAGAGGCTGAGGATGAATCTGCGCATGAGCTTCTTCGCGAGTGGCCGCCGCGGCAGTGAACTCCCTTGCGACCCGCCGTTTCTGGGACCTGTTCTATTCATTGCCCCGTGATGTTCAAAAGCTAGCGGTCAAGAATTACCGTCTCTGGCAGAGCGATCCTCATCATCCTTCGCTCCATTTCCGCCGATTGCAGGGCAGCCCTGATCGCTTCAGTGTTCGGGTGGGGGATCATTATCGCGCGTTGGGCAGACTAACGCCGGACACGATCACATGGGTTTGGATCGGATCGCACGCCGAGTACGACCGGCTCGTGGGCTCCTGACGAGGCCGGCAGTTACTCGGTGGGATGGGCGTTTTACGTCAAAGTGACGTGACCCGGACATCTCACGTGGAAAGCCGTAGTCAAGTCCTATTCTAAAATGGCTGTCACCACAAATGTCAGCAGTCGTCATACTCTTCGACCGTGCCTTTCAACGCGGCTCTTATCGTCATCGTACAGGAGCCAACGCTGCGTACCCGTGTCCCATTCGGTATGAGTTGCCTTAAAACTGTCCATCGCCGCATCAAACTGAGAGAGGATCAATACTACGTCGCTATACTGAGGAAGATCGTCGTCATTTAGCATATCCAAGTACTTGCTGTTCGATTCTTCCTTCAGCAACTCCGTTAAATCGGCCAGAAGCCGATTGATTATCGTTACCTTGCTCTTGCTTAGCGTTGCATCGGGCTTTTTCTTCGAAAGTTCTTTCAGTTCTTCTCGCATTGCTTCCAGCAGCGGTTTTGTGGTTTCGTAGATCGATACCTGCTCTCTCGTAATCGGTGACTTATTGGATCTGTCCATTCACTTAACCTTGATTTTTGCTGGTGCTGCCGTTCGTACCTCTTCATCCCCTTTGAGGTTATAGAACCACGATCCGTGCACCTGCTTGATGTTATCACTCCGGAATTTCTCAAGGGCCTCTAGATACGTGGCAATCATGAACGAGGCGTCACTGTTTGAGACGAGTTCCTCTTCGTCGAATGTTTGGAAGTCTGCGAATGGTCGATAGTCCTCTCCGAGAAAACTATTAGAGCGATCTAAGGCCATATTCACATAACGAAGTTTGAATTTATTGACGCCATCATTCGGCGCCTTCTTCATTAGGGCCGACAACTCATTATGAATGCTTTTGAGCTGCCCGGTAATCTTTTCTAGCTCATCCACTCGTACTCTCGTGATCATTCTCCCTCGGATTTCACGACGGACAGGAACGGCGAAATTCCCTGTACTTCTTGTTGAGGACGTCCAGGGGTGTGCGCTGCTTGCTTTCAAACAGCTCAACCATCTGGGCGACATCTTCATCCGTCAGTGCGATAATGCAGCGCCGTTGCCCAGACCATAGATCTATCGTATTGCGCCATATCGGTTTCGGCATAGCGTTCCGCGTGATCAGGACTCCAAACTTTCCGAACTCATTGTCCATGTACCGGTTCAATTGGTCCACGTGCCCCTTCTCCAGTTCGGCAACGTTCTTGAGTTCCATGACGATCTGCTTGCAACCGTAGTCATCGAAAATATCCCGGAGAAACGGATGGCTGCGGTTGTTGTAGAACACTAAATCCCTAATGTGAACACCGGAGTCCGTACGGCTTTGTGCATCCGCAAAGTCGAGATGGGGATAGAGCAGCGATGCAACTAGCTGTGTTGCAGCATTCTCGAACTCTTTGTCCGCATTGCCGACCTTCCCCGTGGGCAGCTTCCTGATCTCGGCGAGTTTACGTCGTGCCGATAGCACCGGAATCTGTCGGAACAAGGGATCGTTTGTACAATCTGCCGCGGTTTTTTCCTTAGCCCGGATGTACGATTCGACAACGCCATAATTCTCGCGGTTATATTGCAGCACGCGAACGCGATCAGGCGGAGGAGCGTCCGGATTTACGATCTCGTCCCGTGGGCAGTGAGCGGAAAAGTATTCGTCAAAGTTGATCCAGGGCGAGTACCGGAGCCACCGCCGGGGAACTAGCAGCAATGGAGTATTCCTCATTGGGTTTATCGGAAGCTTGGCTCTCTGGTTTGTTACGAACCCTCGTCTTTCGAGATCGTATACATGAGGGACTGTACAATCGGCCAAGGGGATGCCCAGTTTCTCACACTGATCGATCGTGAAGTCGATTAAGAAAGACTTCATGAAGGTACAGCCGAAATCACTGATGCGGTCTTTGGAGATACCATCCACAAAGAACTGGATCTCTTCGAAGTGGGTGAAGCCCCGCTGATCGTATTCAGGGACAGTCTCAAATAGTTGCAGGATATCCTTGGCTTGTTTCGACCCAATTCGCAATCCATTGCGTGTAGCCGACAGGCCTAGACCGACCTCCTCACATTCAGAAGCGATTATGAGCTGTTCCTCCGCCTCTTCGGTTCGGTCTTTTTTTGCGAGGAGCCCTAGGTGATTGAAGCTGTTCAGAACGGCGTTGTGGAGAGCCTTATCTTGATAGGAGGGGGACTTCCATAGCAAAAACGGATCTACGTACAGCGGTATATCTTCCTCGAAGAACGGAATGGCGAAATCGAGTTCTGCTTGCGGCAGGAAGATCCCGTGGTATTCGGTTAGTCGAGGGCGAATTAATGCCACGAACCGTAAGGCTCCTCAGATGTCTCGCACTTCACGCATGTTGCGCCTGCCGCCGTTCTCGTCGCTGCCTGCCTTTGGTTCGGAGTCCGGCGCCCGATGCCCCAGCAATAAGTGTCAGGCTATCACTTAAACAGGTTTCGGAAGATTCGCTACTGCTTGCCGGAACTTTGTCACAACCGTGGCCTTCGCCAGCACCCCCACCGGTTGTCCGAGAAGCGCATTCAGTGCGCCCAAAACGTAAACATTCTTGGTTTTCCCTTTGAACTGTGTGATGAGGTTCCTTGCACGGGCATCCGCCATCGGCCTGAGAAAATCAACGGTGAAAGCAGGGTCTTCGAATAACCGCAGGAAAAGCACAATTTCTCGCTCTCCAAAATCGCCAATGTACCGCTGATAATGGACATCCGCACTCGTATCGACTCCGCCGCGACTACCAAAGCCATTTCCAATGTGGCACCGAGCAATCGTTTTGACCCATTCGAGCCGTGCAGCATTTGGAACGATTCCACTCGGAGGAAGCGCTGATTCTAGCCCTTGCGCATGCGGCCATTCGTTATAGAAGTTGTTGGTGCCGTTGTGTGCGGCCATAAGACTCCGCAACTTATCCAGGAGATCTCCTGCCAACACGTCTTCTGCACGGTACTGCTGGCCGTTCACTTTCACCAGAAATTCATCTGCGAAGATCTTACGTTGCTGGTCAGCCTGCTTGATGAAGTGCTCATGCCTTGCGCCGACTTGATAGCGCTGGTCTTCACTAGCCAAAGACCATACGTATGGAGCAAGGTTCCCGATATTGGTCCGACAGTCCGCCTTCTGAGACGGATCGACGTAAATCCCAAACAAGGTCCAAAGCAGGTCATCGATTCGTGCAGTACTGAAGTGATCGAAGTCTGCACAGATTACCGGGAAGTCTTCGTCGGGAATCGCCACCGTCCGAATGTTCGTCAGGGCTGCTTCGTGACGATTACAGCCCTCTCCGGTTTCGCAGTAATAGCGGCTTTAAGGCAGTTCGCCAGCCACGCGATCATTTCCTGCCCGGAAAGCTCATTCTGATTCGGATGAGCTGCGCTTGCGTGATTGCGCATGTAGTTCACATGCCTTAGACGTTCACGGTTCACATCGGAGATCAAGTCCACGCGCGCGCAGGTATCGATGAGGGTAATGTCATCGAGAGTTGGGAGATCTTCCGCCGTTTGAAGTTTGGCTCGGTATGCGTCCCGTTTCTCTGCCGTGTCGAAAAAGTAGGAGAGGTCGATCTCAGCGGCCAAGCGCCGGAGTGCCAGGATTGTTTCATCCCAGAGAAAGTTCAGAGCCGCATCGAACAGACCCACGCTCACAGCCACAGCGAACTTACTTAGGTAAAATGCCTTCGCACAATCAACCTGCGCCAGGCTCTCAATTGTCTGTTGGAGGTTTTTGAGAACGAATCGCCGCTCAGAGAACTCGACCAGTACGTCTTCGGTCGGTAAGCCGAGGCTATCGAGATAGCCCGCTAGCGGGGCGCTGAAGCCCTGAATGGAGGTTTCCAGGTCTGCAGTGTGCACTATCAGCGCCTGCTCTTCCGCGCGCACTACTTCGACGGGGGTAGGCTTCGGTTCTTTCTCCTACGCCATTGCAACCCATCCTAAAGGGGATAGCTAATTTTAACGCGTTTCCATCGCGGGCCTAGGCCTTCAGGCCGGGGTAGGTAGTTTCACGCAATAGGTAGTTTCACGCAAGCGGTTGCGGACATCCCTCCGGTGAAACGCGGCTCAAGTCACTTGGGCTATCGGCCAGTCCAAGTTGACGAGAAGTCGCTATACCGCTAAATGACCTCTACCCGAAACTCCCCCCAACCTCCTCGGTGATCGGGGATTCGCGGAAACGATGCGTTGGGTCTTAAGTTAACGCTTATGAGGGTTGCGACCCGCGATCTTCAAAGAACGCTTTCCCCGTAACCCTCTCCAGCACCTGGATCGCCCTCTCCGAGGGACACTTGGGCATAGCCAAGTGGTTCCCCACCGCAATGTCCCACTCTGCCTGCGTCTTCAGTTCGCTTACCGTTGTTTCTGTTCCCCGATGAATACTCAGGCTACGATCTAACAGCTCGATCGAATGGTCTTCGAAGGTACGGCAGATGCGGATGCAATTCAGAAAGGGAGCGGCCGTCTCGAACGAATTCCGCATACTTGGAGTGAAAAATTCCAAAGTCCTCGGAGTGTCATCCTTGAGCACGTACCCATGCACGCGCTTCTCGCCGGAAAACACCGCCATCTCATAGCCGTCGCCGTTGGGATTCCGATCGAACACATAGCGGCCGGCGCCCTCCACGAATTCGAAAGGTAGCCGGTCCAGCCGCATCGGTTCCCGAAACGGACCGCCGTAGCCGACGTCCACGTGATACGCCACCGAATCGATCCGCACCCGAAGACACGTGTGGCAATTCACTCGCGGCGGCATGTCGGCGCCGAGCAGATCGGCATCGTACCCCAGCGCGCGAAGCAGGACTGCCAGAAAAGGATTGCACGCGTGGCAGGTTCCACCCAGGTCCTGGTGTTCAATCCGGTCGAGGAACTCGTCGATGCTCACAAATCGGCCGGCTCCTTCGCTGCCGAACAGACACAGCTTGGAGATATTCTCGAAAGGCGCACGGAACAAATGCCGGCGAACAATGCTCCGCAAGCCCTCGATCCCCGACGGACGCCCGTCAATTCCGAGCAGTCGCAAGTATCGCGGAAACGGTTCTGGAAGCGTCGGCATGCCCAGAAACGATTCTAGCCTGACTACCCACGCCGGCAACTGGTATCGTAAGGATCAAACTGCTACAATCTCCACGATTTAGTAAGGAGCCGCCGATGAGCACTCCCTCCAACCCGGGAACCCTCTATTGCGCCGAATGTGGACGGCCTACCACCGCCGAGGAACTCGCCCGTTTCGGCGATCTGCTGGTCTGTCCGGCCTGCAAGAACAACTACGTTCAGAAATTGCGGGAAGGCGCGGCGCCCGTCGCCGCCATGCCCTACGCCGGCTTCTGGATCCGCGTCGTGGGCTACCTGATCGACGCAATCATCCTGGGCGTGGTCGGCGGTATCCTGCAATTGACAGTCGTCGGAAGCATGATCAAAATGCCCCAGCCCGGAACTGTCCCGGACGTTGGAACCATTGGTCCCATGTTGGGAATGTTAGGCGTAGTCAGTTTGCTCAACCTGGCAATAGCCGCCTGCTATGAGGCGTTCTTCGTGGCCAATCTTTCCGCGACCCCTGGCAAAATGGTGATTGGCGTGAAGGTAGTCCGGCCAGATGGCTCGAAGGTCGACCTGGGACGAGCCTTCGGCCGTTACTTCGCCAAGCTCCTGAGCGGCTTGATCCTGTTCATTGGCTACATCATGATCGGTTTCGATTCCGAGAAGCGCGGACTGCACGACATGATCTGCGACACGCGCGTCGTCAAAAGCAGAACCTAGCCTCGTTCATGCCCATCCCTTGCGCCCGCTGTACCAAGCCGCTTCCGGACCGGGCGCAGGGCAGCGACGAATTCACGCTGTGTCCCTCGTGCGGCGCTCAGAACCGGGTGCGGGTGTTCCCGGCAGCGTTCCGTTCGGCCGCCGCGGTGCGCCTGGAAGCGGCGCTCGAAGGGGAAGCGGCTTGCTTCGATCATCCTGGCAAGCGCGCCGTGGCCGCCTGCCGCCAGTGTGGGCGCTTTGTGTGCCAGTTGTGCCTGGTGGAATTCGGGGAAGAGACCTGGTGCCCAGCCTGCGTAGCCGCTAGAGCCGGCACCGCCGCCCAAGCCAATCTCGAGACCTCACGAACTCTCTATGACTCGATCGCCCTGACCGTTCCCCTGATGTCTTTAGTTATGTGGCCTGTGACTGTTATTACCGGTCCCGGTGCCATTGTCTATTCTATTGTCAAGTGGCGGGCGCCTCTGAGTCTGGTGCGCCGGAACCGCTGGCGTTTTGTGATTGCCATCCTAATCGGCCTCGCTGAAGTGGCAGGATGGTTATTGCTGATCGTATACGTTCTGTTTCGGGCCAGGGCGGGAACCGGTTGATGGCCGATCGCATTTCCTATCGAAAGCTGCCGGGTCGCCGCCGCGGATTTCTGCGAGGCGCCAGCGTCTGGCTGGCGCCGGATCATTTGCTGCTCGTCAATTCGATGCGTTTCCGCGAGGAATACAAACGCTATCAGTTGCGGGATATCCAGGGAATCGCCGTTGCTCGCTGTGTGCGCTTCCACCTCTCGACTCGCGCCCTCGTCATCGCGATCCTCTGGCTGCTCCCTTGGATGTTTTTCCCCCTGTTTCCATCCGCTACCGTCCCACTCGTGCTTGCGCTGGTTGGCCTTATATTGGCCCTCGCATGGCTGTATATCTCGATAAAGTGTAGTTGTACCTGCCGGATCTACACCGCCGTCAGCCGCGACGAATTGCCCTCGGTCTATCGAACTTGGGTGGCTGATAGATTTCTGCGTGCGGTGGAACCCGAAATCGCCGCCGTGCAAGGCGCGCTGGAAAGTGAGTCGGCCGAGGCCAATTCGGTCGAAGCCAATCAGTATGCGGCGCCGCAGCAAACCGCACCGCCCGAAGCCAGCCTGCCCCAATTCGATCCCGAACCGGCGCCAGCGGCCGCAGCCCCCGTCGAGGCAACCGCCTTTTACTTCCTTCTGGCGGCACTTTTACTCGATGCCGCGATGCACGGGCTTCTTCTCTATTACTCCGTGGTAGGCACCCCGCGGTTGTCCAACCTCATGGCCCTGCTGGTGATCGCAGCGGCGGTCTGGGTTTTGGTGCAATATCACCGCGGCAAGGTTCGCCCCGCCCAACAGAAGTTGGCCATCGCCGCGCTGGTCGGCATGGGGTTGATGTATTACATACGCATAACCGTGATCGCGGGCCTAGCAGGCGTTAGAGCTGCCATCGAAAAGAAGTCCGCCGTTTTGGATTATACTGGCGGTCCTGTTTCCGCCAAGATCGAAATGGGGGTCACACTCCTACTTGGCCTCGTGGGATTGGTCATCCTTCTTGCCGGCCGCGACCCAAGCCGCGAGCCACCGAGCATTTCTTCCTGATATGAGTCCCACGGCACTCCATCAGCGCTGCTGGAACCACGAAGGCCGCGAGTCAGTGTGCCGCTGCCCCGCGTGCGGCCGGAGTTTTTGCCGCGAATGCGTGGCGGAACATGAGCAGCGTTTCTTATGCGCCGCGTGCCTGAAGGCCGCGATTCACGCCCGGGCCGCCGCATCGAAGAAACGCCGTTTCGGCAATGTGGGCCTGACGTTGGCCGGCCTCCTGCTCGCCTGGATGATCCTGTTTTCCGCCGGTGAGGCCATCATGACCTTCACCGGGCGATTGGAGCAAACCGCATGGCAGAGCCGTTAGCCCGCTCCGACGCCATACGGTTACTGGAAGACGCTGTAGGGCTTCTCCGGAAGGCTCCCTCCGGCACCCTGCTCACTCACTGGGTGGGTAGCGTACCCCTCGCGCTGGCGCTACTGCTTGCCTGGAATAGCATTACCAGCAACCGCACTACCGACGCCGCATGGGTCTGGGAATCCTTGGTTCTGGCGCTACTGCTGTTGTGGATGAACTGCTGCCGCACGATCTATGCAGGCAAGCTGCGGCGGCACTTGAGTGGCGTCGCCGGCACTCCCTGGACCGCGCGCCGTGCATTCGGCCTGGTTGCGATTCAATCGTTCTTCGGCGCCACGAAATTGCTGGTGCTGCCGTTCTGTCTCTTGATTCTTTTCCCCTGGGCTAAAACGGTGGCGTTCTATCGTACCGTGGCTGTGGTGGCGGATCGTGACGAACTCACCCTGCGGCGAGTGATGACCCAGGCGCGCCGACTGGCGGGCTACAAGCCGGCGCAGAACTGGACCGTTCTGGCTTTGCTACTGTTGCTACAGTTCGTGGTTACTCTCAACCTCGCCATCGTGACCGCGGTGCTTCCGCAGATCGTTCGCATTCTCACCGGTTACGAATCGACATTCAGCCGCAGCGGCATCTACTTTGCGCTCAACCCGATGTTCGTGTGGTTGGTGCTGGCGGTTTCATGGCTCGTATTCGATCCCTTCGTACAGGCGGTACATTGCCTGCGCTCGTTTGAGGCGGAGTCGAAAGAGACCGGTGAAGACCTGCGCTGCGGCCTGCGTCGCATCCGCCTCTCCGCGCAAGTTGTGGCGGCGATCGTGCTGCTGATGGTGGCGGTGCCGCGCGCTCGCGCGGATGTCGCACCTGCAGATTTGGAGAGGGCCGTGCACCAGGCCATGCAGTCGCCGGAATACGATTGGAGATTCCCGCCGGCGCAGGCTGGCGCCAACACACCATGGATTGTCCAAGTCGTCGACCGCATGGTGGCGGGCATCCGCCGTGCGGCGGGCGCGGTCGGAAAGGTGATCGGACGGTTCCTGCGCTGGCTGCAGGATTGGCTGTTTCCGAGATCATCGAGCCGCCCAACCGGGGGTCCGCCAGCTGCGGGCTTGGACTGGACCGTGACCGCCTTGATCGCCCTGGTGGTGTGCGCTGGTGCGTTGTTCGCCTGGCAGAGGCAGCGCATGCGCCGCTCGCGCCCGCGGAGTGTGGCGCCGGAGCTCGCTGCCGCGGTGCGCCTGGACGCCCCCGACCTGAATCCGGACGCGCTCTCGGAAGACCGCTGGTTGGAGCTGGCAGAACGTTGCGCAGCCGAGCAGAACTTCCGGTTTGCGCTGCGCGCCTTTTATCTCGCCAGCCTCGCGTGGCTCGGCCGCCGCGATGTTCTTTCCATTCACCCCGGCAAAACCAATCACGACTACGAAAACGAGCTAAGCCGCCGGACCCGCGCAGTTCCAGCCGCACGCGTCCTGTTCGCCGGTAATGTGGCCGCCTTCGAACGCGCTTGGTATGGCCTGTATGAGGTGTCGGCCGAGGAAGCCGCCACATTTCGCCGGCGCAGCGATGAATTGAAATCGACGTTGACTCGCCCCGAAGGAGTCACGCAGTGAAGGGCGCACGCACGCTTGCCGTTGCTCTGGTGCTGGCGGCGGGCTTCACATGGGGCATTCTCCAGCTTTTCCGGAGCCAGTTTGCCGCCGGCAACTTTTATCCGGAATACTCCAGCCTGCGCACCGATGCCAAGGGCGCCAAACTACTCTTCGACAGCCTGAGCCGCGTGCCCGGCCTGAATGTTACGCGGAACTATCTGCCGCTGGATTACTTCCCCGGCAAAGCGGCCCTTCTGTTGTTGGGACTTAACCCGGAAGCGTTGGATCACGAGTTTCTGCAGCATGCCGAGGCTCTGGCGCGGCGTGGCAATCGGGTGGTGGTGGCGCTGTCGTACCAAGCATCGTCCCAGGGCGAAGAGCAAGCCGGCGGTAAGGCAAAAGACAAGAGCCCGCTCGAAGAGGTATGGCATGTTCAGCTGGTGGTCGATCCCAAAGAGCCCCGTCACCCGTTGTCTTTGGCGGCGCCGTCCGAATGGGCGGTACGCGACAGCCTCGGATCGCGAGTCATCGCCATCGAACGCGCATTCGACGCCGGGAACGTGTTGCTGGTTGCGGAAAGCGGCGACTTCAGTAACGAATCCACAATCGCCGCCGACCATCTCGATCGCGTGTCCACCGCAATAGGCTCCCAGGTACGGGTGGCCTTTGACGAAGCGCACTTCGGCATTGCGGAGTCCGGTAGCGTGGTGGGGCTGGTCCGCCGATTCCGGCTGGTGGGGCTGACCTTGGGACTGGTGATCGTCGGGGCGCTCGCGCTTTTGAAAAACGCGTCTGCGTTTCCGCCGCCCGGCGCCGCGCGCGGCCCGGCGCAGTACACGGGCCGGACTTCATTTGAAGGGTTGGTGGCTCTGTTGCGCCGCCACGTCCGTGCAAAAGATCTGGTCCAGACCTGTTGGGACGAATGGTTGAAGGCCAACCGCCGCCAGGTGCCGCCGGAGCGTGCCTCCCGCGCCGCCGCGATCGTCGCGGGTGCTTCCAGGCATCCCCTCGAAGCCATGCGCGAAATCCAAGCCGGGCTGTCCTGGCCGCCCAGCGGCCGCGCGAAAGGAGAACTTTGAACCTAGACCAATTTCAAGCCGCTGTGGAACGGCTGACCGGCGAGATCCGCCGCGTCATCATCGGGCAAGAGGATGCCATCCGTTACTCAATGGTGGTGGTGCTCTGCAACCAGCACGCGCTCATTGAAGGCGTTCCCGGCTTGGGTAAGACCCTGCTCGCGCGCACTATCGCCGCGGCTCTGGGGTGTGAGTTTAAGCGCATACAGTTCACCCCCGACCTGATGCCCGCCGACATTACCGGCACCAACGTCTTCAACCTGCAGCGCAACGAATTCTCGCTGGTCAAGGGTCCGCTCTTCACCACGTTCCTGCTAGGCGACGAGATCAACCGCGCTCCGGCCAAGACGCAATCTGCGCTACTCGAAGCCATGCAGGAACGCACCGTCACCATCGATCGCGAGAGCTATCCCCTTTCACCCAATTTCACGGTCTTCGCTACCCAGAACCCCATCGAATCGGAAGGCACGTACCCGTTGCCCGAGGCGCAGAAGGACCGGTTCATGCTGAAGATTCCCATGTCATGGCCTGCAGCCGACGAGGAGCTTTCGCTGGCGCAACGCAGCCTGGACGAATCCGCCCCGGAGTCCGTGTTGCGGCGCGGCGAGGTTTCCCAGGCGCTAACCGAGGTGGACCTGGATTGCCTGCGCCAGGCGCTCGCCCAGATTCATGTGAGTCAACAATTGGTCGAGTACTCGGTTGAGGTAGTCCGTCGCACGCGTACCGACGACAGCATTTTGGTGGGCGCCGGTCCGCGCGCCACACAGGCCATCGTGCGAGCAGCCCGCGCCTGGGCGGCGCTAGCCAATCGCGACTTCGTCAGCCCCGACGACGTGCGCGCCATCGCGTTGCCCGTCCTCGAGCACCGTCTGCTGTTGCGGCCGGAGTCGGAGTTGGAAGGTGTGCGACCCGCCGAAGTCCTGGAGCGGATTCTGGCGGAGGTGCCGGTGCCGCGATGATCGTGCCTTCTTCACGCCTGATTTGGTTAGCTGCCCTGGTGGCGCTGCCCGCAGCCACCATGGCCGGTGCCGCGCCCGGTTGGGGTGCTGCCGGAGCAGCCCTGTTGGGCGCGTGCGCGGCGGTTGCGGTGGTGGATGGTGTGTTGGGATTGCAGCGTGTCGCCCGGCTTGGGCTGCGAACGCCCACCATCACCCGGCTCACCAAAGACGTGGCTGGAGTCTTTCCCGTCATCCTGGAGAACCGCTCCGGATTGGACCTGCGCATGCGCGTCGCGCTCGTCATGCCCGATGGCGTTGTTTCCGAACGGTTGGTGGAGGAAATCGCCGCTCCGCCCGGAGACTCACGAATCGATTGGCCCTTGATTGGCGTCCGGCGCGGAGATCACGAGCTGCGCGAAGCACACGTCGAAGCGGCTTCGCCGCTCGGGCTGTGGCGGGCCCGCGAGTCCCACACCGTGGCCAGCTCGCTCCGCGTTTATCCCAACCTTCGTGACCACGCCACCGCCTCGTTATTCCTGCGAACCGCCGAAGCGGGCCTGCGCCGCCGGCGTCAAGTGGGTAAAGGCCGCGAGTTCGATAATCTGCGCCATTATCTCCCCGGCGATAGTTTCGAAGACATCCACTGGAAGGCCACGGCGCGCCGCGGCTTTCCCGCCGTCAAGCTGTATCAGGTGGAACACGCGCAGGAGGTCTACGCCGTCATCGATTTCTCGCGCTTGTCTGCGCGCGAAGGCATCCTTGATAGTTATGTCGATGCCGCTCTGCACCTGGCGCTGGTCGCCGAGCGGCAGGGCGACCGCTTCGGGCTGGTGACGTTTAGCGACCGCACTGATCGCTTCCTGCGGGCCGGACGCGGGCTGGCGCACTTCCGCCTCTGCCGCGAGACGATCTACAATCTGGGGCCGTCGCGTGTCAGCCCCGACTTTCGCGAGTGCTTCACCAACCTTCAGGTGAACCTGCGCCGCCGCGCCCTGCTGGTATTCTTCACCTATCTCGACGACGCGCTGCTGGCCGAGACCTTCGAGAGGGAGGTGCCCTTGCTGGCGCGCCGCCACCTGGTGTTGGTAAACACCGGCCGCACCGCAAACTTGAAGCCGCTTTTCACCGGCGATTCTCCTGCCGATCTGAATGCGGCCTACCAGGGGTTGGCTGGGCAGATGCTCTGGAACCGCATGCGCGAGCTAAAGATGGCGCTGCACAATCACGGAGTGAGGCTCACGCTCGTCGACCCCGAGCGAATCAAGGCGCAAGTGACCTCTGAGTATCTCGAAGTCAAGCGGAGACAAGTGCTGTGATCGTTGACTGGTCTCGCTTCGTAGGCGCGGAAAAGACCTATTGGGACGAACTGGAACGCGTTCTCGCCAAGCTCGAAGCGAATCCCGAACAAAGCATGTCGCTCGCCGAAGCGCAGCGCCTGCATTATCTCTACGAGCGTTGCTCGGGCGATTTGGCGCGCCTGGATGCATTCTCCGAACCGCGCCTGCGGGCTTTTCTGGAGTCGCTGGTTTCGCGCGCCTATGGCGAAATCTACGAAACCCGCTCGCCGCTCCGCATTCGTTGGAAGTCCGCCATCTATGCGTTTCCGCGCGCGTTCCGACGGCACTTGGGCGCGTTCCGGCTGGCCGTGGGTATCACCATTCTGGGCAGCGCGTTCGGCTGGTTCGCAGTCCGCCAGGATCCACAGACCAAAGCCGTGCTCATGCCGTTTCAGGGCCTGATGATCTCGCCGCGCGAGCGCGTAGCGGCAGAAGAGAGCACTAAGAACGACCGGATGAAAGGCGTGAAGGCCTCGTTCTCCGGCCAGTTGATGACTCACAACATCCAGGTTGCCGTTACGACCATGGCCGCCGGCATCACCTGGGGCGCTGGAACGTTCATTCTGCTCTTTTACAACGGAGTCATTCTGGGCGCCGTAGCAGCCGACTATATCGCTGATGGTCAGGCCACCTTCCTGGCCGGTTGGCTGCTGCCGCACGGTTCCATAGAGATACCCGCCATCCTGCTGGGCGGCCAGGCCGGCTTTATCCTCGCCGGAGCGCTCATTGGATGGGGCAGCAGTTTGCCCCGTTCGGCCCGTCTGCGCGCGGTGGCTGGAGACCTATTCGCCATCGTCGCCGGCGCTGCCTGCATGCTCGTGTGGGCCGGCATGGTGGAAGCATTCGTTTCGCAATATCACCAGCCGGTTCTGCCGTACGCACTCAAGATCGGGTTTGGCGTGTGTGAACTGGCGGCACTTGCCGCTTTCCTGGGTTGGACGGGACGCGAATGAGTCCGGTTGCGCCGTCCTCGCTCAGCATCGCAACGCCGGAAGGCGTGGTCTTCTCCTACCAACTGGCAACACCCGTCTCGCGCTGTCTCGCTTGGATTATCGACGCGGTCGCGATCGGCGGCATAAGCTATTTTATATCTCGCATAGTCAACGTCTTTGGTTTCTTGAGTCAAGATTTCGTCAATTTTCTGGGCGTGGTTCTGTTTTTCGTCATCTCGGTAGGCTATGGAATTCTGCTCGAATGGCGCTGGCGCGGCCAAACGCTCGGGAAGCGGCTATTCGGTTTGCGCGTCATCGACGTTCACGGTCTGCGCCTGCAGTTCCCACAGATTGTCCTGCGCAATTTGCTCCGGCCGATCGATTCACTGCCGCTGTTCTACTTGATCGGCGGCGCCGCGGCCCTCACCACCCGCCTGGGCCAGCGACTGGGCGACCTCGCCGCCAATACGGTAGTCGCCCACGAACGCTACTGGGAGGCGCCGAATCTCGATCCCATCGCGCCAGCGAAGTACAATTCCCTGCTGGCCTATCCGCGGCTGGCCGGGCGCCTACGCAACTTCGCTAGCCCGGAAGCGGTCGGTTTCGCGCTGCGCGCCGTCGCCGAGCGAGACAGCTACAACCCCTCCGCTCGTCTGGAATTGTTCGCCGACCTCGCGGACTACTTCCGATCGCTGGCGCACTTTCCTGAAGCCGCGGTCGAGGGATTGAGTGATGAACAGTTCGTCGGCGCCGTGCTGCGGGTCATCTACAACACCCCGGGCCGTACCCGTGAGGTAAAGTCAAATTAGATGTGCAGGAATATCAAAACCCTCTATAATTTCGATCCGCCAGTCACTCCGGAAGAAATTCGCGCTGCGTCGCTCCAGTTCGTACGGAAGATTAGCGGCTTTACCAAGCCCTCGAAGACCAACGAAGATGCGTTCTTAGCAGCCGTCGAGGAGATCTCCGGCATTTCGGAGCGTCTTCTCCATTCGCTCGAAACCACGGCACCGCCGAAGAATCGCGAGGAAGAGGCGGCCAAGGCGAAATTGCGGGCCGCCGAGAGATTCGGCGATTGAGCTAGGGCGGAAACGGCAGCGGCGTTCTACAGATAGTTACTGCCGATACGCACTCAGAACCTTGAGTCCCTTGGATTGATTCAATCGCAGCCAGAGGTCGTTGTACCGGGCCTCATCGAGCCGCTGTTTCAATTCGAAATTGAAACCCTTCAGACTCCCGTAATGGGTCTTAGCACGCTCGAACGTCGTGATGGTTAACTGGAACGGCCCCGAGCTGCTGATGTTGTCGATATCCTCAAAGCGCCACGTGCGGGAAGCGCCGTTCTGGTCGGAGCTGTAGACAACCTCGCCGCTGCCGATTCGCAGGACGCCTTCGTCGCCACCAAACCGTAACAGATGCTTGACCGGAATGTCCCAGAGAACTTCTGCGGGGCGAGTTGGGATCGCCGCGACGAAACGTTGATCGAGGCGGCCCTTTAGCATGGGATAGGCGTCTTCGAAGGTCCGGTCGGATAACAGGTCAAACTCGTACTCGCGGTCGGCGCCCAACTTCCACTTGTCGGCCTTGTACGTAAGCACGGTTAGAGCCTTCGGCGAAAGCTTCAGTTGCTCGATGTCCTGATAGTCCCAATGCCAGATGTGGGGATGCTTGTGCTTTTCGCCATCCTTGTAAGTCTCCGTGAACGAGACCCCCGAAAGCGAGATGGTCAACGCACCCAGATTGCCCGCCCGTTTGACGTGTGGCGGGCGTGAGTGACCGTGCCAGGCCTCATACTGAATTTGCTCTTGGGTGAAGCCTGCCGGGACCGCGAACAGCAGGCCAGTCAAGATCGCGAAAGTTCTTTTTTCAATTCGAAATTCCATTTCCAAACCTCGTAGACTGCCGGATAGACAATCAGTTCCAGAATGAATGACGTGAAGATACCGCCGATCATCGGCGCGGCGATGCGCTTCATCACATCCGCGCCAGCCCCCACCGACCACATGATGGGCACCAGGCCCACGAACATGGTTGCCACCGTCATGAACTTCGGGCGGATGCGTTTGACCGCCCCCTGCATGATGGCCTCTTGAAGTTCTCGCAGGCTGCCCAACTTGCCAGCGGCCTTTGCCTGATCGTGAGCCAGGTCGAGATACAGCATCATGAACACGCCGGTTTCGGCATCCACGCCCATCAGCGCGATCAGGCCCACCCATACGCCGATACTCATGTTGTAACCAAGGAAGCTCAGAAACCAGATAGCCCCCACCGCCGAGAACGGTACCGCCAGAATGATAATCGCGGTCTTAGTCATCGATTTCGTATTGACGTATAGCAGCATGACGATGAGGAAAATGGTCAGCGGAAGCACGATCGTCAGCTTCTCGCGAACGCGCTGCATAGCCTCATACTGGCCGCTCCACTGGAGCGAATAGCCGGCGGGAAGCTTGATCTTGTCGCGGATCACCCGCTTGGCTTCGGTCACGTAACTGCCGATATCGCGGCCGGCTACATCCACGTACACATAACCGTTCAGCATGCCGTTCTCGTCGCGCAGCATGGAGGGGCCGCTCACCGTGCGAACTTCGGCAAGTTGCGCGAGGGGTATCTGCGTTTGCCCATCCATGGTGGGCACAAGCACGCGTCCCAGTGCGGCCGGGCTGCTGCGGTAGTCGCGCATATAACGAACGTTGACCGCATACCGTTCGCGGCCTTCCACGGTTGTGGTGACGTTCTCGCCACCGATCGCGCTCATCACCACATCCTGCGCGTTGTCTATGCTGAGGCCATAACGCGCGAGCTGATCGCGGTTCCATTGGAAGTCGAGAAAATAGCCGCCGCTGGTGCGCTCGGCGAAAACGCTGCGCGTCCCTTCCACCTTCGGCAGTGCAGCCTCGATCTGCGTACCCAGCTCGTCAATCTTGTGGATATCCGCCCCGTAGATCTTGATGCCGACCGGTGTGCGAATCCCCGTGGTGAGCATGTCGACCCGCGCCTTGATCGGCATGGTCCAGGCGTTCGCCGCGCCGGGCAGTTTCAAGGCCTGGTTCATCTCCTCCACCAGTTGGTCGGTGGAAATGTGGTCCTGCGTGAACCGGCGAAAGATTCCCTTAGCCCAGTCCGGAGCCCATGCGGAATACCACGTGTCCACCTTTGGCCACTGGCTCTCGGGCTTCAGGGTGATGATCGTTTCCATCATCGAGAGCGGCGCCGGGTCGGTGGAGGTTTCTGCGCGCCCTGCCTTGCCGAGGACCGTATCGACCTCAGGGAACCGTTTGATGATCCGGTCCTGCACCTGCATCAACTTCTGCGCCTGCGCCACCGAGATGCCAGGCAGCGTCGACGGCATGTACATCAGCGATCCCTCATCGAGCGGCGGCATAAACTCCGAACCTAACTGCTGCAGAGCCGGTACGGTGATTACAATCAAGGCCACCGCCGCGGATATGACGAACCACTTCCAACGCAGCGCCCACGCACATACAGGCGTATAGAGCCTGATCAGGATCTTGCTGATCGGGTGGTTCTCCTCGGAATGGATCGTACCCACCAGAATGGCGTTGGTGGCCCGGGCCAGCCAGCGGGGCCGGAATACAAATTTTTTCATGTGCGTGAACAGCACCAGAATCGCGGGAACGAGCGTAATCGCCAGCACCGCCGCGATGATCATGGAAAAGTTCTTGGTGTACGCCAGAGGCTTAAAAAGCCGGCCTTCCTGGGCTTCGAGCGTCAACACCGGAAGGAAGGCAACGGCGATGACCAGCAGTGCGAAGAAACTCGGACCTCCCACCTGCTTCGCGGCATCGATCACCACGCGGTGGTAATCCTGCTGACGCCCGTTCCGTTCCCATTCTTCCAGCTTCTTATGAGTCTGCTCGACCACTACGATGGCGGCATCGACCATCGCGCCCACTGCAATCGCGATCCCGCCGAGCGACATGATGTTGGACGTGAGCCCCATCTGCCGCATGGGAATGAAGGAGATGATCACGGCCACCGGAATCGTGATGATAGGAACCAAGGCGCTGGGCACATGCCACAGGAAAATCAGGATGACAATCGCTACGATAATCAGCTCTTCGGTCAGCGTGTGTTTCAGGTTCTCAATGGACCGCAGGATGAGCTCGGAGCGGTCGTATGCCGTGACCACTTTCACTCCTGCGGGAAGGCCTCCTTCGATGTCGTGCAGTTTTTGTTTGACACGGTCGATCACCTGGAGCGCGTTTTCACCCTGGCGCATGATGACGATCCCCGCGACCGCATCGCCAGTGCCGTTCCAATCCGCGATGCCGCGCCGGATATCCGGGCCTAGCGTCACATTGCCCACATCGGAAATCCGGATCGGAACGCCGCCTGAGTTTTTGGCCAGCACGATCTTGCCGAGGTCGCCGGCGGATTGCGCATAACCGCGGCCGCGGACCATGTACTCGGCGCCCGTGAACTCGACCAATCTGCCGCCGACGTCGTTGTTGCCGCTGCGAACCGCGTCCACCACCTTGCCGATCGGAATATTGAACGACTGCAGCTTGTTGGGATCGACATTCACCTGGTATTGCCGCACGAAGCCTCCGAGCGGCGCCACTTCCGCAACACCAGGCACCGACTTCAGGTAGTAGCGCAAATACCAGTCCTGGTAACTGCGCAGGTCCGCCAGGCTTTGTTTGCCGGTGGTGTCGACCAGGGCGTACTCGAAGACCCAGCCAATGCCCGTCGCATCCGGACCCAGCTCCGTCTTGACTCCCTGCGGCAGCCGCGGCAGCACGCTGGACAAATACTCGAGTGTCCGCGAGCGCGCCCAATAGATGTCGGTGTTCTCATCGAAAATGATGTAGACGTAGGAATAACCGAAATCGGAAAAGCCGCGCACGTCTTTCACTTTGGGCGCGCCCAGCATGGCCGTCACAATGGGGTAGGTGACCTGATCTTCCATGATGTCGGGGCTTCGGTCCCAACGCGAATAGACGATCACCTGGGTGTCGCTGAGGTCGGGCAGCGCGTCCAGAGGAACGGTTTGCATGGACCACAAACCTCCCGCGACGGCGGCGGTAACCAGCAGGAAAACGATGAACTTGTTTTTGGCCGAGAACTCAATGATGGCGTTGATCATTTCTTCCCGGGCTCCATCCCCGGCATTCCGGCCATTCCGCCCAAACCTTCCGCCGCGGCCTTCATCTGGCTTTCCGAGTCGATCAGGAAATTGCCTGAGGTGACCACTCGCTCGCCGCCCTTGAGCCCTGACAGTATCTGGATCCGCTCGCTGTCCCGCTCGCCGGTCTCGACCTGCCTCGGCTCGAAGTAGCCGTTACCGCGATCGATGAATACCGTTTTGTGCTCTCCGGAATCCAGCACGGCGTCCGCCGGCACCGTGAGCTTCGCCGGCAGGTTCAAACGAAATTCCACGTCCGCATACATATCCGGCTTGAGCGCCACACCGGGATTGTCCATATCGAGGCGAATTCTGAGAGTACGAGTCGCTGCGTCAACCTGGGGCAGGATGTTGTCGACGCGCGCGTTGAACACTCGCCCGGGCAGCGCCTGGAGCGATACGCGAGCCGTCTCCCCAACGTGGATGGACGGCGCTTCATACTCGAATACATCCGCCAGGATCCACACGCGACTGAGATCGACGATGGTGTAGAGGTCGGTGTCCGGCGTCACTTTCAATTGAGGGAAGGCTTTGCGGTCGGTCACATACCCGGTCGCCGGCGAGTACAACGTGATGTTCTTGATGGTCTGTCCGGTCGCGATAATCTGATCGATCTGCACTTCGCTCAGGTCCCATAGCCGCAAGCGGTTTCGAGCCGCGTCGACGAGCGTTTCGCTTGACTCATGGGCGGAATGCAGACTGCTGTTTTGCAAGAGGGTGCGAGCCTTCTCGGCCAGCAACAGCTCCTTTTCGGTGGCCAGCATGTCGGGGCTGTAGATGGTCAACAGCGGGTCGCCCTTTTTAACCAGCTTGCCGGTGAAATCGGCGAACACCTGGTCGATCCAGCCTTCGACCTTGGTGTGCACGTGCTGGATGCGCGTTTCATCGATGGCGACCCTTCCAGTCGCGCGGATGGTGCGCACACCGCCGGTCACTTCGGCTTGACCGTACTTCACGCCGATCAATTGCTGCTTCTCGGCCGTGATCTGGACGGTTCCCGGCGGCATCGAGGACAGGTCGTCCGATGGAAGGGGCGAGGCCGGCGTCGCGGCGGCGGTTCCGCCATCGGCGTAGACCGGCTCCAGTTTCATCCCGCAATCCGGAGCAAATCCCGGCTTGTCGGACTTGTATGCCGGATGCATGGGATCGACCCAGTAAAGTATCTTGCGTTCTACTTTCGCACTCACGCCAGGCGGGCCGGCCTTGTATACGTAGCCGCCCGCGAACGCCGCTGCTACCAAAACAACCAATCCGAGTGATCGAAAGATTTTCATCGCATAACCTCAGTTCAACAACTCGCGGCCGGTCATTTCTTCCAGGCGGGCGAGCGCCAGCATATAACTCATGGCCTCTTCGTGGTAGTTCATCTCGGTGTCGATCACCAAAGAGAAGTTCGTCAACACCGAAAGGAAATCCACGGTGCCGGTTTCATAGGTGGCGAGAGACGATTCCATGGCCAGACTTGCCTGCGGCAAAACGGTCTCGCTGTATAGTTTCATGAGCCTCGCCGACGCCTCCGCCACGAGGTAGTCATCATTAATCCGAAAACGCAACGACTGATCGGCCGCTTCGTAGTTATGCCTGGCCTGCGAGAGGCTGCTCACCTGTTCATTGACTCCAGCGCGCTGCTTCCGCCAAAAGTAAACCGGCAACTTGAAATCGGCGCGGAATTCATACATAGGCGGCATCGAGGCCTGGTTGTAGTAGCCAGCGTTGAGGGTGAAGTCGGGATAATATTCCTTGCGCGCCAGATTGACGGCCAACTCTGTGCGCTCAATCATCTTCTGTTCCCGCCGCACAGTGGGTGAATTCTCGCGCGCAGCGGCGAATAGCTCATCCAGCGTGAGGGCGAACTCGGGGTGCTTCATGTCCACGGGCCTCTCCAAGGGGGAGCCCGGAGCACGGTTCAGTATGCTGTTGATCTCTGCTTCGCTGCTGCGCCGCTCACGCTCGAATTTCACAAGTTGCATCTCGAGAACGCTGATCTGCGCCTGCGCCTTGAACAGATCCTGTTGAGCGGCCTTCCCGGCGGAGTAGCGGGCCTCAGTTACTTTCAGGAGAGTTTCCAGCAGGCTGCGGCTGCGCGTGAGCACATCGGAAGCAGCGTAGGTGTGCTGCAGGCGAACGTACGCCTGCTTCACGCGCGACACTACGCTCAGTTGGACCGCCTGATACTGCTGGAATTCGGCCTCGGCATCCTTAGCGGCCATGTCGCCCTGGAGTTTCAGCTTCCCCGGGAACGGAATCGCTTGCGACACCGTGAGTCCGGCGTTGGCCAACGGCTCGCGCCCGATGCCGGCTACTGGCCGCGGGTTCCCCACACTGGTGTAGCCAAGGGAGAGCAGCGGATCGGGGAGGCTGCTTTGCTGGGTGGGCCGCTGACGGGCAGCCTCATAGCTTTTTTGCGCCGCGATCACTTCGGGATTGCTGCGGAGCGCCTGGCTGGTTAGCTCGCGCAAATTCAAGCGCGACTCCTGGGCCGCTGCGGGCAAAACGAAAGCGGCCAAGACAAAGATCGCGGAATATCTTATATGTTTCGTCATAAACAAACCCAAATCGAAAGACCGCACACCAGCGGCGGGAAAAACACCGCTCCGTTTGGTCACGGCTGACTACGCGCAAAGCTTTTCAGGAGAGGGGTTTAGACGCGAAACTGGTGATGGCTGAGAAACAACTCGTGAGGAAGCGGCTGCAAAAACGCGTTCGGCTCATCCTGCGCCAGGGCGTCCGGAACCGCCGGAACTACTTCAGTGTTAAGGGCGGCCGGGATTTCTGTGCAGTTCTCGGAGACCGGCAGAAGGGCCGGCGCGTTGGCGATGCACTGCATTTTCAAGCAGTTACTTTGACTCGAATGTCCCGTGGGCGGGCAGCAGGGGTGTGCAGCCGGGAGCGGCGTAAGAGCCATGGCCGCGCATGCGAACGAAGAAAAGAGAAAAACGAACCCAATTACGAGCGCTGGGATGATTCTAGTCGCCCTTGCGCCGGTGTTCGCTCTTTCCTGCATCTTGCTCCTACGCTAGCACGCCGCTGGCCGAACGGCGAACCCGGAAAGTACCGCAGAATCAGGGGAGGCAATCGATAAGCGTTGCCTGGTTGCGCGAAATCACGCAGGCGGGTGTGACTTGAAGCATCGCTTGGCCGGGAGTGCAGCGAGCAAGCGCGGCTCGAAAGCGGATTGGCCTAGGCAACTCACCGCCATCTGGCACCCACGGGCGTTATACGGCCAAATGGCTGCTGGTCTTGAGAGAATTGACAGTGGAGAATCGAAATGAGCCAGCGAGGACCATCGATTTTTGACCTAAGCCCCTCCGAGAAACTGGAGCTTGTGGAAGATCTGTGGGATGACCTCGCCGGCACGCCAGAGGCTGTGCCGGTCCACGAATGGCAAAAACGAGAGATTACGCGTAGAAAAGAGAATCTTCTTAGGAACCCAGCCTCGGGACTCTCCTGGGAAGAGGTGAAGCAACGAGTGTGCGGCCGGCATGGCCGCTAGATTAATCCTTGCACCGAAGCGGAACTCGACATTGTGGAAGCCTATGCTTGGTATGAGAGTCGACCCGGAAAAATGGCGCCAACACCTCCCCTGATCAGCAATTCAGCCGTTGTGACCCGCATACCTCGCTGTACAGATGAGCGTAATAGGACCAGACAAGGTCGACGCCGCCGCCGGGAACTATCGGGCGTTTCTCGTCAAGGTGACCGCCCCTCCACGTTCTCCGTTGGTGCATTGGCTGGGTCACGATGGCCCGCGCGGCGGCGCGGTCCAGATGGTCGACAACGACATGCCAGCAAAAAGATGGACCAGCCTTTACCATGTCGGCGGCGGCGGCTGATTGCCCTTGGTTCCCAACCAGGCTATTCCGATATTGGCGTCCCGGCGGAGAAGCATGACCAATTGACCGGTGTGGTGCTGAGTGTGTCGCAGGTTATTGAGCAGGAACTCACCTACGTTCAAGTTGTACCACGGGAAACCACAGCGCTCGAGAGCCAGACTGTCAGTCAACTTCTTGAACGTTTCGTCGCTCTTCCGGAGGCAGTGATCGGCATACGCAAGTAGCTGGACCCTGGTGAAGGCCCTCACCGGACTGGTGACGACCCCACTGAATTGCTGGTAGTCCCCGGGCAGAAACATCGCTTTGTCTACATGGAAGTCTTGCAGCGAGAATTTTTCCGCCACGTTTTTCACGACCCCCTGGAACGTCTCCGCGTTGTCCGACAGGTAGAAGTCCGCATAGAAAAGTGCATGGTAGGCCAGGTGCCAGAACGGCGCGCCATGGGCACGGTCGTCCCACAGATCGTCTGGACAGGCCTCGACGGCTGACCGTAACATTTGGATCGCAGCGGCGAACTGCCGGCCGATCACGGTTTGCCAGTAATCGTGCATGTATCGCAGCCCACCTGAATTGCCCGCGCGGCGCCAGCGGTTTCGCTCTACCTCTGGATCTCTATTGTACGGCGGATGGCTAGGCTCGAAGGGAACGGTCGATCCTCGTTCTCGCGCCAGGTGCGGAGATACCCACCGACATTTCTTGTCTGTGCTAGGCCGGATGCCGAAGACTCTCTCTGCGACGGGCAATCGCGAGCACCTTGACGGGTTGTCGCCGACTCACGGAATTGTCTGCGACGGCTGATCGACCGAGCAGATAATACCGCTTCCGTCCTAATCCAGGAACGTTTCGTCGAATCGGAAGCATCGCTTTACCGCTACGGCCAACCGATGGTTCAAGTCACAGCGTGAATCGGTTCACCCGCCAACTCGGCTGGTGATAGGATGATCAGCGAACAGGTGGACGAGAGTGCTTCGTAGAACCAGATTCGTTTTTGCATTTCTGATGACTCGGCTGGCACTGGCGCATCACGGCGGCGCCGAGTACGACCTCACCAAGACGGTGGAGTTTAAGGCCAAGCTGACGCACGTCGACATGATTAATCCACATGCGTGGATTTACTTCGATGTTCCGGAGAAGGATGGGAAGATTAGTCATCATCGATGCGAGATGCGGTCAGTGCATGTGTTGCGGCGATCCGGCTGGACGAAGGAGATGTTTCCGGTCGGTCAACAGGTCACCATCGAAGCTTCCCCGAATAAGACAGATCCCGCCTCGTGCTACCTGCAAACTATCCTATTGGCGGATGGAACCCGCATGGATCGCTACGGTCAATACATCAAGCCGCCGCAGGGTGGCGTCCAGGAAGTCAGGGGCCCCATCGCCGCGCCGAAGAGCACCCGGCCCCTGCGCCGCCCCACAGGCGAGCCGAACCTGGCGGGCGATTGGGCCCCGATACAGCAGGTCATGGTGGACCCGCGGGGCACCGGTGGAGGGCTAGTGCCGCTCAACCAGTTGAGCCAATACAAGCCTGGCGAACGGCCGGCCAATTCCGGCGGGCGTAGAGGCGGGGCAGGGCCACGGCTTTATGGAGGGACGGAGCTGACGGAGGCAGGAGAGAAAGCGGCTGCGGATTTCAAGCGCGAAGATACACCACGTTTCCACTGCGAGACGACCAGCATCCTCTTTGACTGGACGTTCGATGGACCGGTCAACCGGATCACTCAGAATAAAGATACGATCGTGCTCGAATACGGCCAGTTTGGCCTGAAGCGCAACATTTACCTGAACCTGAAGGAGCACCCCAGCAATATCAAAGCGAGCCGGGCCGGGCATTCGATAGGGCACTGGGAAGGCGACGTACTGGTGGTCGATACCGTGGGTTTCCTGCCGGGCTTTTTGAATACGCCCGTGCGGAATAGCGACAAGCTGCACGTGGTGGAGCGGTTTTCACTCGATCCGAACACGATGGCTTTGACGCGCAACTATGAAGCCCAGGATCCTGTGTATCTCAAAGCCAATTACACGGGCTCGGACACGATCTTTGTGGCGGATGCCGGCTACAATCCGGGTAAGTGCCAGGAATTGAATTTCATCGACTACTCGAAGCAGCAGCGGAAGTAGGAAAAAACGAACCTCCTCTCCCTGACCCAGCGTCGCCGGAACCAAACCGGAAATTCACCGCCGAGACGCAGAGACGCAGAGTTTTAGGAAAGGGCGCTGCGAGGGTTTGCAGCGAATCGTCGCTCTATGCGGATGGCGCGCCGAGGGGGCAGAGGGAACAAGTGCTGGAACAAGCCGTCGTGTCGGGCGAGAATCGTTGGCGATCTGCCGCTTCGCGGGGCGGGCGGACGACATAAACCGATCGTCCACCCGTAGCTCGAATTCGAGCGCCTCCAGAAGTACTAACGTTCAAAAATAATTCGAATCGTCGCGGCAAGATCCTCCCTCATTCTGCATCGTTCTGACCAAAGCATCCCAGACTGTTGGAGCTTTAAGGAGGGGAAATGGAGCGACATACTTTTGCAACTGCTTTGGCGGCGTTGTTAACGTGCGGACTGGCGTCGGCTGACGTCAAGATCACAGTCAACTACAACAGTGATGGGCAAAGCTCCGATACGACCATCTACGCTAATGGAACGCGCCTGCGGTTCGAGTATGGCAAGGGATTGACCCTGCTTCGTCAGTGCGATGCGAACCGCATGGTTGAGGTTGATGATAAGGTCAAATCTTACCTGATTATGCCCACAGAACGGCCGGACGCGGCCGTATCAGCAACCGACGCGCCCGTGGCCGCAAAGAGCGAATTGATTGACACCAAAGAGCGGAAAGATATGTTCGGTTACCCCGCCCGGCATTTGAAGATCACCGAAGCAGCCGACGGTAAACAGCGAACCGAGACGGACGGGTGGTACATCGACTTGAAGGATCTCGGGTGCTACCGCCAGGAACTCAGTTCCACCTCAGGTGGTTACCCGGTTTCGTATACGATCACAACCTACGGGGAAAAAGCCAAGCCCGTGTCTACGGTCAACATGAAGGTGACTGCGTTGGTTACAGCGCCGTTAGATCGCATGTTGTTTGAGGTTCCGCCGGGTTACACCGAGTCGACGCCGCAGAACACCGTACGGAAAGTGACCCAGAAGGCACCCGGCAGCGTTCGCATCGGGGCGGCTGCTTTGCAAAACAAGTCCAACCAGAAGTTTCAAAATGGCGCCGTCTACAATCAGCTCTACGCACAGTTACAGGCTGCCCAACTGGATGTATTGCCCCTCGCCGAAGGGACTCCGGAAATCGCCCAGCAGAAAGCGCGAGAGGCGGATTGCGATTATGTCCTGTACACCGAGCTCGCCAGCATCGAGAAGCCGGCTACCGGTAAGGTGGGGGGGTTACTGCATAAAACGCCGGGTATCGGGCATATTACGGGGGGCGATGCGCTCGAAGCCCACCTAACCTATAGTCTGGTGCCCGCGGCCGGGGGATCGCCGGTGCTGACGTCCGCAATCATAGGGAAAACCGGAACCGCGTTCGACTGGAAGGCTGCTGCCATGCTGGCGTCCAACATGATCCCGATGGCCATGGCGGCGAGAATGCTGGGAGGAGCGTTCAACCCCGGAATGATGAACGCGATGCTTAGCGGGCATGGATCCGGTTCTGCAATCACCAGTATGGATCCCATGATGAACGGCTTAACGATGTTTTTGCGTGCTACCAAAGGCGCGTCCGGCGAAGGAGACCCCGCTCCAAACCAAGCCGTGATGGAGGCGGCGCTGGGAGCCGCTCTCGACCAGGTGGGCAAAGCCGTTATTGCGCAATTGAAACGCCCCACGAACTGAGATCACTAACGGACGTCGGGGCGTTCGGATCTCACGCCCCGATTGCACTAGACCTTTTGGGGTCCGCTGTGTATGCTAATCTCCAGCCTTATCGGTTGTGGAAGATTGGCGCCGGGTCAGGCGGCCCGGGGCGTTGGTATGTTCTCGCTCCGACAGTTCGTTATACCGGCTTTGACGATCGTTCTTTGCTTTTGCGGAGTAGGGACTGCGCAGGAAGCCGCGCCCGAAGTAAAGGATCTGGCGGTTCGACTGCTCGCCACTCCCACTCCATCCGAGCGACAGGCATTACTCTCACAGCACAGCAATCTGGTCGGATCCGACCTGGCGTTCGCCGTGTTGGACGAAGCACACCAGAAACGCGCCCGCGGTGAGCTGAAACAAGCTTTGGCGGCAGCGCAGCTTGCACTCACCATCGCGGAGCGTGCGAATGCTGGTTCGGCGCAAGCCCGGGCATTGGCCGACGTGGGCCTGGTGCAGTATGACGAGGGGAACATCCAGGAAGCGATGGATTGGTTTCAAAAGAGCCTGAAAGTAAGCGAAACGATCCATGATGATCGTATTGCCGCCGTGGCGCTCAACGGCATCGGAAATGTTTACAAGGACCTGGGAGAATTCTCTCTTGCCATCGAGTGTTACCAGAAGAACCTGGTGCTTGGCGAAAAGCTCCACGATGATCAAATCACCTTCAGGGCCGTTGGCAACTTGGGAATCATTAATACGGAACGCGGCGACTATGTCCAGGCATTTGCTTACGCCAAGCGGGCCGCGGACCTGGCAGAGCACTTCGGCGAACCGCGGGCCAAGGCGCTGGTGTTCATTAATATGGGCGCGATCTTCGAGCGGCAAGGCGACTATGCGCAGGCGGAAGCATATGCACAGCGCGCGTTGGAACTGGCGGAGCCGGCGGGCGATCGCCTGAAGGCGGCAGTCGCCTTGTTAAATCTGGGAACTGCCAACCAATTCCAGGGCGATCTGACTAATGCACTGCGCAATTACGAGCGAAGCCGGAACATCAGTGAAGCTATCGGCGACAGGTTGCACGCTTCCGTGAACTTGACCCACATGGGCAGCGTGCGTGTCACGCGCAAGGAATATGCAGCGGCGATCGATCTCTATCAACAGAGTCTGCGTATTCAGGAAGAAATGGGCGCGCGGGAGGATGCTGCCGACACGCTTCTCGACCTGGCACTGGTGCACAATCTCAAGGGCGATTTCGCTCAGGCCCTCGAGGCGGCCGCGCGCGGTCAGGAGTTGGCCGGGGCCGGGGGGTACATCCAGCCCGTGTGGCGGGCCCACCTGCGGGCCGGCACCGCCTATCGCGGCCTGAAGCAAATGGCTCGCTCGGAAACGGAGTTCACTCAAGCCATTTCTGTTATCGAAGATATGCGGACCCGGGTGGCCGGGGACGAGTCGGAGCAGGCAGGTTTCTTCGGAGACAGGCTGGAACCCTACTCGCGCATGATCGAGTTACTGGCGACCGAAGGCCGCAACGCTCAGGCTTTCGAGTACGCCGAGCGAGCCAAGGCGCGTGTGTTGGTGGACGTCTTGCGAGCGGGGCGGTCTCAATTGGATACAGTACTGACGGCCGACGAGCGCCGGCGCGATCAGGAACTTCGAACGCAACTGGCGTCGCTCAACGTTCGGGTGATGCGTGATGCCAGGGCTACTGGAAAGGGCGCACTGCAGCCGGAACTGGAAAAGGTGCGGCTCCAGTACGCCGCCTTCCAGACCAACCTGTACGTGGCGCATCCGGAAATCAAGACGCAGCGCGGCGAAGTGGAGCCGATTCGCGCCGAGGAGGCTCAGCGGCTGGCAGGCCCCGAAACCGCATTCGTCGAATTTGCCGTCAGCTCCGAAAAACTATTCGTCTTTGTGTCTTCCGGCACCTCGGGGCAGGAGCGATCACCTGAGATGCACGTGTTCGCGCAGCCCATCGAGGAGAAAGCGTTGGGCGAACTGGTCCAGCAGTTTCGCCGGCAGTTGGCGAACCGGGACCTCGGTTTCCGGGCGACAGCAGCGCGCTTGTACCAAGTTGTGCTCGGTCCGGCCACTCCGTATCTGAAAGGAAAGACGCAGCTCGTCATCGTGCCGGACGGAGTTCTCTGGGAGCTGCCGTTCCAGGCGTTGGTCGATCCCGCGGGCCGATATCTGCTGGATGACGCTGCCGTGTCCTATGCCCCGTCACTCACTGCACTCAAAGCCATGATGGAAGTGAAAAAGGAGCGCAGGAGAACGCCGGGAAAGATGCAATTGCTGGCAATGGGCAATCCGACATGGGGGCGCGGTGAGGTGGAACGAGTGAAAGCCATTTATCGCGACGAAAGCTTGGGAAGCCTGCCACTGGCCGAGACCGAAGTCGCGCGACTCGGCCGTATCTATGGCGAAGACCGGAGCCATGTATATATTGGCCGCGAGGCTCGCGAGAGCCGGTTCAAAACCGAAGCTGCCGACTCGAACGTGCTCCACCTGGCGACGCACGGGATACTCAATAACGCCAGCCCGCTCTACTCCTACCTGCTGCTGGCAGGTGAAGGCAATGGAGGCCCCGAAGACGGCCTCCTGGAGGCGCGCGAACTGCTCCAAATGAAACTGCACGCCGAATTGGCCGTGCTTTCGGCGTGCGAAACAGCGCGCGGCCGGGTGGGGACTGGAGAGGGGATGATCGGGTTGAGCTGGGCGTTGTTTGTGTCCGGAGTGCCGACGACGGTACTGAGCCAATGGAAAGTGGAGTCGGATAGCACGAGCCAGTTAATGGTGGCGTTTCACCAGAACCGCCAGAAAAGCGGCAGCGATGCCCAAGCCCTGCGTGCCGCAGCACTCGCGATTCGCAAGAACCCGGCTTACCAGCACCCGTTTTACTGGGCGCCGTTCATTGTGATTGGCGCAGGGCTGAACTAAGCCACCCTACTGCGTGTTGCGGCGCAACCGTTGGACACTAGCCAGAAGGCCGGCTACTTCTTCCGAAGCCGGGTTCTGCGCACGGAGCACCACAAGCTCCTGCTCGGCTTGATCCAGCAGCCCGGCGCGTGCGTAGAGGATTCCCAGCACCAGATGAGAATCCCCAGACTGGCTCCGGGCGCGGGCGAGCGCGGCCTCGTCCTCTTCGGCCAGAACGCGAAAGCGGGCTTCCGGGGCGGGAGGCACGGGCAGGCTGAACTCGCCGCCGTTTTGACGGACGCTGAGCTGCCAGGAGTACCGCACGCCGCGGCGAAGCGGTTTTGAGACCTGCCACTCTGTCGTCGAAATCCGGCCGCTTTCGGCGACCACATTAAAGCCGTCGTCATAAACACTCACGCGGTAAGTCGCGCCGGCAATCGGCTGCCAGCGAAACACCGGTTGCTGGCTTTCCACGACGGTAGCCAGGGGCTCGAGCAGCCTGCCGCGCGCCGGTTCATTGGGCGCCCCTAGCAGCACTCCGCGATTGGCGGCCAGGTCCGCTAGCGACGAGGAAGGCTCGATTCGCTTCTCGGCGAGCGCCTGCTGGAGCACCGCGCGATAGGGCTCCGCCAGTGGATCCAAACCTTCGATCCGGTTTCCGGCCACGATGGAGAGGGTGCGCGACCCGTCCCGAATGATGGACCCGGCCCGCGCTGGCGGTGGCACGCTCTGCGGCGGTGGAGGGCGAACCAGCACAATCGCAACCAGGGCGCAGGCGGCGGCTCCGGCCAGCACCAGACCTCCACGAAGGCCCAGCCAGCCTTTCCAGAACTCCGCCCACGGGGTCCGGTGTTCGGTGACGGCACTTGGCGGTCTCAATTCCTTCCGGACGTCCTGGAGTGCTTCGAGGTCGGCGGCACACGACGGGCAGTCGCGCGTATGTGCCTCCAGGCCAACTCGGTTCTCGCTAGCCATTGTTCCGTCTACGTAGGCCTCCAGGGCTTCATAGGTCAAGTGAACGGAGCCGGCTGTGGACTGGAGCGCAGCCTTCACGTTTCGGATGCCGGCAGCTAACTCATCCGGCGCAGCGAGGCGGGTGCGGCAAGCCTCGCAACCGCCAATGTGCTCGGAAACAGCGAGCAGTTGCGCGGCTGCCAGCGACCGGCGGCGGTACGCCTCGATTTGTTCGTCGCTCAAGTGGGCGATCATACAATCCTAGGACTGGTCCGTACTAGATCCCTACTTTCATGGATGCAGAAACCGGGCCCATAATTTCCTACAGGTCATTAATTTCCGCGCTCTAATTCATTCATCCTCCGTGCCAGCCGTTTCCGCGCGGAACTGCGGCGATTGGCCACGTCCTGGCGGCTGAGTCCGAGCTCACGGCCGATCGAAGTATCGTCGAGCGGCAGTCGTTTCCACAACTCCGCAAATGCCAAGGGTTCCATTTCCACTACGGCGGCGATCTGGGCAACTGTGGCGATTCCCAGAAAATCGAATAACTGAATGTCGCCGCCGGCGGAATCCTGCAGATTGAACAATAGGGCCTTACGGTGTTCGAGAGGCAGGTCGCAAATCTCTTTCCAAAGACGCTCGATAAATTGGCGCTCGCGCAGGCGGGCGTCCGCCGGCGGATCGGCTGTTGGCAACTCCCAGCGTGGGCTATCGTCGCCGCGGTCTTCGTCCAGAGATTGCACGCGCGCTTCAGCGATGCCCAGGCAATCCGCCACCGCATCCACGAGGTCTTCGAAAATCAAAGGGGCGCCTGCCGCACCCACGATCGCTTCCACCAATTTAGGGAAGCTGACCGCTCCAGGATGCTGATTTTCCCATAATTTTTGGCAGGACTTTCTTAGGCGCCCGAGGTCGGAGTCAGGCTCCCGGCCGCGGTCCCGCGCGAGTCCGCAGACATCGCGCCCTTCGGCGGTCTGCCAAACGGCGAATTTCGGCGCGTGCGTACCTAGATATCGGAGTTTCATGGACAGCCGGAACCAAGCCGGCTTCCTGCTCCGGAAATATTCATGGCAGGCGTTGTAAGCAGTTACCGCTGCGTAACCAGTGAAATTGCGGACAGCGGCCTCGTTGTCACCTGACTTGATACGTTCCAGCCGGGCCAGGAGGTTGTAGAGCGCTGTACCGCAGACGTCGTCAGTGTCGGCTTGGTGGCTCCTGCGGTCCAGCGGATCGCCGCCCAACGCCAGTTTGAAGCTCACGATCCGCCGGATCAGGGGCTCGGCATGATGGCAAACAAGGCTTTCCATTAGCGCCTGGGCCCGGCCGGCGTCACCCTCGGCAAACCATTGTTCTAGGAGAACATCCGCCTCTTGCGCTGACTGCTGTGAAGGCATACCCCCGGAATCGTCTATCGTTTGTATGATAGCCATACTGCCCTAATCCTTCTAGAGCGACCAGTACCTTTTTTTCCCGCCAAGCAATTTCGCGGTTCGGTTTGCATCCTCTGACCTCAGTTGGATCGGTCCACAAAGGCCGGTTCCGCGAAGAGAGGGGAGCGGGAGGTCCCGCGAGGGGCCCATCGGAGGGAGCACATGGCAGGGAAGAAGCTTTCACGCTGGTTGCTCGGGTCGCTAATAGGGCTGGCGGCAGTTCGGACGGACGCCGCGCAGTTCGCCGTGGTGACTCATTCGGGCGGCGGCTGGTTATTTACCGAGGCCGACTCAATCCTGATTAATGGAAAAGAGAAGGTCCGCAGCGCCGCTCTTTCCACTCCCCATTCGGACACATGGGACAGCAAGTCGATTGGCCGTTTGGCCGATGTCCCGCTGGAAAGCTTTTCGGTGATTCAGCGGACGCCCGACGGGAAGCTCCTGGCGCGGTCCGAGCAAACCGCCGGCTGGCAGTTGCTTCTTCCGGATAACGTCAAGGAGAAGGCCGCGCAATCGGGAGCGGACATCTGGCGCAGTGCCGCCGTATCGTTGAAGGCCGACCGCAAGGATAAAGCTCCCGTTCCAATCCATCTCAGCGAACTATACGCAATCGTTCCGGGGCAAGACCCGGCGCTCTCGACGGCACGATTCGTCACGGATGTATCGTTCCACACGTATCCCACCGTGGAAGCTGGCCCGGCGTTTCGCCAGATGCTGGAACTCATTCCTCCGGCAGTCAAGAAGTATTCGTCGGGACCTTCGACGGAATCGATCCGTGACTATATTCGGACTGAAATGAGCCGACACCTGCAGCAATGGCAGGACGGCGACGCTCCGGTATCGACGCTGGAGGACGGGCTACTTCTGGCGAAGGTATCGGAAGCCGCTTTTCCAAGCGACACCGCGCAAGCCAACCTGAGGAAGCAAACGGCCGCCGCCAAAGCCTCTCTGGACCGGCGGGTGGCCATTCTTCGAGCGCTTCACGCCGGAAAACTGACTGATGCGTTCCTGGCCGCGTATCGCGATTTCGAGCCGTACGACCGCTCCTTCCCGGATCTCGCCGCGGCGCGTCGGGCTCACCGCGATGAAAGCGCGTTAGCGCATCTGGAAGCCGCGCGGCGCCTGCGTCAGGACGGTGACTACGTCAATGCGATTCGCAACCTGCGTCTGGCCCAGTTACACAACCCCGGGCTGGCCGAAGCCGGCCAATTACTGGAGGAGGTCCGGCTTGAAGTCGCCCGCCTCTCGGCGCAAAAGTTCGCGGAAAGCAGGCGCGGTCTGGATCCACGATCGCCCGCTCACGTGCAAATGCAGCGGCGGCTTCTGCTCGCAGAGCAGTACGTCGACGACAACAAGCTGCAGGAAGCCGAGCAGACGCTCCAGCAAGCCGAGGCCAGCGACAAAGACGAACCAAAACTTAAATTCGTTGAGGCGCGCCTGGCGATTCAGCGGGGCGATCTCGGTATGGCAGTGGCGCTATTGGATCAATACGCCGGCCTCGCCCTCACGCCGCAGGATTTTGAGGAAGGCGAGAAGTTGCGGGCCGGCATTCAGTACAAGATTGATAACACTCGCAGCGAGCTACGCAATCAACTGACAACGCTCTATTCCGATCAGCGGTTCGCTTCCGCACTACAGACAGCCGCGGGAGGGCTGAAGCTCGACAACGAAGAATCATCGTTCCTGTTTCAAGCCAGCGTCAATGCCTGTCTGGTGCGTCACTGCGGGGATGCGACACCGCTGTTGCACCGGTTTCTCGACCTGACCGACTCGACCCAGTCCAACCGCGAACAGCGTCTGATTGCGCTAAAGCTGCTGCGGCAGGGGGCAAACGAACCGGCCACTACTGCCGACGCCAAGGCGGTGGCGAAGAGCTGGTTTTCGGGCGAATCGCTGGATCGGGGCGTCTTTTATGACCCTGTCAGCCTGGCGTTTCAGCCGAAAATATCCCGAGTCAACGCTTCCGATCACCTGACCGTGAACTACGAATGGTCCGGCTACGGGTTACGCGCCGTCCACGCCAGGTACGAAGAGAAGAAGACCGGTTCCAACATCGCGAAACTGGCCTTGGGAGTGGCGGCCGCCTCTCAGGGTGTATCACTGCCGATCAGCTGGCGCACCAATGGGCGTGAAACCAACGATTTCTATTTCAATTACTACGAAGACGCCCCGCAGATCTTCAATGTGAGCCGGGACAACGTGGTGGTGAAGAGCCAGAAAATCCCCATTAGTATTCCGAGCTTCGGTGGGTTCGGCCCGTTTGGCGGGCTCGGTTCCCTGGCGGGGTTGGGCGGCCTGCTGGCAGGCGGCGGGCTGAAAGGATTGGGAGGGATGGCGGGACTCGGCGGGATGCCGGGACTCGGCGGGATGGCAGGACTAGGAGGGATGCCGGGGCTCGCTAGCGCAAGCCGGCTCGGCGGCATCAGCCGTCTCAGTGCAATCGGCGGCGCCATCGGCGGCATCGGCAGCATGGGCAGCATCGGTGCCATCGGTGGCGTGGGCGGCCGCGGGCAACTCGGTGCGCTCAGCCAGTTGTTGCCGGCCCAGAACTATTCGGTGCATGCCGATCCGCAAGGCTCTTCGACGAATGGCTTTCTCACGTTGTGGAACAGCCCGCGGGTGGATACGCGCCTGACTTACAAAATCACGGGCAAGCGCGTGGCGGTGGGGTTCTCCGGAAATCACTTTTTCCACCCGTTCGCGTGGGACGCGATTCATATGTTCGAGCTGGATTACGACGACGAAGGGCGCGTCCTCCACGCCTGGGAACTTGACCAGCCGAATGCACCACGGCTGGATTTCACCTGGGATGGTAAACGCCTGATGAGTGTCACGGGCAGAGCGACCACCGCGGGCGAAGCGATCGTCTATTCGCGGACCTTGACGTATTCGGGCGACAAGCTGGTCAGCGAAACCATCACGCATGCCGGGAAAAGTTCGCACATTCAGTACAAGTACAACAAGCAAGGCGCGCTGATCGAGGCCGAAAGCGATGCCGATCCGTCAATCGACGGACGCTCGCGAAAAGTGGAATTCGTGTTGGATGAGACCTCGGGCAAGGGGAAATCGTAATATGAACCGGTCTTGGATTCGCTCTAGTCTTCTGGTGACAGTCTTTGTCGGCGGCGCGCATGGCCAGTCACACACCGTGCCTGATTCGCCGCAACGCACAATCTTGACTACACCATCCAGCGTTCACTCAGACGCAGATCCGCCTCCCGCTGCTGCCGCTCCCGATGCTTCTGACAATGCGTTGGAAAAGTACCGTGAGATGTGGCGGAAAATGCCTCCGGCGCAACAGAAGGCATTTCTCGATTCCGGGGGTTATACGCCCGAGCAGTACGAGCGGCTGCTGAAACCGAAAGGATCACCATCTGCGGCACGCACCGGTACGCAGCGCGGAATCGACACCACCATGGATTCGCTCAACAAGTCCCTGCAAAACCTGGACACCGTTCGAGACGCCAATCTTGGCAGGGTGCAGCGAGAGAGCTGTCCTCCAGAGGTGGCAGCCCGGATCGCGGATCTGACAGCTAAACTGCGGACTTACGAATCAGAACGGAATGGCACCACCGAGGCCGCCGAACCATCGCCACGGCCGCGCGCCAACACACAGTCGGCGGATCCGTTGGCCATCGCCAACGATTGGTACAAACCCGCCGCCGCACCCTTACCATCGGACCGTGCTTCGCAGCAAAACAAGCTGCTCGCTGAAGTGTTCCCAAGCGGAATGGCGGCACCGAGACCTCAAACGAGCGAGCAGGAAATCGTTCGGACGAAAACCGAGCTCGAGCAATTGACCGGAGCCTGTGTCGCTCCCATCCGTTAGAGAGGGGATTCCGCCATGCGCCTCTTCGTTTCTCTAATTCTGGCTTGCTGGATTGTATCCGCCCAGGATGCGTCTGCTCCACCTGCGGAGCCGGCAACCGCACCGGCACCCGCCACTCCTCCGGCCGTTGCGCCGATCACCATTCCAGTGGTCACCGTGGATGTCAATCCTCTTGCTCCGCCCGATCTCGACACACCCTATGCCTCGTCTCGCGACGCCGCGCGCCACCGCTTTCAGGCGACTCTGGCGGAACTGCAATCCGCCCGCAATGTGAAAGCAGGCCTCCAGGGGTTCGCGGAAGCGTTCGCGGTGGATCGGACATATGCCGCCGCCGTGTGGAACTTGGGCATCATCGCGGCGATTGCCGAGAAGTGGGAAGATGCGCTGTCCGCCTTTGAAGAAGCCGTCCGCCTTGACTCCGGTCTGAAAATGGCAGCGGCTCCGCAAATGGAGCGGCTGCGCCTCATCCGCTCTCTGGAAGCAACGCCCGAGGGCAAGCGCCGGCGCGCGTATGACGACGCGCTCTACCCGATACTCAAGGAATTGTCGAAGCTGACACCCGCCGAAGCAGTAGCGGCTTTGGGCGACATCGGCAAGATCGATCCGAAGCGATGGGAGGCGCCGGCCCTGCTCGCCGGGCTGAACGGGAGCGGGCGCAGCTACGACCTGGCAGCCCGGTTCCTTGAGATCGCCGTCGGGAACGCCGGGCAGCCCGCCATTAAGGAACGCCTGGAAAAAGCGTTAGAGGCGGCCCAGCGCGAATTGCGATATGCCGCGGCGCGCGCCACGGCGGATGCCGCCGCCGATCGCGGCGAATACGACAAGGCCGGAGACTTGTATGAGAAGACGTGGGCGGTGATCCCCGCGCGTGACTCCAACGGGATGGAAGCGGCCTCGGCCTGGCTACTGAGCGATGACACCTCGCGCGCGGCTGGCCTCCTGGTTCGCCTACACGAAAACAGCGCTAGCGAATACGCTGGTTCCGCGGCGGCCATGCTGAAAGAACTGGAGCCGATCGAACCCGCTGCGAAAGGCTCCGGCGCCGACGCTCGGGATTTCTTCCGCGACGCCGGGCCCGCCGAGCCGGTTTACATCTCGGATCTGCTGCCACCCATCGACCAGTCAGAAATGGAATTGTTGGCGCGGCCGCTGCCTAAGCTGGTCTCCGATAGCGAACCCGTGGTGCTGCTGGCTACGTTTTCCGCCAATCCGGCGGACGTTCCACAAGCGGGCGCCCTGCCGGGACTCCCGCCACTGCGGCTTGCGGGCGAGAACCCATGGCGCGAGCTTTCCCAACTCCGCCGGGATCCGCTCCCATCGATCGCAGTAGACCCGGCCGCGCCGCCCCAGGAGCGTGGCAGCATCATCGTGGAGACGGCGCCGGCCGATCTGCGCCTGAACGGAACTCCCATCGCCAATCCCGCGCCCGTCGAGCTGTCCGTGCAGCCCGGCCTTTACCGAATTGGTTCCGGCAGTGGCGAACGCGAGATAACTGTTAAACCCGGCGCGCACCTCCGGATTTCTCTACATTGACTGCTGACAAGGAGGAGCAACCATGCCAAGTACTGATTCGGTTGATCAAGAAAAAAGCGGCCCAGTCGGCGATGGAGAGTATGAGGTGCAGGACGGGGACTGCGTGGAATCCATCGCGGCGCGTTACGGTCTCAATTGGAAGACCATCTGGGACCACCCAAGCAATGCCCAGGTAAAAGCGAAGCGCGCAAGCCCTAATATATTGCTGCCCGGTGACCGCCTCCACATCCCTCCTCTCCGGCTCGGCGAATACAATTGCGTGACCGACAAGCGCCACACTTTCGTGGTTCGCGGGCGCGTTTCAAAGCTGCACCTGCGTGTTTTGGAGGGCGGCAAACCGCGTTCCAACGAACCCTATCGGCTCAGGATTGACCATCGAGTCTTTGACGGCACGACGGACGGAGACGGAAACATAGAGGTCGCCATATCGCCAAACGCGGACGAGGGCGAACTGGTCGTTGGTCGCGGGCGAGTGCGTCAGCGGATCTACCCTCTGAAATTGGGCGGCATGGACCCGATCGAGAACGCTCATGGACTCCAGAAGCGCTTGCGCAACCTCGGCTACGAATGCCCTACTACGGGCGAAATGGACGAAGGTACTACCGAGGCGATCTCCTTCTTCCAGAATGACGCAGACCTCGAAACCACCGGCACCCTTGATGATGCGACACGCCAGAAGCTTGTCGACGCGCACGCATCCTGACTAGTTGTGCGGAGAATTTTATGGCGGATACGTACTGGCACGGCGCCGGCCGGAGCAAAACAACCACCCTTGACGGCAAATTCGAAATTCGTTTTGTGGAGCGCTGTTACGACGGCTGTCCGCGGTGGTACGACGACGAGGTATGGAAGCACGTTAACGGAGTACCCGACGACACAAACCATCTCCTGGACAGAGAAGAACCCGTAAAGGAAGCGGCCAAGGATGCTCATGACAGGACACCTTTGTATGGCAAAGACTACCAAGGCTCCTGGTTCCTGAGTCCCTGTGTCAACCCAAGCTGCACTCTCCGGACCTGGGAGATGATTGATCTGCCCGATGGTGAGTACACCTTCGTCGACAGCGCGAATGAGCCCCGGTTTTCCAGTGTGCACGAGGCCTTTCCGTCCTCGGACCAACTGAAGTCCAGCATTCGCGCTGAGCTGGCGGCAATGGCCAAGGGCGACCGCGGCGGCCTGACCAGGAAATGCGCCGTTTGTAAGGAGGAGCGTCCTCTCTTTAAAATCATTCCCATCCGTGAGAAGTGGATTTATCTCTTGACCGGGAGCGGCAAGAGCTTACAACCGAAATGGGAGGTTTACGCCGAATCGGACGCGAGAGGGCGGATCCACACTCGCTTTGCGGGCGGCCGATTCACTGACAGCCCCTTCATGCCATATGTAAACGGGCTGAAGGTGCAGATGTCGAAGTGGGAAAATGACCTGTGGCATTTCTTTCTCTCACCGGTGAGACTCGGCCCTAAGGCCCTCGACCTGCTGTGCCGCTCCGTTCAGGATGAAGCGCCATGGTCGCCACATGTTCCGGTCATGGGAGGTTATCAGCCGTGGGCAGCCACCACGGCGCGCCGGTTCCACGCGGAACAGATTCCCACGCTTTACGAATACATCCCTTTGGTCGACCCGTTTGCATGGGCTGCCATGGCCAACGAGGCGGACTACATCCCTATTTTGGATGCACAGCGCGTGCTCGCCACAAATGAAAACGAGCAGTCGAAGGTGTTCATCGCGGGCACGCTAAAACAGGCCATACATCCTTCCAGGCCGGCCAAGGCGAACGCTCACGGCAAGGAAGTCAGAGTTGCATTCGATCCATTCGACATAGGGAAGGCACTACAACCAGCGCCCAAGTCTACACACGCCTCAAACCTAGCGGACGCGTGGATGCGGCGTTACGATGACATGACTGGTTACCTGGCGAGGGAGGTCGATCAGGCATTTTGCCGCGTTCGGCATTCCGTCCTGCACGCCCCTGGGCACCGCGTGATCGAAGTCAGCTGCCAGGAGCACGTCGCCGATCCCAATTTTCTCCAGTTCGGGCTGCTCCATTGGCAGCACCTGCTGACGGAATCGCTGGCGTGTCCAAGTGGCAAGGAGTTTGTCAAATCCCTGGTACAGGATGATGCCCTGGCCGAGCGCATTCCGCAGGCGAACATACTGCGTTGCGAGAATCTCACCAAAACTTCGCCTTACATTCAGAAGTTTGGACCGGCTGTCCCCGCACAAGTGTTCAGTTCGCTAATTCCTGTGCTCATCGCAACTAGCGGCCCGGTCAGAATGCCGTCGGGCGTAACCGACCCTCCGGAAACGATTTCTAAATTCTTCGAAAGCGTCTCCCGTGAACCGTACATCATGGGTGACGACGAAGCCGATTTCCTGGCTAAATCCGCCGAAATTGCTTCTGAGCACATGCAGAAGAATTTCGATAGGTTCATGGGACAGTTCAACGCCGCGAAAGCCGCTTCCACGGGGCGATACTTAGGCATTTTCAAAAGCACAAAGGCTATCTCCACGATCTGGGGGCTGGGAGTGCGCTGGCATAAGAAATTGAATGACCGCCACCAAGGCTACTGGGAGCATTTTGACGCCGTCAGGGGCATGTATCTCGAGATCCCATCGGAAGGAGCCAAGCTGGTCGGTGAGTGGGCGGTCGAGACTGTGGAGCGGAGATTGAAGCTAGCGCGTCGCAACCCCGCGCTAGAGGAGTTAGCCCATCCGGAAATAAGATGGGAGTCGCGATCCATCGACGAGTTATTAAGTTTTGAAAAATCCGCGGACAAAATCAAATATGCAAAATCAGGCTTGAAACTGCTGGAGGTGGTCGGATTTATCACTTCTATGCTCGATCTCCTATCCGAATCACAGCAAGCTATGGACGCGTCCCGCGCCGGAGATCACGGAGCCGCCATCGGCCATGGTATCGAGGCTGCGGGAGCTCTGTTAACGATCGCACCTGTCGCCGCTTACTATATGGGTTTACTGTCGGCCGCTGAGCTCGAGGTTTGGGGTGGCCCTATCGGCTTGATTGCGGCGGCCATCACGGCCACCGGAGCTCTACTGGTCTACCTGTGGAGTTTAACTGACCTGGCAATCTTTGCGGCGCACAGCTTCCTCGGCCAGGAGTATGGCAAGGGGGAATGGTATGACGAGACGGGAAAGTTCTGGATGGCGGGCCAGAGCTGGCCGGTGCTACGATGCGGCGTGTTGGAATCGGAGGAGGAGGCCCCGAATCGCTTCGTACTCCAAGCCGCAGCTTTGCTGCGCATGTTCTGCGCCTTCACGGTCACAGTCGATATCCGGTCATATGGGGGCGGCATGATCCGGCCAGGTCTGATCCCCGATGGTGGAGTGTTTGCTGTCTCGGTAACCTGGCGCTCCGATCCCCAGAGCGGCCGTGCCAGCGAAGAAACCTACGCAGCGCATATTTTCCCAGCCATGCAACGATGGGAATGGATCAATGGAGAACCTACAGACTCAAAAATCGAGTTTCTACAGGCGCCTGCTGGTATTCGCGTTACGGTAATCCCGACGCCGGCTTGCACCAACGGATCCTACACGTTTAGGGTGAGGCTGTTCCAAATGGGCCGGTGCGACCTACTGAGTTTGCCAGCAGAGGATGAATGGGTCGAAGTGTCCAGCTACAGACCGGGGATGTTAGTCCGAAGCGCCGAAGTAAACTGAGTCGAACCGTTCATTTTGGCTGGCCGAGGCTCAATTCCTTCGCGGGTATTGAACGATTGAAAGATCTCCGGATAAGCGTGCTGATTGAATTGTGGAAAAATGATCCCTCCACTTGTGTTGAACCTATGATAAGTGCTCTGACCCGCGCCCGGGCCTGACAGGATCGCCGCTTGCGGCACAATTCCCTTGAATACCACAAGCTTTCCGTCAGAGTCCCGCCGCAATTTCCCATCGGCGAATTTATCAAATTCGAAAATCCAGGTTCCGTCGTGCATCCGACTGCTGCCCCCTGGTACCGCCAGGAGGAATATCCGTCCGTTCTCTTCGGCGAGACTCGACCCGTCCAGGTAATCGTAGTGGAACGCCTGCGCGTCTTCGCGAGTCGCGAGTGTGCTCTCGAGCGACCAGGATCTTCCTTCATCCTTGGACACGATCAAAATGAGTTGCCCAGGACCGTTTCGTCTGGCAGCCGTGAGGCTCAAATAGAGTTTGGAATCGTAGTACAGGGCGCCGGGCTCAGTGTAGGCAACTAAACGAGCCAGCCGGTTTTGCCGTCCCGATCGTACTGCACACTTGGATCGTAGAAGCCACTGACAGGCTTGTCTCAGACGATGTCGATTTTCTGGTAGTTCTGATCCTGCGCGCCAGTTGGACGGGTGCAACTTGTCAAAAAGGCGAGAACTGCCGCCGCGGTGCATAGGACAATGACTTACCAGCCCAGCATATGTAATCTTCAGCGCCCTGCTACGACGCCAAAACACAAGTTACGAGCTCAAGGGTTATTTCGTTCAACTTTTGATCTGCGGCCCACGGATAGACGATGGTTTCGTGCGAGAGCTATGGCCGCGGGCTGTTGGGGATCTCGGTAGGAAATTAATGAATCCGACAGGCCGTGAGGATGATCGTGTCTAAGGTTTCCACGACCAACGCGAGTTTCCAATAAGCAGAAAGCGGTTTGGCCACATAGGAGATACCAATGAACCGGACAGAACAGAACAAATATAGAGCGATGCTGGAGACCAAGCAGGCGGAGCTGACAGCCGGGCTCTGTAAGCGGGACGGCATCGCCATTGAGCAGGCATCAGATGCTATCGACGAAGTACAGCTCGCCGGGGAGCGCGAACTGGCGATTCGAAATCTGGACCGAGGATCGAACCTGCTCCGCGATGTGCTCAATGCATTAGCGCGGGTCGCCGATAGCAGCTACGGGTTCTGCCTCCACTGCGACGGGCAGATCAACTCCAAGCGCCTGAATGCGGTCCCATGGGCCAGGTTTTGCGTCCGCTGCCAGGAAGCCGCCGACCGTCACGAGATTGAGGCGGAGGCGGTCACCGTATAGTCTCCGTTATGCGGGGGGCTTTACGTTATGAAGGTTGCTTTCTTAATGCTCGCCGCATGCGCATTGTTTGCGCAGGCGATTAGCGAGTGGGCCTTCGTTGAGGCGGATCACCGCCTGCACTACAGGTACGATGCGCACGGAAACAGCATCATGGATTTCTCGTCGGCGGGATATCGTGCGGGCGGTGTGAAACTGCCGTCTGCCGCCGCAGCCCAGCGGCTTCTACCTGCGCCTGGCGATAACACGACGCGCATCCAGGCGGCACTGGACAAGGCAGGGGGCACGGTGGTGCTGGCTGCCGGCGAATACGAGATCGCAGGAACCCTGAGAATCACACGCAGCGGGGTCGTGCTACGCGGGGAGAAGGGCGCTGACATCCGGCTAACGGCCAAACCACATACATTCCTGGAAATCCACGGCGTGGGCACGTGGCGCGAGGAAGGTCCTGCCGCGCCGGTCCTTGACGCCTACGTGGCGGCCGGCGCCAGTACTTTTCGGGTTCGCGGCGCCTCGGCCTTCCATCCTGGCGATCACGTGCTGGTGCTCCACCCGGTGACAGCAGAATGGATCCATTTCATGGGTATGGACCCACTGGACACGCTGGTCCACGACAGCCAGCCACAAGACTGGATCCGGGCCGGCAGCGTGATCCGAACCGATCGGGTGGTCGAGTCCGTGGACGAAGATCGCATCACACTGGACGTTCCCCTGAGCGACGCATTGGATTCCCAGTTTACGGCCGCCTCCCTCGTTCGTTACAGCTTTCCCGGCCGCATCACAGAGGTTGGTGTGGAAGGACTGCGCATTGAGGCGCCGTTCGAGGACGTCCCGATCAACGGACCACGATACACAGCCCTCCGCATGGATGGCGTGGAAGACGGCTGGGCCCGCGATCTGGAGATTCGGGAGACACATAACGGAATCGTGGTCGGTCCGGGCGCCAAGCGTCTCACGCTGACAAATGTAAGCATCACACACCCGCTGGCGCATTCGCGTTCCGCCGCGCCTGCCGACTTTGCGTTGCAGGGAACCCAAATTCTGGTGGACCGCTGCCGCGTGACGGGCGAAGGCACGTCGCCGGTGGTCACGCAGTCGGAGGCGACCGGGCCGCTCGTTATCCTGAACTTCACGGCCGATCAAGGCGGTGTCGCGCCGCACCAGCCTTGGGCTACGGGGCTGCTGGTAGATGGCGGCAAATTCCCCGGCGGTACAGAGGGTAGCCCGGGCCTTGCTTTTTCCAACCACGCCACGGCCGGATCGAGCCAGGGATGGGATGTCGGCTGGGCGGTGGCTTGGAACGTCAGCTCACCCTTTCTGCTGGTGCAGAAGCCGCCCGGCGCACTGAACTGGTGCATCGGCTGCATTGGCACGCCGGTCACAATCGGCAGTACGCCCAATGGCACCTTCGACTCACCGGGAAAAATGGTTGAGCCTGCGAGCCTCTATCTCCAGCAGTTGCGCGACCGGCTCGGGCCGGACGCGGTACGGGATATCGGGTATTAATCTCTAGAAGTTCTGGACCACCGGTCAAGCTCATCGGACAGCGGCCGTGGGTGGCGCCGTGCGGGCGTGGTTGTGATCTTTATGGTGGTGTCTCGAGCGTTTGTACAAGTATCCACCGCCACCGCCCACAGCACCGCCGATGATGGCTCCTTTGCCGCCGCCCACCAAACCTCCGATTAAGGCGCCGCCGCCGGCCCCGCCGACGATGGGGGCATTCCTTTTCCACCAATGCTTGCTCTTATACCAAGAGGATATCGGTTGATAGGACTCGGTCTGGAAACCAGGCGCTGGTGCCAGCTCCACTGCGGGGACAATCAATACAGCGCCGCTTGTTTGAAAAGATTCTTGGACTGCGAAGACGTCTTGCGTTGCGACGACTGGCGTGGGTGCGGACGCGACATGGCCGATCCACCCGATCAATCCCACCACCGCGAGTGTTAGAATCCCGCCAGCGACAAGTCCGCGGTTAATTTTCGGGGTGAAATTCATAATTTGGCCTCTCGCCTGGTAAGACTGCAACCAGCAGGCCAAATAAGCAACGATAGCGTGCTAGTCGGGGCGGACGGCTCATGCGGGCCCCTCGATTCCCATCTGGATCTTGTGGTTATGGATAAGCCCACCGGGAACCTGTCGCATGTTGGGGCGAGGTGGCAGGCTCGCACCGTTCATGCCGCGCGCCTCCCCGTAACGGACCGCGAGTAACCTCCAAAAATAACCGGGGGTCGTTCCAGGCGCATCACTCCCGACCAGGGAGCTGAAACGTGCGAGGTGACGCCGAATCAACCATTCACAGCGGCCTAATACAGGTCTTTGCTGGAATCCTCTTCTCACTTCTGGTGGTGTGTGGCCAACCCCAGGGTGCGATCTCCGAGGCGACTCTTCCCCCATCAAACGCCTCCGTCTCCCAAGAACTTTACCGGAGCGACGCGACTTTTCGGATCCACTCCGACCTCGTGCTCATCCCTGTGACCGTTACTGATGGCAAGGGCAGGGTGGTGACCAGCCTGGAGAAGGAGCACTTCACCTTGTACCAGGACAAGGTGCAACAGGAGATCACGCATTTTGCCTCCGAAGACGCTCCCGCATCTATCGGAATCCTATTCGATACCAGCGACAGCATGGCGCCGAAACTCTCCAAAGCGCGCGAAGCTGTGGCCGCACTTTTGGCCACCGCCAATCCGGATGACGAGTTCTTTTTCGTGAAGTTCAGTACCGAGCCCGTGCTTCTGGTACCGCTGACAACCGAGCGAGAGAAGATTCGGAACGCAATGGCGACTTTGACTGTAGAGGGCACGACAGCGCTTCTGGACGCAGTCATTGTGTCAATGGCTCAAATGAGGAACGCCCGTTACACGCGGAAGGCGCTGATTATCATCTCCGACGGCGAAGATAATGCCAGCCACTGTTCGGTGCACGATCTCAAAGAAAAGGTGGGTCAGGGAGATGTGCTGATGTATGCGATCGGTTTCACCGAGCCCGCCAACTACTCCTCCACGAGCTGGCCGCCACCGCCGAGGCCCGGCTCGTCACTGCTCACCGAAATCACCAGGGAAACGGGCGGACGCCTGTTCGAAACACACAAGCTCAAGGAGCTGCCCGAGATCGCTTCCAGAATCAGCGGGTGGTTGCGGAGCCAGTACGTGCTGGGCTACGCTCCTGGCCGTTCGGCCGACAACCGCACATACCACCGCATCCAAATACGCCTCACGAAGCCCAACGGTTTCCCGCGGCTGCACGCGTTCTGGCGGCTCGGCTATTACGATCCGACCGACTGATGAGTGCGCAGGGTGCCTTACCCAAGTGCAAGGCTCTCTAAGCGAGCGTGGAGTCACGAATTGTCAAGAAAAGTACTAATGCAATCCACAGCTGACCGCCTCCGCCGCAAACGCCAGCTTCCATAAGCCAACCGGGCATATACTACTTGGCAATCGAAAGCAAAATGGACACTCCGGATCTGGTGCTTCAAGCTATTTTCGACCACACGGCTGTCGGCATCGCCCAGGGCAACGTCGATGGGGAATTGCTGCGTGTGAACAACCGGTACTGTCAGATGCTCGGCTACTCGGAAGCCGAACTTCACACAAAGACGATTCAAGATATCACGCATCCAGACGACCTCGACGAGACCCTTGCTGGGCGTCGCCAGCTTCTGGAGGGTCAGATCTCCATGCATTCTATGGAGAAGCGTTATATCCGGCGAGACGGAACAATCTTTTGGGGTAGGCTTAATCGATCGCTGGTGCGGGATCACGACAACCGGCCAAAATACTTCATCGCCGTGGTGGAGGATATCACCGAGAAGATACAGGCCGAGCGTGCCCTTCGCGATAAGGAGCGGCAGTTGATTCTCACCCAGAGTGCAGGACGCCTGGGACTGTGGGATCGCGATCTGCGAACAGGTGTCACCGTAACCTCCTCAGAATTTTCCAGGCTGCACGGCCTGACGCCGGACCGACTTCCAGTGGATCACGAGGGATATCTCCGGTTGGTGCACCCTGAAGACCGCCTGCGGGTGCAAATGGAGTATCAAGAGAGCGTCGAACGAACGCACGTCTGGGATACGGAATTTCGCGTGACATGGCCCGACGGGAGCGTCCATTGGCTGCTCGCCAAGGGTCAGGTGTTCCTCGATGATGCCGGACAGCCCGTTCGCCTGGCAGGCCTCAATCTGGATATCACTGAACGGAAGCGCGCTGAAGCAGCGCTCCAGGAAAGTGAAGAGCGCTTCCGGAATATGGCCGATACGGCCCCGGTGATGATCTGGGTAGCCGGCGCAGACAAGCTCTGCACTTTTTTCAACCAGAGATGGCTGACCTTTACTGGCCGTACTATGGAACAGGAACGAGGCAACGGCTGGGCCGATTCGGTGCACCCCGATGACCTAAATCGCTGCCTCTCCACCTACTCCACGTCGTTCGCCGCCCGCCACAGCTTCGAGATGGAATACCGGTTGTGCCGGGCCGACGGAGAGTACCGATGGCTGCTGGACATCGGTGTTCCGCGCTTCGCGTTGGACGGCGTTTTCGCTGGTTATATCGGTTGCTGCACCGACGTCACCGAGGTCAAGCGCGCCGAGCAAGAGGTGGTTGTAAATCAGGCTCTCCGAGAAAGCGAAGAGAAGTATCACGGGATTGTCGAGACGATGGCAGAAGGGGTTTGGATCATTGATCGCGACAACCGGACCACTTTTGTTAATTCGCAGATGGCCGCCATGCTCGGCTACCGGGTGGAGGAAATGCTCGGGCGGGACGTGCTGGATTTCAAGGACGAGGAGGCTCGTCCCATCGCATTGCAGAAGCTGGAACGCCGTCGCCAGGGGATCACAGAACAATACGATTCCACGTTTCAAACCAGGGATGGCCATCGCTTGACGGTGCTGATGAGCAGCCGTCCTTTGCGGGACGGCAACGGGGGGTACGCCGGCTCACTGGGTATCATCACGGACATTACCGAACGATCCCTGCTGGAGGAGCGGCTTCATCAAGCTCAGAAGATGGAAGCCATCGGCCGGTTGGCTGGTGGAATAGCCCACGACTTCAACAATCTGCTGACAGTAATCAATGGCTACAGCGATCTGCTTCTGCAGGACTTAAGTGCGCGCGACGACCGAATGCGCGCACGGCTCACCGAAATTCGAAATGCGGGAACGCGCGCACAGGAGTTAACGAGCCAAATGTTGGCCTTCAGCCGCAGTCAGAATCGTGCAACCGAGGCATTGAGTCTCCGCGGTGTGATTGAGGATGTCGAGAAGATGTTGAGGCGCATGATCGGCGAAGATATCGAGCTGATCACCACATTCGATCCGGGGGTGGGACATATCCGGGCCGACCGCACCGAGATTACCCAGGTCCTACTGAATTTGGCCATCAACGGCCGGGATGCCATGCCTACTGGCGGGACTCTTACTTTTGCCCTTTCCAATGTCGAAGTGGATGAAAACGACGTGGGAAGAGATCCTGGCGCCCGTCCCGGCGCACACGTGCTCCTAGCGGTCACCGACACGGGAATCGGCATGGATGCGAAAATCCAAAAACACCTGTTCGAACCGTTTTTCACCACCAAGCCGGTTGGAAGAGGAACCGGACTCGGTCTGGCCACAGTGTACGGCATTGTTTCGCACGGCGGCGGCTGGATCCAGGTGGAAAGCAAACCGCGTCAAGGAACGACCTTCCGGATATATTGGCCCCGCGTGGAGGGGATCCCTTCCCAGAAAACCGACCAAGCCGAACCGCGGAACCAGCCGCTTTTCGGAACAGAGACGATCCTGGTGGTGGAGGACCAACCGCAGGTCCGGCAACTGACCTGTTCGATCCTCAGGGAGTTTGGGTATCAGATCTTGGAAGCAGCCCATGGCGAGGAAGCGTTAGCCCTTGCTGCGACCCATGTGGGACCGTTGGATCTGTTATTAACGGACGTCATCATGCCAGGGATGCATGGCCTGGAACTCGCGGACCGATTGAAGACCGTGCGTCCCACGCCGATCCTGTTCATGTCCGGATACCTGGACAGCATGGACGCGGTGCACGATTCCGGGGTCGAATATATCCAGAAGCCATTTACTTCAGATGCGCTGGTCAGGAAGGTGCGGGAAGCATTAGGCGCGGTTGACACTAAGCGCCGAGAGACCTGAATCTGACAAACTACTTACGTGCTGCCAGATGACGTGTCGGTGCACCTCGGGCAACTGCGTCAACAGGGTGTGGTCTGGTTGCGCCAAATCTTTCCCTTGGAGCCGTTGGCTGCCCTGCGACGCGCAGCACAGGCGTGCTTTGATGCAGTGGAAGGCGGGGGCCAGCAAGTCTTCCCCGAAATATATCGCTACAACTCGCTCGCTCGTTCGGTGCTAGTGGGCGCGCTCCGAGACTTCGGTTGTTCAACCGAGGAACTGCTTGCGCCCATCTCCATCGCGGGCCTGCATGCTCTGACTGTCGCAGCACTGGACGGTGAGATGGCATGCCACTTGGAGCAGTCATGGGTCCGCAAACGGTACGCGCCCTTTCATGCTCCCAGAAACTATCATCCCAATCGCTGGCACCAGGATGGAGGACTTGGTGTCCGTTTTCCACCGCACGCCGGATCCATGGTTCCCATGACGCGCTTGTTAACCTGTTGGGTGCCACTGGACCCTTGCGAGGGTGACCGTCCGGCACTGGAGTTCGTGCGCCGTCGTTTGGATTCGCTGCTGCACTACACCGAAGTCGATGACGCGACCCTGCGCGAGCGGTTCGCCCCGAAAGAATTCTGGGCGCCTGAGGTGGGGCTGGGCGATGGGCTGATATTCCTGAACGGCACGCTGCACCGGACTTACGTACAGCCCAACATGTATCGAGATCGGCTCAGTGTAGAGTATCGGTTCTTCCCAGCCAGCGCTTTCGAACCACGCAACTCCATGCAAGCACGGCCCGTTTGACCCTGAGCCGGTTTTTTGGGAATTTGGCTGGGACGCAGGGATTCGAACCCCGATACGCAGATCCAGAGTCTGCAGTCTTACCGTTAGACGACGTCCCACCGAGGGAATTCTATTTTAACAAATGGAGTCTAATGGGCGCTCGGGGAACTACCCCGCCTTACGCGTAGTACACTGAAACTTCGAAATGAAGAAGTGTTTGCGGCTGAGCGTCTTGCTGGCGCTGGGCGCGGCTGCCGCGGGTGCGGTCGACTGGACAACGCTCAAGCCGCAGGGCTACGTCAGCGACTTCGCTGGCGTGATCGACGCCGCCAGCCGTCAACAATTGGAAAACTACGGCGCTGTCGTGGAACGCTCTACCGGTGCGCAGATAGCCCTGGTCACCATCCCGACGCTCCAGGGCGAACCGATCGAAGATGTCGCCAACACCGTTTTCCGCGCTTGGGGCGTCGGGCAGAAGGGCAAGAACGAGGGCATTCTGCTGCTGCTCGCGATTCAGGACCGGCGCAGCCGCCTGGAGGTTGGATACGGCCTGGAGCCGATTCTGCCGGACGGGCTTAATGGCAGCATCCTGCGCGAGATGCGCCCAGCCTTGCGCCAGCAGCAGTATGGGGAAGCGATGCTGGCCGCGGCCCAGACCATTGGCAGCGACATCGCGGCGGCGAAACATGTCACCCTGAACGTCACGCTGCAGCGCCGCATCCGGCCGACCGCGGTGAATTCAATTCCCTGGTTTCCACTGATCGGCGGTCTGTTCCTGATTATCTGGCTGATGCGCGCGGGTGGGCCGCGCGGGTATGGCGGTGGGGGCGGCGGGGGCTTCCTGCCAGGGCTGATTCTGGGCAGCATGATGAACCGGGGGAGTTGGGGGGGCCGAAGCAGCGGTGGTTTCGGCGGCCCGGATTCGGGCGATGGCTTCGGCGGTTTCGGCGGCGGCGACTCCGGAGGCGGGGGCGCTTCCAGCGACTGGTGAGGAACCATGGACGACAAGGTGCTCAACCAACTGGTGGAGAAACTCCAAAAGGCTTTCGGCGACCGGCTCGTCTCGGTGGTGCTCTATGGCTCCGCCGCCGATGGCGATCACCACGCCAAATACTCGGACTTCAATGTTCTCTGCGTGCTGACCGCCATCACGCCGCGCGAGCTAGCCGAGAGCACGGCGATCTTTCGTTGGTGGCGCGAACTGGGCAGCCCGGCGCCCCTGCTGCTCACGGAGCATGAGGTGGCCACTTCCACCGACTGTTTCGCCATCGAGTTCATCGATATTCAACACCAACATCGGATGTTGCATGGCAAAGACATCGTCTCGTCCCTGGTGATCGACCGCTCGTTTTACCGGGCGCAGGTGGAACACGATCTCCGCGCCAAACTGCTGCGGCTGCGACAGAAGGCCTCCGGAATGCTGTCCGATGCCGACTTGCTGCGTCGATTGTTAGTAGATTCGATCTCCACGTTTTGCGTGCTGTTCCGCCATGCCCTGGCGCTTTCCGGCGTCGTGGTCACGGCGCGCAAGCGGGAGATCATCGAACGGGCGCGCGATCAGTTCGGGATCGACGCTGCACCCTTCGAAAGATTGCTCGAGATCCGCGAGGAACGCGTCAAGCCTCGCGAAGTGGAGCCGGTGGCCCTGCTGGCGGAGTATCTGGAAGGCGTCGGCAAGGTGATCGACGCCGTCGATCGTCTTGAGAAATAGGAGAGTACCTGTGAAAGTAGCTTTGATCATCCTTGGAGTCCTGCTAATCGTGGGGCTGGCGATGGGCGGGCAGTTCGTCAGCGTGCGCAACGACCTGGTAACCCAGCGCGAGTCCGTAAACGCGGCGTGGTCGCAGGTGGACGTAGCCCTGCAGCGGCGCGCGGACCTGATTCCCAACCTGGTCGAAACCGTGAAGGGCTTCGCTTCGCACGAAACCGAAGTCTTTAAGGATATCGCCAACGCCCGCGCAGCCCTGATCGGCGGGCGGACGCCGGCAGACAAGATTCAGGCCAACGACCAACTCTCGAGCGCGCTATCACGCCTGCTGGTGATCTCCGAGAACTATCCGCAACTGCGGTCGAACGAAAACTTCCTGCGTCTGCAGGATGAGATTGCCGGCACGGAAAACCGCATCGCCGTGGAGCGGCGCAAATACAACGAGACAGTGCAGCACTACAACACGTCGATCCAGATGTTTCCCAATAACATCGTGGCCTCGCTCGGGGGGTTCGAACGGAACGACGCTTACTTCAAGACCGAGCCGGGCGCGCGGACGGCGCCCCAGGTGAAATTCTGATCTCGCGAATATCCATGGCAGACATCGAGAAACTAACGAAAATCGCCGCCGGGCTCAGTATCCCCACTGTCCGCCGGCATATATTTCTGTGCGCGGAACAGACCAAGCCGAAGTGCTGCTCGGCTGAACTCGGTACCGAATCCTGGGCCTACCTCAAGCGGCGGATGAGCGATTTGCAATTGCTCGATCGTGTGTACCGCACCAAGGCCAACTGCCTGCGGGTTTGCGAACAGGGGCCGATAGCGGTGGTTTACCCCGAAGGCGTGTGGTATCACTCCGCCACGCCGGAAGTGCTCGAGCGCATCATCCAGGAGCACCTGATCGGCGGCCGCGTGGTGGATGAATTTGTATTCGCGCGCAGCCCGGTTTTTGTGTAGTCACTCGGGCTCCATCGGTTCCTCGGGCGGCTCGAAGGAGTCCAACAGCTCCGGATTGCGGGCGAAGCGCTTCAGCGTGCGGATAATCTCGCCGGAACGGAAGCCGGCGTGGAGCAGCCGGCGGTAGGCGGCGGCAAGGTCCTTGTCCTCCTGGAAGAGATTCTCGCGAGAGGCCAGCCGATACTTGCGGCGTAGCCACTCTTCAATCAGGGCCTGTTCGTTGACGTCCTCGTAGAGCTTCTTTACCGTGCGCTCGGCGAGCGCTGGGGCCACGCGGCGCTGGCGAAGGTCCTGCACCACGCGCGTGCTTCCCAGCCTGTCGTTGGCCAGGCGCGAGGCGGCGTAGTTCTCGGCGAAGCGCTGGTCGTTCAGGTATCCGTGATCCTTAAGCCGTGCGAGGATGTCATCCACCGCGGCGGCTTTCTCCGCCCGGCGGCGCAGCTTCTCGCGCAACTCGCCGCTCGAATAGGCGCGGCCCCCCAGCAGCTTCAGTGCGTAACTCCACAGTGCCTCACCATCCAGCGGCCGGCTCTTGCGCACACTCATAATGATGGTTTCTCATTGGGGAGTATACTGAAAACGGATCACCAGTGACGCGGGATTACAAGGAGGATCAAAAAGATGGATAAGAATGGCCTTTCGGCGTTTCTCTTGGGCTTGGGGGTGGGTGTAGGAATTGGCATGCTTTTTGCGCCGAAGTCCGGCCAGGAGACGCGCGAGTTCATTAAGAACAAAGCCGGAGAAGGCACCGATTTTCTGAAGAACAAAGCGGGCGAGAGTTCGGAGTATCTGAAACAACGCACGGGAGAGGCCAGGCAGACGGCCGCGGAGTGGGTGGATAAGGGCAAAGACGCTCTCGGACGCCAGAAAGAGAACCTGCAGGATGCCCTGGAAGCAGGACGCCAGGCGTATCGTGAAGCCATGAACCAGCCGCCGACGCCTCCTAGCGAAGGTTTGCCGCACTAGTCGCCCGGTTCGATAAGGAATCAGCCGATGCCCGAAGACGTTTTTCGGATAGTGATTACCGTCGCGGTCGCGCTGGCATGCGTGGCGTTTGTAGTGCAAGCCGGCGTGGCCATCGGGCTGTATCGCGTCGCGCGGAAGATGCAACAGAAAATCGAACCGCTCGCCGAGAAAGGTGCGGCTATTGCGGACAAAGCCGGGCCGGTAATCGACAAGATCGGGCCAATTATGGACAAAATTGGCCCGGTGGTCGATCAGGTCGGACCGGTACTTAAGAAGGCAGGCGCGGAAATGGATCGAGCCACGACGATTCTAACCACCACGCAGAAAATCGTCGACGACGTGCGTCCCCAAGTGATCGAGATCTCAAAGGACATCGCAGCCATTACGAAAACCAGCCGCCAGCAGGTGGAACGCATCAGCGGGCTGGTGGCCGAAACCAGCGAAAAGGCTCGCGAGCGCCTGGAGCAAATCGAGGAGTCGGTGAGCCACACAGTCGAGCAGGTGGAGCACGCCGGCGATACCGTGAAGCGCGCAGTGCTGCGGCCGGTGCGGGAAGTGAACGGTTTGGCCGCCGGTTTTTCCGCGGTAGTTTCCACCCTCGTTCGCGGGTCTGGAAGGTCTTCGGTCGACCTCGCGACTCAAGACGAAGAGATGTTCATCTAATCTCCGTACCCTGAACGGTCGCGACACTGTTACGGGGCAACGCGGGGGCGTACTCCCTCAATCTTCGTTCGAATGCGAAACAAATGGGTGCAAGCAGTGATGTACAGCGTCTTGCCGTCGGCGTCGCCAAACGCCATGTTGGTGGCGACAATGCGAGGCCTGGGTTCCTTGGTGATTTGGGGGAGCTGGATCGTCCCCAGGTGCTTGCCCTTCGGTGAAGCGATCCAGATGTCATTTCCCTGAACCGTGGCATATAGATTACCCTTCCGGTCTACCTTCATCCCGTCGATACCGGCGTCCAGGAACGGTTTGGGGTTGGCGACCGTGTCATCAGGCAACACATCGTAGCGCAGCGTCTTGCGAAAGCCCGCGGTCACGTAGAGATGTTTTTCATCGGGCGATAACGCGATGCCGTTGGGGAATTCGCCGGGTTGGTCGCGGTCGCCACCCAACAGCGTCACCTTTCCGTCCTTGACCAGATAGAAGCCGTTGAACGGCAGCTCCCGCGCCGGACTGACGCCACCGCCGCGCATTCCGTTGACGCTGTCGGTGAAGTACAACGCGCCATCCGATTTCATCACCAGGTCGTTCGGTCCGCTGAAGCGCTTGCCTTCGTATCGATCGGCCAGCATGGTGCGGGTGCCGTCCTTCTCGAGGCGCACCACGTTGCGGTCAGCCATGGCCGTGATGATGAGACGGCCCTGGAAGTCCAAGGTCAGGCCATTCGACCCGATCAAGAGGATGGCCACGCGTCCGCCGGAGATGGTTTGCTGGCCCACGTTGAGGAGGTCCTTCCCGGTATAGCCGCTGTTTTCGAGGAACACCGAAAGCGCACCGGCCGGCGTCCACTTGTAGATGACATTGGCGGCGCAATCGCTGAATAAGAGATAGCCGCTTCGTCCCTCGGGGACCCAAACCGGGCCTTCGGTCAAGCCAAAGTGTTCGCCCAGAGTCTCGATCTTGGCATCGGGTGCGATGATTTCGTCGAGCGCCGGATCCAACCGGACGATTTGGAAAGGCCGGTCGGACAGTGTCTGCGCGCTGATCAGACACGCCAGGAACATGGCGCCCGCAGCAATTTTCAGCATCCGGCCTATCCTATCATCGCTGGTTCCGGAAAAATGAGCGGAAAGCACCGCTCCCTTTGGTCACGGCGCCGTAAGGCAATAGGGCCTTTGCCTTAGTAGAAAACGACCTAGAGGAACGCCCTAATCTGCGATCTCAGGCAAATTTCAATCTTCCCCAGGTTTCAAATCGCTCGTATTTCGCACCGTATAGTCCGAAACTAGAAACAGGCGAGAGAATATGCAACCGTCCGAACGAAAACGCAGACGCCGCGGAAGCGCACTGGTGGAAGCCGCCCTGGCTACACTGCCGTTAATGGCATTTCTGTTCGGAACCTTTGACGTGGCGTTCGCCATCTTTGTCAAGAACACGCTAGAGTTTGCGGTGCGCCAGGGGGTGCGGTACGCGGTTACCAGCCAGACCATGGCCGGACTGGGGCAAGACGCCTCGATCAAAACCACCGTTATCAATTCCACGGTCGGTCTGCTGAATTCAATGAGCCCCGGCAACAATGGGATGAACCAGATCACGATCACGTACTACGATCCCGTGACCTTGAACCCGGTGACCGGGGTGAATAGCAACGCCGGCGGCAACATCGTGTTGGTTTCAGCTTCCGGCTTGTCGTGGGCTTGGATGTTCCCGCTATGGCGGAATAGCGCGGCGCTGCAGTTCTCGGCGGCGTCCGCCGATGTTATGGAGGCGAGTCCCCTTGCTGGTCCACCTGCCCGTTAAGGCCGTTCCCCCGCGGCAGCCGTCGCGCGCCGATCGGGGCAGTACGATGATCGAATTGGCGCTGATCTTGTCGGTCGCGCTTCCTCTGTTGCTAGGCGTGACGGGGGTTGGCATGCGGCTGGGCTGGACCCTAAGCGGAACCCAGTTGACGCGCGATGTTGCCCACATGTACGCGCTGGGCACGGACTTTAACCAGACTGGCGCGGTGAGCATCGCTCAAAAGTTGAGCACGGACTTCAGTTTGACGAATACCGGGACTGCCGTGCTGATCCTTTCGAAGATCGTGCAGGTCTATCAAGCCGACTGCACAGCGGCCAGCCTGCAGACCTGCCCCAATCTCAACGAGCCCGTATTCGCGCAGCGGATCTACTTGGGCAACACAAAACTCCGCGCCAGCAATTACGGCACGCCCGATGCCTGGATCAAGAATGGCGTCATTAATTCGAGTGACTACCTGGTGCAAAGTGCACTGATCGCCAACGGATTCAGTTCCGTGATGACATTAGCGGACGGCCAGATTGCCTATCTCACGGAGGGGTATTTCTCGATGCCGCAATTGGACCTTCTCGATCCAACCAATAGCCAGCAGGGAGGATATTATGTCCGCTTCGTTTTTTGACAAACGGCCGGCCCGCAAACGGAACGGCTACGTGATGGTGTTTGGGACCTTCATGATTGGGCTGATTCTGATTCCTGCGCTGGGATTAGCAATCGACGTGGGATTGATGTATACAGCGGAGTCGGTGACGGCGGCCGCCGACGGAGCCGCCCTTGCGGGGGCTCGCGACATGGCGCGCGGCTCCAACAACCAGGCACAACTGTCCAACGCCCAGACCACGGCAAACGCCTATTTCAATGCGAATTTTCCGAGCGGGTACCTGTGGACCACCAACCTTCAGGTGAACAGCGTGGCCGCCACCAGTCAAACCGCGATGCGCACCGTCACCACTACGGCCAGTGTCGATTTGCCGTTGATCTTCCTCAATATGCTGCATGTCGGCCCGCAACATATCTCGACCAGTTCCACGGCCTCGCGGCGGGACATCAATGTCATCCTGGTGATGGACCGGTCGGGTTCTCTGGCCAACAGCGGGTCATGCGCTCCTTTGGCGGCGGCAGCCGTCGGCTTTGTAAACAAGTTCGCCGAAACCCGCGACAACGTCGGTCTGATCACCTTTGGCACCAGTTCCAACGTCGATGTGCCGATGGCCACAGTCTTTAAGACCAATATCGGCAACGTTTTGAACAATCTCACCTGCATCGGTGGTACCAATTCGGCACAAGGGCTGTGGCAAGGGTACCAGCAGCTGTTGACACTAAGCCAACAGGGTGCGCTTAACGCGATCCTGTTCTTCACCGACGGCTATCCAACGGCAGTCAATGAAGCCTTTGCTGTCAAAAGCAGCTGCGGGGGTGGAGGCAATAAGACCGGTGTCCTGACATTTGGCGGGTCCACCTTATACGGATTGTTCAATCCGAAGGCCCCGTCACCCATTGGCAACGACTTGACCGTCCTTACCACAAACGTGGCGGGCTGCGCCTTCGCTAAAGCGCCTAATCCTCCGGGGTCCCGACGTCGGTCAACTCCGACCTGACCGTCGCTCCGACGGTCGACAGCTATGGCAATTCACTCACGGCCACGGGATACAAATCGACCACCACCAGTGGAAGCGGTCTGGCACTGACCGCTACCAACATCCAGAATTTCTCGACCAATGCAGCCGACGACGCCGGGCTGCGAATCCGCAGCGGCGTCGTGGATGCGGCCAGCAACAAGTCGCTGTCAGGCGTGACGATCTACACCATAGGCCTGGCCAATGCTCCGGGCGGAATCGACCAGACCCTGCTGGAACGAATCGCCAACGATCCCGTATTGACGCCCAATCCGGTAGCTGGCAGGAACCAGGGCAAATTCTACAATGCGGCCGATGCCAGCCAACTCAACCAGGCCTTCATGCAGGTGGCTTCGCAAATGCTCCGCATTTCGCAATAGCGCGCTACTCTTTGGGTCCAATGCCCAGCGTCTTCATCTTGCGATACAGATTGCTGCGCTCCAGGCCAAGCAACTCGGCTGTTCGGGTAACGTTCCCGTTAGTCTCTTCGAGTTTCTTGAGGATGTACTCGCGCTCCGCCGCTTCGCGCACTTCCTGCAGGCTGCCGAAGCGATCCGCCGGGCGGTCGCTCTGCCGCCGCAGCGTGTTCAAGGGAATGTGCCGGGCGTCCACACGCACCTGCGGATTTAGAATAACGATCCGCTCGATCAGATTCTTCAACTCCCGGACGTTACCGGGCCAGTGGTATTCCGTAAGCAATCGATACGCCTCGGGTGTCAGCTCTTTGGGCTTGCGTCCATAAGCCGTTGTGAATTCGTGCAGAAAGTGTTCCGCCAGCAGCGGAATATCCTCGCGGCGATCGCGCAGCGGCGGCACGAAGAACGGAATCACATTGAGCCGGTAGAAGAGGTCCTCGCGAAAATTGCCGCGCTGGATTTCTTCGTCCAGATTCTTGTTCGTGGCGGCCACCACCCGCACGTCCACCTGTACCGATGCCGCGGCGCCCACCGGCTCGAAGCGCTGTTCCTCGAGAGCGCGCAGCACCTTCGCCTGGGTGCGCAGACTCATGTCACCCACTTCATCCAGGAACAGCGTGCCGCCGTCGGCTTTCTGAAACTTGCCAACCTTATCCTGATGCGCGCTGGTGAAGCTGCCCTTGCTGTGCCCGAACATTTCGCTTTCGATCAACTCTTCGGGGATGGCCGCGCAGTTGACTTCCACGAAAGGCTCGCTGGCTCGCAGGCTCATCTGGTGGATGGCGTGGGCCACCAGTTCCTTGCCGGTTCCACTTTCGCCGAAGACCAGCACGCGGCCGTCGGTGCCGGCCATCAGCGCGAGCTGCTGGCGGAGGGCCTTCATGGGGACACAATCGCCGATAATCCGGTAGCGCGAATCGCTATCGCCCTTCAACCGGCTGTTCTCCAGCATCAGGCGCCGGTGTTCCAGCGCGTTCTTAGCAACCACCGCGACCTTCTCGAAGGTGAGGGGTTTCTCCAGAAAGTCAAATGCTCCCAGCTTGGTGGCCTTGACCGCGGCCTCGATGCTGCCGTGGCCGGAAATCACCACCACCACGGGACGCTCGGCGATGGGAATCTGCTGGATGCGAGCCAGCACTTCCATGCCGTCGATTCCGGGGAGCCAGATATCCAGCATGACCAATTCGAACCCCGGCTCGGAGAGCGCTGCCAGGCAATCTTCTCCGTTCCCGACGGCTTCGGCGGAGTAGCCTTCATCCTCGAGAACGCCGCTCAGCGACTTGCGAATTCCCGGCTCGTCATCCACCACCAGAATGCGGCGAGCCTTCATACCTTCGCAGCAGCCGGTTTCGCGCCGGTTTCGGCCGCGGGTTTGGCGCCGCTCTCGGCAGGCTCGGCATCTATCAAGGCGGGAATCTCGACCGTAAACCGCGCGCCGGCCGGCTGGTTATCCTCCACGCGGATTTGGGCATGATGCTCGGAGAGGATATGGTTCACGATGGCGAGGCCCAATCCTGTGCCGCGGTTCTTTGTTGAGAAGTAAGGGAGGAAGAGCTTCTCCTTGTCCTCGGCGGTGATTCCCGGCCCCGAATCCGCGACGATCAACTCCACCGTTTCCGAGCCCGCCTGGGTCGCGATGTACAGCTCTTTGACTAATGAATCCTGCATCGCTTCAGCGGCGTTGTCGACCAGATTGACCACCACGCGCTGGAATTGCTCCCGATCGAGACTCACCGGCGGCAATCCCGCTGCGAAGCTGGTGCGGATCCGAATTCCGTCCAGCCGTCCGTGGAAAACGGCCAGCGCTTCGGAAACCTGTTCGTTCAGGTCGCCGCGCACCGGTTGCGCCGCGGGGAAGCGGGCAAAGGTGGAGAATTCGTCCACCAGCATTTTGACGGAATCCACCGATTTCGAGATCGTGGCGGCGCACTCATGCAGGATGCGCGCCGCGCCCGGCGCCAGATCCACGCGGTCGATCTGCCGGTTGATCCGCTCGGCAGAGAGGGCAATGGGCGTCAACGGATTCTTGATCTCGTGCGCGACCCGCCGCGCCACCTCATGCCAGGCAGCCGCCTTCTGCGCCCGGAACAATTCGCTGGTGTCTTCCAGCACCATGACGAAGCCGGATGTGAGCTTATCCTCCAGGGCCGACACCGTCACGGCGATCTGCACGTTCCGATGGCCGATGCGCAACTCGAGCTGGCGCGAAGAGATGCCCGTGCGCCGGGCACGCTTCATCATGTACTTGATCTCGGCGGTATCTTCACGGGAGAAGAGGTCTTCCAGGCGGGTAGCACGCGCCACCTGTTCATCGGGGAAGATCTTCGCCAGGGCGCGGTTGGCGAGTTGGATGCTGCCATCCGAGCCGATGGAGAGAACGCCGGTGGGGATGCTTTCGAGGATGGCTTCGGTGAAACGCTGGCGCCGGTCCAACTCCATGCTGTTGGCCTCCAACTCCTCGGTCATCTGGTTGAAGCCCTTCACCAGCAATGCCAATTCGTCGATGGCCCGCACCTGCACGCGATGCTTGAGATTGCCCTTGCGAACTTCACGCGCGGCGTCTAGCAGCTTGGTGATGGGAACGCTGATCTGCTTGGCGAGAAACAGAGCCATCCACGTCGCCACGTACAGAACAAAGAGCGCAATCAACAACAGCAGCATTGTGTAAAACAGCCGGTAGTCCTTGCGGTTCCTTTGATTCTGGTCGAACTCGGTGGTGTACTTCCGGATCTCGGTTTGCTGCGCAGCCACGTCGACGGGCACGCGCGATCCCAACACCACGTCTCCCAATGTGGACGAGCCGCTGGTCACCGGTGCATGGGCCGTGACGGTCTGGCTGTCACCGGCGGCTGGCGGCGGGGGTCCCCACCGATCCACGAGAACTGTACCTTGCGCGCTGTAGATGGCGACCGACTGCAGCTTCTGTTCCTTGGCGAAGCGATCGAGAAGACCGGGATTTCGCCGGCCGCCTTCGAGGATTTGGCGGGTCTCCGGAAGTGACGCGAGAAGAGCCGCCTTCACCTTCACCTCATCCTGCAACTCGGTTGTCAAAAGATCGGAGACCTTGGTGAACACGGCGAGTTGGTTCTTGACCGGCTCGCTGAACCAGGCCTTCAGGTTGAAGTTCAACACTTCCACACCCCAAAGCACCATGAAGACTACCGGCAGAAAACTCAAAGCCAATGCGCCAATAACCAGCTTCGTCTTGATTCGCGAGCCTTCGCGATTGCTCTGCCACTCGATATATAATTTCGCCGCGGTCCGGAAAAGGATGAAGCCGAGCGTCACCATCAGAACGAAGTTGAGACTGGAGATGGCCCAGAAGATCAGGGTTTGTAAGGGACTGTTAGAAACGAATTGTCTGAGGTTGAACGATCCCTGCCACAGCGCCAGCAAAACAGACAGGCATAGCAAGACCGTGGCGAAGATGTACGCCGGACGTTTCATTCCTTATTTCCGATTATACGGCTGTAAAGGCGCCGCTCCCGTTGGCCGCGGCTCGGCAACGCAGGTGCCTGGCGTTCTCCGGGATTAGTAAAACAGGTATTTTCGCCATTGCGCGTCGCCCCGTCCGAGCATGCGCATCAGGTGACGGCTGGTGTGCAGACTGAAAGGCCGCGGCTGCCGCGCCAAGCGCATTCCAGCCTCTTCCGGCGTGCGGTTCCCCTTGCGGTTATTGCAAGGATGACAGCACGCAACCAGATTCTCCCATGCTGATTCTCCGGCGCGCGAACGAGGTACCACATGATCCAGTGTGAGTTCGCCAGAAGGCATGGTCCGATGACAGTACTGGCACGTGTAGCGGTCGCGCATCAAAATGTTCTTGCGCGAGAGGGCCCGCGTCTGATGAGGAATGCGGCGATACTCCAGCAGCCGGATGACCGAGGGGAGACGGACCAGCGCGCGCGCCGAATGTATGGCGTGCAGCGACTCCTCCTCGGCCGCCGCCACGCCCTTGAGGACCAGCACCAGGGCCCGCCGCGCTGCGCAAATATTGATCGGCTCATAGCTGGCATTCAACACCAGCACAGGTTTCTGCAGTCGCTCATTCGCCATCGCGAAGACTCCCTGGTTGAAGTTCAGCCGCCTCAAGAGGACCTGCGTTCAGGCGCCGGTCGGCTCGGGCTACGGTCAAAAGAGTAATTGTGGTGGCGCCTGCGCGGCGTAGAACGGCCGCGCAGGAAGCGGCGGTAGACCCGGTGGTCATCACATCGTCCACCAGCAGAATGCGGCGGCCGGATACCGGATGCCGGCGCACGGCTGCGAAAGCGGCTGCCACGTTCTTGCGGCGCCCTGTGTTGCTGAGCCCCGTCTGGGTCGGCGTATACCGAACGCGCGTCAGGGCGTGGATCACCGGAACACCACAGCGCCGCGCGACGACGCGAGCAAGCATGTCCGACTGGTTGAATCCCCTGCGCCAGCGGCGCCGCCAGTGAAGCGGAACCGGAACCACCGCATCCCATTGCTCCCCGCGAGGCAATGCGGCCAACGCCAAGGCGCCGAGCGGCCCCACCATGGTCTTCACGCGGCCGTATTTATATAGGTGAATCCACTCCCGCAAAATGCCCTCGTAGGACCCGAAACAGTATGCCGCGTCAAATCCGCGGACGCCGTTTCGGCACAAGGCGCAGCGGCCGTCGGCATCCAGCGGGAAGGCGTTCTCGAAAGGAGTGCGGCAACTGACGCAGTAGAATTCCGGCAGGAAAGGCTCCGGCGACCGGAGGCAGTCACGGCATAAAGGAATGCGCGTCAGTTCATCAAGCGGCGTGCTACAAATGCGGCAATCGGAAGGGAAGAAAAGGGAAAAAAAGGCGTGGCAACTTGCAGGTACTAATAAGGGACCGAAGCTTGCGGTTCGTCTGCTACTCGAGAAGACCCACCCCCGCCGAAACTCTATTGTACGAAATTTCGCGCGGGCGAACAAACAACAGTGGTACGCAGACACTCACAGTGGTACAGGGGGTACGAATTGGGGCGGCTTTCTGACCAAGTTCCGGATACAATAATGGAGAATTTAAGCGGGGATTTACAGATCAAGCAGATGAGCGTCACTCATATATTTATCTATCTGCAACTCCTGGATCTCTTGACCACGCTCATCGGTATCCGATTGGGCGCTGCCGAGGCGAGCCCATTTATAAGAGTCCTCATGCATCTCGGGCCCGCCTTCGGCGTAGTAGTTTCCAAAATCTTCGCTCTGGGCTTGGGCGCCCTCTGCATCCAGATGAAAAAGCAGTACTTGATTCGCTGGATCAGCTATTGGTACGGGTGCCTGGTGGTGTGGAATCTGATGGTGATGCTGACGGTTCCGCAAGCTGGCTAAGCCGGTACCGCGTTCGCCCGCAACCCTCGTAACCTTTTCGCTCTCCCGTTAGTTACCCTGTTGAGGATAGGAAGCTCCGCGATCGTTAGGGAGCGGAGAACATCGCGGTGATGGCGCGTTTAACCAGTCGCAACGAGTGGAAATTCTTCGCTGTTCTGCCGCGGGCCGACCGGCCGCTGGCGAGCGCCTGGTGGTTCCTTCTTATCTTGCGGGGGTCACTTCCTGGGCTATTCGCAATTGCCATGGGCGTACTGGTAGGCGCCGTTCAACGCCGCGGCCCACTTATCCTACCCCTGCTGATAGTCGGAGTGGTGTTCGTACTCCTTCAGGTATTGTCCCCTCTGCATCGGGTGGTGGGCGCAAATCTGGGCAGCCTCATGGCCGCATGGCTTTACGATCAGCTGACCACCGCTTGCGTGGCTCTGCCCGGAATGGGACATCTGGAAGACCCGCGTCTGACCACCGATCTCACCATGGCGCGGGATTTTGACCTGGCCATCAGCGGGCCGCCACTGACCGTCGCGATGGACTTCATCGCCTCGGGATTGGTGGAGTTGGTGGGGGGATTAGCATCAGCAGTGGTGCTGGCAGCATACGCCTGGTGGGCGCCACTGGTAGTGGGCGGAGCTTGGGTGGCTACTCATTGGCTCCTCCGCGAAAGCGCGGTTTGGCGCGATCGCAATACCGATGAAGTTCGCGAGGCCCAGCGTCACGCCGACTACGCGTATCGACTGGCGGTGGAACCACCCGCGGCGAAGGAACTGCGTCTGTTCGGGCTGGGCGGATGGGTGGTGGAGCGATTCGCATCCCGGCGGCGGCGTCTGCTCGATCTGCAGTGGCACGCCACTCGTCTCCGCGAGCGACCCGTGCTATGGAGCCTGCTGCTGGTGCTCAGCGCCAACGTTTTGGTGTTCTGGGCGATAGCCGCAGACGCGGCCGCGGGCCGCCTGGATCTGGCGCGGGCAGTGACCTTTATTAGCGCTGCCGCCAGCACCAGCATGATCGCCTTCGGCGGATTGTCTTGGGTACAGGATGGTGCGGCGGCGCCGGTCGTCGCGGTGCTTCGGCTTGGGGCTGCGATGGGTCCGTTAGGAGCCCTCGCCTCGGGCGCCCGCCAGGCGCAGCACCTGCCAGCACGTGAAATCCGCTTCCGCAACGTCCGCTTCGCGTATCCGGGGGAGGCGAATACGACGCCGGTGCTGCGGGATTTCGATCTGACGATTCCGGCCGGATCGTCGCTGGCCATCGTCGGCCAGAACGGGGCCGGTAAGACCACGCTCGCGAAACTGCTGTGCCGCCTGTACGACCCGCAGAGTGGCGCCATCGAGATTGACGGCGTCGATTTGCGCGAGTTCGACCTGGATTCCTGGCGGACGCGCGTGACCGCCGTGTTCCAGGATTTCATCCGCTTCGAGCTGCCCATGCGGGACAACGTTTCTCCCTCGGGCGCGCCTGACAATGTCATTGAGGCCGCGCTGACGGAGGCGGGCGCTGCGCATCTCGCGAGCCTCGACACGATACTCGCCCGTGGGTATGAGGGCGGCACCGATCTATCCGGCGGGCAGTGGCAGCGCATTGCGCTCGCGCGAGCGCTGTGCGCCGTGAAGCTCGGCGCTGGAGTCGTGCTTCTGGATGAACCGACGGCTCAACTCGATGTTAGGGGCGAGGCGGAGATCTTCGAACGCATCCTCGCCGCCACGCGGCACGCCACAACGATTTTGATCTCCCACCGGTTTTCGACGGTGCGTCATGCCGATCGCATTTGCGTTCTCGAACATGGCAAGGTGGTGGAACTCGGCACGCATGATGAGTTGATGGCGGCACGCGGCCGTTACCATACGATGTTCGAATTGCAGGCGTCCCGCTTCGGCGAAGGCGAAGAGGAAGGAGTCGCACTCGATGCCGGCGCTTGATTCTGCGAAGCTGAGCGACCTACCACCTGGGCTGTCCTCCATGTGGCGCGGGCTCAAGAGGGCGCATGAAGCCGAGCCGCGGCTGCTGGGGGTCTCGTTCACCCTGTCCCTGTTGGCCGCGCTGCCGGATGCGCTGCTGGCCTTGTGGATGAAATTATTAGCCGACGGCGTGCTTCACGGCAATCGCCATCTGGCGATCGGCGCTGGCATTGGACTAGGGGGTTCCGTCGCCGCCACCTGGTTCCTCAACGTGGTCAGCACACGGACTCAGCGCCGGTTTCGCGACCGCGTGGCCGTTGCTCTTGAAGCTCACGTAGCGCGCCTGCAAGCCTCGGTTGCCACCATCGCTCACCATGAACGGCCGGAATTCCTCGACCGTCTCTCGATGCTACGGGACCAGGTATTCGTACTCGATCACATGTACGCGTCGCTCTTTTCCACTTGCGCTTGGGCCCTGCGGCTTGGCGTTACGGTGGCGTTGTTGATGTCAATTCACCCGGTGCTAGCGCTGCTGGCGGCTTTCGCCCTGCCCACCGTCCTCACTTCCACCTGGAGACCCGGCGTGGAGCGCGTGGCCGAGGAGCGGGGCGCATCGGCAAATCGATTGGCGCGGCACCTGTTCAACACCGCGACCACGGCGCCCCCGGGCAAAGAGGTGCGCGTCACGCGGATCGCCAGTCGACTGGTGAGAGAGCGGCGGGAGGCATGGGAACGCTGGTATAGGCCGGTGTCGGCGGCGCGCTGGGGCAGCGCTCTGTGGTACACCCTGGGTTGGGCTGTCTTCGGCGCGGCGTATGTAGGCGCTGTCGTGTTCGTATCTACGCGGCCCGGCGCTACCGCTGGACAAGTGCTGCTGGTGCTCGCCGCGGGCGCGCGGCTTTCGGCGTACATTGGCGCAACCGTGGGTGAGATCGGATTCCTGCGCGGCTTCTGGCTGGATGGCTCCCGGCGCATGGCCTGGCTGGAGGACTATGCCGCCTCGCTGACGGAGCACGCGGACGCCCCGGCCCCCGAGAGGCTGGTGGAGGGAATCCGCTTCGAGCACGTGTCTTTCGCGTATCCGGGAACATCCCGGCAGGTCCTCGACGATATCAATCTGGAATTGAAGCCCGGCTCGGTGGTCGCCGTTGTTGGAGAAAACGGGGCCGGCAAAAGCACTCTCGTCAAGCTGCTATGCCGGATGTACCAACCCGGCCAGGGACGCATCCTGGTGGACGGCGTAGATCTGGCGCGGATTCCCGTCGATGAATGGCGATCTCGACTCGCGGGCGCGTTTCAGGATTTCTTCCGCTTCGAGTTCCGCGCGCAACACACCGTGGGCATCGGGGACTTGCAGCGGCTCGACGACCAACCGGCGGTAGCGGCTGCCGTCCATCGCGCGGGCGCCGACGATGTGGTCGACCAGCTCGCGACCGGATTAGAAACACAACTCGGCGCCACGTGGCCGGGCGGCGCGGAAGTAAGCTTCGGCCAATGGCAGAAGTTCGCCCTGGCTCGGGGATTCATGCGCGATCGCCCGCTGCTGCTGGTGCTGGATGAGCCGACCGCCGCACTGGACGCCGAGACGGAACACGCGCTGTTCGAACGCTACTCGCAAGCAGCCAGACACTCCACGCCCGACGGAAGGATCACCATCCTGGTGTCGCATCGGTTCAGCACCGTGCGCATGGCCGATCTGATCGTGGTGATGGACGGTGCGCGCCTGGTGGAAGTGGGAGCGCATGAAGAGCTGATGGCGAAGGGTGGAGCGTACGCGGAACTGTACGGCATCCAGGCGGCGGCGTACCGGTGACGGCGCGTCACTGAGCCGTGACCGAAGGCAGCGGTGCTTCTCGCCGCTACCGCCGAACCAGCCACGAGGAACAGACCAACAGCGCCAGCAGCAGACCACCCTCGATGAGGACACGGCGCGCCGCGGGCGATTGTCGCCAGCCGCGAATCAACTGGAAGGCGTTCGATTCTTTAGTACTTCCCATAGAGTGCTCCGACACAAGACACCTGCTTTCAAACTCTGAATAGCCATTTGCCCTTCACCGCCGACGTCGATCCGGTACAGCGGCAGTTCGTGATCTTTCACCACGTGGCGACCGGTCTGCAGTTCCCAAGCATCGTTGTACTGCTCCGCCACCACCGGGTTCACCTCGACGGCTCGAATGCGGAATTGAGCCGTAGATGGCTCGTAATTCGCATAGCTAAAGCAGCGGCCCATGCAAGCGCGATCGACCATGTGAGCGAGCGCGTTCACCCGCAGGCCGGGATCGATAATGGGGCCTACCACCCGCTGGCCGGGGGGCAATTGCGCGACCACCTCGTCCATGCGGTCCTCAAAGCCGTTCAATGCGCGTTCATCCTGGAACAGAAACAGAAAATAGACGCTCGCCAGCAGGAGCAATCCGTATCGTTGCGCGGCGCGCGCCTGCGCCATCGCCAGCATGGCGCACACGCAGATGCCGACTCCCAGCGACATGCGCTCGCCGATAAAGACCAGCGAATGGTTGTATCCCGGCAACGCCACCGTGGTCGGCAGAGTGAAGACACCGGCGGCACTCAACACGCTCAACTGAAATGGAATGCCGGACACCACTTCGCGCCGGCTGCGGCCGCGAATCAGTTCCAGAAACAACGATCCCCAGATCGCCAGCAGACCGATGAGGAGGAAATAGTATTTGCCATCGAAAACCCAAACCTGATCTGCGCCAGTAGCCAGCGTAAGCTGTCGCAGAGACCATTCGTAGAGCAGACTGCGGCTCACCGCTAGGCGGACGGCAACAATGAGCGCCAGACTGGCAGCCATGAGAAGCATGCGGGCCCGCGGTGACACCCGGCGGCCAATCCACACATAGAGGATCAAACCCGCAGTCCATACCACAGGCAAGGCGTGGGCAATGTAAGCCAGAAGCAGGAGAGCCGCGGCCAGGGCCACACGACGGGGCTGGGGATTCCAAACCAGCGCCAGCGCCCAAAAGCAGAGGCCCAGGGAAAGATAGAAATTGAAGAAGCCCATGTGGAACACCCATCCGTACGCCAGCATGGCAATGGCGGGGATGAGGTGCCAGGCACGGCGTCCGGCGGCCGTGGATATGAAGGCAAAAGCCCCCCAAACAAAGATCAAAACGGCGGATGAAACCGCTGCTCGCTGCGCCCATTCCGGCCCGGCCAGGCGGAACAGACCGCTCAGAAACAGGTCGAACAGAATGTTGGTGGTCTGGCTGACGATCCTCAGACCGCCGGCCCGACCACTCTCGATCAACTGGGCGAGCCAGGCGTTGTAGATGTGGCTGGAGAGATCGCCCGCCTGGATGCGCGGCTGCCAAAAACAAGGGATCAGAAGCGCCAACGAAATCAGCGCGTAGCGCAGTCGATGGCTACGGGAGAGCCGGGACAGGGCCGCCGCTGCCGGTTCGGGCGTCATCAGGCCGTCTCCAGTTGGACTCCCTGAAACTGGGGAATCAACTGAAATTTCGTTGCGACGGAGGCGATACCCTCGCCCGCCTGGCGGATATTCGGTTCGGTCAACTGCGCTTCGTTGCCCGCCGAAAGCCGCAGGTAACCGATCCGCAGCGGATCAATCCGCATGATGCGGCAGCAGGTGGCGTCGACGGCGCGCAGGTCGCGGCCGGCCACCAGGACTCCAGCGAATTTGGGCACGCCTTGGATGGGGCCGTTGCCTTCCATGCCGACGATACCATCGACGATCGCGAATTTACGCGGAAATGCGTTGTGCAGGTCGGCGATGCACTCTTCGATTCCGGACCAATGCAGAATGTTTTTCGGCCAGCCGTAAACTCCGCTGGGAACCGTGCCGAATAGGTTTTTCATGGAGAGCGTAGCGCCGACCCAGTGGTGCGTTTTCATTTTGGGAATCGATACCAGCAGGTCCGCCCCCAGCACGGTGTTCGGCAGGTACATTTTCTGGAGTCTGGAAAACTGCCGCTCCGGACGCACGCGCGTGACTTCGTCCAGGTTGAGATCGGTGAAGACATCTTCAAAGCGCGGGACGATGCTGAAATAACCGGCCGCATCGGCCAGATCCAGCGTGTTGCGGCGGTGCCCGGGGCCTTCCGCGATGCTGACCCGCGCGGCGCCCATCGCCAGGAAGCCTTCGTACACGGCGTGCACCAACAGGGGATTAGTATTGATGGAACTCGATGGCTCGAATTCCACCAGGTTTGGTTTGAGGACCACGTGGCGGCCGCGCAGGTCCAGCCGCTGCTCCGCCAGAAGCCGCCGCATGGTGTCGTAGAGGCGCTGGTCATAGGCCGGGGCGCGCACGATGGAGACAGACGTAGGCACTACCCTGACGGGCTTCTTGCACGCGCTCAGGAACAAAGCGGGCGCCGAGGCGGTCAGCAATGCGCGTCTGGTGAGTTTTCGTTCCATGGTCTATCCGAACAACGCCGCGCGCTTGTTCACGGCAGCAGTAGCCAACAGATCCAGCGAGGTCTCCAGCAGGGTTCGCGGCTTCAGCCCTTCCGGCGGGCAATAGCCTTCGGGTAACTGGCCGTGTGCCAGGAGGCCGAACCGCAGCCAATTGCAGGCGTCGACTGACCGGCACTCGCCCAAAAAGCGGCGGGCCAGGACGAGCGAAGTGTCCACCTTCGGGGAGCGTACGCCCCGCAGCGCAAGCAGAGCCATTCCCGTTGTCTCGGGATAAGCGTTCGATTCATACCCCAGCGCCCTCACCGAGCCGTGATTCCAGCCACCCTCGCGGCACATGCGCACCAGCAGGTACTTCCGCCCTTCGTCGATGCGCTGTTGCAAGCGAGAATCGGGTCGGCGGCTGCACTCCTTTTGGAGTGCGAGCATGGCCAGAGCGGTGGGGGACACCCAGGCCGCCGTCCCCGGTATCCAGGGCCAACCCGGAAATTCCTCTTCTGCCTGGCGCGGATTGCCCAGTAGCCATTCGCGAGCCCGGTAGGTCAGGCTGGATTCCTCGCCGGTGGTACCGGCCAGCCAGTGAATCGCCCTGCGATGAGACTCCTCGCCGAGAAGATTTGGTGGAATACACGCAGCCACCGCGGTCACCCAGGCGCTCTCGTCGATACTGGCCTGAGGCGGCCAGCCGCCATCAGGCCGTTGGGTAACGCTCAACCAGCGCAGCCCGCGGCGCGACGCTTCCGATTCTCCCGCCGTTAGGAGGGCTAGAATGGCGTAGACGGTTGGCTCGGTCCAAGACAGACCCCGAGCATAGGGCCAGCCGCCATCGCGGTTCTGGCCGTTGACCAAGCGCTCAATGGACATGGGGAGTACGGCCGGGCGAAGATTCCCGACCCCCGGTCAAACTCCATCGGCTCTCTCGCGTCATGCGCCTTAGCGCTCAACCCGCCGTCTACGGCGGCGGGACAGCATCACGACGAGGGTTACACCGGCGCCAAGCCAGATCGCACCTTGTAGCGCGAGCACCATAGTCTTCTCCTTGTTTCTTTGGCGGTAGTAGAGCGATCCCCAAGGGCCGCACCGCCGGTTCCAGTTACCGTGTGGTCTTCCGCCCGCGACGCCGCTTCATAAACAGCAGGAGGATCCCCGCCGCCGAAACCCAAATCATCGTTTGCATGATAGATGCGCTCATATTGCTCCTTTCTTTTAGTGAATTTGCTTCATCATCGGGAACAAATACTTAAAGATCTGCAGAATTCCGGGGCCTGCCGCGACGATCAACATCGACGGCAGAATGAAAAAGAAGATCGGGAACACCAGTTTCACGCCGACTTTGCCGGCGCGTTCCTCAGCCTCTTGACGGCGCCGAGTACGCAAGAAATCGGAATGCGTCCGCAGCGATTCGCCCATGCTCGTGCCGAAGCGATCGTTCTGAATGAGGATCGCGACGAGTTTCTGGATTTCCGGTTCACCGGTGCGCTCCGCGAAATTGCGCAGGGCGTCGGAACGTCGTTTTCCCGCGCGCATCTCGAGGGTGACCATGGACATGTCTTCGCTCAGTTGCGGATGGCTGACTTGCAGTTCGCGGGCGACGTGCTGAATCGCCTGGTCGAGGCCCAAGCCTGCTTCCACCGAAACCACCAGCAGATCGAGCGCATCAGGAAGCGAAAGGCGCAGAATCATCTGGCGTTTTTTGACTCGCTTTTCCAGGATCATTTTCGGCAGAATCCAACCGGCCACGCAGCCGAAGCCCATGAGGGCGATTCGCATGCCCGCGTTGTCGCCCGCTTTATTTTGCAGAAACAACGTGATCAGGAACATCATCGCCGTGGAGGCGAGGCGGAGCCCGTAAAATACCGGGACAGCGTTTTCGGAACGGAACCCCGCGCGCACCAAATCGCCGCGCAAAGTGTTCATTTCGGATTCCGAAGTGGGAACGTACGAGCCGATCTGGTGCAGGACCGTTACGATGGTGCTGGCTTGTGGTTCCGAAGGATCGGTGATCACGCCGGCGCCCCCGGTAATAACGGGATTGCCCAGTTGGCGCAAAGCGCGACCCGGCTTGTACATCCAGTGATACCCGGCCCACGTGGCGCCAGCCATCACCATGAGAAATGCGCAAATCGCAACTAGCAGCGAGTTTTCCATAGTTACACTTGAATGTTGATGATTTTCTTGATGAAGAAATTGCCCAGGATCTGCGCCACTACCGCTCCGGCGATCATCCACTTGCCATCGGAGTCCTGCGCCATGCCTTGCAGGTACCCGGGCGCCACCACCAGCAGACCCAGCATGGTGGCCACCGGCAGCAACGTCAGAATGGTAGCCGTCAGCCGGCCGTGAGCGCTAGCCGCCTTCACCTGTCCCTTGAGCCGGAACCGCTCGCGGATGACCCACGCCAGGCGGGTCAGAATTTCGCTCAAGTTACCACCGGTTTGCTTCTGCAGCAAAACCGATGAGGTGAAGAATCTGGCATCCAGCAGCGGCACGCGCTCGTTGAAGTTGCGCAGCGCGAGGTCGAGGGGAGCGCCGAGGTTCTGTTCGTTGAACAACGTTCGGAATTCCTGCCCCAGGGGATCGGCCAGCTCGTCGCCCAACATTTCCAGGCTGATGGTAAAGGCGTGACCGGCGCGCATCGAGCGCGAGAGGAAATCCAGCCCCTCGGGGAACTGCTCTTCAAACTTTTCCAGCCGCTTTTTGCGCTTGTGGCGCACGATTAGATACGGTGTCAGGCCGCAAACGACGCCCAAAATAATCGCCGTAGTCGGCCCATTCATGATGAACGGTAGCAGCGAGCCGAGGCCTAGCCCCGGAATGGCTGCCAAGCCCATGGCTGATATCAGGCGGGTGGAGGACCAACTGAGACCCGCCTGCTGCAACTGCACCTGCGCGTGCTTGGAGAATTCGAACGACTTGATCAGGCCCTTCAGCCCGCTCGGCCGATCGGGCTCCAGCTCTTTCAGAAGCGTGCTGACGCTCACGCTCTGGTCGCCGGAGGCTGTCTCCAGCATGTCCGTCATCTGCTTCTTGCGCCGCGCGTCGAAAAACTTCGTGGCGACGCTCACCGCGAGCAGGATGAGCACGAATACAACAACGAAGGCGACACCGGCACCGAACGGCATTTTAGTTAATCTCCACTACCGTCTGGAACAGCTGAGGCGCCAGCGTAATACCGCACGCCTTCAGGCGTTCGTAGAACTTGGGGCGGATTCCGGTGGCCCGGAAGCGTCCGATAACCTTACCGGATTCCGAGATTCCGGTCTTCTCAAACAGGAAAATGTCCTGCAGGGTGATCATGTCCTGCTCCATGCCGACCACTTCGGTAATGTGAGTGATGCGGCGCGTGCCGTCGCTGAAGCGCGAAGTCTGCACGAACAGATCGACCGCCGAGGCCACTTGCTGGCGAATCGACTTGATGCCCATGTTCGAGTTGGCCATACCGACCATGACCTCGAGGCGGCCCAGTCCATCGCGCGGCGTGTTGGCGTGGATGGTGGTGAGCGAGCCATCGTGACCGGTGTTCATGGCCTGCAACATGTCAAGGGCTTCTTCGGCACGAACCTCGCCAACGATGATGCGGTCGGGCCGCATACGCAGAGCGTTGATTACCAACTGGCGAATGTGAATGGCGCCCACGCCTTCCACGTTGGGAGGGCGGGTTTCCATGCGGGCCACGTGAGTCTGCTGTAGGCGCAATTCGGCCGCATCTTCGATGGTCACAATGCGCTCGTCTTCCGGAATATAAGAAGACATCGCGTTCAGCAAAGTGGTTTTACCGGAGCCGGTACCACCGCAGATCAGGATATTCAAACGCGCCTTGACGCAGCCCTTGATCAGTTCCAGCATGCCCTCTGTCATGGCTAGCTTGGCCACCAGATCTTCGCCCTTCAAGGCGTGGCGGCCGAAACGGCGGATAGACAGCAGCGGGCCATCCACCGCGACCGGCGGGATGGCGGCGTTGACGCGCGAGCCATCGGGCAGGCGGGCGTCCACCAGCGGCGACGATTCATCCACGCGGCGGCCCACTCGCGATACAACTTTTTCGATGATGCGCAGCAGATGCGCGTCGTCCTTGAACTCCACAGGCGTGCGATACAGTTTGCCGCCGCGCTCTACGTAGACCAGCTTCGGAGTGGTAACCAGAATGTCGGATACGGTGGGATCCTGCAGCAGCGGCTCCAGGGGACCCAGACCGAACACTTCGTCCAGGATCTCTTCAATGACCCTGTCCTTCTCCACCAGGCTGAGGGGCGTTTTCTCTTCTTCGACCAGCTTCGCCACGGCGGCGCGAATTTCCGCGCGCACGCGCTCACCGGCCATTGACGAAAGGGCTTCCAGGTTGATCCGGTCGAGTAGCTTCCGGTGAAGTGTGAACTTCAGCTCCTGATATTCCGGCGTGTAACCTTCCCGGTTGAAAAGGCGGTTAACCCAGCCGGTTTCCCGGTTCTGAGCGTTTTTCGATACGGTGTCCAGAGCACCTGCCATTTACGTTTAGCTCCCAAAGAGCGCAAAGCGCTTCTTATTGCCTTCTTCTTCAAGACCGCCAAGTTTTGCGGCCAACCTGGCCATGTTGCGGCCGAGTTCCGAATTGCGGTTTAGCATCCGCCCCTCGGCGTAAGTTTCATATAGTTCCGGATAATCGTTCGGAACCATGCAGAAAATGGGGACGCCCAGCATCTTTTCCAACTCTCCGGGCGTGATGTCCAGCCGCTTGGGCGCGCGGTTCAGGATCAACTTGATGCGTCCCTTGCCGTAGCCGGTATCGAGCAGCGTCTGAATGATGTTTTTGGCCTGATGCAGGGCCGGCACTTCCAGCGTGGTCACCAGGCAGACTTCATCGATTTCCTCTAGAGCAGCCAGGGCCAGACGGCTCAGGCTTCTTCCCAGGTCCACCAGCGTCCAGTCATAATGCGGCCGCGCAAAGCCCAGCACGTGCCGAACCTGGTCGTCTTTCGGCTGCTGCTTAGACGCGAGAGCCAGCGGCGAGGCCACGATCTCCACGCCTGGAATGCCATTCGAGACCAGCGCCTTCCAATAGGAAATGTCCAGCCGATGGAGATTGTTGATGGCATCGAGAATGGAGTAGACCGACTTAGTTTTGGTGATGAAGCCAACCAGGCCGGCGTCCAGGTCCAGATCCATCAGCAGAACTTTTTGGTTCTGGCGGCCCAGCTCGGCAGCGACGTGGCAGGCCAGTGTGGTAGATCCGCATCCCCCCTTCGCGGAAATGAAGGCATAGCTTTTGCCGTTGCCTTTAGCGCTACCGTCACGCTTGCGGCTGCGTTCGGCCGAGCGCTTCTCAAGCGCCTTGCGCAGCGTCTCATGGAGCGGCGGGTAGAGGTATTCGTTGACGCCCGCGCGCATCGAAGCCAGAATGGTCTCGGCATCCGCCGTGGTATGCAGGGCGATGATCATGGGATCGCCCACGGCATTGTGGATCGACGCCACCAGCCCTTCCAACGGCTCTTTCCAGCCGCTGATATCGACCAGCACGACGTCGGGACGCATGCGCTCGAGCCGATCCAGGAAATTGGTCAGATCACCGATATCCTGGTGCTCGACAATAACGCGGAACGGCAGGGTGGCCAGGCAACCCTGGGCCTGATCCCAGAGTTCGCGATTCTCGATCGCCAGGCCAATCGTCAACGGATACATATCGGACCTCTCGATACTAAACTCATTTACTGGAGCCTCCGGAGGCACCCGATGCGCCTAGCCCGGGATTCGGATTCGGGGCGAGCGGCGGTTGTGGCATCACTAGCTGAATGGTCGGGTTGGGAGATGCCTGCCCCTCCTTCGGCTTCTCCACCAATTCCTCAAACGGCACGCTGTCCGACGGTGGCTGGACCGGGACCGGACCAGTCTGAGAAATGCTCGGCTGATGCATTTCGAATTTGGAGTTCGGATCCATGTACGGCGCCGGAAGGTTTAGCGTGGGAATGGGTTGTCCGGCCGGCAACGGGCGCACGATTTCGGGAGTGACCAGCACCAGCAATTCCGTGTTGGAGCGCTTCAAAACTTTGGTTTGGAAAAGTTTTCCGAACAGCGGGATGGCAGACAGACCCGGCAGCTTGTTCAGATTCTCGCTGGTTTGGTTGTCCAACAGTCCTCCAATCACGAAGCTTTGTCCGGATTCCAGTTCCACTTCGGTCTTCACGCGGCGCGTAGCGAGGGCTGGAATGGTGAAACCCTGGAAAACGACGGCGTTAGTAAAGTCGAGCGAGCTGACCTCGGGCGCTACCTGCAACCGTATCGTGCCGCGCGGGGTGACCGTAGGCAGAAAATTGAGGCGCACACCAAACTCTCGGAAGGCGATGGTTACCGAACCTACGGCTCCGCCCTGCACCATGGGGAACGGGAATTCGCCGCCCGCTAAGAAGCTGGCTTCTTTGCCATTAATGGCCATCACATTGGGCTCGGCCAGCATCTCGAGCAGATTCTTGGATTCCAGGGCCTTGATGGTAGCGAAGAGATTGAGATCCTTGCGGAACAGGAATATGTTCAGCGGATCGGTGTAGGTGATCGTGCCTGTGGTGCCGCCGCCGAAGGTCGGGGGAGCGAACTGTCCGGTAGAAATGCCGGTCAACTGATTGCCTGCGCCACTCAACAGGTTGAACCCGAGGTCGGTTTCCACGCTGCGATCCACGTTGGCGAAGCGCACTTTGAGGAGTACCTGGGTCTCTACCGGCGGCACGTCGACACGCAGCAAGTTGATCGTTTTGTCCTTGCCCAGAGTGCTGGCGATCGCCATGACCCGATCGGCGGCAACTACATCCTTCACCGTGCCCCGCACGAATGCGGTTTCGTTTTCGTAGGTGACATTGATGTTGTCGTTCGGAAATTCGCGCATGATCTGGTCACGCACCGCGTCCAGCTTGGCCGTATTCATTCGGACCGTGAGATCGTAGAGCAGGCGCGTACCATTTTCCTGCCAGATCACCAGCGATGTGTCGCCGGCGCCTTTGCCGTTGATGAGAACTTCCTTCGGGTTGACGGCGACGGCCTCGACCAGGTCGCCGTTAGCCACCGAAACGCGCCGGATGTTGATCGGGCTGTCGATGACCAGCGATTTACCCACGGTAACCGTCAGCTTGCCCGGCCCGTTGGAAGCCCCTTGATTCTGCGACGCGGCCTGGCTTTCGGGGGCCAGGCTTTCGGCAGGTTCGGCCGCGGCCCACCGCAGGCCTGCCAGTCCCAGAAACGCCGCCGTGACCGCGATTACTGCGAAATACCTGTTTGGGAACACCTATTTATCCTCCGAACTGCTGCTGCCAAATTTGGCTTCGTTTCGCTTGGTTCCGGAAATGATTTCCATCACAAACGGCGCTTCCTTTCGCGCCACAGGAGCCACGGGAGCCACAACGGGCTTTACCACTCGCGGCCTTTGCTGCTGCTGTGGGTCGTCCAGCGGATCGCCCTTCACGCCGGGCATATTGGGCAGCTTGAACTTTCCACCGCCGAACAGGGCCGCCATGGCCGTTCCGGGAGTCTGCGTCACTTCGCGATCGAGCGGATTACGCAGTACCAGCTGAATGGTGGTCTGGTGGCTTGCCAGGCTCAACTGCTCGGCCTGCTCCGGCGTTACCAGAAGATTGACCACTTGCACCGCCACCGGCTTTCCCTCCGAGTCTTTCTTGAAATCTTGTCCGGCGGAGAGGACCTCCAGGTTCTGCAACAGCGTCTTGGTAAGCGTGCCCAGGTTGGCGGCGCCATTGGGCGGCGCGCCTGAGATGAGCACATCCACGTGCATTCCCGGCCCTACGAACCCGGCCACGCCAATCACTTCGTTGACCGGCACAGCGACGGCGCGCATGCCTTTCGGGATGGTAGCGGCAAAACCGCCGCCGGCTCCCTTAGGCGCCAGCCGCGAGTCCAGAATCGGCTCCTTAGCGATGATCTTGGAAATTACGCCGCGGCCTATCACGTCGTCCGGCTTGAGTGAGGATCCGGCCGGCACCGCGCCCGGCCAATCGGTGAGCGTGACATCCTCGGCGCGCAGAAGTGTGCCCAGTTCCAGATCGCGAGAGGCCAGCACAAGCTTGATTGCCGCTGGAGCCGCCTTAGTGGTCTGCCCGTTCTTCGACGTCAGCCGGTAGAGCATGAGACTGGCACCCAACGCCACGATGAACGCAAAAGCCAAAACCGCCAAAAATCGTTTATTCATTCCTGTTCCCCGTTCCGCCCGACTCTCCGGTCGCCGGGAACTCCTTTGTCATCCGCCGTTGTAAAACCCGTTCCCATGCGGCACTTCGAGCGCCGCCTTCCATTTGCCCAGGTGGGGCATATCGTTCGACAACGGCGACGCACAATATGCCCCTCCATAAGCATCTCTAGCTAGCCAACGTGTTGGCCTGGGTCAAATTGCTGTTGGTGGTGGTCCAGATGCCCTTGATGCTGCCGCCCGCGCCCAAGAACAACGCGGCGGAAGCCAGAGCCACGAACGCCATTAGCAGGGTGTATTCGATCAAGTCTTGCCCCTGTTCATCCATCCACAAGTTACGCAACAGTGTCATTGATTTCGCTCCTAAGTTTTTGATTTACCATCCGCAATCAGCGGATCACGCGCCTCGGTTTTCGTGACCTCGCGATCACGGCCCTTTCCGCCACCCGGTAGAGTGGAAGAAATCACTTCCCCCGAATTCTTCGCCGAAGGCCGGAACACGAGCGCTACGCCGTCGTCATAAACGACTCGCCAGCGGCTCGATTCCTTCAGCGCGCCGGCCAGCGGCGCATCCGGGGGCAATAAAATGGTGTCGATTCCGAAACTGCCCAAAGTGTTTTCCCAGTCGTACTTCACATTCAATACGTCCAGGTATTTCTGCTCGAACTTGTCGCCATAAAAGTCGCTGCGGCCGTCCACGAAGACTCGCGTCTTCGGGTATAAACGGTAAATGAGATAGTCGCCCCATTCGTCGTGGGTAAAGATGCGGGCTGATGGGTCCTGCCGCAACAACGCAATCGCTCCGGCCGGATAAGACGCCGGATCGTACTCCGGACGAAAGCGGCGGGGCGGGGCGGGCGCATACAGTAGCGACGCCACCAGGACAGTCGCCCCAACACTCACCAAGTGCCAGCGGGGCAGCATTTCGGTTTCCGCGGTTTCGGCGGCAATCGCCAGAAATTTCTGCGTCGCGCCCTTGAGCCAGTCCGCCACTTCCAGTGCCGGCAGTTTCTTGATCCAGGCATCGATGGCGGCAGCCACTATCGGGGTGGCCACAATCGCATAGAGCGGAAGATTGCGTGAGGCCAGCAGTGCCGCGTGGGCCCACAGTAGAAAGAGCAACGGCTCGGTATAGGAACCCTTCGCTAGGTTCCAGACCGCGGCTGCGCCGCCCGTCAGGAGCAGGAACTCGAAGAAAATCGCCACGGGATGATGGAAGCTGAGCGACAGAAATTCGGCGATGTGCTGCGCCTGGTAAGGATCGCCCAAATATTCGATCACGTGCTGGTGCAGATGATAGAAATACGGATTGACGAAGCTGCCCGCCAGGCACGCCGCGGCCATCAGGAAGTAGCGCCGCGCCGCCGTCCGATGGGGTCCCAGCTGGCTGCGGTCGCCGGCCAGCACTACCTGCAACGCTTCGGCCGCGCCGTAGGCGCCGATCATGATAATTCCGATGAAAAAGCCGCCATGCAAATTCGTCCACAGAATCGTGGCAGCCGGGAGTAGCACCATATAGGGCACGCCCCAAAAACGGCTCTGTCCCTCGCGGAGACGTTCCATCGCGCCGTAGAAAAGCACCAGGAACAACAAGGAAATCAGGTGGGGTCGGGCGAGCCAATGGATCGATGACGTGATAGCAGCGGCAGCCGTCACCAAAAAGGCCACGATCGGGTTGGCCTTTCT
>DASZIV010000115.1:0-31491 GCA_035948775.1 Bryobacteraceae bacterium
ACCTTGCCTGATTGTTCTTCTATGCCTGTAATCTGGTATCCAGGCAGACCGAGTACCGCTTCTGATCTGATCAAACGTATTCTCCCAAGAATGTTTTATCAGTCAGGAGCGGTGGCCTGCCCCCATTAATGATCTAGAGCCACGTCTTCGGGCTCCCAATAAAACTCCAGCGTGAATCCGGTGCCGCGCTATCCAGCGTTCCGCTCTGCGCCATTCCAATTTGACGCCGGCCGCGGTCTATTATGGATGAGACGTGCTACTGGAGAGTTCGATGAAAAGACTTTACACGATTGCGATCATGGTAGCGGTGACGCTGCTGTTTGCGAGCGCCGCACACGCCCAAGTGACACTGAATTCGGTGCGAATCGGCGCGAAGGATACCGTTGCGTTGGCAAAGTTTTATGAGGCCGCGTTCGGCATGCAGGAAGTCAATCGGATCAATGCATCCGGAGGACCGGAGGTCTTCGTGAACTTCGGCGCGACGATGGACAGCGCAAAGGCCAACAAGAACGAGCCGATCGTGATCATGCATCGCGATTCCGACGACGTAAAGGACCCGATCGCGCACGTGATCCTCAACGTAAAGGACATGGCGGCGACAGTCACCGCCATTAAGGCGGCCGCTGGCTCGATGGCCGGCGATCCGCGTCCGTTCGGAACTACCGGCATGGTCATAGGCATCGCGATCGATCCGGCCGGCAACCGTGTTGAGCTGATTCAACGGCCATAAGCAGCCGTGGCAAAGCTCTACGCATCCATGTGGCGCTGCCACAACGCACATAACGCCGTGTTGTAGAGCGCAAGCGCCGTGGTGATTTGGCCCAGGTGATTGTCGTGAGTGGAAATGTAGGCGGCCTTTTCGACCACGTCCGGGTGTAAGTTGCCTTCGGTCGAGCAGTCAATCACCACCGCGCCTGGCTTGATGTCGCGGATCAGGTCTTCCTCGCAGAGTGCCGGAAACGCGGTGACCACGATGTCGGCGGCTTCCAGAAAGTGGCGTTTGTCCTCGGGACGCGTCTGCGGATGCACCATCACGGTGGTCGCGCCAATCCGCATGAGCATGCTCTGCAAAGGAATCCCGATGCGGCTGGAACTGTTAAAAATAGCCGCAGTGGGTCCCTTTTGCCGCGCATCGAGTGGGAACATGTTCTTAATCGAATCGTGGCGATGCAAGAGCGTCAGGATCGCTCGCGCGGTGCAGGGCACTACACCCTCATACATTTCTTCCTCATCCACCGTCTTGATGTTGAGCGCCATGCGGCCGGTGTTCTCCACCGTTAACCCTTCGATGTCCTTTTCCGGCCGGACCCGCCGAAGAAAGTAATCCTCTGTCTTTCCAAACGGAGTAGGGAAGAAGACGAACGTCCCAAAAATCTTGTCGTTGACCTGAGCACCCATCAGCAGCATTTCCAGCACGTCGGCGCTGTTCGCCTCCTCTACCCGAAAGTCAAGGCCATGCTGCTGGAACTTCTTGCCCATATAACTGGCGTAACGGCGGCAGCCCCGATCGACCTCAACGCCGGGAAGGCGGGGAATGAAGGCCGCCACGCGGATTTTTTCCCGGTCGAGGCCCGTTCTTTCCACATGGCTCAACTTGCGGTCCGCTTGTATGAATGCCTGGCTGGCAACTGCAACGCAATCCAGCAGCTTTTTGGGAGGGATCCGCTGCGTCCACCTCATATCCGGGGCGAAAGAGGGCTTTTGTGCAGGCATCGCGGCGACGTCGGTTTCTTCGCGTGTGTCCATAGTTACATTTGATTATGGAACATACGTGACGTGCGGTACCGGCGCGGCCACGACGTGTCGCGTCCCAGACCCGCGGCTAGCCTGTCTTGAGAACCGCGAACCGGGACTCTAGTCCTACAACTTTGGTTCCATACCGTTCGAGGGTATTGTTTTCTTCTATTTCTCACTTACACTGCTCCTCTACGGAAAGTCGATATTCCAATGGCAGAACAGCACGACCAGGAAAATATCGTAGAGGAACACTGGTTGCTTAATCACACGCGAACCGGAACCCTGCTGATCGTTGAGGATGATACACCATTACGGAGACTCCTCTGTAAGGTTGTTACGGATGCAAGCTATCGCATTCTGGAGGCGGTGAATGCCCAGCAGGCCCTTCAGCTCGCTGCGGCATATTCCAATCCGATAGACCTGCTATTGACCGATGTGATGATACCGGGCATGCGTGGGCCCGAGCTCATGGACCGGCTCCGGCACACCCGGCCAGGTGTAAAGGTCTTGTTCATTTCCGGGTACGACCGTGCGCTGATTGGCGACCGGGTGCGGGACCCCGCCGTCGCTTTCTTGCCGAAGCCGTTTACGCCCCAAGCGTTGCTCAAAGGGATCAATAAACTGATGGGTGGTCCTGAAACCCAGCTCGAGCTCCTCATCAGGCGGTATTCGGCATCGGCCGATAAGCGGCCTACTCAATGGATTTGAGCCTATCCATTTTCGTTCTGCTGGCGTGGGGTGCGGCGGGAGTCATGGGGTTGTTCGTTAGACATTCGGACAGGGAAACGATTCGGAAAGCGGGTCTCTCCTCGCCGCCCTCGTGATTACCGCGTGCTCGCCGTCGTCGGCTTCGGCGCGCCTTTGAACACGAACGGCTAGGGCTGCGCCTTGACAACGGCCACCCACCATGACAGCATTTCAACAACTTGGCGTCTGGGAGGGTCCCGAGGATGCGCGGCAAGTTCTTCCTTACGGCATCTCTGTTTTTGGCGGCTGTCGGCTTACTGGCCGGGACTGATTTGCGTCTGGTCGAGGCTGCTCACGATGGCGATCGTGCGGCCATTCACTCACTGCTGGCACAAAAAGTCGAAGTCAGTGCCGCGTCGGCAGACGGAACGACGGCGCTCCACTGGTTGGTGCGCGCCGATGATCTGGAAACCGCGGAGCTTTTGATCCACGCTGGAGCGGATGTCAATGCGAGAAACCGCCGCGGCGTCGCGCCACTCGACTTGGCCTGTCTGAATGGCAGCGCCGCCATGGTCGAGAAGTTGTTGGCAGCGGGGGCAGACCCGAATTTGGCCGGTCCCGACGGGCAGACCTCTTTGATGACCGCGGCCCGCACCGGCAACCCGGAGACCTTGGCCCTACTCCTCGCTCACGGGGCCGCTGTGAATGCGAAAGAGGCGGTCGCGCAACAGACAGCCCTGATGGCAGCGGTGACGGAGAACCATCCGGACGCCGTCCGGCTCTTGATCGCCCACGGGGCAGACGTAAACGCCCGGACGACCACCATCGAAACGCCCCCGGCGACCGTGGGAAATCTGCAAGGCATTGGACGCGCGCAGAACCGCGAGAAGGCGGTACCCGAAGGCGGGATGACCGCGCTTCTCTACGCATCGCGAGACGGTGATCTGCCAATCACTCGCATGCTCGTGGCCGCCGGTGCCGGCGTCAACCAGGCCGACGCCAATGGAACCAGCGCATTGCTGGTGGCCACCGTCAACGGGAATGTGGAGGTCGCCAAATTCTTGTTGGATAACGGTGCCAATCCGAATGCGGCGGATAGCTTCGGCCGAGCGCCCTTATGGAGCGCGGTCGATCTGCGCAATTTGGATCTGGGAGATGGCAGCGGGGTCAACGGGATCAGGCGCGAGCCCGTTCTGGAACTGATCCGCGGGCTATTGGACCGCGGTGCCGGTCCCAACCGGCAAACTCGTGTGGAACCGCCGAGCCGGCGATGGATGATGCCATTCGGTGCACGCCAGTGGGTGAGTCCGGCTGGCCAAACGCCTTTCGTGAGGGCAGCGCTTGCCAATGACGTAGCCGTGATGCGGTTGTTGCTCGAACATGGGGCCGATCCGGCCATCACAACCTTGGGAGGCACCACGGCGCTCATGGCCGCGGCGGGAGTTGGCTGGGTCCCACGCCAAACCTATACCGAATCTCGGGACTCGATGCTTGAAGCGGTCAAGCTGTGTGTGGAGCACGGAGCGGACGTGAACGCAGCCGACGTTAAAGGGCTCACCGCCTTGCACGGCGCTGCCTATAGAGGAGCCGACGAGGTGGTGCAGTTTCTGGCGCAGAAGGGCGCCCGCTTGGATCGAAAAGATAACGAGGGCCGGACTCCGCTGGCCCTGGCAGGCGGCGCATATTTAGCCGGCAACCCTCCTGAAAAACGAGTGAGCACCATCGCGCTGATTGAGGAACTGGAAAGCGGCGTTTCCGCCCCACGATGAGAAACTGGACCCTAGCCATTGGTGCATCGATTGTGACGGCTCTGGCGGGCCATGCCCAAGCCGCCGGCCAGCCGTCTTCCGAGCAGGCGTTCCTCAATAAATACTGCGTGACTTGCCACAATCAGCGGTTGAAGGCCGGCGGGTTGATGCTCGATGACCTCGACTTTCAACGCGCCGGAGAGCGTGCCGATATTTGGGAAAAGGTGGTGCGCAAGCTGCTGGCAGGAATGATGCCTCCGAGCGGCGCGCCACGTCCGGACCGCGCCGTCATTGACGCTTTCGCATCCAGTTTGGAAGGGGTGCTCGACCGCGCAGCCGCGGGCCACCCGAACCCTGGAGCAACGGCGCTGCACCGCCTGAATCGCACTGAGTACGCCAACGCCGTTCGCGATCTGCTGGCAGTGGACGTAGATGTTTCGAACATCCTGCCAGCCGACGATTCGTCCGAAGGTTTCGATAATGTGGCGGATGTTTTGAAAGTGTCCTCATCGCTCATGGATCGATACGTTTCCGCCGCGGCAGCCATCGGCAGGATCGCCCTGGGCGATCCCTCGGTCGGAGCTAATACCAGCATGTATCGGATGGCGCAAGGCGATGGAACCGGCGAACTCCCGCTCGGTGCAGGCAACGGACTGGTTGCGCGCCACTACTTCCCCGTCGACGGCGTCTACTTCTTCAAGGTTAAGGGCGGGGGTGGTGTTCCATACGACAACCGGGTCTCCAAGGTGGAGGTGACGGTCAATGGCGAAGTGGCCAAAGTCGTCGAGGTGGGTTACTACGTTACTGCCGATTTCCAACTTGCCATGAAAGCGGGGACGCAGTTGGTCGGCTTTACATTGCTGGAGAAGGACCCGCAGCCCATCGAGCATATCTGGAAGGTGGTGCCAGGCACGGTGGGAGTCACCAGCGTGGCCATCGCGGGACCATTGAGCGTGAGCGGGCCAGGCGATACACCGAGCCGCCGCAAAATATTGTTTTGCAAGCCGGCCGCTGCCTCGGAAGAAGTTACGTGCGCCAGAAAGATCCTCTCGACGCTGGCACGTCGAGCCTATCGAAGTCCGGTGACCGACGGGGACTTGGAAACACTCCTCAGCTTCTACCAACGCGGGCGAAATCGCGGAAATTTTGAGACGGGGATCGAATTCGCCATCCAACGACTGCTGGTCTCGCCGCGGTTCATCTTTCGCTTCGAGGAAGAACCCGCCGAAGTACCCGCCGGCGCGGTCTACCGCGTGAGCGATCTGGAGCTGGCCTCTCGCCTCTCGTTCTTCTTATGGAGCAGCATTCCCGATGAGGAGCTTCTGCAGGTGGCCGCCGAGCACAAACTGCATGATCCGGCAATCCTGGCGCAACAGACGAAGCGGATGTTCGAAGATCCGCGGTCCCAGTCGCTGGTGAACAATTTTGCCGCCCAGTGGCTGTATCTCCGCGAAGTAAAGAATGCTCCGGCGCCGGTGAACGGAGAGCTTCGCCGGGCGTTTCAGCGCGAGACGTCGCTGTTCGTCGACAGCATACTGCGCGGCGAGCGCAACGTCCTCGACCTGCTCGATGCCGACTACACATTTGTGAATGAACGGCTGGCGCGCCATTACGGAATCCCGGGTATCTATGGCGATCATTTCCGACGAGTCGCAGTGAAAGACGAGGCGCGGCGCGGTCTTCTTGGACAGGGAAGCATTCTCCTGGTCACTTCGGGTGCGGACCGGACGTCGCCGGTAGCCCGTGGCAAGTGGATTCTGGAAAACCTGCTAGGGACGGCCGTTCCCGTTCCGCCGCCCAATGTGCCAGCCCTGGAGGAGAGTGCCAGTAAGGTCGAACCGCGCTCCGTCCGCCAGCAAATGGAGTTGCATCGGAAGAATGCGGTTTGCGGATCTTGCCACAAGATTATGGACCCGATTGGCTTGTCGCTGGAGAATTTCGATTTGACGGGCAAGTGGCGCGACACCGACCAGGGAATTGCAATTGACGCTTCCAGTCAACTGGTGGATGGAACGGCGCTCGACGGGCCGTCCACCCTGCGGCAGGCGCTTTTGAGCCGCTCCGACATGTTCGTGACCACCATGACCGAGAAGCTGATGACGTTTGCTCTGGGGCGCGGCGTACGATATTCCGATATGCCAGAGGTCCGGGCCATCGTGCGTAGTGCGTCCGGGAACGATTATCGGTTCTCGTCGCTGGTTTTGGGCATTGTGAAGAGTGCGCCATTTCAAATGAGGGTGAAGAATGTTTCTAACTAAAAAGCACCTCTCCCGCCGCACGCTGCTGCGCGGCATGGGCGTTTCGATCTCACTGCCTCTGCTGGATTCCATGCTGCCGGCACAAACGGCGTTAGCCAAAACCGCAGCCAATACGAAGAGCCGGCTGGCATGCATTTACGTCCCGCACGGCGCCATTATGGGCAAGTGGACTCCGGCCACGGAAGGCTCCGGCTTCGAGTTCACGGAGATCCTGAAACCGCTCGAGCCGTTTCGCAACTATGTAAATGTGATCAGTGATCTGGCTCACCCCCTCGCCGGCGGCGTGGATAGCGATGCCGGGGCCGACCACCAGCGCTCCGCAGCTGTGTTTCTGAGCGGTGCCCACCCGGAAAAAGGTTCCGAAGTCCATGTGGGGAAGACCATGGATCAGATGGCCGCCGATAAAATCGGGCAGGATACGCCACTGCCATCGCTGGAACTGTCGATCGAAGACGTTTCCTTGAGTTGCGGCTCCGGCTACGGCTGCGCCTATATGAACACGATTTCCTGGAGGACGCCGACTACCCCGCTACCGATGGAGAACAATCCGCAAGTGGTCTTCGAGCGCTTGTTCGGCTCCGGACGCAACAATGCCGAACGGTCCACACGAAGGGAAGATTCCGGCAGCATCCTGGACTCCGTGCAGGACGAAGTCGCCTCCTTACGCAAGAAGCTTCCTGCCGCAGATCGTACCCGCCTCGCCGAATATTTGGACGACGTCCGCGAGATCGAGCGTCGCATTCAAACGGCCGCCACCGCTGTTCCCAAGGATCTGGAAGTGCCGGACGCCCCCGTTGGTATTCCGGATTCCTTCTCCGACCATTTGAAACTGATGTTTGATCTTCAGGTCTTGGCGTACAAAGCCGAAATCACGCGAATCTCGACGCTGATGTTCGCGCGGGACACGAGCACCATCGTGTATCCGGAAAGTGGCGTTCGCTCGGGCTTCCACAGCACGTCGCACCATTCCGACGTGCCCGAGAACATGGAGAAGTTCGCGCAGATCAACCGGTACCATGTGGGCATGCTGGCGTACTTCCTGAAAAAGCTGCAGGCCACGCCCGATGGAGATGGCACGCTGCTCGACCATTCGATGATTTTGTACGGAAGCGCGATGAGTGACGGCAACAAGCACAATCACGATCCGCTACCAGTTGTGCTGGCTGGGGGCGCTTCGGGGCAACTCAAAGGAGGCCGTCATTTGCGCTTCACCCAGCACACCACCATGTCCAATCTCCTGCTCGCGATGCTGGATAAGTTAGGCTCTCCGGCAACGCGGTTCGGAGACAGCTCAGCCGAACTGGAGATTTGATGCGCATGACTTCTACGGTGTGTCTTCCACTTTGTGCATTGGTCATCGGCCTGATGGAAATCGCCAACGCTCAGACATCCGCGAATCAGACTCCCGCAAAGCAGGCTCCCGATCCGCGAAGCCTGGTCTTGGTCGGGGATCGGTTCAAGCCGCTCAAGTACGACGATATGACGCCCGAGCAGAAGACCATGATCGATCATCTGCTTGCCGGAGAACGCGGCGGGGCAAGGGGACCGTTCAACGTCTTGCTTCGCAGTCCCGAAGTGGGCGATCTGGCGCAACAATTCGGCGGCGCCATGCGCTTCCATACGGCTCTCTCCAGGGACGTGTCCGAGACGATCATCATCATGACCGGACGCTTTTGGATGGCGCAGTACGAGTGGAACGCCCACAAGGCTGCGGCGCTCGCAAACGGCGTTAAACCTGCGATCGTTGACGCCATCGCCGGCGGAAAGCGTCCTACGGGCATGTCTCCGGCGATGGAAGTAGCCTACAACTTCATCGACGAGCTGCTCACTACGCACCAGGTGACCGACGCCACGTTCGAAGCCGCTAAGGAGAGATATGGCGAGAAAGGCGTCGTCGACATAACGGGGTTGAGCGGCTGGTATGGGTTGGTTTCCATGGCGCTCAACGTGGATCGCTACCCGTTAGGCCAGGGAGTGCAACCTGAACTGAAACCGCTCGAAAACCCACTCCCCTTGGTGGGAATGGGCTTTGCGACCCCGATCCCGGGCGCAACCAATCCGAGGAGCGCCCAATCGACGGTGAACGGCAAGGCGTTCACCTTGCGGGGCGACCGCTTCCCGCCACTCACCTACGATCAAATGACCGCCGAGCAGAAGAAGATGACCGACCATGCGCTGGCCGGACGAGGCCCGGTGGGGATGTTCAACATCGCGGTCCGTAGCCCTGAGGCGGGTGATCTGCTATTCGCCGTAGGGGACCGGGTCCGCTTCCACATGTCGGTTCCGGACAAGCTCAAGGAACTGGCCATCATCCTCACCGCTCGATACTGGGCTGCCCAGTTCGAATGGCTCGCTCACCGGCAGGCCGCCGTACAGGCCGGGCTGAGCGAAGACAAAGTCAAAGCCATCGCCGAGGGCAGGCGACCGGTTGGAATGTCACCCGATGAGGATGCCGTCTATACCTTCATCACGGAGCTGTTCAAAACCAGGCAGGTGAGCGACGAAACCTTCGCGGCGGTCCAGAAGTTGGTGGGCGAGCGCGGCGTCGTGGACCTGTTGGCCAGCGCGGGCTTTTATCAGATTGTCTCCATGTACATGAACGTCGACCGTTTTCCGATGGCCAATGCCAGCCAGAAACCCGAGCTGAAATATCTTGCCAAGCCGCTTCCGTAAGAAGCAACAGGAGGCCCTCATGAGGAATCGTCGTTTCGCTGTCACGAGCGTTCTGTCGTTCTCGCTAGCGCTAGCATTTGCGTCCGCCCCCATTGCCGCGCAAACCGCGAAAAGCACCGCTGCGGGAAAGAACTGGACACCGCCCCGCACACCCGAGGGTCAACCCGATCTCCAGGGCGTCTGGAATAGCGCCACGTTGACACCCCTGGAAAGGCCTAAGGAATTCGCTGGCCGCGAGTTCTTCACTGCGAAGGAAGCCGAGGAGTTCGCCAAAGACGAACTGAATCGCGTGGACGGCGATCGCCGCGATGGCGGAGGAGACGCCGACGTGAACCGCGCCTACAACGAATTCTGGCGCGACCGTGGGAAACTCACACCTGACCTGCGAACGTCGATGATCTTTGATCCTGCAGATGGTCGGGTTCCGCCGCTGACGCCGCAGGCCCAGAAGATCGTGGCCGCGCGCCGCGCTGCCAACCGCGGCCATGAGTTCGATGGTCCTGAGAACCGGTCGTTGGCCGAGCGTTGCATTCAGGTAAGGAACGCCGGGCCCCCCATGATCCCCACGAACTACAACTCCAATTATCAGATTGTGCAGTCACCGGGGTATGTGGCGCTCCTGAGCGAACAGATCCACGACGCTCGCGTCATCCCCATCAACGGACGCCCCCACCCGCCTGCCAGCGTTCGCCTCATATCGGGAGATTCGGTGGGGCACTGGGAGGGCAATACGCTGGTGGTCGAAACCACCAACTTTACCGATCAAACCGCGTTCCAGGATTCCGGGGAACACATGAAGTTAACCGAGCGGTTCACGCGCATAAGTCCCGACACGCTGATCTACCAATTCACCGTGGATGATCCGGAGTCGTTCACAGGTCCTTGGACGGCGCGATACCCCATGACGAAAACGAATGACCTGATCTACGAGTACGCGTGCCACGAAGGCAACTACGGCTTGGCTGGGTCGCTCTCGGGCGCTCGGGCGGAAGAGAAAAACGCCAAGACCTCCCAGCGTCATTGACTGGCCGGAGCGGCTTCGATAGAATCCCCCGCATGTCAGTCAATCGGTTCGCTGTTCTAACACTCGTGGTCACTTCCGCGGCTTTCGCACAGCTTCCAACGCAAAAGGTGCTCACGCTCGACGTGGCGCAACAGATCGCGCAAGAAGCGCTGGCAAAGTGCCGCGCCGATGGCTACAAAGTGTCGGTAACGGTTGTCGATCACGCCAATATGTTGAAGGCGTTTCTGCGCGACGACGGGTCCAACAACGTGACCGTGGAAGTCGGCCGGATGAAGACGAATTTCGTAATGGCTTACGGGCGAGCCTCCGCTCCGCCCGCCAACGCGGTTCCCGGTCAAACGCCCCCGGTTGCCGGAACCATCTACGCGATGGGCGGTGTTCCGATCAAAGTTGGCGATCAACTCATCGGCGCCGTGTCGGTGAGTGGCGCGCCCGGGGGCGATAAGGATGCGGCCTGCGCGAGCGCCGGGCTGGCGAAAGTCGCCGACAAGCTGAAGTAGCGCCCGCCCAGTGGCAAAATGACCAGGCAACTGTCGCTCATCGCATTACTGGCGGTCGCACTGAACGCACAAAGCCGCGTGACCCTGTACGAAGGCGCGCGGCTCATCATGGGAGACGGCGGGCCGCCCATTGAAAAGTCCGCGTTCATCGTCGAAGGCGACAAGTTCACCAGCGTCGGCAGGCAGGGCGAGATCAGCCTTCCGAAAGGGGCGACTCGCGTGAATCTCGCCGGCAAGACCGTAATGCCGGCGATGATTGACGTTCACAGCCATCTTGGTTTTCTGAACCAAATGGATGGCAGCATGTCCAAGGCGAACTTCAACCGGGAGAATCTGATCGACAACCTAAAGCGCTACGCCTACCACGGTTTCGCCGCGACCATCAGCATGGGCACCGATATGGGCGAGCTTCCCTATCAGTTAAGAGAAGAAGTCATACCGGGCGCGGCGCTGTTTCGAACTGTCGGCCGCGGGCTGGCCTGGCCGGGATCCGGCCCCTTCGATGCCGCCCGCAACGACGTGCCCTACGTGGTCACCACGGTAGAGCAGGCGCGGCGAGCCGTTCAGGATTTAGCGACCCACCGCCCCGATTTCGTCAAGATCTGGGTCGACGACCGAAACCACACGCAGAAGAAGCTCACTCCGGAACTGTACGGCGCGGCTATTGAGGAAGCGCACAAACACAATTTGCGGGCCATCGCTCATGTGTACGATCTGGAAGACGCCAAAGGTTTGCTGCGCGCGGGAATCGAAGGCTTCACGCATCTGGTTCGGGACAAAGTGGTGGATGAGGAATTCCTCGACCTGCTCAAGCAACACCCCGGGGTCTTCTTCACTCCGAACCTCGGCATCACCAGCCGCGCGATGGAAGCAGGGCGGCCCGCCTGGCTGGACGATCCGCTGCTGCACGAAACCATTCCGCCTGGCGAGATCAAGCGGCTGGAAAACCAATTTGCCAATCGCAAACCAGAGGCCCTTGCCAATACGCGCGCGTCTTGGGACCTTCAGGTGCGCAACCTGACGCTGATCCGTGCGGCCGGAGGGCGAATCGTGCTCGGCAGTGATTCCGCCGGAGACCCCGGGCGTACGCTCGGCTGGCACGCCATCTGGGAAGTCGACGCGCTGGCGAAAGCCGGGATGAATCCCTCTGAAGTAGTGGTCGCTTCGACCAGGCTCGCGGCCGAAACGCTGCGGCTCGATCACCTGGGGATGGTGGCGCCCGGCAAGAGCGCCGATTTCCTCGTGCTCAATGCCAATCCCCTCGACGACATCGCCAACACGCGCAAGATCAACAAAGTCTATCTGCGGGGCGGGGAAGTCGACCGCGCGGCGATGAGACACGCCTGGACGGGCCAATAGAAATCGAGGAGGTTATCGTGGAACGCGAAACCAGATGGATACGCCGGACCTTCCTTCGTCAATGCGGTTTAGCGGCGCTTGCCGTGTCACCGTGGCGGTCCTTTGCTCAGCGAGGGCCATCCGGCTCTCGGGGGGCGCAGCCAGACAATGGCAAGTCTTCCGCTCCGTCCCTGAGCCGTCAGTTCGCGCGATGGGTTGCGGGTCTGCGCTATGAGGATCTGCCTCCCGCCGTCATCGATCGGGCTAAAGGAGTCACTCTCCAGGCGATCTCATCCGTGCTATTAGGTTCCCAGTCACCGGCCGGTAAGGAAGCCATCACATTGGTCAGTGAAGAGGAAGCTGGCGTGCGCAACGGCGCGACCATCATGGTGAATGGAGGCAAGGCGACGAAAGGCGGCGCTGCCTACGCCAACGCGGAGATGGCCTTGGCTGGAGGAAAGTGGGATACCTTCCGCATGCTGACACATCCCGGCACCTGCATTGTCCCGGCGGCGTTCGCCGCAGCAGAGGCAGTGGGCGCTTCGGGAAGGGATTTCATCACCGGTCTAGTGGTTGGCTACGAAGTGATGGAGCGCATGGCGGCCGAATTCATTCCCACGGTAATGGCGCGCGGCTTTCACGCCGGTCCGGTGTTCGGAATCTTTGGCGCTGCCGTCGCAGCCGCGAAGATCATGCGCTTCAGCGAGGACCAGGTGAATAACGCGATCGGACTCTGCGTAAACCTGGCTGGCGGCAATCTCGAAAGCGGCGGCCTGCGCGAAGGCAGCGCCGCGCGCAATGCGTTACTAGCAGTTGCGCTGGCCAAACTTGGTCACCGCGGAGGCGAAACGGCGCTGGAAGGGAAGGCCGGATTTTACAACGCTTATGCGGGGAACAATCAGGGCCGCCTCACTTACAGTTTCACCGGCGCGATGCAAACCAGGCTGGACACCATTACCGCCAACCTCGGGAAGGATTGGATGTTCCTGGAGACCCTCTACCGCATTTACTCGATTTCCGGTTATAACATCGCGCACATCGACGTGACCGCGAAGCTTTGCGAGGAGCACAACATTAAGTACGCGGATGTCGATCGCGTGGAAGCCGTGGTGAACTGGCTCGAAACACAATATCCCAGCCCCGCGTTTCCGAACCTGAGAGAGGACATCGGAGTGCCTGCCCGCGGCAGTACGCGGTATTACGCAGCATACGGCGTCGTCAAGCGCGGTTTCCCCATGCTGCCCTTCACGGACGATCCGCCCGAGGTTCTGGAACTCATGAAGCGCGTGACCATCATCCCGGCGCGCGAAATGACCCTGTTTGGCCCGCGCATCACGATCTTCACCAAAGATGGAAAGAGCTACACGAAGCAAGCCACCGGCCGCGAGTTCATCTGGGATTTCGAAGAGGAAGCGCGCCGGATTCGCGGCATTGTCCCGGGAATACCGATACCGGCAAAACAGTACGAGCAAATCGTTGCGACTTGCCGCGACCTCGATCAGCAGAGCCGCGCCGACAAGCTCGTGGAGCTGACGCTGAAGAAGAACTGATCTAATTCGCCTGTGCACCACTTCAGCTAGACGGCGACGAACCGTCAACTTGAATGGTGAACACTACGGCGGCACACGGTCTGGACTTCTTCTTTGCTCCGGCGGTTTGGCGAGTTTGCGCCGAACCTCGGAGCGAATTAAGCCCCAGCCCTTTCGTGACCACTGGCTGCGTCACTGAGCCGTGACCCAAAGGAGCGGTGCTTTTACGGCATCAGAGACGCCGTGTACGCCACGATGTTCAGCATATCGTCGTTCGTCAGGTTAGCGACCACGGGCTTCATCAGCTCGGTCCATGTTCCTTTGCGGAAGCCCTGCTGCATGTCGAACATCTGGCGCATCAAGTAGCTGGGAGAGCGGCCGGCGAGGGCAGGCGCGGGGCCCAGGCCTTTCAAATCGGCTCCGTGGCAAACGCCACAGGCCGTGGTTTTGCCGCCGCCCTTGGCGACCAGCGCCTCGCCCTTCTTCACGGCCCCCACGGGCACGTAGGCGATGAAGCTGGAGTGCGGATCGCGCAGCACTTCAGTGGCTTCGCCATTGACCGGCGTTTCCACGATGCGGTTGCCGAGCGGCTCCATCTCAGTGCCTTCGACGATGAATAGACCGTTCGAGGGCTTGGTCTTGGGCGCCGTTTTCGCTTCGACCACCTTGATCCAGGGTGTCCACTTCATGGCGCCGAAGTATTCGGCGGAAGCTTTGATCTCGTCGTCGGTCATGTTCTTCGCGAACTGGATCATGAGATTCGTGTTGGCCTTGCGCGGATCGGCGCTCTTGCGGTTGCCGTTCTTGAAATCGCTCATCGTGTGGATGAAGTACTCGACGGAAAGACCGCTGATGCCCGCATTTTCCGCGCGCCCCTTGCCGTTGGGATAGTGGCACAAGCCGCATGCCCACACCATCGGTTGCTTGCCGTGAGCCACCACGTCGGGCATCGTGGGATGTTCGCTGGGGAACCAGTCGGCCGGGCCGAAGCGGTTGGCAATTTGCGCGCGAGCATATTGCGCCGTGGCGCCGGGGATGCTGCGCGGAGTCTGATCCGTGTTGGCTGGACCGACGGGGATGGGCGCGGCCCCCGCTTGTGCCGGCCCTTCGAAGCCGTAGGCCCACGGCGGCGGATCGGCTGCAAACATGGCGCCAACGCTGACAACGAACACGAGTGCGAATATCGCGATGCGGCAAAACTTCATGGAGCCTCCTTTGGGCTGCGCTATGGGAAACTTGCGGCGGCGTGAACAGCCGTCATCGATATAGAGTACACCCTCTTATGAGATGGTAGGCGTGACCGTAGGGAGCGCGTTTTTGGTGGCGAAGGTTGAGCCTTAACGCAGCCCGCGGCCACTCACCAGATAGACTGCGAAGCTGCCCAACCAATGGCCGCCTTCATAGTGCTCGCTCTTGATGCTTTCCAAGCCGGCTTGCCTGAGTCTGCCGGCGAGCTGGGCCAAGTGTGCGTGTCGCTCATCCGTGACCGGGAGCTTCGACAAAATCCCTTCCAGCATCCACGCGCGGCTGAGGTTGAGGCCGGCCAGATGGTAGAGTTTGCCATCCGTCACGTCGGTGACGCGAGTGGGTTCCAAGTCCACGTGCGGCAGGAAATCGCTGAACCACCGTACGAATTCCGCTTGCGGCAGGACCCTCCGCATGACATCGGCTTCCGCCAGACATGGAGAGAGAAAGTCCTCGCCGGATGGCTCATACGCGAGTGGGCAATTCCTGTCTTTCAGGTAGTAATCCCTGGCGCGGGATTCGACGAGTTTACCGAACTCCGCATTGCCGGTAATGCGCGCGTAGTCGAGCATCAACCCCATGCCGAACGCCGTATTGTTGTGCTCGCCGGTGCGGATCGGGTGGTCAAGTTTGGGAAACCACAAGGCGATGCGCGAGATGGCGGCCTGATTGAGCGGGCGTAGCGTGGCGTACCACTGGCGCGCCTCCGGATCGTCCCATTCCGCCAGTTCGGCGGAGAGTTGCAGCAGCCACGCCAGGCCGTAGGGACGTTCAAAACTATTGCGGCCCTCCGCGGAAAGGTATTTCACTTCTTGTGCGACCTTGGTGGGCGTCAGGCTCTGCGCCACCGCTCGGCGTGCGTCAGCCGCGAATGGGGCCTTCGGGAAGAGTCGGGCCAACCGTACCAGCAGCCAGTGCCCATGGACGGATGAGTGCCAGTCGTAACAGCCGTAGAACGACGGAGTCAGTTCGCGGGGCGGCTTCACGTCGGCGTCCGAGTTCAAAGAATGCGCGATCTTGTTGGGGTATTCCTGGTGAACGCAGTCGAGCGCCAGTTTCGCAAACCGCGCTGCCTGGGCCTGGTCGAAGTCGGAAGCGGCCATGAGACCTCCCGATAACAGAAAGCTGAGCAACGCGAGCCGGGCCATGCCTGTATCTTAGCCGAGCCGCTGAAAGTTCGTTACCCATCGGTTTTGACTCCACCCCACCCGCTGGCTATACTGACTGCTTCGGTGCCGCCCCTCCCCGACGCGCAGGTGCAAGCGTAGCCGCCCCGTAAGGCCGGCTAGCCGCGACATCCTTCCAGTTTTTGGAGTGTAGATCCAATGACTCAATTGTTACTTTGTCTCGCCGCCTTTGCCGCCACCGGGCTCGCGGCTGAGTACCATCTGAAGCCTTCGCCCCAGACTCTCGCCTGGGGTTATTACTGGGCTGCCGCAAAGCCCGTGCTCACCATCCAATCCGGCGATGTGGTGGAGATCCAAACCGTCTCCGGCAACCCGCAAAACCTGGAGCGCGCCGGCCTTCCCGCGGACCAGATCCAGCCGGAGCTGCGCAAGATCTATGAAGGCGTGCCGCAGGAGAGCCGCGGGCCCGGGGGGCACCTGCTCACTGGACCCATCGCCATTGCGGGCGCGCAGCCGGGCGATGTCCTCGAGGTGCGCATTCGCAGCATCCGCCTCGACGTTCCTTACGCATACAACACAGCAGGACGAGCGGGATTTCTGGCCGACCTCTTCCCGCAAGGCAAGACCAAGATCGTTCCGCTCGATCGAGAGCGCCTCATCGGGCATTTTGCGCCGGGCATCGATGTTCCGCTGAAACCGTTTTTCGGAAGCATGGGCGTGGCGCCGCCGGAAGCCGCCGGCAAGGTCAACAGCGCGCCGCCGGGAATCCATGCCGGCAACCTGGACAACAAAGAACTGGTCGCCGGTACCACGCTGTTCGTCCCGGTTCACGCACCCGGCGCACTATTCGAGATCGGTGACGGCCACGCGGCTATGGGTAATGGCGAGGTGGACATTACCGCTCTCGAAACGTCGTTGACCGGCGTGTTCCAATTCATTCTGCATCACGACATGCACCTGAACTGGCCGCGCGCCGAGACGCCGACCCACTACATCACCATGGGGCTCGATCCTGACCTCACCCAGGCGGCGCGCCTCTGTGCGCTCGAAACCATCGATTTTCTCGTGAATGAGAAGAAACTGAGCCGCGACGATGCTTACGCGCTGACCAGCGTGGCCATCGATATGGAAATTACTCAGTTGGTAGACGGGACCAAGGGCGTTCACGCGATGATCCCCAAGAGCCTGTTTCGGGTGCGGCCTTAGTGCGCCCGCAACACCGTGCACACGCTGGCGCAGATCGGCCCGCCAATATTGAACGTGGCTGCCAATTTCGGATTCTTCACCTGCACTTCCGATGGTGCTTTGCCTGATAATTGGAGCGCCGACCAGCCAACCATGGCGATGCCTGTCGCCCCGATCGGGTGGCCCTTGGCGATCAGGCCGCCGGAAGTGTTAATGCCGCATTCGCCATCCGGACGCGCCTTGCCCTCTACCCAAAATTTTGCGCCGCGGCCCGGCTCGGCCTTGCCGATCACTTCGGTGCCGAGGGCGCCCATCACGGTGAAACAATCGTGCACCTCGGCAACATTCACATCGCTCGGGCTGGCACCCGCCATGCTGTACGCCGTGTTCATCGCGCGGTACGCCCCCGCGGGCCGCAGCACATCGCGGCCAGCCTTCTGCAGGGGATCGGTGGCCTGCGCCCAACCCGCAATCTCGACGCATTCCGCCGTCGGAATGCCGAGTTTTTGGAGCCCTTCGGCGGTGGCCAGGATCAGCGAGGCGTACCCGTCCGTAATCTGAGAGCAGTCGTAAGTCTTCAGCGGCAGCCCGTCCACCACGTAGCGATTGATGCCTTCGATCTTCAGCGCCTGGTCAAGGGTGATCTGCACCTTGTTCATTTGCGCGCACGAATTGTATTTGGCGTTGGCGTATTCTTCCACCGCGATAGTTGCCAGGTCCGCTTCCGTCACGCCGTGCTCCTGCATGTAGGCCTGCATGACCTCGGCAAACAGGTGCGGAAAAACGAATACCTTGCCTGCGCGCTCCCCGGGGTGCGAGAAGTAACCCAGCACCTTGCCGATGAGCTTACCGTCCATCTTGCCTTCGGCGTCGCGCATTTTTTCGAATCCCACCGCGATGCCGGTGTCGCCCATCCCCAACTGCAGCTTGTGAATCACCGAGAGAATTGCTTGTCCGCCCGAGGCGCAAGCATTTTCCACGGCTTCGATAGGCTTCCCTTCCAGACCGGGAGTCATGGCCATCAGGCCGGCCAGAAGCCCCTGCTCGTTCAGCGTGAAATTGCACGCCGCGCCGACACTCCCCACATCCAGCACCGAGGGCGGCACACCGATCTGCCGGCAGGCGCCCCGGATCGCGTTGTCCACAATCTCGGGCACGCCCATCCCCATTAGCTTGCCGAACTTCGACTGGTGAAACGTCGCAATGTAGATTGGCTTCATATGGATTGCCTCTGCCGATACCACTGGCTCAATTCCGATTTAACCACTTTGGCCAACGGCGTGGCGCGGGCCAACGCCGGCGGATCTCGGTAGCGGCCTCAAGTCCCCGTGACGACACCGCCATCCACGCTGAGCACCGCGCCGGTCACAAACGAAGCCGCATCCGACGCTAGCCACACGTATGCATTGGCGATATCTTCCGGCTGTCCCATGCGGCCCAGCGGCGTGTGATCGCGCATGCCCTGGAGCACTTTTTCGGGCATCGATTTCACCATGTCGGTAGCGATGAAACCCGGCGCCACGGCATTGACTCGTATCTTGTACTTGCCAAGTTCGCGGGCCCACACGCGCGTCATTCCGATGACTCCCGCCTTCGTAGCGACGTAATTTGTCTGGCCGAAATTCCCGTAGAGTCCCACCACGCTGGAGGCGTTCAGAATGACGCCGCCGCCATTTTTCATCATGTGCGCCGCCACCGCCCGGGTGCAGAGGAAGACGCCGCGCAGGTTGACGCCGATCACTGCGTCAAACTGCTCATCACTCATCACGCCCGCCACGGCGCCCTCTTTGTACTTCACCAGTTGCGCATCGCGCAGGATGCCGGCGTTGTTGACGAGAACGTGGATGGCGCCCCAACGGTTGATGACTTCCTGAACCGCGGTCTCAACCGACGCCGCGATGCTGACGTCCACCTTCTGGAACATGCCGCCGTTTTCGGGCTTGGCATCCGTGACATCCCACGCTGCCACGCGGCAACCCTCCTGCATGAATCGCCGCGCGGTGGCACGGCCGATTCCGGCAGCGGCTCCTGTGACGATTACGACCTTGTCGCGCAGTCCTGTCTCAATCATGAGTCCTCGCTGTGCTTTTCTCAAAAACTCAACTTCAACGCGAACTGAATCACCCGCGGTCCTGTGGCGCCGGATGTAATCACTCCCAACGTCGCCGGCACCAGCACATTATTATTCGGATTCGCGAAATTCACCCGGTTGAGCGCATTGAAGAACTCCGAGCGGAACTCCAGCCTGGTCTTCTCCTGAATCGGAATGAACTTTACGATCGAGAAATCGATATTCTGCTGGTCCGGTCCGCGCAGAATATTGCGGCCCGACGTGCCGAATGGAGCCGTGTTGGCGCAGGATTGCGCGAAGTCCGCCGTGTTGAAAAAGTGCCCCAACCGGCTCTCCACGCTGCCGCCGAGCGACGGACTCTTTGCCGTAATCAAATCGGCTCGGTTGTATGTCGCCGATCCGTTGACGCAAACCACCGAGAATGGCGCGCCCGACTGCATCGTAAAGATGCCGCCCACCTGCCAGCCGTTGGCGATGCGAGTCCCCACCGCCGATTTCCCGCCGTAGAATTTCGGCAGGTCGTACGTGCCGCTGAACACGAAGCGCTGCGGCCGGTTGTAGTCCGAAACGGCGCGGTTCGACGCGCGATTCTGCTGGTTGCCTGGCACGGACGCGAATTCATTGGTCGGCGCGCCGGAAGCGTCGTCGATCGACTTCGAGTACGTGTATGACGCCAGGAACACCAGGCCCTTGCTGAACCGCCTGGTCATGCTGGCCTGTAGCGAATTGTAAATCGAATTCGCATCCGTAGTAGCAAGCTGGAAGCCGTTCAGGGCTTTATTGTTGGAGAAGCCGGAAGCCGTGTACGGGGCGGTCAGCGAAGACGTGCCCTGGTTCAAAGTGTATACGTTAACCAGCTTGGTTCCCCTCGATCCGACGTACCCGATCTCCGCCATCCAGTCCCGGTGTACCTCCCATTGCACCCCCAGGCTGTATTGCTGCACATAAGGCGATCGGAAATTCTTGCTCACGTAAATGCCGCTAATCGGCGTGGAGAGAGTGGCCAGCGGCGTGCCTCCGAAGTAGAAAGGAACAGGTGAGGGCACTACCACCGGATTGATGGGGAAGGTGACCTTGGAAAGATCCGGAAACGGGTTGGCGAACGAACCGAGGCCGACTCCCACGATATCGAACGGGTAGTCAAAAATCTGCAGGTTGGCAACACGTGTGGAAACGCGGTCGAAGTACACGCCATAGCCGCCCCGCACCACCACATTCTTCACTACCGGCGGCTTCCAGGCAAAACCGAAGCGCGGCGCAACATTGTAAGTGTTCGGGTTCAGCGCCTCGCCCGGCTTCAGAGTCGTGAAGCCGGTGGCGCCCGTGCAAGGCGCTGCCACCGTGCAGGGAGTCGTGAATCCGGGGAACAGCGACGGATCGAAGTTGGCCAAACGCCCGCGAATTTCGCTGATGCCCCCGGTGTACTGGAAGCGTAGGCCCAGACTCAGGGTCAAGGAGTCGCTGACTCTGTAATCGTCTTGAACGTAGGTGGCGGCGTCTGAGGCGCGCATGCCGCGGTCGCGAATCCCATTTCCCAGAAGTCCGAGCGCGATATTACCGGACAGGAAATCCTGGAAACTATTGAAATTCACTTGTCCGCGGGAGAAGAAGTTGAAGAAGAAATCCACGCGGTAGCGCCGCACTTCGCCTCCGAATCGCACCAGGTGCTTGCCATGAGTCCAAGTGAGCATATCGGTACCCTCGAAAGTCTGGGTGGTGGACTTCTGGTCCGCCAGCGTAGTGGAGCCGATGGAGAACAGGCCCAACACCTGAATGGTGGCCAGCCCGCAGAAACTGGGGTTGGTGGCGCATAGCGGGTTATTGATGCCGACATCCGAGTTTTTCAGCGGTTCCTGAGGAGTGGACGGCCCGTTGATGCGGCTGTATCCGAAATGCGCCTGGTTGATCAGCCCGGGCGAGAAGATGTGTGAATCGGTCAAACCGGCGACGCGGTTGTGAAAGTCGATATTGCCGCCGTAGCCGGGAACCTGAAACGGATTGCTGCCCACAAAGCTGAACAGTGATTGATATTGCGGCGTGTCGGAGTAGAAGCCCTTACCCGACAGACGGTTCTTCTGGCCGATGGCCTGGTCTATGTTGACGTTGAACTGGTCCTCCTGAAACCTGGATACACCGCTCAACGGGGTGTTGACCGGAATCGCCGCCGAAGTTGCCCTGCCGGTGGCGCTCGGAATGGCGAAACTACCGTCCGGGAGCCTGGCCTGGAGCAATTTCACACTGATCGGGCTCAAGGCTGGGGCGTTTTGCCCCGCCGCATAGAAGGCCGATTGGAGCTTCGCCAACGCCACCAGGCTGCGATCGTTGGTCAGCCCCGATGGAATATTTGGGAACGACAGGCTATTCGTAAGCGACGCGCCATTGCGTTCGCGCGTCCCCTGGTAGGAGACGAAGAAGAACGTTTTGTCCTTCACGATAGGCCCGCCCAGAGTGCCGCCGAACTGGTTGCGGGTCAGCACCGGCCGCGAGTGGCCAGCGGCATTCAGGAAAAAGTCGTTGGCGTTCAATTTACGATTACGGAAGAATTCGAACGCGCTGCCGTGCACCGCGTTTTCGCCCGACTTGGTGACCGCTGCCACGTTGCCGCCAACATTCCGCCCCTGCGTCGCGTCGTAAAACGACGTTTGCACGATGAACTCTTGAATCGCGTCCGGAGACGGTACGGAAATATTCGGCGTAGAGTTGGTCCCGGGACTGTTGATTTGAGTGCCGTCCAGTACCACGTTGTTGCTCGTGGAGCGCATCCCGTTCACGTTGATGTTCACATCGCCGCGCCCCAATTCCGTATTGTTCGACAGATTGGCAACGGTGCCCGGAGACAGCGTCAGAAGCTGCTGGAAGTTTCGTGTGGGCAGCGGGAGTTGGCGGATCTGTGCTTCCTCGATGACCCGGCCGGTGGTGGCGGAATTGGTTTGGAGCAACGGAATTTCGGAGGCCACGTCGACGGTAACTGTGTCTCCGGACAGCTGCAGCATAGCCGAGACCTCGGTGGCCTGCGTAATCCGAATGTTGACTCCGGTTGCCGAATAGGCCTGAAAACCCGTTGCCTGGATGGTCAGCCTATATATCCCCGGCGGCGCTAGTGGAAACCGGTAGGCGCCATCCGCGCCGGTGGTGGCGGCCCGTTTTTCGCCTGCGGGGCTCATCAACGTGACCTGCGCGTTTGGGATCGCCGCGCCGCTCGGGTCTTTGACGTTCCCACTCAGCAGTCCGGTAGTGGGTGTCTGTGCCAGCAGAGTCGGCATCAGAACCAGAAAAAGCACGCCCCAAGTGATCCACAGCACGCGGTCCGACATGACGATCCCCCTTAACCTTTGGCGCCAGGAGCGCGAAGTCCCGTTACTGCCGCAAAGTTTTCTCCAGTGGTGTGCCTAAGAAACAATCGCCAGGCCACCTCTTCGATTGCTGTGTGGTTTCTCAGAACCACGTGTTCGTGGAAGTCTAGGCCGGTTTCAAAAAAATGTCAACGGGTTGTATGATGTCCCTTCGGCCTGAGGAGAACCGCCATGCGTTTTTGCCGATTCGGAGACCAGCGGCTGGGATTGGTGGAGGGCGACACCGTACGAGACGTTACGGCAGCCCTGGAGGTCCTGCCCTGTTGTTACAGCTATCCCCTGCCCACCCACGACGTCCTGATCGCGAACCTGGACCAGGTGGCGGAACGCGCCCGGGCCCTCGCCCCCACAGCGCCCTCGTTGCCGCTGGCCGGTCTCAAACTGCTCAGCCCGGTGGCCAATCCCGGCAAGATCGTGGCCGCGCCGGTGAATTACCAGAAGCATGCCCAGGAAGTGAAGGACAACGTCGCGCTGCACAACAACAACCCGGCACTGATGCAATCCATCCACACCATCGGCCTGTTTCTCAAAGCCACCAGCTCATTGACGGGTCCGGGCGACGGTATCCGCCTGCGCAAACCCGACCGCCGCAACGACCACGAGGTGGAACTGGCCTTTGTCATCGGCAAGCAGGCCAGCAACATCCCGCGGAGTGAAGCGCTCGGTTACGTGGCCGGTTACTCGATCGGCCTGGACATCACCATCCGCGGCACCGAAGACCGCAGCTTCCGCAAATCGCCCGACAGCTACTCGGTACTCGGCCCATGGCTGGTCACCAGGGATGAGATTGACAACCCCGGCAACCTCGACCTCGGCATCTCAGTGAACGGCGAGGTGCGGCAGAAGTCCAACACCAACAACATGATTCTTGGCGTAGCGGAGCTCATCGAGCTGGCATCGTCCTTTTATACGCTGTACCCTGGGGACATCTTTATGACCGGCACTCCCGAAGGCGTCAGCCAGATCGTACCTGGCGATGTCGTGGTTGCCACGGTCGAGAAGGTTGGTACGATGCAGGTCGTGGTGCGCACCGAACAGAGCGCCGTTACCGAGCCGCCACCAAAGGAAGCGGTCATCGGATAGACGATGGAAGCAACCCCGTTTTACGCCAAGCCGGATACCACCGCCGAGTGGGAGGAATTCTACCAGCGGCTGGGTCAAAAAAACACCGCGGCCCTGTGGGAAGTGTTGGCCGAGATCGTTCCTCCGGAGCCCCGAACCCCTTGCGTGCCGGCCCTGTGGCGCTATGAGGAAGTGCGGCCGCTCCTGATGGAGGCAGGCCGGCGGATCACCGCAAAGGAGGCCGAGCGCCGTGTTCTGATTCTTGAAAACCCCGGTCTGCGCGGCAAATCCGGAATCACGCAGAGTGTGTACGCGGGGATTCAGTTAGTGATGCCTGGGGAAATTGCGCCTACGCACCGCCACGTCGCTTCCGCGTTGCGATTCGTGATCGAGAGCGAAGGCGGCTATACCGCGGTCGATGGTGAGCGCACCACCATGCGCCCCGGCGACTTTATCCTGACGCCCTCCTGGACCTATCATGACCACGGCAATCCGGGAGAAAAGCCGGTGGTCTGGTTGGATGGCCTTGATATTCCCATAGTCAATTTCTTCGAAACCAGTTTCGCCGAACATTATCCGGGAGAGACCCAGCCGATCACGCGGAACGAAGGTGACTCGCAGGCCCGCTACGGATCCAATTTCCTTCCGCTCGATTATGTCTCGGCGCGCCGCTCTGCGCCCCTCTTTACGTATCCGTATTCCCGCAGTCGGGAGACGCTCGACCGCCTCTACCGCGACGGCCCCACGCATCCCTGCCATGGGGTGAAGGTGCAATTCACCAACCCAGCTTCAGGCAGCTATCCGATGCCTACCCTCGGCGCTTTCCTGCAACTGCTGCCCGCGGGATTCCACGGCGCGGCTTACCGCTCCACCGACGCCACGGTTTATTGCGTGGTGGAGGGTCGCGGCAGTAGCCAGGTGGGCGGCAGCGTGTTCGATTGGAACCCGCATGATGTCTTTGTAATTCCCTCCTGGGTCCCCGTGGCGCACCAGGCGCAGGAGGAAGCCGTGCTGTTCAGTTTTTCCGACCGGCCCTCGCAGAAAGCCCTCGGCTTATGGCGCGAACAGGCGCCGATGATATAATTCACAATTCGCCTCAGCGAAGCCCCCGTTCCCTCATGGTCGCGGTTGCGACCGTAAGGGATCGACGCCTTGGAAACAGAAACCAGGAGGAGAAGTTGCCAGCCGCTACGAGCCACAAAAGCCTAGAAGAGACGTTACAAACCGTCAGGAGTCCCGTTGAGATGCTGCGCAACTCGCAGATCGGACCATACGCCTTTCCGGTAGTGCGTCACGAGTTTACGAACTGGAGAGATGAACAACGGTCCTGGCGGGAAACCTGCGCGCTTTTCGATCAGTCGCACCACATGACCGATCTGTATGTGGAGGGCCCCGATGCGCTCCAATTGTTTTCCGATCTGGGTGTAAATAGCTTTAAGAATTTCAAGGTCAATCAAGCCAAGCAATTTGTCGCTTGTAACCACGATGGTTATACCATCGGCGACGCTATCCTCTTTTATCTGGCCGAGAATAAGTTCAATCTCGTGGGGCGCCCTCCGGCTGCCAATTGGGTGCAATATCACATCGAGACGGGTAAGTATAAGGCGACAGCCGAACGCGACGAGCGATCCGCCGCCAACCAGGGGCGGCGCAAGACTTATCGATACCAGGTGCAAGGCCCGCATGCTCTCCGAGTCATGGAGAAGGCAACGGGAAAGCCTGCACCGGATATCCGCTTCTTCAACATGGACGTCCTTAAAGTCGCGGGCAAGGACGTTCGCGCTCTGCGTCACGGCATGGTGGGGCAGCCCGGTTGGGAGTTGTTCGGTCCATGGGAGGACGGCGAAGCAGTCCGCGACGCCATTGTGGAAGCCGGTCAAGAGTACGGGATCAAGCAAGTCGGTGCTCGAACCTACCCGACCACATGCCTGGAGTCGGGCTGGATTCCGTCGCCGCTACCTGCCATCTATGTGGGCGAGCAGATGAAGGGATACCGGCAGTGGTTAAGCTCGAAAAGCTATGAGTGTATGGCTTCTCTTGGAGGCAGCTTTTACTCCGACAAAATCACCGACTATTACCTGACTCCCTACGATCTCGGTTATGGCCCCTTCGTCAAGTTCGACCATGACTTCGTAGGACGAGCGGCTCTGGAGAAGATGGCCGATCATCAGACGAAGAAGAAAGTGACACTGGTCTGGGACGGCGACGATGTCGAGCGTGCGCTGGGCACCTTATTCCACGGGAGTGGAGACACCGCCAAGTACATCGACTTACCCCTCGCGAATTACGCCACCCTGCCATTTGACAAGGTGTTAAAGGACGGCAAGACGATCGGCCTGTCCACCTATACCGGCTACACCTATAATGAGCGGGCGATGATCTCGCTCGCAGTTGTCGATGTGGCTTACAGCGAGCCCGGTATGAATGTCACGCTGGTGTGGGGTGAAGAGGGGCGCGGGTCGTCGAAGCCGACCGTCGAGCGTCACGCGCAAACCCAAATCCGGGCGATGGTTGCCGCGGCGCCTTACGCCGAGGTCGCGCGCGTGGCCTATCGGCCGCATTCCGCATAGGAGAAAACAATGGCCTACATTTTCCATCAAGATGACTTACCGCGGCTGGAGGCGGTGGTGCCCGGCCGCGTGCGCACGTTCTTCGTCAATAAAGACCTGACTAAGATCGATGACATGCTGGCGGGTGTCATGAACTACGCGAGTAACGCCTCCTCGCCGTATCACTACCATGAGATTTGCGAGCACTTCTACTTCATTATGGAGGGCCAGGGCACGGTCGAATCCGAGGAAGGTACTCGCCCCGTCGGGCCCGGGGATCTGGTGTTCATCCCGGCGGAGGCCAGGCATCGTCTGCGGGCCACCGACACGGGCTTGTTCTATTTCGAATTCCAGGCGCCCAACCGCTTCAAGACTCACATCCTGGACGGCACGCCGGACGATCTGCGTTGGAACCACGTGGACGGCCGCGTCTGGGTGCAAACGTAGAAGGAAGAGACTGCCATGACCACCACCACGCTCACCTTTATCAATACTAATGAACTGCCGCGGGTGAAGACGCCGCAGGGCGAGTTCACCGAGATCCTGAACGCGGCGCTGGTCGGCGCCAAGAATGTGCTCGGCACGCTGCGTTGGATTAAATCCGGCGAAAAGTTCACTCCCGAAAACGTCGACCGGCACCAATTGATTTACCTGATGGAAGGCAAAGGCCGCATCCGCCTCGACAACAAAGACTACGACGTAGCCAAAGGCGCGGGCGTATATCTGGGCCCCTCCGAGACAGCGACTATCCAGGCGGCCGATGGCGCGTCGCTGAAGCTGTTTCACCTGGTAGTGCCGAAGATCCCGAAGTAGGCTCATGCCTCTGGCAGGCGGAAGCCCGCCCCACCAAGGTCAGTTCTGTACAAGAACGGGTCAGTTCTGTACAAGAACCTGCCGGCACTGGTGTAAGACGATACTGATAGACTGATTGTTTTCGGCTTTTATCGAGGCACATGGCAAACATCGGATATATCGGCCTGGGTGTGATGGGCAGCCGCATGGTGAACCGGCTGCTGGAGAAGGGCCACACCGTCACCGGTTACAATCGCACCAAATCGAAGGCGCAATGGCTGATCGATAAAGGCATGAAGTGGGCCGATTCGCCGCGCGCGGTGTGCGCCGCGGCCGAAGTGATCCTCTCCATGGTCACCGACTCGGCGGCGCTGGAAAATATCGCCAACGGGCCCGACGGGGTTCTCGCGGGGCTCAGCGGGGGCAAGATCTGGGTGGAGATGAGCACGGTCAGCCCCGGAGTCAGTCGCGCGCTGGCCGCCCACGCCCGCGAAAAGGGCGCCGACATGCTCGATGGGCCAGTTTCCGGCAGCGTCCTCACACTCGAACAGGGCAAACTCTCCGTTATGGCGGGCGGCCGCAAAGAGACCTTCGAACGGGTAAAACCGCTGCTGTTGGACCTCGGCCCGAAGGTAACGTATGTCGGCGACAATGGTCTGGCTCTGGTAGTCAAGATCGCTCACAATTTGAACCTCACCACGCAGATGATGGCCTTCTCGGAAGGAGTCCTGCTGGCTGAGAAGAGCGGCATCCCGCGCGAAGTTGCGGTCGACGTGCTGACTCACAGCGCCATCTCATCGCCCATGGTGCAATACCGCGGTCCCTTCGTGCTGAAGATGCCCGATGAGGCATGGTTCGACGTCAACATGATGCAGAAGGATCTGTTGTTGGCCCTGGAACTGGGACGCCAGGTGGAGGTCCCTCTGCCCACCACCACAATCGCCAACCAATACCTGACCGCGGCGCGCGCCATTGGCTTGGCCAAGCAGGATTTCGCCATCGTCTTCGAAGTGCTGGCGCGCATGTCTGGAGTAACCAAATGAGCACAGCCATACACCCTAGCAAAGCCGGTTCCGAAACCGAGGCCGATCGCTGCCTGCGCATGTACCGCCGCATGGTGATGATCCGCCTGTTCGAGGAGAACGTCAACGACCTCTATACCCGGGCTCTGATGCCGGGGCTGGCCCACCTTTATATAGGTGAGGAAGCCATCGCCGTCGGCATCTGTGAAGCCCTCACCAACGACGACTACATCACCAGCACCCACCGCGGCCACGGGCATTGTGTAGCCAAGGGCGCAGCGCCCGACCGCATGTTCGCCGAATTGCTCGGCAAAGAAGCGGGCTACTGCAAGGGCAAGGGCGGATCGATGCACATTGCCGATCCTGCGACCGGCAATCTTGGCGCCAATGCCATTGTGGGCGGCAGCGCGGGCATCGCCACGGGCGCGGCCTTCGCTGCCAAACGCCTGGGCAATGGCCGCGTGTGCATCTGCTTCTTCGGCGAAGGCGCGTTGGGGCAGGGAGTGCTCTACGAAGTGATGAACATGGCGGCGCTGTGGAAGCTGCCGGTCATCTACGTTTGCGAGAACAATATGTACAACGAGTACACGCATTACTCGGAAACTACGGCGGGCGACATTCTGACGCGCGCCGCTGGATTCGGGCTGCCGGCCGAGAGCGTGGACGGGCAGGATGTGCGCGCCGTGAACGCCGCGGCCAGCCGGCTGATCGAAGGCGCTCGAAAGGGCGCGGGCCCCGCCTTTCTGATGGCCAACACTTACCGGTTTACCGGTCATCACGTGGGCGATATGAGCCGCGACTACTATCGCGCAAAATCGGAAGAGCAGAAGTGGAAGGCCGAACGCGACCCGATCAAGCTGTTCAGCGATTGGCTGACGGCGCAGAATATGGCCGATCGCGCCGGCTTAGACAAAATTCAGAGCGAAGTGAAAGCCGAGATGGACCAGGCCGTTCAGTTCGCGCTGGCGGCTCCCTATCCGGCGGTGGACAAGGTGGACCAGGACATTTATGCCTGAAACTGCTGTCGCAACCAGAGAATTGACATTAGGGGAGGCGGTCCGCGAAGCGTTGGCGGAAGAGATGCGCCGCGACAACCGCGTCTTCGTCATGGGTGAGGATGTGGCGGAAGCGGGCACGGCCTTCAAGGTGCTCTCCGGCCTGGTGGACGAGTTCGGCCCCGAGCGCGTGCTCGATACGCCCATCTCGGAAGCGGGTTTTACAGGGGTGGCGGTGGGTGCTGCGATGACCGGCATGCGTCCGGTGGTGGACATCATGTTCGGCGATTTCGTGGGGCTCACCATGGACCAGATGGTGAACCAGGCGGCCAAGGTTCACTACATGTCGGGCGGCAAGTGGCGAGTGCCGATGGTCATGCGGGCCACGCTCGGCGCCACACGACGCTCGGCGGCGCAGCACTCGCAATCGCTGCACGCGTGGTTCTGCCATGTTCCCGGGCTGAAAGTGGTGTTGCCTTCCACGCCCTACGACGCCAAGGGTCTGCTGAAGACGGCCATCCGCGACGAAAACCCCGTGGTCTTCTTCGAAGACAAGATGATGTTCAAGTTCAAAGGGCCGGTGCCTGTGGAGGAGTACACCATTCCGTTCGGCGTGGCCGACGTGAAGCGCGAGGGCAGCGATATCACGCTCATCGCTACCAGCAGCATGGTTCACGTGGCGCTGGGTGCGGCGAAACTGCTGGAAGAGTACGACATCAGCGCGGAGGTCGTCGATCCACGCACGCTTTGGCCGCTGGATGAGAAGACTCTGATCGATTCGGCAAAGAAAACGTCGCGGGTGATCGTACTGGATGAAGGATACGAACGGTACGGAGTGACTGCGGAGATCGCTTCCGTGATCGCCGCCGGCGCATTTTTCGATCTGGAAGCGCCGGTGAAGCGGATGGGGGCGATGCACGTGCCCATTCCGTTCTCGCCGCCGCTGGAAGATGCGACGGTGCCGACGGAGAAGGTGGTTTTCGAGGTGGCGCGGGCGATGTGCGGGCAGAAGTAGTGGGGCCAGGCATTCCGGCCTGCCGCCGGGCTTCCGCCCGGCACGCCGCGCCGAAGCGCGGCGGCAGCCCAGAAGGGCTGACCCCACAGAAGTGGGTGTAAGTAGTTCAGGAGGCTATTGTGGCACTAAGAACTCACGGGACCATGGCGGTCGATTGGGAGCAGCGCATTGATTTTGACCGTCTGCGGAAGGAACGCCTGGCGAAGGCGAAAGCCCTGCTGGCGAAGTCCGAGATGGGTGCGCTGTTGTGCTTCGACATGAACAACGTGCGGTACATCACCGCCACGCACATCGGCACCTGGGCCCAGGACAAAATCAGCCGCTTCACCCTGCTGCCGCAGAACGACGAGCCGATCCTGTGGGATTTCGGCTCGGCCGCCAAGCACCATCAACTCAACTGCCCGTGGTTGGGCGAACGCTCGCGCGCGGGTATTCCGCTGCTGCGCGGCGCCATGTCGCCGGAGATGGGCCGAGCCGAGGATGTGGCTCGCAAGATCAAAGTCGAGCTCGAGATGCGCAACTTGCACAAGCAGCCGGTAGGCATCGACGTCGTCGAGCCACCCATCCTGTTCGCCCTGCAGAAGGAAGGCATAACGGTCGTCGACGGCCAGCAGCTCATGTCCGACGCGCGCGTGATCAAAACGCAGGACGAGATCGCGCTGCTCAACACCTCCGCCATGATGGTGGACGCCGCCTACGAAGAGCTCTACCGTGCGATGAAGCCGGGCCTCAGCGAGAACGAGGCCGTGGGGCTGGCCAGCAAGGTGTTATACGATCTCGGCTCCGAATACGTCGAGGGCGTCAATGCCATTTCGGGCGAGCGCTGCAATCCGCATCCGCATCTGTTTTCCGATCGCGTGCTGCGTCCTGGCGACCCGGTGTACTACGACATTCTCCATTCCTACATGGGATACCGCACTTGCTACTATCGCTGCTTCGCCATCGGTTACGCCTCGCACGCGCTGGTGGACGCGTATAAGCGTTGCCGCGAATATCTCGATGCGGCCATCTCGCTCGTGCGTCCGGGAAGAACTACCGCGGAGATCGCAGCCGTTTGGCCCAAAGCGCAGGAGTTCGGATTCCCGAATGAAGAGGCGGCTTTTGCGCTGCAGTTCGGCCACGGCATCGGCCTGGCCATTTGGGAGAAGCCGGTGATCAGCCGCCTGGTTTCGCTGGAGCATTCGCACGAGATCAAGCCCGGCATGGTGTTCGCGCTGGAAACGTTCTGGCCCTCCAAGGACGGATGGAGCGCGGCGCGCATCGAAGAAGAGATCGTGGTGACGGAAACCGGCCACGAAGTCATCACGCGCTTTCCTGCCGAAGAGCTGTTGGTTGCCGGCACGCAATACCACACGGTGAACGGTCCGCTTCCCACGCTGCGCGAGCATGACCCCGCGCCCAGCCGAAGGGTGGTAGAGATGGTCGAGGCGAGCGCTCAAACCGAGCGTGTAGGAGCCACCGACTAATCCATGGCCGTTAGCGTTGTGATGCCCGCGCTGGAGCTGGCGCAAGAGACCGGCAAGATCATTTCCTGGCTCAAGAAGGAGGGCGACCGGATCAACAAAGGTGAGCCGCTCCTCG
>DASZIV010000116.1:0-2633 GCA_035948775.1 Bryobacteraceae bacterium
GCCTCACCCTGTTCGGCCACGACATACTGGATGGCCGCCGAAACGTGCTTCGGTTTCCACAGCCAACGTGTGCTGCCATGGCGAGCCCATCGCCTCCGGTTCGGTTCCTCCAGACCCATCCGATTCAGACGACCGCTGGCGTAGGCCTGAATATCCCCCATGACCCGCTCCGGTGGAACTTCTGCGTCTACCACCGTGTGCACGTGATTGCTTCGCACAGGGGCCGCCAGCAAACTCCAGCCACGATAGGCACACACCTCCTGGATCGCTTCCCGTACCGCATCGCGACGAATCTGGTCCAGGTGGTAAGGATCCTGATCCATCCGCTCCGCGTCTGCGTCGGCACGCGCGGAATCTACTGCCAGGATCGGCGTTCCAGGCACATTGTGCTGGCGGTCGATGGAGCCCGATTCGCTGCCGCGGAGGTGACCACCGTAGCAGGCAAAGGTGACCAGGTAGATCACGATGTAATTATGCAACTCTACCGCTCCCTTAGAAGCTGTGAAAGATTGCTAAATCGTCGGTCGACATCAAGCGATCTAAAGCCGCCGAGGCGTCACTTGATTTTTATCGTCTCGGCGGACTTAAGTAGGTCCGTCTAGCCACCGGTATTTTGATATTGCGCCAAAGGTTCTAAGTCATTGATTTTGTGTGTCTATTTCCCCCCGCTCTCCTATGACCTGCTTCGAAGGCGTCTGGCGGACGCCTCCCCGTGCCTTACGCTACTTTCGGCTGGCGCCATTTCAACCGCTCCCATTGCATGATGTTGTATGTCAGGCAGGCCCACAGCAACTCGCTTCCCGCCTTCACCAGACCCCGCACATGGAACTTTCGCAAGCCTAACTTGTCCTTGATCCAGGCGTTGGGAAACTCCGCCACCTCGCCCCGCCGGCGGTACACCGCCCGACTCTCCTCCGTTTCCATCTTCTGGCGAAATGCCGCCACATCCTCCTGCTCTTCGATCCGGATGGATACGGTCCGCCCTCTCTGCGGACTCTTCGGACAACATTGCGGTTGGTATCGGCACTCCCGGCAATCCTCGCCTCGCGCCTGATATTGCTGATACAAATCGCCTCGTTTGTAGTTCTCCCGCAGGCGCTCCAAACTGCATCCTGCCGGGCACTCCAACCGCTCTCCATGGTCCAAAATGCGAAACTGCGACGGCGCAAATGCCGGATCGATACCCAGCGCCTTCATCGCCGCTGCGCTTCTCTCCTTGGGGTCCGGCAACGATCCCACCAGATCGATCCCTTCGGCCGCGCACTGCATAATGCTGTCCCGGTTCGTGAATCCCCCGTCCACCACTACCTGCTCGGGCTTCTTTTCCAGGTTCTGCTCCACTTCTTCCAGCGCTGGCATCAGGCTATGGGCATCGCTGCTGCACTGGCTCAGGTGCGCCCCGACGATGATTTTGTGTTCCGCCTCGGTGCTGATCTGCGCGTTATAGCTGGGCGCGATCGCGTTGTCGCCGTGCTTCATCTTCCGTGCTTCCGGCTCCGTCAGGCTAACCCGCACCTCGGCTTTTTCTTTTTCCGTCTTCTCCGCCGCTTGCAGCGCTTGGAGTTCTTGCTGTGCCGCTTCCAGCCGCGCCGCACGTTCTCTCGCCGCTCGCTCCTGGGCCGCCTTCTGGCGATCTTTGGCCGGCGCCGGCGCTTCCGGGTCGCCCATTTGCGCCACCGCCTGCCGCGCTTGTGGGAGCCGTTCCTGTATGGTCTTCTCCCGCCGGAAAGAATCCGCCCCAGCTTGCGCCCGGATCTTGGTTCCGTCGTGCATCACCTGCTCCAGGTTCACCAGCCCTTCGGTTTCCAGCAATGCCAGCAACTGCGCGAACAGTTCATCCAAGGCTTTCCGGTGATCCACCCGGAAGTCCGACAGGGTGTGGTGGTGGACCGCTTCCAGCCCGGCCAGCCACTGCATGCCCCGCTCCCATTGCATCACCCGCTCCACCTCCCGCGCCGAACCGATCCCCTCGCTGTAGGCATACACCCACAAGCTCACTAAGAGGCGCGGGTCCCAGGCGGGGCGACCGGCGCAGCCTTGCGCCGTCCGCAACGCTTCGGTAAAGCCGCTCAGGTCCAGGCGGCCGGTCAGATCCCAGATGGCCCGCGCCTTGTGATCGGCGGGGATCAGTTCCTCGACGTAGAGGATGCCAAAGGTGGTCTGTTGGCGATTGACCGTTCTCAGCTTGGCTGGGCCGCGCGGGGCCGGGGCCGACTCTGGGGCCGGCTGCTCGGGGATGTCCAGAAGGATCGGCTGGGAGGAAAGATCCATGCCTTCATTATGAGGCAAATAACTTCACGTTCAAAATAACTTTATTGCAGGAAGTTTGGAATTTTTCACAGCTTCTCACGCTCGCGGCTCCGATCAGAGCCGCGCGCGTCAGCAAGCGGTGTTTTGATAAGTTGGCGTATTTATGAAACGGGGTACTAAGCCGCACGCTCTTTGCCGCTCGGCGCTTCGCGGCTCTACTTGGCAAGGTAAAGCTTGGCCCACCTGGTATAGCGCAGCGCCGGCGAGATCTTCAATTTCCACAAGCGGGCCTCGATGCCCGCGCCGGCCGTGACGCCGTAGTGCGAGGGTGTCGGACCGTTGAAGTTGCCGTCCAGCCGGAAGGACGGGCCGAGATCGGTAAA
>DASZIV010000117.1:0-50550 GCA_035948775.1 Bryobacteraceae bacterium
CGGACGAGTTTGAAAAGCGCGCAGCGCAATCAACGACAGCGGAAATCCCGCCGGCCCCTCGGCTGAGTTTTTCAAGGCATAAGGAGATCTAACCGCCCGATGTGAGACCCTTATAAACGGGAGCGGCCGGTTTGACCGCTCCCGCCTCATCGTTTGGATGAGTCTCCGGTCGGCTATTCCTGGCGAGTTGCTCTCCAGCATTGCTCGCTTCCGCTTCGCCCACCGCGACCATCCTAAACCGAAACCTCCCGTTCGTCTGCTGAAAATCAGCGAACGGCTACCGTCTCAAAACTCGACTGTCTCACGCTTGGGGTTCATTCCAGTTCATTCCAATGCGCGCCGGATGTCCCACATTTGATACATTGAGACGGTGCGGCCGATCATCTTTCACCCGAAAGGCGGAAGCAAAAGCGTGGGCGGTTCAACATGAGCTGCTCAGGCGCCTTAAAGAGATAGTGCGCAAACACAAGTTCACGCATGCGGAAATCGCCAAGCGGTCCGAAACCTCCCGAACCCGGGTGACTGCGATCCTGAATGACGATCTCGAGCATGTCTCGACCGATCTTTTGATCAGGATCCTTGCCTCGCTCGGTTACGGCGTCAAGGTGACGGTCACGAAGTCCAAAACTGCGGCCTAGGAGTAGATAGAATGCAGCAGCACACCGGTCGGCCGTACGCGCCGAGTGGAGCGCAAGGTTACTCACGTTGTATCGTAAGTCCAGAATGCTTCTGAGCGACTTACGATACACGGCACGTACTCTGCGCAAGGCGCCGGTCTTCACCGCGGCCGCGATTTTGACGCTGGCCCTCGGCATCGGCGCGAACACCGCCATTTTCAGCGTGGTGAACGCGGTCATGCTGCGTGCCCTGCCCTTCGCCCAACCGGACCGCCTGGTATTTGTGGCGGAAAAGAACGACAAGCTGAAGCTGGATTACTGGCCTACCTCAGCCTTGAATTACCTGTCGTGGCGCGAGCAACAGAGGAGTTTCGAACAACTCGGAGCCGTCCGCGGCACCAATTACACGCTCACCGGACGAGGCGAGCCCGAGCAATTTACGGGCAATGCCGTTACGCCGTCGCTGTTCCCGCTCCTGGGCGTCCGGCCAGTATTGGGGCGCGGGTTTCGCGAGGGCGAAGACAAGCCCGGAAGTCCGCCTGTGGCCATGATCGGTGAAGGCTTGTGGAAGCGTCGCTTCGGCGGTCAACCATCGTTGGTGGGGCAGAACGTCACACTGAACGGCGTCGGCTACACCGTGGTCGGCATCGCCCCGGCCGCGCCCGGATTGCTGTCCAATGGGGACATCTGGACGCCCTTGACCATCGATCCAGCCAAAGAGGTCCGCCTGAACCACCTCATGACCGCGGTGGGACGCCTGCGGCCGGGAGTGACGGTGACACAGGCTCAGTCCGAGATGGACGCGGTGTCGCGTCGTGTGGGCGAGCAGTATCCGGAAGTGAAAGACTGGGGCATCCATTTGCAGACGTTGTACGACCTGCTGGTGCCCCGGCAACTGCGCACCGCGCTGCTGGTGCTGCTGGGCGCCGTAGTGCTGGTGCTGCTGATTGCCGCGGCCAACGTGGCGAACCTGCTGCTTTCGCGGGCGGCGTCGCGGCAAAAGGAAATTGCCGTGCGCCTGGCGGTGGGGGCCAGCCGTGCGCGGCTGCTGCGCCAGTTGCTTACCGAGAGCCTGGTGCTTTCCGTTGCCGGCGGCGTGGTGGGCCTGGTGGCGGCACACGGGGCGGTACGCTTGATGAACACGTCGCTGCCTCCCAACTTGCTGCCGGTACCGGATGTTCCCGTGGATGCGACGGTGCTTCTGTTCACCCTGGCGGTCACGGTTGCGACCGGATTAGTCTTCGGAATGGCCCCCGCATGGCAGGCCGCGCGTACGGACCTGAACACGGTGCTGAAAGAGGGCGGGCGGTCGTCGGTGGGCGGCTCGCGCCCGATACTGCGCAAGGGACTGGTGGCCGGTGAACTGGCACTGGCCACGGTGCTGCTGATCGGCGCGGGCCTGCTGCTCGAAAGCCTTCTGCGGCTGGAGAAAGTGAACGTGGGATTCCGTCCCGAAGGTCTGCTCACGTTTCAGCTCTCGCCACCGGCCACCAAATATCCGGGCGCCGCGAAGACCGCGGCGTTTTATCGCGAGTTGTTGGAGCGGCTCCGCACGCTGCCGGGAGTCACCGGGGCGGCGATTTCGAGCGGCATTCCTTTCGGCGCCGGCACGTATTCCCGAACGCCCACGGCTCCGGTAGGACCTTCGCTGCTGCAGCCCGACCAATCGATCCCCATCGACTGGCGCAGCGTGAGCCCCGACTATTTCCGCACCTTGGGAATTCCGCTGGTGCGCGGGCGCGCCTTTACCGACGACGACACGCCCACCGCGCCGCCCGTCATGATCGTCAGCCAGCAGACCGTGAAGCGCGTTTGGGGCAGCGACGACCCGTTGGGCCGGAAGCTTCGTATTGTCGGTTCGGGCAAGGAATTTACGATCGTCGGTGTGGTAGGCAACGCCCTGACCTCCGCGTTTAACGAAGAGCACGTGCCCGCCATGTATTACCCCGTGGCGACGAGGCTGTGGCCCACGATGGACTTCGTGGTGCGGACCACTGGCGACCCGCTCTCCATACTTCCAGCAGTGCGGCAGCGGGTTCACGAGATGGACGCCGAACTGCCGGTTTCGACGGTGCGGTCGATGGACCAGTGGTTGTCGCTGAGCGCCGCGCAGCCGCGATTGCATTCGATCCTGGTAGCGGTGTTCGCCTGCCTGGCGTTATTGATCGCGGCCATTGGAGTCTACGGCGTTTTGTCCTATTCCGTGGAGCAGCGGTCGCGCGAGATCGGCCTGCGCATGGCCATGGGCGCACAGCGCGGCAGCGTACTGCGGTTGATCGTGGCAGAAGGGATGCTGGTAGCGATAGCCGGAATCGGCGCGGGCCTGGCAGGGGCCTTTGCGATTAATCGCGTGCTGGCGAGCCTGCTCTACGGCGTAGCCGAGCGCGACCCTTCCACGTTTGCAATGGCAGCGGTGGCTTTGGCGGCAGTGGCCCTGGCGGCCTGTGTGGCGCCCGCACTGCGTGCATCAAAAGTAGATCCGATGGTAGCGCTGCGGCATGAGTGAATCCAGCACGCCGGCGTTAGGTTCGCCTCAGTTCACCGACAACTTGCGCAACAATTCGAAATCGCCCAACATCTTGCCGGCGCCCAACGCAACCGAGGTCAGCGGCTCGTCCGCGATGCAGACCGTCAGCCCAGTGTCCTGACGAATTCGGACATCCAGGTTCTTCAACAGCGCGCCGCCGCCCGTGATCACGATGCCCCGGTCGGCAATGTCGCCGCTCAGTTCGGGAGGCGTGCGCTCCAGAGCTACCTTGATCGCCGATACGATGGCTTTAACGCACCCGCCAAGCGTCTCGCGGATTTCGCCATCGTTCACGATGATGGTCTTGGGTAACCCGCCCACCAGATCGCGGCCTTTCACTTCCATATTGATCGGATTGGATAAGGGAAATGCCGAACCGATCTGGATCTTGATCGCCTCCGCAGTCCGCTCCCCGATCAAAATGTTGTATTGGTGTTTGATGTGGTCGATGATCTGTTCGTCCATGGCGTTGCCCGCGATTCTCACGGAGTGCGAGTACACAATGCCGGCCAGCGAAAGAACCGCCACGTCGGTAGTACCGCCGCCGATATCCACCACCATGTTGCCGATGGGCTCGGCGATGGGTAAGCCTGAGCCGACGGCGGCCATAACGGGTTGTTGCACCAGGTGGACTTCGCTGGCTTTGGCGCCGTACGCCGCGTCGATGACCGCGCGGCGTTCCACCGGCGTGATCTCGCTGGGTATGCCGATTACGATGCGCGGATGGACCAGTCGTTTGCGGGCGTGAGCCTTCTGGACAAAATGCTGCAGCATTTGCGCGGTGGCCTTGAAGTCGGCGATTACGCCGTTCTTCATGGGCCGGATGGCGGTGATCTGCTCGGGCGTGCGGCCCAGCATTTCCTTGGCCTCGGTGCCCACAGCCTCGACCGTGCCCGAATCGCGGCGCAGCGCCACAATCGATGGCTCATTCACCACGATTCCCTTGTTGCGGGCAAAGACTAGGGTATTCGCCGTACCTAGGTCAATTGCCAGGTCAGACGACAACATGCTAAAAAACGACCGCGCTACCATAAGTGCCACCTTTGCTCAGTGAATACGAATGCCATTGAAATATAAACGGTAACCGTCAAAGATCAAAGGTTGTCATGGGATAAGCGGTGAGTGCTATCAAAGGCACTGGTACTGACCCTGTGACTCTCGGTACTCGCGTCCTGAGGGGTTCCAATCCATAATCCCGGGTGGGAGAACACACCTCCGGCGAACGCCGGATTGGAGGGATTAGAAAGGCAATGCAGACAATGGCAACGAGTCACCTATATCACGCACGAACGCCGATTTCCGCGGCAAGCTTGTGGGAGGCGCTGTGCAACCGCATGGGTAAGGCCCTTTGCCGCGGGTTTCACCGCCAGGTCTCGCTCCCGGTGTGCGGCAAGTACCGCTGTATGAAGTGCCTGCGCGAATTCGACAGCTCCTGGTAGAAGGCGGTTCGCGCGTCCGAGCGGTGCGCCTCTGAGGTGATAGAATCAATCGAACTCAGAGGACATGTCCAGCCCGGCGAAGAATTCCACCGAATCGCAGTTATCGTCCGACATCGAGTATGCGCCCTACGATGATCGCACCCAGTCTCTGCGGCTGATCGATCGATACCCGCGCAGCTTCACCCGCAACCCAAGCCGGCCGCTGATCCTCCGGCCCCTGACGCTTTCGGAGCGGACCGGACCTACCGAATTGGAAGCCAGGTTGCCAATCGGAGATGGCGATTTGTCCTGCGCCGTAGCCGGTGGCCCGCGCGCGATGGGCCAACTGATTTCCGTTTCGGGGCACGTGACGGACGAAGATGGCGCGCCGCTGACTGGCGCTGTGATCGAAATATGGCAGGCCAATGCCGCCGGTAAGTATGTCCACGAGTTGGACCGGCATGAAGCGCCGATCGATCCGCACTTCATTGGCGAAGGGCGTCTGGTCACTGACGCGGAAGGGCAATATCAATTCCGCTCCATCAAGCCGGGCGCGTATCCCGTGATGGAATCGGACTGGTGGTGGCGTCCGCCGCATATCCACTTCTCCATCTTTGGGCCAACCTGGATGAACCGCTTCGTCACGCAGATCTTCTTTCCCGGCGAACCGCTGAATGAGTCCGACCTCCTTTTCAACGGCGTACCCGACCTCGAGGCGCGCCAGCGGCTGATGCTCCAGCCACAACCGACCACGGTAGGCTCCTTCAACATTTTGAAATTCCGCCAGGATTTCGTAATGCGCGGCAAGCGCGCCACTCCCGCCCTGGACTGAGATGACGCCCACTCCTTACAGCACCATCGGTCCCTTCTTTCCCGGCCAGTTCGCGGCGGGCTGTGAAGATTTGACCGTTCTCCATGGAAAACGGGCCCGCGGGCAACACATCCTTCTTGCAGGGAGCGTCCTTGAAGAAGGCAACGTTCCGGTGCGCAACGCGATTGTGGAAATCTGGCAGCCGGACGCGGGCGGCGTATTTCGCCATCCGCTCGACTTGCGCTACGCCCAGGCCGACCCCGGATTCTTCGGCTGGGGCCGCTATCGCACCGACGCACAGGGGCGCTACCGTTTCCGCACCGTGATGCCCGGCCGGGCCAGTAATGGCAATGGCGCGCTGCGGTGGCCGCATGTGAATTTGATGGTCCTGGCGATCGGCGTCACGCGGCGGCTGGTGACTACCGCTTTCTTCGCGGACACACCGGAGACCGTGGATGATCCCGTCTTTGGTTGTGTTCCAGATCCAGCCGCACGGCGCCGCCTGATCACCATCCGCGATCACGCACTCGATGCCGAGGGCTTGCCGGCCTATCGCTTTGATTTGATTCTGCGCGGCGAAAACGAGACGCCGTTCTTCCTCGACTGACGGTGTATACTCTCAGGTTGCGGGTACCGGACGCGTACCTGGCATCAGGAGAAAAAACAGCAATGAGTGAAGTGCTCAGTGGATCTGAGTTTAAGAAACAATTGCGCGAAGGAAAGCCGAAATTGGGTTTGTTCCTGAACTCGAGCAGTCCGACGGTTGCCGAGCAACTCGCGCACAGCGGGTACGATTGGCTGCTGGTCGATACGCAACACGGGCCTATGGGCTACGAGAGTCTGTCGGGGATGCTGGCCGGCGTCGCCAACGGCGGTGCGAAATCCATGGTGCGCGTGGGCGGATACCAGGATCGTCCCGGCATCCAACAGGCGCTCGACATGGGCTCCGACGGCGTACTGGTGCCCTATATCAACACCGCCGATGAGGCTCGCCAGGCGGTTAGTTGCTGCCGTTATCCGACCGCAGGAACGCGCTCGGTGTATTTCCCGCAGCGCAGCATGAACCGCGCCGGCCTGTTGGGATACGCGGGCGCCGCCAACGACAACATCATTGTGGCACTGCAGGTGGAAACAGCCGATTGCATCAAGAACATCGATGAGATCGCCGCCGTTCCCGGTGTGGATATTCTGTTCCTGGGACAAAATGACCTCTGTATGTCGATGGGACTTTACGAAAAATACAAGTTCCCCGATATGTACACGTCTCCCGAGTTGCAGGCGGCCACCGACAAACTCAAAGCGGCCGCTAATAAGAATAAGGTGATTCTCGGGCTGTTCCTGTTCGGCACGGCGCGGGTGGGCGAGTTCCTGGACAAGGGCTTCCCCTTTATCAGCATCGGCAACGATCTGCACCACATTCTCACTCAGGCCACGGCCTATGTGAAAGATGTGGAGACCATCGCCAAGGAGAAGGGCAGGACCTGGGGACGGCGGCCGACCGCTCTGATGTAGGACTCGGTCGCGGGTCACCGGCAAGGAGGCAGTATGCGGCAATTTAATGTGTTCGCCCTGGCGGTGCTGGCTGGGTCGGTCGGCCTGATGGCGGTACGAGCGCAGGCCCCCGCACGGCCGGCAGGGCAGTCCGCGGGAACCGAATCCGGATTCGCGGTATTCCAGCAGCGTTGCATGGGGTGTCACGGAAACCCCAACGTGGAGCGCGCCCCATCGCCGGCGGCGATCCGGGAAATGTCGCCGGAGAAGATCTACGCAGCCCTGACCACGGGGCCGATGAAGGGGCAAGGCGACGCTTTGTCCGAAGACCAGCGGCGCATGGTCGCAACGTTCATGAGCGGCCGGCCGCTCGGCAGCCTGCAGCAGGGCGACGCAAAAGACATGCCCAACCACTGCGTGTCCAACCCTCCGTTCGCCGATCCCGCTTCCGCACCGGCATGGAACGGCTGGGGAGCAGACCTTGGCAACACGCGTTTTCAACCAGCCAAAGCCGCCGGACTGACTCCTGAGCAGGTGCCGCATCTGAAGCTCAAGTGGGCGTTCGGCTATCCCACCGGCCTGTCTGCCTACGGCCAGCCGACCGTTGTTTCCGGACGCGTGTTCGTCGGCACCGACATAGGGTACATCTATTCCCTGGATGCCAAAACCGGATGCGTCTACTGGTCGTATCAGACCAAAGGCGCGGTGCGGAACGCGCTCAGTGTCGGGCGGGTGAAGGGTCCGGGGGCAACCAGGTACGGCGTCTTCTTCGGCGATGCCCACGCCAACGTGTATGGCCTCGACGCGCAAGATGGGCGCCAACTGTGGTCCACCAAAGTGGACGAACATTTCGTGGCGCGCATTACGGCCGCTCCCACCTACTACGACGGCCATGTGTATGTGCCGGTATCTTCGTCGGAGGAGTTCACGGCGGCAACTCTGGATTATCCCTGTTGCACCTCGCGCGGCAGCGTAGTGGCGCTCGACGCCAACAACGGCGAGCGAATCTGGAAGACCTTCGTGATGGATGAGCCGAAGCCCAGCAAGAAGAACTCCAAGGGCGTTCAGAACTACGCGCCCGCGGGCGGCTCGGTCTGGAATTCCCCGACGATTGACCCCGGACACAACACCATCTTCTTTGGCACGGGAGATGGCGAAACCGAGCCGGCGCCTAAGACTACCGATGCCATCATGGCAGTCGACATGAAGACCGGCAAAGTGCTCTGGTCGTACCAGGCGCAAGCAGACGATGCCTTCTTAGGCGGATGCAACGGCGCCTCGAAGACCGACAATTGCCCTTCTGTGAATGGCCCGGACCTGGACTTCGGCAACTCGCCGATCCTGCGGACGCTGCCCGGCGGCAAGCGGTTGCTGGTGGCAGCGACCAAAGACGGCAACATCATCGCGCTCGATCCGGATAATAAGGGCGCGGTGGTTTGGAAAACCAACGTTGCCCCTGTCGATCCCAATGTGACTGGGCCGAACGCCTTTTTCGCGCGTCTGGGCGGAGTGGTGTGGGGCGGCGCAGCCGACCAGCAGAACTTGTACTATGGCCTGACGCGCGGTGGCATGGTGGCGATTGCGCTGGCGACTGGAAAGCAGGTCTGGTACACCCCGCTCGCCAAACCGGGCACGCGCGTAAACAACAATGCCGCCACCAGCCTGATCCCCGGAGTCGCCTTCGTGGGTGGATCGGACGGGAAGCTGCACGCGCTCTCCACCGCTGACGGCAAAATCCTTTGGGAATATGACACAGCCCACGAGTTCGAGACCGTCAACAAGGTGCCTGCCAAAGGCGGGGCGATCAGCGCACCCGGACCCGCCATCGTAAACGGCATGCTCTATATCGGATCGGGCTATGCCGTGACAGGCGCCAATTCGGGCAATGTGCTGCTGGCGTTTGGGGCGGAGTAGGAACGCCAGGCTTGCGACGCGTCCGGAGAACGTATCTAACTGGCTTCTTGGTCCCGATCTCGACAGTCCCGCAAGGCAGTACAACCCAGCGTTGGATCCAGGGTGCTACCCCAAGATGTTCCGGTGAGTAAAGAGACACCGCTGTTTCTGGACTTCCGACGACTCGGTCCATTTGCGGGAAGGAAATGGTGGGACCCGGATGCCGGGGTTGTGCGCTAGAACTGCGGCCGCGTGAAATAGTGCTGTCGTATGGGGGCGGGCTTCAGCCTGCGGCGGACTTTAGTCCGCCATCCGAACCAGCGGGCCGATGAAGTCCCGCGCAGGCTCAAGCCTGCCCCACAAGAATCTTTTGACTCGGTCTGCCGACTAGCCCTAGCGTCCAGCTGCCGCGGCAGCCGGATAAACCGGCAGCGTAACGTGGTCGCCGAATGTCGCCTTCAGGCCCTCGATGGCGCAATTCTCATCGCCGCCTCCGGCGCCACCGCCAACCCCGACAGCGCCGATCATCTGCCCATCGACCACGATTGGGATACCGCCCGAGTTCGTGAAGAAATCGAAGAAAGCGAGTTGCCGCGGAATGCCGCCCGGATCGTTCTTGAGCTGAGCCGTGCGGATGGAGGTGGGCTGCCGCGTCTTGAGCGCCGTCTGCGCCTTCAACAGCGCAGTGTGAATGTTGGTGTAGATCTGGCCGTCCATCCGCTCCATGTGCACAAATTCGCCGGCATTGTCGATGATGTACATCGACATGGTGCCGCCTTTGGACGCCGCCCAGTCGCGGCAGGTGCGGGCAATCTTCTTAGCCGCCGCGAGCGAAATTTGATTACCGTCGAAAACGCTGCCAGCACCCTTGCCGCTGACCACAAATTCCGCGGGCAGAGTCGACTTGGGCGTCGTGGCGGCGGCGAAGCGGGGCACCGGCGCATTGCCGGGATTGGGATTAGGACGCGGTGGAAGGTCTTCGACCAGCGGTGGGACGGATGGCCCGATGACTTCGACCAGCGCCTTGTGCGCGCAAATCTCGTCGCTCCACACAGGCACGCGAGGCGCAGAACCGCCTACACCGACCGCCCCGATCAACTGTTTGTTGACCACGACGGGAAGCCCGCCGGAATTCGCGAAAAAGCCGAGCTGAATCAGCTGCAGTTCCTGAGTGGGATCTTGAATCACACGATTCATCGCGATCTTGCTGGGTTCGCGTCTCGTGAGCGCGGTGCGGGCTTTCATGTCGGCCGTGACGATATTCAGATAGCCCTGACCGTCCATGCGATCCATGTAGACATGGTTGCCCTCTTTATCGAGAACCATGATGCTGATCTGCACGTTTTCCGCGCCGGCAGCCTTCTCGCACGAGTCGGCAATACGCTGCGCGGTTGCCAGGTTGATGGTGGTGAAATCCTGAATCTTCTCGGCGGCCTTGCCGCTAACCACGAATTGTTCCGGTACGTTTTGAGCGAACGCTGCGCCGTCAAGCGCGATGGCGCCAGCTATCGTCAATCCCAATCGCACGATACGAAGGTTCATTGTCGTCCTCCTCTGGCTTCTGCCTGTCGCACAAGTTTAGCCGGCCCGATCGGCTAGGTGTGACTAGTGCGAGATTGCTTGAGACAGTATACTCTCCAGTGGACCCCGAACAAGGGGCGTTGGGAGGAGAGCATCTATGAGAGTCAAGATTCTTTGCCCTGGATTGCTTCTGAGTTGTTTGGCCTGGGCTCAGATTCCCGTGGAAAAAGAACCCAGGCATCACCTGATTTTTGAAAACGAGTCGCTGATCGTGCTGTCACCGCAGATTCCTGCGGGCGACACTACCCTCGAACACCTTCACGCGCACGACGACGCGACTATCTGCATTCACGGTTCCTCCGTGCGAGGGAAACCGTCTGGCGGCGAGTGGAGTAACGCCGGCGCCGTCTGCGCGCCGGGTAGAATCGGAGTCACGGAGTACACCGGAAATCCGCGTGCGCACACCGTGCAAAACGTCGGAACAGGCGTCTACCACCTGGCTCTGGTCGAAAACCTGCGGCCCAATGGATGGACTACTTACGACCCGGTCACGGTCGACGGCCTCTCGGTTGCCAAAGAGAACAGGTCATTTCGGATTTACGATATACAACTTTCCGGTTCCGCCATACCGGTTCACTCGCATAAGGTTCCGACGGTGGTCATCCTCGTTTCCGGCGAGGTGATGGTAGATAAGCGCCTGGATCAGCCCGGCCAATCTACCTACCTTCCTGCCGGCCAGGACCACCGAATCGTCGCACAGGGCGACGCGCACGTGGTCGAGATTGAGGTGCGCTAAGTCGCGACGCGCGGCGATCTTTGGATGGTCGGTGGACAACCCCGCCTTCCATGCTAGAATCAGTTTTCCCTCCTCCTCGTCATCTAAAGACAGGGATTCTTACGACTCGATTACAAGTTCGCTTATGCAGAAACTGGGAGCGAAAAAAGTTGTGGCCGTGGTGAGCGATCTGTTCTTCTCGGTCAAATTGACGGAAGCAGCCAAGCGCAGCGGGCTTGCGCTGGAATTCGTCAAGGAAGGCAACCTGGTTCTGGAGAAGGCCAGCGAGAAGCCATCGCTGATCATTTTCGATCTCAACTTTGAAGCCGTTGAGCCGCTGAAGCTGATCACCAGCCTGAAGGCCAAACCGGAAACGAAGAGCATCAGCCTGATCGGATATCTGTCTCACATCCAGGCAGAACTCAAACAGCAGGCCCAGGAAGCAGGCTGCGACATGGTCATGGCGCGGTCTGCCTTTTCGCAAAATCTACCGCAGATTTTCAAAAGGCACTCGGGAATCGGATAGCGCTGTTACGGCAGCGCGAAAACGTCCACCACATCCGTAGCGATCACAGCCACGTACTGCTTGCCGTTCTTACCTTGATAGGTCATCGGATTCGCGTTAGCGGCGCGCTCCAGCTTAGTTGCCCAGAGTTCTTTGCCGCTTTTCGCGTCGAAGGCGCGGAAGCGATTGTCGTTGGTCGCGCCGATGAACACCAGGCCGCCGGCCGTTACGATCGGCCCCGCGCTACCGGAGCCTCCGGTGTTCTGCTTACCCGGTGGCAGGGCTTCAGTGATGCCGAGCGGGACTTGCCAGGCAATCTCGCCCGTGTTGGCGTTGACCGCGAAGAGGCGGCCCCATGGCGGTTTCTGGCACGGCCAAGTGCCCAGGGTGCGGCCGCTCGAATCCTTCACCGGCGCGCTGAAGCTGTGATAGGGACCCGGGCCATCGACGCTGCCGCGGTCGTATAGTTGCGGCGAGCCGTTGCCGCTGCCGTAGTTGGCGCCTTCCACTTTCTTCTCCACCCAGCCCATGAGGGCGACGTCGTGAGTCTGCACGTAGACGTAGCCATTCTTGGGATCAGCGGCGGTGCCGCCCCAGTTGGCTCCGCCGTTGCCGGGGAAAATGAGCGTGCTCTTGGGAGGCGTGCCCGCTTCGTGAAAAAGGAATGGCGTAAAGGGACCTTCGTTGTAGAAACCGCCGCTACGGTCCCACAATTCCTGGCATGCTTTGGCGTGCTCCGGTGTAGTGTCTTCGGCGGTCACCATATCTTCTTTACGGAAGCGAACGCGAACCAGCGGCGGCGGCTTCAGCGGGAAGGGCTGCGTGGGCGAATACCACTCACCAGGGACATCTCCCTTGGGAACGGGCCGCTCCTCGACGCCGAAGATGGGCTCACCAGTGAGGCGATTGAGAATGAACATCCAGCCGGTCTTACCGATTTGCGCCAGAGCTGGAATGGTTCTTCCGTTTTGCACGATATCGACCAGGCTCGGCGCGGGCGGCAGGTCCGCATCCCAAAGGTCGTGATGTACGGTCTGGAAATGCCAGAGATACTTCCCCGTATTGGCGTCCACCGCGACGATGGAGTTGCCAAACAGGTTGTTACCGGGGCGATCACCGCCGTAGTAATTGCCCGCCGGGCTGCCGAAAGGCATGTAGACAATGCCACGCTGCTCATCAATGGTGAGATACCATCCCCAAACATTCGTTCCCGAGAAGCCCCGCCAGGTATCGCCTTCCCAGGAACCGAAGCCGGGTTCGCCGGGCCGTGGGACGGAATGGAACTCCCACAGCTTGGCTCCGGTGCGGGCATCGAAAGCGCGCGAGTCGCCAGGCTCGCCGTGCAGGATTTCGCCCACCGTGGCGCCCAGCAACACGATGTTCTTGAAGATGGCGGGCACACCATTCCACCCCACAGCGATATCGACAGTGCCCTCGTTACCAAAACCGGGGTCGAGCTTTCCGGTTGCGGCGTTGAGGGCCGCCAGCGTGCGGCCGGCGGTGAAGAGGATGCGCGGCGGATTGTCGGCATCGCCGGGCCAGTAAGCAACACCGCGCGCGGTGGTATTGGTCTTCAACGGAGCAGTCCAGATCTCCTTGCCGGTTTCTGCGTTGAGTGCCAGGATACGCGTGGCCGCCGGGAGATACATTACGCCGTCGATCACGATAGGCGTCGCTTCAGGGTTGGCGGCCGGTGTGCCACCTGCACCGCCGCGTCCGGTAGCGCCAGGGGCGGCTGGCGGAAAATCGAGTGCGGTAGCAGCGGCGGCTCCCGCAGCGGGACGCAGGCGGTACGTCCAGGCAGGCGCAAGCTTCGCTACATTGCTGGTGCCGATCTGGGTGAGAGGCGAATAGCGTGTGCCGGCCAGATCGCGCGTGTACATGGGCCAATCGGCAGGATTGTCCTTGGGGGGCGGTGACACCTGGGCGGTCTTCGACTGTGCATATAGTGCCGGTAGCGCGCCGGACATCACCAGAATCAGTACACACCGTAAGCGCATGGATCAGTCCTTCCCTCAAGCTGACTTACCAGACTATAGAAGTAGGCGGAGGGGCGTCAATCAGGCGGCCGCACTGACGCCGTTCAACCTTGTGTTTGAAGTTCGGCCGTAGGCTCAGCGGACTACTGTGGCAAGTTGAACGGGACATGGACCTCGGTGGCCACTTCCACCGGAGCGCCATTCAGTAGCATGGGCTGGTAAAGCCACTGTTTCACCGCCTCGACAGCGGATGGGATCAGCAGCGGATGGCCGCTGATCACCATAATGTTGCTAACGGTCCCCTCTTTGGAAATGGTCACGTTTAATTTGACGTCGCCAGCGATACGGGCTTGGAGGGCTAAAGGAGCGTACACCGGATCGACCCGGTGGATCAGCTTTGCCTCCATGACGCTGGCGCCCACACGGATGCGGGAAGGCACGTCTCCCTCGGCCTTGCGCTTATTGACAACTAGCGCCTTCTGCACCAAGCGATCGGCCGCTTCGATGTCCTGCGAGTATTCCTCCGGTGTGTCCGCCAAGTCGGCACGCTCTCGGATGAACTGGTTCATATACAGCATTGCGTCGGCATACTGCGGATTCAGCTCAACAGCTTTCTGGAGGTTGGCGATGCCGTCTCCCAATATGCCTCCGTACTTGATGCGCAAATCTTGCTTCGTGTCGAGGTCCCAAATGGGTCCGGGATCTTCAGGCTTCATGCCCAAGGTAGCGCGGGCTTGCTGATATGCCGGATACCATTTCGACCACGCGATGAAGCCCAGACTATAGTAGGCATCTGCGTTCGCCGAATCCGCCGCGATGAGTTTTTCGTACCACTGCTGGGCGTCATCCCATTTCTTTTGGTTCAGATTGAGCGAAGCGATCGAAGTCATGGCAACACGGTTCGCCGGGTCCAACTCCAGGGCCTTCTTAAAATTCCCTTCGGCGTTAGCCGCTACCTCTCGGTTTTCGGGCGTATCGACGCTGGGAATGTACTGCTGCATATACGCGGTCGCCAGGTAGAGACGCGCCGTGGTGAAGGACGGATCCAGGTCCAGGGCTTTTTGAAAGTCACGGACGGCTTCCGGGTACTGCGCGCTGCGAAACGCTTGCACGCCTATATTCACCCAGTTGCGGGACTCGGTTACATCCTGTGCCCAAAGGGGCACGAGGGCGACGAGCAAAATCAGCGGGCGCATGATTCCTCCCTCCATACAATCTTCGTCCTTTTCAACGCGCACTGAGGTTGAGCGTTCGCACTGCCGGTTCGGGCGCTTCCTCATACATTAGCGGCAGTTCGGCCCATGACAGCTCGCGCGCGCGATGGATCCAGGTCCAGGTCACTACCAGCAGCGCCACGAAGAGAAGCGCGGTCAAGCGGCTTTCCAGCAGGCTCACTAACATGAGGTTGGCCACCGGAAGGAGTGAAACGATGCCGATGAACGCGAGAACGATGGTCCACGCGGGCCGCTTGCCGGGCAGATACGAGCATGTGAACGGCAGCTTTTCGGCCTCAAAGAAGAGACGCTCGTAAACCAACAGGCCGCCCACTGCGAACATGATCGATTCACCGGCCGCGCGTGCGCCGAGCATGGCCACTTCCAGAGGAAGCGGAACCAAAAGGATAACCGGGGCGACGGTACACAGCGCGAAGCGGTCGACCGCGCGTAGCCAATGACTGCGGCCTTCGCGCTCGGTGATGCGAAAAATCCAGTTGGCGCGCAGTTCCGCCGGAATGGAGAAGAGGTGGCGGAAACCGATGAGCAGGCCCATCAGCAAAACCAAGTGAGCATTCACAAAAGATGCCATCACGATCTGGCCCGGTTTGAAAACGTGCGGCACGCCGGGTGTGTCTCTCAGGCCGATGATGCCGCTGAGCACCATGGCGAGAGAGAATCCGAGGTAACCCATCAGCACCATACGATGTTGCGCGCTGGCGCGCCAGCGTTTGAGCCATGAAGACGAACACAGCCTGCTGGCGTGGGTTGGGAATCGCCCAGTCCAGAACGATGCGTCCTATTTTGCGGTCCCTTTGGCGGACACTCGCGCCCTCCACGAACAGCCGGCGATGGCGTTGATAGCTGACAAGGTACGAGAGGATGGCTGCTCCCACCGCGGCCGCCAGCGCGGCCAGCGCCCGCGCGGCAAGCGCGCGGAATTGCGGGTCCGGATCGCCGAGGATCGCCTGATACAAGCCCAGGAACCAAACGGGCGGCAGCCACCGCGAGATTTCGGGCCGGAGGACGGCCATCTCTACTTTGGAATCGATCGACAGACTAAGCACGATCAGGACCAGCATCAAAGTGATCAGCAGCCCTTGCACGTAGCCGGTGACACTCGCGAACAGGCGCGGCGGCAGCAGGTTCAGCAAAATCCCCTGGCACGCTACGATGGCGAAGCACAGAAAATAAGACGCCAAGACACACGAGGCCCCGTGCGCCAAGAAATGCGCCGCGTACGATGGGTTCGGCTCCCAATGACCGTGCGAGAGACCGGCGAAGGCAACCGTCGGGAACGAATTGACAACTACGATGGTAGCCGTGAGCAGTGCGAACAGCGCCAGAAATTTCGCGACGAAGATCTGGCGTGGCCGAACCGGCAAGCTCCCCAGTGACAGATAATCGCGCAACCCCGGGAACAGCGCTTGCCATTCGACTGCAGCCAACAGCCCGACCACCGACATCGCCAGCGTGATCAACCACAGTTCATCCGCCCGCAAGTTATGGCGGTAAGGCTCCGGGCTGGGCAGCGAAGATAAGTACGCGTACTTGTGCCCCAGTGAAGGTACCACGATCATGAACACGGGGACCAGCAGCGAGAAGGCCCCGATCAGAACCTTGGTCCATTGGCCCGAAGTCGTTACCAGATCGCTGTCGAAGAAGCGCACCAGGGAGTGCCGGGCCAACTCGAAGCCGGCGCTGTGGGTCTCGGCAAGCCAGTCCTTCATGACTTCATGGCCTGGAGAATCCGATTGGCGACGATCTCGCCATCTTGCACCTGGGCCACCTGCGCAAACACACCCTCGAGCGAAGGTTGTTGCATCATTTCCTGGAGCCGGTTGATGGAATCGTAAGCGACCACCTGCCCCTTGCGCAGGATCAGCACCGTGGAGCAAACCTTTTCCACAACCTCCAGCACATGCGAGCTGTAAAAGATGGTTTTGTTTTGCGCGGCCATTGCGCGCAGCAAGCTGCGCACCACCATGGCGGAGGTCACGTCCAGGCCGGAGAAGGGCTCGTCGAGGATCAGCACATCGGGATCGTGCAGCAGCGCGCCGGAGAGCAGGATTTTCTGGCGCATGCCCTTGGAGTACGAAGAGAGCGGCGCATGGCGGTCGTCCCAGAGATCGAAGAGGCGCAGGAATTCGTCCATCTTGGCCTCGAGGCGGACCCGCGGCATCCCCCTCAGGCGGCCGACCAACTGCAAATACTCGCGCCCGGATAGATGCGGGTAGAGGTGCGGCTCTTCGGGGACATAGCCGATACGTCTCTGGAAGGCGGTGAGGTCATCGTAGACGCTGCGGCCGTCGTAGAAGATCTGGCCGGCCGAGGGCTCGATGAGGCCGGTCAGCATCTTGACCGTAGTGCTTTTGCCGGCGCCATTGGGACCGAGGTAACCCAGGATTTCTCCGGGGCGAATGGTGAAGCTGACCTGGCTCACCGCAGGAACGGGGCCGTAGTATTTGGTGATGGCGCGCGCTTCGAGCATCCGAGCCCCCTCCGGATAGTCAGACACCGCTCAGGCGCGATTGGTTCCCGGAAGGCACGCTTGAGCGGTTAAGATGTTGGGAGACCATTTCCGGGAAGGAGCATGGGTGAGCAAGGTACGAGTCTTAGTCGGAACACGCAAGGGCGCATTCGTCCTGGCGTCAGATGGAAAGCGGCAACGTTGGGAGATCAGCGGCCCTCATTTCGGGGGCTGGGAGATTTACCACTTGAAGGGTTCGCCCGTGGACCCGAACCGGCTGTACGCGTCGCAATCGACCGGCTGGTATGGGCAGTTGATCCAGCGGTCCAACGACGGCGGACAGACGTGGGAGCCGGTCAATAACAAATTTGTGTACGACGGAGTAACTGGTACACACCAGTGGTACGACGGCACGCCGCACCCGTGGGAATTCAAGCGGGTGTGGCACCTGGAGCCGTCGCTGAATGATCCGGACACGGTCTATGCCGGAGTGGAGGATGCAGCGCTGTTCCGCTCGACCGACGGCGGAAACTCCTGGCACGAGCTCGCGGGACTGCGCGGCCACGGCTCCGGTCCCCGTTGGCAGCCGGGGGCCGGCGGCATGTGCTTGCACACCATCGTCCTCGATCCAACCAAACCCGGGCGGATGTTCATCGCCATCTCGGCCGCCGGCGCATTCCGCTCCGATGACGCCGGTCAGACGTGGCAGCCGATCAATCGTGGACTGGTTTCCCAGATGATGCCTGACCCCACTGCCGAGGTGGGTCACTGTGTTCACCGGATTGCGATGCACCGCTCACGCCCGAATGTTCTATTTATGCAGAAACACTGGGACGTGATGCGCAGCGACAACGCCGGCGATACGTGGCAGGAAGTGAGCGGGAATCTGCCCACGGACTTCGGTTTCGTGATCGACGTTCATTCGCACGAACCGGAGACCATCTACGTGGTCCCGATCAAGAGTGACTCCGAGCATTATCCGCCCGACGGTAAGCTCCGCGTCTACCGCAGCCGGACCGGCGGCAATGAGTGGGAAGAGCTCACCCAGGGTCTGCCGCAGGCTAACTGCTATGTCAATGTGCTGCGCGATGCGATGGCGGTGGATTCGCTCGACAAATGCGGCGTGTATTTCGGCACCACCGGCGGGCAGGTATACGCCTCGGCCAACGCCGGGGACAGTTGGGCGCCCATCGCCCGGGATCTGCCCGGTGTACTTTCGGTAGAGGTCCAGACGCTATCGTGATCCGAGTAGTGCTGCCGGCACATCTGCGGATACTGGCGCGCGTGGATGGCGAGGTGAAGCTGCAAGTCGACGGGCCGGCCACGCTGCGCTCGGTTCTCGACGCGCTGGAGGCCGCCTATCCACCGCTCGGAGGCACCCTCCGCGATTACACAACGGGACAGCGTCGGCCGTTCGTGAGATTCTTTGCCTGCGAGGAAGACTGGTCCCATGAGTCACCCGATACTCCGCTGCCTGAGGCAGTGGCAACGGGCGCAGAGCCTCTTCTGATCGTCGGAGCGATTGCGGGCGGATGATTCCAAAAACCAGTTACCTGGTGTTTATAAAGACACCAACCTTCCTAAGCCACACCAATCCCGGTTTCCAAGTATTGACACTTGCGTCAGGCAAGCATATAATCGCCCGCAGATCTTAGCATCGCGTCGGAGAGTTCCGCTCTCCTAGGGGTTCAAATTTGCCTTGGAGGTAAGTATGGGTCGCCTTTCGTCTGCCCTGTTTGCAGCCGCTCGCTTGTCCGTTCCGCCGGCGGTCTTAGTCGTTACGTGTCTGCTGCTCAGTACGACGCCTCTCTTCTCGCAACTCAACTTAGGCCAGATTTCCGGGGCCGTTACCGATCAAACCGGTGCCTCGGTGCCCGGCGCTACGGTAACCGTGACAGACACAGAAAGAGGTGTCCAGCGTAACTTGACAACCGACAGCGCTGGTGAGTACAACGCGCCCAGCCTGAATCCCGGTACGTATTCAGTTAAGGCAGGCGCCTCAGGGTTCAACCCCGTGGAACGCCAAAACCTCGCGCTAGGTGTCGGTCAAAGCATTCGGATTGACTTGAGGTTGCAACCTGGCACGCAGAACCAGACGGTGGTAGTGGAAGGCACGCCGCCCCTGGTCAACACCGGCAACTCGATGATTTCGACGACCATCGAATCCAAGGCGATCAATGAACTGCCTTTGAGCGGCCGCCTGTACACCAAGCTATTGGATTACACTCCGGGAATCGCGGGCAGGCCGGGTGGCAACACTCCGACCTACTCCAGCAACGGCGCAGGCACCATGGCAAACATGTGGATGCTCGACGGCGTGGACGACGTCAACCAGTTCGCCGCCTCCGGGCCCTTGTTCGGCGCCACTACCAGCGCGGACGAGTTGACTGTACTGCCGCTAGACTCCATTCAAGAAGTCAATGTAGTTGCCAATCCGCGAGCGGAATTTGGCTGGGAGCAAGGTGCGGTAGTCAACGTGGGGTTGAAGTCCGGCACCAACAGCCTGCATGGGTCGGCTTACGCCTACGGCCGAGACACGGCATTGGATGCCAAGAGCCCGTACCTGGGGCCGTTGCCAAAAGCCGACGATGAGTTCAAGCAGTTCGGCGCGTCTATCGGCGGGCACATCGTTAAGGACAAGCTTTTCTATTTTGGAAACTACGAAGGATTCCGTTATACCGTGGGCGCCCCCAGCATTCTAGCGGTGCCGAGTTCCCTTCCGTTAGGCGGCGACACCACCAACAGCTTCCCGGATGCGATCGCCGACCTCAAGGCCAATGGGATTCAACCGAATCAGTTGAGCTTGAATCTGGCGGGATGTACCGCGCAGGGCGTTTGCGATCCGCACAAGGGCGTCTTCACCAACGGGACCGCGAATCCGCTCCTCTCCGTGGGCTTGGACAACGTGGGTCACTCCGACAACCAAATCGAGAAAATCGACTATCACCCCAACGCTAAGAACACCATCAACGGCGAGTATCTCCTCGGCAACGCCACAGATCTTACCGCAGGAGTGGGTCTGCAGCCTTATTGGGCCAACACCGATCACAACCGTGTGATGGTGGTCCGGGGAGTCTGGGTTTACGTGCCCACTTCCAATTTAGTGAATGAAGCGAGATTCGGGTATGACCGTTACAACCTGCAGGATTTCAACGCCGAATGCACGCAGAATTTGGGCCAGCCCAATTATCTGAAAGACTTCGGTTTCGCCTCAGGCATCAATGCGCCCTCGCCGGAGTGCGGATTTCCGGTAATCAACATCGGTAACTTCGCGGCCACGGGCGCCGGTCAATTCATCCAGGATCAGTTGGTCTTCCAGAACACCTATCACTTCATTGACAGCGTCTCTTACAATCGCGGCAACCATCTGTTAAAGTTCGGCGGCGAGTACCATCACACGCTGTACCACGGGTATGGCGCGCCAAACTATCTTGACGGGAATATCCAATTTAACGGCGGCGTAGCCTTTACTGCGGGAGCGGGCTCTACGGCTCTGGAAGACTTCCTGGCGGGGGCACCGACCAGTGGATCATTTCTCCTCAACCCGCCCCTCACCACCACAAAATTCAACCGCTACGCCGGCTTTTTCCAGGACGACTGGCGGGTCACCAGAAGATTGACTCTGAACCTGGGCCTGCGCTATGAATACGAGCCACCGCAGGTGGACGACCACAACGCGTTCGGCAACTTCGATCCCAACACCCCCTCGGGCATGGTGCAGCAGACCGGCGGTAATCCGCTCTACCACACAAGTCGCCGTGATTTTGGGCCGCGCGCCGGCTTCGCGTGGGATGTCACCGGCAAAGGTACCACTGTAATCCGGGCCGGCACCAGCGTCGCCTACGACACCGTTCCGATGGACGCCCTGGTCACTTTCCAAGGCGCCAGCCTCCCCTCCGTCCCTACCGGGTTCACTCTTTATAACGCGGACGGCACCACTCGGCCGAGCCCCGGGAATATCCAGTCCGGAGTTCCGGCTTTGCAAGGTTCTCAATTGAACTGGGTCTATAACGCCCCCGGCGCGCCGGTGGTTCCGGTGTTCAATGCCGGGCCCAGCGCGCTGACGTGCGGCAACGGCTTACCCGTCAGTTCGGCGCCGGATGCTGCTGTAAACCCGTCGCCTTGCGGCCCGATTTTGGCGAAGAATCCCAATTCACCGCGCAGCTATATGACCACCTGGACCGCCGGAGTCCAGCACGCGTTCACCAACAACCTCACTTTGAACGCGGCTTACGTTGGGAATCATGCCACGGGATTGCCGGAATACGTGAACATCAACCAGCCTACTCCCGGCGCGAATGACTTCGCTTCGGAACAGCAGCGGCGGCCGTATTACAACAAGTTCCCGTACTTCGGAAACATTCTTCAATACTCCAACGTCGGCTACTCCAACTACGATGCGTTGCAAATGAATCTGGTGGAGCGGAATTCCCACGGACTGACCATGGCCGCCTCATACACCTTGGCGCGCGCGTGGACCACGCAAAGCGGCGAGAGCGACAACTTCCCCTTCTTGAAAGACAGCACCAACGTCAGCAGTTCGTATGCCCCGATGAGCAGCACACCGCGCCACCACTTGGGGCTCACCGTTACTTATGCGATCCCCGGCAGGAAGGGCTTCGCACAGATGCTGCAGGGCTGGTCGGTAAATAGCGCTTTCAACTTTCTCAGTGGGACTGGCGTTGACCTGAATGACTTCATCATCGACTTCTCCGGTACCGGCAACATCATTCCCTTCCAGGGAAACTACTGGAACCTGTACGGGAGCGCCAGTGACTTCAGTAAAATCTTCGGTCGTACGACACCGGTTCCTTTCTTCAGTGGCCCGGACTTCCCGGCAGCTTGCACTGCCGCGGCGGCGGCTGAGCCGACGAACCCGAGCGTACCTGGAAGCAGCGGTACGACGTCGCTTAATATCTTCGGCTGCTACATGGCCGGCAAGTCGGTGATCGTTCCACCGGCATTTGGAACCAGGGGGAACATGTACCGCAACGAAATCACCGGCGCTCCGTTCCGCGAGTGGAATTTCTCGGTCGCCAAGGAATGGAAAACCTGGGAGCGGCTCACCACGCAGTTCCGGGCCGAAGCATTTAACATTACCAACAGCCGCAACTACGGGCCCGCGGGTGGTGAACCGTTCTTCAATTCTTCCTTCGGGGTATCGACGTCGCCTGTAACTGCCGGCAATGCGGTCAACGGGACTGGGGATGCCCGCAGGATTCAACTGGGGCTTAAGCTGATCTTCTGAGTAGTGCTTCTGGGGCAGCGCCGAGCGCTGCCCACAGCTCACTTCATGTCGAAATCGGCAATACGCTTGGCGGTCTTACCAGAATTGTCCATCGCAGTCATTTCCAACGTGTAGGCGCCTGGAGCAAGTTTGTCGGATGGAATCCGCTCCGCCAAACGAATCACAGGGTTCCCGGTATCCTTGGGAAGATCGATGCGCATGACTCCGGTATCTTCTTTTTGCTCGCCGGTCTTGCGGTCCAGGATTCGCAATTGAATCGCAACCACCAGCGGATTCTTTGGGTCAGGCGATGTCAGAAGCGGCTCGTAGACTTCGCAGTAGAACAGCGGTGGCGGCGATTTGGCGAATTGATTCGAACCGCTAGGGATGACCCGCACTGTGTCGGCAATCAGCGGCGTTTTGTCCTCGAGCAACGAGGCATCGAGGCCAGACCCTAAAGAGGAAGCGGCCGCGACTTGCTTGCTTAGCGCCAGACTGCTCAGAGCGAATTCGTTAGGCTTATAAGGCTCTACGGCCAAGGGCACTTCCAGTTTGCCGAAGTTCTCGCCGCCGGAGCTGAAGACTACCTTCAGGTTATATTTTCCGGACGCCACTTCAAATTGGTTCTCATAATGGAGCGGCGTTTCCTGGAATGCCTCTACTTCCTTCTTCCCGGGAAATTCGAGCTTCACGGTATCGCTGAAGCGCGCCGCCACGCCCCCGTCAGGTAGATATGCAATGCCGAGAACGTTGATGTCGGCGTGCATCTTGCCCTTTTCCTTTTGGAATTTCAGATTTTGGGTGGCGATCTCCATGGCTATGTTGACCCGGGCCACGTCGGGAGAAGTGTAGAAGAACGGAACCTGCAAGGCTGCGGTTACATCGCCGGCCTGGGTTGCGGCTACACGGTTCTCCAATTCCTTTTCGATCGGATTGCCCTTCAGCAGATCGCGCGGCCGGGGATTGCAATACCCGGTTCGCGAACGGACATTGGCGCCGCCGCGATCCACCTTCACGCGCAGCACATGGCAGCTCCCCTCGTCGGCCTCCGGGGGTGTGTAACCCAGCAGATAAAACTCATTCTGCTCTTGGCCTATCTTCTGCAAACCGGCCAGCAGATCGTTGCCGTTTTCAATCACAAAGCCGCCGGTACCGTCGGCCAGCATATGCATGATTTCCTGATTGACGGTGGCACTTTCGGGGATTTTGGGAATGAGGTCCCGCGACTGGTTGTACGGATTGGGCATGCCGAAGGGATACTGGCCTGGCATGCCCGGCTGCCCTCCAGGGTAACCGGGAGTGCCGCGGCCTCCAGCTCCGGGAGTTCCAACGGGCGCACCCCCGCGGCCCCCTGTCCCTCCGGTAGTTGTGCCGCCGCCTGGTCCGCGGCCGCCTCCCCCACCGCCACCGGGCGCTCCTCCGCCCACACCTCCACCAGTCGCGCCACCGCCGCCACGCCCGCCTCCGCCGCCTGCTCCACCTCCCGCGCCGACACCGGTGCCGCCGCCCGTACCGCCGCGCTGGAACGAAGACACCATCGAAGATTCAGACACTGGCTGGAAAAGCGTGGCAGCGTTGGCAAGTGCCCGAAACGGGTTGAATCGCGGCTCACGCACGGAAGCGATGGGCGGCCCGCCGGCAATGAGGCCGCGAATGTCGATCGGGTAGATGGCAACGTTAGCCCGGTTGCACACATCCAGCGTAGCCGTGACCTCGGCCAGTTGATCGGGACCGATCGGCATGCCGCCGCTCAAGAACACCAGGATCTTTCGCCCGGGGATCGTGCTTAGATTCCTGGCCAGGCTTCGCAGCGCGAGAATCGGCCCACGCACTGCAAAATCACTCGCCGCATCTAACCGCGGCATACCACCGACGGGAGTGGAGCTGCCGCCCGAAGAGCTGGTAATCAGGTCGCCGGTGGCCGAGAACTTTACATCGCTAACGGCCTTTTTCAACCGCTCCACGTCCTCGGTGAAGTTTTGCGCGATCCGCAGCGTGCCGGTAAAGTTGACTACCGCGATCATGCGGTTGGCGCCGGCATTGGTTTCGATGAAGCGTGCCGCAGCCTGCCGCGCGCGGGCCTGGTTGCCGACATCGATCGTGGTGGTGTCAAAGAACAGAACCATGAAGTGCTTCTGCGTGCTGTTGGGGGAGGCTGGGTCGGCGCCGAACGAAAAGGTCTTGACGACCTGTTCCTTGTTGTCCTCATAGACCTTGAAGTTCTTGGCGGTGAGGTCTGTGATGTAGCCGCCCTTTTTGTCGGTCACCACCGTATCCACCAGCACCAGCCGTGTCTCTGTCTTTATGACGACGCCGGATTGCGGCACCGGTTCCTGAGCCGGTAGTCCGGTCGCCAGGGCCAGAGCCACCGCCGAAAGTATCGCGCAGCGAATCAACATGACCATACCTCCATCAAGGGATCCGAACGGCTCCATTGCGCGCCGTCATCATTTGCCCTTCTGTGTCTCGCACCACCAGGCGGATTGAATAATCGCCAGGCATCAGATCGAAATTGCTCTTCAGGGTGATGCCGGAAGCGGGAAGCGTCGCGAGCGTCTGGTCAAGCAAACGCATCTCAACAGTCTTCTCGATGCCGCTCACATAATTACCGTTGCTGTCGAAGAGTCCGGCGACCACAGTCAAGCGATCGAGATTTCGGCCTTCCGCCTTGCGAAAGTGAAGCGGCCGTAGATCCACCCGCGCAATCACCGAGAGCTTGGCGTTCACGGCACTCGCCTTGAAGAACTGCATGTTCAGATCGACCGGGATGTCGCGTTGCTCGTCGCGCGAAAACAGGGCCTCCCGAACTTCTTCCTTGGAGGCCTCGGTCGGGTCAGCAGCGTGCAGCGGCGCATAATAGCCGCGGCGCACTTGAAGCGCCAGGCCAGGAGGGTTCTTCACCACTACTTTCAGCGCGTGGTAGGCGCCATCTAACTTCAGATTCTGCGGCGAAAATCCCAGCACGTAGATGAACTCCGGCTGTTTGGTCAGCTTCTGGAAACCCTCCGCCAACGCGTTGTTGTGGCGAAAGAACGTACCTCCAGTGCCATCCGCCAGCTCGGCCATAATGTCCTCGTTGGCGGAAGCAGATGCCTCCTGATATATCAGCTTCAGGCCTATATTCGCCCCCTGATTGGGCGCCGACGTGCTGGCATCGCCTCCGGGGACAATCGTGTACAGACCACGCGCATCGAGGGCATTGACTGTGACATTGGCTTTGATGGCACGGTCCATCAGGTCCCCCTCCAGACTTCGAAAGTTCTGCGTGATCAGGAACCCCCCGGAAACCAGAATGATACTACGGCTGCCTGGGGAAGCCGACAGGCGCCGCACCACGTCCTGCACCACACCCAAAGCTAGTTGGGTTTCGTGTTCGCCGATGGACAATTGCGACGAGGCTGTCGCGCGTGACACGGCCTCGCCCTGGGCCACCGGAGGCGGGCTGCCTGGGGGCGGCGGATTGCAGCTGACGTATTCAGAGATCGCCGCCTGTAGCGCCTGGGTGTCATTCTTGTTCTGAATGAGATCGGCCTGATAGAAGTCAATGTCGGGACAATCCGGGGAGCCGGGCCGTAGCGCACTCGTCCAAGGGAGAATGTGATTCATCGCCGTTTGCAGCGCATCGCGGTCATTCGTGAAATCCTGACGGATCCGCCCCGACGTTGTGAAAACGGCCACCCGCGTCGCGGGCGTCAGCGATTCGTTCAGTTGGCGCTCGGCGGCCACGCGTGCCTGCTGCAAATCGGCGATGCTCAGGTGAATGTCGTCAAATAAATAGGCTATGAACCGATCGGGCAAAGGAGGCAGCGGCTGCCCAGGGGTCTCCAGGGGCGCATCCTGCGCGGTGGCGATAGCCGAAGCGGTCACCGGAGTAGAGAGAGTTTCCATCGAGAACCGGGTGATGACTTGGGGCTTGCCTTTGTCCAGCAGTTGGAAATCTTCCTTGTGGAGTGTACCGAGTGCCCGCCCTTCGCGGTCGCGCGCAACCACCGGAACAAGCACCAGGTTCACACCCGTGCGAAAGGTAGCAGGCTCATCGCGCGTGGTGACCTCGGGAGCGTTGGCGGCATTGCTGGCGGCATCCTGCGATTGTGCCGTGGCGGGAAACGCGGCTAAACCTGCCACGAGCAGAAATTCGGATAGTCCACCGCAGCGAGAGGCCATATCGGCTATTCTCGCCATTCTACTCTTCCCGGAGGCGCACCGCAGAAGTCCCTTCGGAGCACCCGTATCTTTACGGGGATTGCGGCTTAAGACGCTATAACGTTTCGAGTGTCAGCGGCCTCGGATGGCGGCCGTCCACATCCACAAGACCAAACTCTTCCGCCACTGCCGCTCCCACCAGCACCCGCCCGCTACGGCTCATTAGACCAGGATCGCCAGCCAGGGCCGCAATCACTTTGCCTGTAAACTCGGGACTCTCGCTGTTGGAAAGATCCAGCCACCCGCCGGCAGCGGCCTCCAGCACCGCTTCCGTCCGAACCAGACCGGGATAGAGCGACACCACCGCGATGCCATGAGACTGCAGCTCTTGGGCCATATCGGCAGTCATCTTGTCCGTGGCGGCTTTAGCTACCCCATAAACCACGTTGCCCAGGTGCTTCTGCGCAGCCCAGAAACTGATGTTCACGATCAAGCCACGGCGTTGCGGAACCATCATCCGGGCGGCATGGGATGACACCACGAAGGCGGCGCGCACACCGGCATCCATCATGCTGGTCCACCGGTGCAGGGGTTGCTCCCAGAACGGCGCGGCCCAGGTGAACGCGCCGTTTTCGACCATGCGCTCATAACCGCCCCAGGCATTATTGACCAGCAGGTCTAGGGTACCTACGTCGGCGGCGATGCGGGCGAACACGGCCGCTGTCTCGTCGTCGCGTAGATGATTGCAGGGAATCCGAATGACGGAATCAGGGAGATTCGCGGCGGCGATGCTGCGACCGGTAGCGAAAACTTGAAAGCCAGACTCAGCCAGGCTGAGGGCGACTCCCCGCCCAACGCCGCGACTTGCTCCGGTCACCAGGACGGTCTTCCGTGACGAGGCCACGTGCGGAGGATAGCAAATTCCGCTACCGATGCCTGTGGATCAGACTTAGGCGCGCTTGCGACGCCTTAGGAAAAACGCCATCGTGGCGAGAGTGCCAACCAACGCGGCGGCGCTGCTGGGTTCCGGTACGGAACCGACGGGCGTTCCACTGGGAAAAGTCCACTGCAAAACTGCCGGCGCGCCACAACACTCGGCATAATCCAGAGTGAAATGGAAATCCCCGGTCGAGGGTGCAGTGATCGGGAAGGGCGTTACCGTCGGGCCGGTCGGACCCGCATCGTTCAAAACAGTTCCGATCCCACCGTCAAGGCTCAACGTTAGTCCATCATCGTGGTTGATGTTAAAGCTGTTGACGCCGGCGGTCAAGAATATCGTGCCCGTTAGCTGGATGAATGTGTTGTTAAGATCCTTGGTCGGCGAGAATCCGGCAGTCGCTCCTGTAAACGTTGGAAAGTTTAAGAATGCGGCGACATTATATGCACTGGTCGCACTACAGCCTGGCCCAATTCCTGAGGGTGCTGAGCAGTAGTCGATCCCCGAACTAAACCGTGAGGCCGACCTAGACAATTCCTTTCTTGAGGGGTACGTACTGTTTGTGCGTAGCAGCACTTACGGATAATCAACTCGCAATACACAGAGCTGGATTGCTTGTGAGCTGTCGAATTGTAAGCCGGTTTCTGTACCCTTGCGGGCAGCAGTCATTCATCTAGGCCGCTCATTACTGAACGGCTCAAGCGACCTACCCGGGAGTGAAAACGGGGCGAGCCGCCCCTCCTCCCCTATTTGGTCTTGCTCCGCGTGGGGTTTACCTTGCCAATCCGATTACTCGGATCGCGGTGCGCTCTTACCGCACCATTTCACCCTTACCCTGTTGCCAGGGCGGTATCTTTTCTGTGGCACTTTCCGTATCCGTTTCCGGACCCCGGCCGTTAGCCGGCACGCTGCCCTGTGGAGACCGGACTTTCCTCCCCCGGGCCCTCAAAGGGCAACCCGGGAGCGACTGCCCGTCCGACAGCTCACGTATCGATTGTCGCATTTTGCCTATTTGTACGGAGCGATACCAGAGAACTGTGGATAAGCCTAATAAGATCTAAGATAACGAAAAGGTGGAGTGATCCTAGAAATACTGCGCGAAGGCTCGGGGCTTTGAGCCTTCCACCGGGACCCTCCGTTAGTCCCGGTACGCTGTGGGAAGATCGTGGCCGTTTGGAAAGTCTGCGCGAGGTGCGGCCCGTTCTTTGAGAGTCTCGGTTTTCATGCACACGTTGGAACACGCTGAGGAGAAGAGAAAACAATGAAGAAACTGGCAGCGATCGGTGCGCTCGGCCTGATGGCGTCCGGGCTTTTCGGTCAGGGACTGACACCCCCTAGTGGTCAGGCGAAGGATGATTGGGAGGAAATCAATTTCGAGTTCAATTCCTCCATCCTGTCGGACGGGTATCCGAGTTTATTGCGGCTGGCGGAACTCCTGAACCAGCACAAAGATTACCAGGTGACCGTTACGGGCCACACCGATTTCGTTGGCTCGGTCAACTACAACGACCGGCTGGCGCTGGCTCGCGCCAACACGGTAAAAGATTTTCTGGTCAAGTACGGCGCGCCCGCCAGCCAGATCAGCACCAACGGCCAGGGCAAGAGTAATCCGGAAGTCAACAACAACACCAAGGAAGGCCGCTTCATGAACCGCCGCGTGGTTTTGCGGGTGACCAATGGGGCGGGGCAAGTAGTAAAAGAAGGGACCATCCGGGAAGTGTTGAACGCCATCCCGGCCCAGCCCGCGCCTGGGGGCCTGTCGAACGATTGCTGCAACAATATTTTGCGCCGGCTCGACAAGTTGGATGAAATTCTAGCCGCCGTGAAAGCCTTGCAAGGCGACAACGACAAACTGCGAGGCGAGTTGGCCGATCTGCAAAAGGATCACAACGCGCTGAAGGACCAGCTTGCCGGCATACCCAAGCCGCTGACCGAACAGCAGACTCAGACGATCGCCAACAATGCTGCCAGTGGCGCGCTGGATGAAGCGCAGCGGCGCAACAAAAAATTCTCGCTGTTAGGCTTAAATATCGGTCCGACCTACGGACCGGACCGCTCCACGGGCGATATCACCGTCAGCGGTAGCGCACGCTTCTTCTCGCCGTTCGGCGGCGACGGCACCCACGCAGTGCAGGCGCAGGGCGAGTACATGTACTTCCCTGGCAGCCAGGAAGGACAATTCGATATCGGTTTGGTGAACCGCTTCGGCCATGTGCAGGTGGGCGGTTTCGGTAGCTTCAAGGCTCTCGACTTCAGGCAATTCCAAAGCGCCGGCTTCCTGGGTCAAGGGGCTTTTCTGTTTGATTACATCTTCAGCCGCGGCCGAATCGGTGGATTCGCCACCAAAGGCTTCAAGAACATTGCGGTGTTGAACAGCACCACCGTGGCCCCCGGCCTGTACCTCCAGAACTACGCGCGCATAGTAGATCAATACGGATTTAACGGCCTGGTGGGTACCTGGGGCAACGCTTACCTGGAAGGCAACATCGGCTACCTGCGGATGAATGGCCCCGGCAACGACAAGCCGGGCGGAACGCTAAAGCTGGTACAGCCGCTTAACGATAAACTGTCATTTACCGCGGAAGTCGGATTGAACGAGACCTACGTTCAGACCGCCAACGCGGGCCGCGTCGTGTTTGGGCTGGAATTTGGCAACTACATCCGGCCCAAAGATTACGGCACAACCACTAGTCCGGTTCCCATGGATGTTCCGCGCGTACGCTATCAGTTCCTGACGCGGCTTGTCGGAAACAGTGCGCCAGTAGCGGACGCCGGCCCCAACCAGATAGGCGTACCAGCGGGGACGATCACCCTCGATGGTTCGGGTTCCTACGATCCGGCCGGCGGTGCGCTTACCTATAGCTGGCAGCAGACATTCGGACCCTCGATCGCGCTCACGGGCGCCAATACGGTGAAGCCTACCTTCACAGCAGCGGCCGGCCAGCAATACAGCTTCCGGCTCACGGTCACCAACCCGGCTGGCCTGAAGAGCACAGCCAGCACGACCGTGACAACCGCTTCACCCACCACCACACCCACGCCATCTCCGGCTCAAATCCTTCGCTTCGACGCCAACCCGACGAACATCCAACCGGGCGGCCAATCGACTCTGAGTTGGACCACCTCCGGCGCGACCAAGGTCTCGATCAGCGGTGTAGGCGCCGTTACGCCCAACGGCAGCACGACGGTCTCACCGCAAGCGACCACCACTTACACCATCACCGCCACTGCAGCCGACGGCACGTCGGTTACGGCTCCGGTCACGGTTACCGTTACCACCGGCACCATCCCGCAAGTGGTCACGTTCGTGGCGACGCCGCAAAACATCAGCGCCGGCCAATCCACCAAGCTGTGCTGGCAGGTGACTAACGCCACGTCGATTTCCATCACGCCGGGGGTTGGTAGCAATCTGAACGGTAATGATTGCGCCACCGTCAGCCCGACGCAGACGACCACTTACACCCTCACCGCGACCAACGCCACTGGCCAGATCCAGGCCCAAGCGACGGTCAACGTGGGCCAGGTGCAAGTCCTATCGTTCAACGCCAGCCCGGTGACTTCGACCGCCGCCGGCGCTCCCGTAACGCTGTCGTGGACCACTGCCAATGCCACCTCGGTGGTGTTGATCGGCAGTGAGATCCCACCGCAGACGTTGCCCGTCAACGGCAGCATCGTAGTGAACCCCATTACCAACTCGGTTTACACCTTGACGGCTTACGGACCTGGAGGACAGACCGTAAGCGTCAGCATTTCGGTGTTCGTCCGCTAAGGTAGCGTAACGCTCACGCACGGGCGGTCCAGCACCGCCCGTGCTTCTCTCGGTAGACTGAAGGGCATGCCCGCGACACGCGCCACCCTGGGGTTCAAACTCCACACCGGTTGGGCCGCGGTCGTGGTTCTTGCGCGTACGCGCGGCAATGTCGAAGTGTTACTCCGTAAGCGGATCGAACTGTTACCGTCCGACGGTAGCGTGCCGCGATTCGTTTATCATCAAGCGGCCGAACTGCCGTTGGCCGAAGCGTCGAAGCTGGTGAAGCGGACGAAGCGGGCTGTGCAAGAGTCCGCGAGTGCGGCGCTCGCCGGGTTACTCCAGGAGTTGCGGTCCAGTGCCGTTTCCATTGACGCAGCCGGCGTGACGACAGGGTCCATGGCGGTTCCCTCCGACTTGCCAGCAATTCTGGCGGCGCACACCCTCATTCATTTGGCGGAAGGCGCGCTGTTCCAGGAGGCGGTGGCGCAGGCCTGCGAAGCTCGCGGAATGAAAGTGATCCGCGTGCGCGAACGGGAGCTGTGGTCGAAGCTGAGCGCGGACGTACGCGAAGAGGTGGACCGACTGCGCGGCCTCATCGGCCCTCCATGGGGCGCAGATCAAAAGACGGCTACGGCCGCGGCGCTTGTTAGTTTGAATAGACATTCGGCGTAGCCGGGCAGATTATATACTTTCAGACCTGGAAATACTACAATACCACCGGTATAGCCCATGCTCAGACAATCGCTCATTTGGACCGCGCTCCTCTGCTCTCTGGTACCCGCGGCAAATGCTCAGTTTACGCAGCAAGGACCTATACTGTTTGGCTCCGGGGGCATATATCCGAGCGGGCAAGGATACGCGGTCGCTGTGTCGGCGGATGGGAATACAGCCATCGTGGGCGGGTACAACGACAACAACCTCGCTGGCGCCGCGTGGGTGTTTACCCGTACGGGAGACGTCTGGAGCGAGCAGGGCAGCAAATTAGTAGGCTCCGGTGCCGTCGGTCCGGCGCAGCAGGGTATCTCGGTGGCATTGTCGGCAGACGGCAATACAGCGCTCGTCGGCGGCTTCGCCGACAACAATTCTGCCGGCGCCGCCTGGGTTTTCACCCGGTCAAACGGTGTATGGAGCCAACAGGGCAACAAGTTGGTCGGATCTGACGGCACCGCTTCGAGTGAGCAGGGACTCTCGGTGGCATTGTCGGCAGACGGTAATACGGCGCTCATCGGATATCCTTCCGGCACTCCCACAGGAGCGGCCTGGATATTCGCACGTTCCAGCGGAGTATGGACGCAGCAGAGCAAACTTTCCCCCAATGTAAACAGGAGTGCGTACTACAGCTTCTGTTGCGTGGCGCTCTCAGCGGACGGCACCACCGCGCTACTAGGTGGATTGACTGGTGACGTCTTTTCCCTCGTCCCCACTGGGTGGGTGTTCACACATTCTGGGAATACATGGATTCAACAGGGAGGCGAACTGATCGCCTCGGACGCAATCCTTCCGACGGGCAACCAGTCGGCTCTTCCGCCGGTGGCGCTCTCGGCGGACGGGAATACGGCATTGTTGGGCTGGTTAGCCGATAACCAATTCTTGGGTGCGGCATGGGTGTTTACTCGTTCGGGCGGGACCTGGAGCCAGCAAGCCAAACTGGTTGGCTCCGGTTGGATCGCCGATCGGTATGGGTTTGTTTATCAAGGCTACTCGGTGGCGTTGTCAGGCGATGGCAACACTGCGCTGGTGGGAGGGCCCGATGATAGCGGTGATGAGGGTGCCGTTTGGGTCTTCCGGCGCGCGGGCAACGTCTGGAACCAATCGGGCGGCAAATTGGTCGGGTTGGGCCCGAATATTCAAGGAGTCTCTGTGGCTCTGTCGACTGATGGCTACACGGCACTGTCGGGCGCTGGCGGTTCCGGTGCATTCGTCTTTGCGGCCCCTGTACCCGCTCCGTTGGGAGTAATCTCGCTGTGGGCCAATACCGAGGTCCCTCTGGGCAAGTCGGTGAAACTGGTAGTGACCTTGGCGAAGCCCGCGCCACCGGCCGGCTTGACCGTTGATCTGACCAGTAGCGATCCGTCCAAAGTCACTGTGACGCCTAGCGTCTTCATTCCAGGCGGGAGAACATCGCCCACCGTGGAACCACAGGTCAACGGATTGAACTTGGGAACTGTGAGCATCCATGCAACTGCGCTCGGTTACACGCCCGATACGCAGTCCGTGCATGTCACGGCCAGTCTCGCCTTCGCGCGATGCTGCGTTACGGTGATTAGCGCTACGCCGCTGAGCGCCGTGTTAACCCTCTCGTCGCCCGCTCCCAGCGGAGGGCTCACGGTCAACCTGGCGTCGGATAACCCAACGGTGGCCAAGGTGCCCGCAACCATCATCTTCCCGGCCGGTACGACCAGCGTAAACGTGCCCATTACCGGCGTCGCTGCTGGCGCGACTTTAGTTCACGCAAGTTCGCCGCCGGACCTCGCGGATGTAAGTGTCAAAGTAGCGGTGCGCTGAATCAGCGCGTGAACATCTCCACCAACACCGCAGAGACGGCTATCGGCGGCGCAGTGGCGAGCTTCCGAATGAGGCGGTTCACAGACCTCGTCCCGCCGCGGGGATTCACCAGTTCCACTCCTCGGCATCGAATTCATTGGAAGGCAGCGCTTGCAACAGCAGAGGATCACGACCAGAAGAGCTGGCAGCCGCGAAAGCCTCTTTCCAGCCTTGTCGCGGGTAGCGGTCCGGCGCAATCACCAGCCGGTCTTGTTCTACTTGTAAATTGACAGTATCGCCGAACCCACACTGCTCAATGAGGGGCTTCGGTATGCGAATTCCTCGGGAATTGCCGATTCGTACCAGTTCGATTCTCATGCTATTCTCACTCAGCCACCAGCGGTATCGGCGAACTCCTCCGCCAGGCGGTTCTCCAGAACCACCCCGGCATTAAGGTTTTCGTCCCGGAAGCCCGCGGCGGCAGCCATCTCCACAGCCTTCTTAGGCACCAGTCCGATGATCTCGGTTCCGGCGATGCCCACGCCGTGACGTTCGGCCTCGCGGCGCACTGCTTCGAAGGCCACATGAATCGGTGTCTGCTCGAAATCGGTCAGGTTCATCGAGACCTGCGCCAAGTTGCGGGAGGCAAGCATCACGCCGACAGCTTTGACGTAGGGCAAGCCTCCTGACGAGAAGCGAACCGCGCGGGCGATCTGGCGGGCGATGGTGACATCGCTCGACTCCAGGTTCACATTAAACGCGATCAGGAACTTACGCGCGCCGACGATCACCGCGCCGGAAGACGCGTGGTGATCGGGACCACCGAAATCAGGCGCGCTGCGGCCGCGGCGAACATCCGCCAGGTTGCGGCTTTCGGGACGGCGCGCGGCGGCCTCATACAGGTACACGGGCACCTGCAGTTCTTCCCAAATCCGGCGTCCCGTCTCCACCGCGAGGCGCGCGCAGTCTTCCAGAGTGACCCCGCTTAGGGGAACGAAAGGCACCACGTCAGCCGCCCCGATACGCGGATGCACTCCAGAGTGCTCGCGCAGATCGATGGAGTAAACAGCTTGGCGCACAGCACGGAAGGCAGCCTCGGCAGCAATCTCGGGAGGCCCGGCAAAGGTGATTACGGAGCGGTGATGATCGTGGTCGGACGTGCGGTCGAGAACCGCGGCCCCGGCCGATCGGATGGCGTATTCGATGGCGTCGACTTTGGCCGGATCGCGGCCCTCCGAGAAATTGGGGACGCATTCGACCAGGCGGGAGGGCATCTGCCCTTATGGTATATCCGCGGCTACCAGGCGGGGCGGAGATCGCGGGCTGGACGCGGAGCCACGGAGCCTTCCTCGTAAATGAATTCGCCGCGCTTCATGGTGCTGTGAACCAGGTTCGTACCGAAATGGTGGGCCAACTCGCGATAGTCGGAAATGTTGAGGATCAACAGGTCGGCCAGTTTTCCCGGTTCGAGCGATCCCAGCTTATCGGCGCATCCCAGGGCATGCGCTCCGTTGATGGTGGCGGCGGTGATGGCTTCCGCCGGCGTCATACTCATACGCAGGCAGGCCAGGTTGATTACCGCTTGCATGTTGAGGGTGGGTGTGTGGCGAGGGTTGAAGTTGCTCGCCAGAGCGACCGGCGCGCCAGCTTCGATAATGACCCGCGCCGGAGCGTAACGGCTCTCACTGTGGAACGATGCGCAGGGCAGCAGTGTAGCGATCGTTCCGCTACGGCCGAGAAACTCGGCATCGGCCGTGGCAGCGTGTTCCAGGTGATCGATGCTGGTAACGCCCGATTCGATGGCAGTGGCAATAGCAGAGCAGGTAACCAGTCCATCGGCATGCAGCTTACACTTCATTCCCAGGGCCTTCGCTTTACGAAAGTATTCTGCGAAGTGCGCCGCTCGCCCGGGTGGCTCCTCCCAAACCAGGTCCGCGAATTCGGCCAGACGGCGCCGGCGGATCTTGGGTAGGAATTCGCTCGAGACCCACTCACCTGCTTCGGTCGTTTCTGGTTCGCCAGGCGGCATGCGCAGAAGAAACGTGGCCACAACGTCCAACGGCTTCTGCTTTAGGGCTGCCAGCACACGCAGGATTTTCATCTCGGCGCTACGATCGGGACCGCAACCGGTCTTGACTTCGACGGTGGTCGTGCCATGGCGGGCCATGGCTTCCACATACATGCGCGCCCGCGTTTCCAGGCGCATACCGGTAATGGTGCGGATGGCGTGCGCGCCGTCCGCAATTTCCGACGCGAACGAGCCTGGCGGCGGAAACAGCAAATGCGTGTGGCTGTCAACGAATCCGGGCATCACCACGCGGCCGACCGCGCTGACCTCGACTGCTTTTTGCGCCAGGGCGAGGTTCTCGATACGGCGCGTCGGACCCACTTCCACCAGTACGCCGTCGCGCACCAGTAGCGAGCCGTCGTGAATGATATTGAGTTCCGACAGTCCACGACCGCGACGCGGCTCGTTAGGGCCGCGCAAGGTAAGCATCTGGCGCGCGCCCCGAATCAAAATTAGCGACGTATGTTCTTTTTGACCCACCCATAATCTACCATCGCTATTGGAGACTCAGGGACGCTCAGCGTATGCAAAAGAACCCCGGCCGGAGCGGTAATCCACCCAAAAAGACTTTAGAACGAGTATTTTCCAAGGCTGGAGTGGGTTCGCGCACGGAGGCGCGGAGCTGGATTGGCGGCGGAAGAGTTCGTGTGAACGGCCGAATCGTGGAAGACCCGGATCGCTGGGTGGACCTGGAACACGACCGGATTACGCTCGACGGCAAGCCCCTGCGTAAGGCCGCCAAAACCTACCTGCTGCTTTACAAGCCAAAGGGATATCTGACCACCTACCGCGATCCCGAAGGCCGGCCGACGGTGTACGATCTGGTGGAGGACGCTCGCGCATGGCTAGCCCCGGTTGGCCGTCTGGACCTGGACACCAGCGGCCTGCTGCTGCTGACCAACGACACCGACTTCGCCGAACGTGTGATGAATCCTGATCACAAAGTGGCGAAAACCTACCTGGTGAAGGCGTCAACTCGACTTGCCGACGAACAACTCGAACAACTCCGCCGCGGAGTGGCGCTGGCGGATGGACCCACGCGGCCCGCGGATGTGCAACGCATACGGGACAGCGCCAAGTACACATTCTTGGAATTGACCATCACGGAAGGCCGCAACCGGCAGGTACGCCGCATGATCGAAGCTGTGGGAAGCAAGGTGCTCAAGCTGGTGCGTACCGCGATCGGCCCAATCCGCATTTCCGACCTTCCGATCGGGAAATGGCGGCTGCTGACGCCGGACGAGGTCCGGGCCCTGGGGGGAGGCGGGCATTCCGGCGGCCCCAAAAGGCGAAGCTAGGATTCTCTCAGCGCACGCACAGGGTCGGTCCGGGCGGCGCGCCACGCAGGCAGGAAACAGGCCCACAGCGTGGCGATCACCATCACAAGGAAAGCCGCTCCGAACGATTGCGGATCGCGCGGGCTTACCCGATACAGCAGGTTCCCCATCAGCCGCGTAAGCCCGACAGCCACTGCTGCGCCGATGCCTACCCCAGCCAGCGTGAGACCGAGGCCTTGCGAAATCACGATTCGCAGCAGATGCGGCGCACTGGCGCCCAGGGCGATGCGCAGCGCCAGCTCACGCGTGCCCTGGGAAACTGCGTAGGACATCACGCCGTACAGGCCAATTCCGGCGAGCAGCAGCGCCATGCCGCAGAAGATGGCGAGCAGGTCGACCGCGGCGCGCTGGCTCCAACTCATTCGATCCACCTGTTCCCGCAACGTAATCACCTCGCCGGGCGCCAGGTTCGAATCGATGGCCTTCACCTCGCGAGCCAGCGCCGTGGCGATCTTCTCCGGACCCAGCCGTGTGCGCATCTGGAGATACTGTCCGCCCATGGGACCTTGTCGCAGCGGCGTGTAGAAAAATGGTTTGGCGGTTTCCAGCAGGCTGGAGTACCTGGCGTCTTTCGCGACGCCAATCACACGGAGCCATCGCCCCTTCACCTGGAGGCGGGCGCCCACTGGATCTTGGCCGCGCCAGAATCGCCGCACCATGGTTTGGTTGACCACCGCGACAGGCATCGCGGTTTCGTTATCGGCGATCGCAATATCCCTGCCCGAGAGCAACGGAATCCCCAGTACCGCAAGGTATCCCGGCCCGACCTCGTTGTAATCCACCACCGGCTGCTCCCCGGGCTCCGCCACATAGCCATCCATCGCGATGCTCGCCGAGGGATAGCTGCGATAACTGAAGGGCGTCGCGCGCGACCATACCGCCGACTCGATGCCGCCGAACCCCTGCAAGCGGCTCAGCAATTGATCTTGAAAATTCCGGATTCGCGCCCCATCGTAGCCGGCGGCCACCATGTCGACGAAGGTGCTCAACACCCCGTCAGTCGAGAAACCCACGTCCGTCTCCTGCATCGCCCGCAGACTCTTCAGTAGCAGACCCATGCCCACCAGCAACAGGAAACTCAACGAGACTTGCACCAGCACAAGGCTCGAGCGGATCCAGGTTTTTCCACGGCCTCCGACGACACCGCCAGATTCCGACTTCAGGGCTGCGGCCAGGTCGATCTTGCTCGCTTGCATCGCTGGAACCAGCCCGAACAGCACCGTAGTGATCAGGCAGACTCCGGCGCTCAGTGCTAGGACGCGCAAATCCATTTCAGCGGGAAGATTGATCATGATCCCGGGCGAAGCCGGAAACAGCAACTTGATCAGGTCCCGGCACCAGTAAGCCAGCACGAGCCCACCGGCTGCGGCCGCGATCGATAGAATCAGGCCTTCGGTAAGAAGTTGTCTCAACAGGCGCATACGCCCGGCGCCCACCGAAATTCGTACGGTCATCTCATGCCGCCGCGAAAATGACCGGACCATCAGCAGGTTGCCGACATTGGCGCACGCAATGAGGAGCACCAGGCACGCGACTACCAAAGAAATGCGTAGGGTGGGCAGAAGGGTGCCTGCACCGTTGAAGGGCGTTTGCCACAAAGGATAGAGCTGGAAGCCCCGCCCGCGGTTGGTGTCCGGATAGGCCGCTTCCAGCCGTTTTCCAATTGCGGAAAGCTCCGCCCGGGCCTGCTCGATCGTCACGCCGGGTTTGAGAAGCGCAAATCCTTCAATCCATCGCGCGCCCCGATCCTCCAGCTTGTAACCGCCGCCCTCAAAGTTGTCTTCCATCGAAGCCGGAACCCAGAACTGGAACCCGTAGCCCACGAATGTTCCGAAAAAACCCTCGGGCATAACACCGATGATCGTATGCTGCACACCGTTGAGCCTTTGAGTCTTGCCGATGATCGCCGGATCGCCCTTATAGCGATCCTTCCATGCCTGGTAGCTGATCACGGTAACCGGATGAGCGTTGCGCCCGGTGTCCTCACTCGGTTCGAACGTGCGGCCCAGGATCGGGTGGATCCCCAGGGCATCGAAGTAGTTGGACGAGACGACGCTTCCGGCAGCGCGCTCCGCGCGGTCGCCGATGTTGAGCGTGGTCCCTCCGATGTGTTCGGCAATGAAAGCGTCGACTAGGGTGGCGTTTCTCCTGAGGTCCTGAAGGTCCGGCCAAGAGACGTCACCTCGGCCGTTGCGATCGACCCCGGTCAAAGCAACCATCCGGTCCTGATGCGTAACGAGAGGGAACGGGCGCAACAGAATCCCCTCGATCCAATTGGAAACAGCGGTTGTCGCACCGATGCCTAAGGTCAGGCAGAGAATCGCCAGAAACGAGAAGCCCGGATTGCGCCCGAGCATCCGAAAGCCATAGCACACATCGCGCCACACGGTTTCAAACATGGGTAGCCCCCGAGTTTCACGATAGGTTTCTTTGATTTGGCTGAGTCCGCCGAAGCGCCGCAAGGCCGCCAGCCTCGCTTCCGGCGGGTTCATTCCCTTGCGAAGGTTCTCCGCAATCTCCATTTGCAAATGGAAATTGAGTTCTTCATCGAGATCGCGCTCCAGGCTTCCGGCGCGCAGGAGACCGGAGAGCCTGCCCCAAAGCACACGCAGCCACGTCATGACGATTCGCTGGTGGGCCTCAGGAACCGGCCGAGGATATCGGCGATCCGCTCCCAGTTCTCGGCTTCCGCGGCGAGCTGCTTCTTGCCAGCTCGAGTGATGGCATAGAATTTGGCCCGCCGGTTGTTTTCAGAAGCACCCCATTTCGAGGTGATCCATCCCATCTGTTCCAAGCGCAGGAGAGCGGGGTAAAGAGTGCCCTGATTCAGTGCCAGCGCATCCCCACTGGTCTGCTCGATGCGGCGTGCGATTCCCCACCCGTGTTGCGAGCCCAGGGTATCCAGAGTCCGAAGCACCATGAGCGCAAGGGAACCGTGGAGAACGTCTGACTTTTCATTGCCCATTGGTGCCGACCTTTTGGTAGCCTACAGAAGTGTAGGCCAGGCGGGTAGGGCATGTCAACAACGAGCCGGAGTATACTGCAACACGGAGACTCCATGAAGCATTTTCAGTTACTGGGGATTCGGGTTTTGTCTTTCGGGCTGTTCCTTTCCCCACTCACGGCGCAGTGGGTCAGTTACCCGACACCCGGGGTCCCTCGGACAGCGGACGGCAAACCGAACCTCGATGCGGCCTGCCCACGCACGGCGGATGGCAAACCGGATTTTTCGGGGTTATGGGTCATGCAGCCAACCCGAAAAGCGAACCCCGATTTCCCCGGCTGTGAGCCCACGGCCGAAGAATTCATCAATATCGGTTTCGCTCTAAAGGACGGCCTGCCCTATCAAACGTGGGCGGCGGATCTGGTGAGGAGTCGCCGCGCCGAACTCCGCTTGCACGATCCCATGTCGCATTGTTTACCGATCGGCCCAGTCCGATTGCATACCTTCACGACGCCCAGCAAGGTGATCCAGACTCCCGGACTTCTCGTCCTGATGAACGAATGGAACGCGAGCTACCGCCAGATCTTCACCGACGGCCGGCCGTTGCCACTCGATCCGAACCCCTCCTGGAACGGCTATTCTACGGGGAAGTGGGAAGGCGATACGCTCGTGGTCGAGACTAACGGTTTCCGCGATGGGCTGTGGCTGGATGCTACCGGCAGCCCAATGACCGAAGCGGCCAGGTTAACCGAGCGGTTCCGGCGCCCCAACTTCGGCCACGTGGAAATCGAGATCACTGTGAATGATCCCAAAGCCTACACTAAACCCTGGACTGTCACGCTGCACCACACGATCAAGCTCGATACCGAACTGCTGGACTTTGTCTGCAATGAGAACGAGCAAGACGCATCGCATCTGACGCTGAAATAGAAGCTTCTTCATCGGGCCCAGTTCGTCATATGATAAGGACTGCGTTGCAAGCCGCATCCGGGCCCGTGGGCTGGGTTCAGATTGACGGCAGGCGGCGCCGCAGTTCGTCGAAGAAGTTCAGCAGGATGGTCGCGTGGACCGTAGCCGGCTCCTGGCTCTTGGATTCAGGCGGAGTTAGCACGACAAAGCGCCGTCCGTCCGGTGCGACGTCCAGATTCCAAAGGCCGTTGTTCATTGGCCGGAAGAGCGGCGCCGGCGACCATTGCCGGGATTTCTCCGGGACGAAGGAGTGCTCATTAGCCGTGTAGCGAGCGACCATAATATGGTTATCGGAATTGAGGTAGAACAGTTCCTTGCGATTGCGCGACCAGACGGGAAACTTTGCCCCGCTTTCCGATACCGGCCACCTACCCGCCGACGGGCCAGACGGAAACGGGCGCACAGAGATTTGGCCTCCCAATCCAGCGCCGTTGGTGGATACATATGCGATCCAACGGCCGTCGGGTGAAAAGGCTGGGTCTACCTGGCTGAGGGATTCGCTGGCGAATGGCTCAGGCTTCCCCGTTTTAGGGTGGTCCGGATCGCTCAGATCCAGCGGCAGCGTCCAAATCTCAAAGCTCCTATCTTTGCCCGTCCGGACAAAGGCAACGGTGCGTCCGTCAGGGGAAATCGACGACACCTGGAGAGGAGTTCTCTCGCCAACCAACCGCTGAGGCTGGCTGGAACCATCGCTGCGGATCCACCAGAGGCCGAATTCTCCGTCGCCCGTGAGAGCGCCGGAGCTGTAAGCAAGGTGCTGTCCGTCCGGCGTCCAAGTTGGCTGCCGATTCATAGCACCATCGAAGGTCAGCCTGGTTACCGTGCCGCGTTGGAGGTCGTGAACGGAGAGGTCCCCAGCGACTGCCAGCGCCAGCCGGCTGCCGTCCGGCGAAAGGCGAGGAGTTTCCGCCTGCCGCGACAGGTTCATGGAAGGGCTTACAACCGACTGCGACTTCCCGGTGCTATCCAGCCAGACAAGAGGGGCGGCTCCTACTGGTCTCGCCGTCCTCGCGTATAGCAGAATGCCTGTGCCGGAGAAAGAGACCAGGCCAAGGGTGGCGCTTTCCGAATCGGCGAGATCTTCCAGCAAGGGTACCGGCGGGCCGCGTGTCTCCAAACGCTCGGGGTCGAACGGTTCACCATAGAGCGTTCCCTGACGGAAATAGATGAGGTGGCCGCTGGGCAGATAGCGTGCAAAGGAACCGCCGCGTCGAACCACCTTAACCCGCCCCGACTTGAGCGAAAGAACTTCGATGTTGGCGCTATCGGCCGCGGCGGCGGACGCGGCGACGAAGCCGGTGAACAACACGTTCTTACCGCCGGGCAGAACCTGCGGCCAACGCCAGGTCCGCTCGCCGTGCTCCTCCGGCTTGCCGATGAGCTGCGGTTCCCCTCCTGTCGCAGGCACGCGAAACAGATGGGAGTTATCCAGATTGGCAATAATCGCGCCGTCTTCTGCCCAGGAGGCACCGCGCTCCAGGCCGGAAGTGTTGCACAGCGAAACGACTACGCCGCCCAGTAGGGGGATCTTCTTCAACTTCTGGCCGGCGAAGAATCCGATCCACTGGCCATCCGGAGAAATGAACGGATCGACCGCTCCTTCGGTACCTGCGAGCATTGTGGCTGTTGACTGGTCGAGGCGGCGCACGGCCAGTCGCTCCCTGCCATCCTCGGCCTTCGCGGGGAAGACCAGACGCGTTCCATCAGGCGAGATTATGGGTCTGAAGAATTCGCCACTCTCTGCCCGCCCTTGGATTGCCTCGGGCCCCAGGTCAACGCTGAAGCGGATCAGGGGCCGATCCGGCGGCCGTGTGGCCCGCCAAAGCAGCGCCCCCGAGATTCCGACAGTTGCCAACGAAGCACCCACGACCATCCACGGAAGCATGGCCGAACGCTTTAGCTTTAAGCCGCGGGTTCCGCCGCGCCCACCAAGCGGCTGGGCTAGCGCTCCACGATCCGGCTGTTCGGCAAGCGCTTTCTGCATCTCCACGATGGGTTTGACTGGGTGGCCGTTAGAGAGACCGGCGTCGACTGAGGCGATGAATCGATAGCCCCGCTTCGGTAACGTTTCGATGAAGCGGGGGCTTTCCGCCGAGTCACCCAAAGCGTCACGGAGATGATTGACTGCCTTGTTCAGACCGCGATCGAAATCCACAAATGTGTCGGCCGGCCAGAGCTGTTTTTGGAGTTCGTCGCGAGATATGACTTCGCCTGGGCGTGCCAGCAGGAGCAGGAGGATTTGAAAAGGCTGGTCCCGGAGTTTGATCCTCAGACCCTGCTTGCGCAGTTCGCCCGTGTGCCGGTCGACTTCGAATACACCAAAATGGATCGGGCGGCTGTTCCCAAGCATAGTCGCTCCAGGTAGATCGAGTATACCCCGGCTTCCACACACCCCGGCAAGGCTGTGATTTCCCAGCGGCTTAGGCGGGAATGTCAGGGGAATGCAGAAGACACCACCCTTGGATTGACCGTCCACCGCAGCCAATGCCAAGCTGGCTCGAAATCCGCGTCACAAGGAGGAATGACGATGCAAGAGCTGCATAAGAACGTATCGAGACGAGCCGCTTGGTTGGCGTTGACGGCGCTGGTGGCCGGGGGTGCCACCAGCGTGGCCTCGGCAACAGAATGGACGGCCTCGGCGGGCGCGCAGAGCCCCGACCAAGGTAGACAAGCCCTGGCCTTTTTATCCAACGAGTTTTGGATCCACGCCGGCGATAGCATCACTTGGACATTTCGCACGGGTGAGATCCACACCGTAACATTCCTGAAACCTGGCCAGATCCGGCCATCGTTGAATTCCCCCGCCGGCATCTTCATTGGGTGCCCCAATAGCACACCCGATGGAAGCAGCTTCGATGGCTCGGCCTGCGTGACTTCCGCGCCTTCCACCACCGGGCAAACCTATACTGTAAATTTCCCGACCGCCGGTAACTTCAAGCTGGTGTGCCTGGTGCACTTGAGGATGACGGGCGCGATTCATGTTATCGTCCCGTCGGCAACGCTTCCCCATCATCAGGATTTCTATGATCAGCAGGCAGAGCTTGCGCAAGGGGAGCTACTGTCTGGTGCCTCGGGCCCTGACGGCGGCGATGGCCCTGAGGACGAACGGTTCTCCACGCATGAAGTAATAGCCGGTGTCTCGGTGATCGTGGCCAACGGAGGAGGCTCCGAAACCGCCGCGGTGATGCGGTTTCTGGGCGCAACGACGACGGTTCATGTTGGCGACACGGTTGAATGGACCAATCTGAGCACGCCCGTGTTCCACACCATTACATTCGGGACGGAGCCCGCCAGCCTTACGCCTCCTTCACCTGGGGTGACGTTGGACCCAGATGGGGTCAGGCACGCGGTGCTCAGCTCCACGAGCGACAGTGTGAACTCGGGCTTTCTCGGCGCACCAGGCCAGGAGACGCCGGGACAACCGGAGGGGCCTCTCGATTTTACGCGGTTCCGCGTGACCTTCACCGCGCCCGGCACGTTCAATTACATCTGCGGTCTTCATGACACCCTCGGCATGACGGGGACGGTCATCGTCCGCCCATAGGGAGATACAGATGAAACCGCGGTTCTTCTCCTTTTTCCTGATCTTCACATCTGCCGCACTGGCCCAGCAGGGCAACACCTACCGGGGCGGCTTGGTGACGCCGCCCCTGCCGAAACCGGGATTCGTCCTGACGGACACTTCCGGCGCCGCGTTCGATTTCAAGCAGAGGACCCAAGGTTACGTGACCCTGCTGTTCTTCGGGTACACGAATTGCCCCGATCAGTGTCCGATGCACATGGCGAACTTGGGCGCGGCGTTGAAGAAAGTGCCAGCCGCGATTGCGGCTCAAATCAAGCTGGTCTTCGTGACCACCGATCCCGCGCGCGATACTCCGGCGGCCGTGCGGCACTGGCTGGACCTGTTCGACCGACGTGCTATCGGGCTCACCGGAACGGAACGGGCGATCGAGGCAGTCGAGCGGGCCGCAGGCGTCCCTCTAGCCGCAAAAGCGGAACCGGCCATCGGCAACTACGGAGTGGCGCACGCCAATTTCGTTCTCGCCTACAGCAAAGATAATCTCGCGCACGTGATCTATCCGGGAGGAGTAAGTCAGGAGGATTGGGTGCACGACCTGCCTCTTTTGATCAAGGAGAGCGGAACGCGCCGGGCGGAGTAGTCCCGGTTTTTGGACAAAAGCCGCCCAAATCGTGGCGCTCCAATCTGAAGCTGGGCCGTCTCGAGAGCTGCCCGGCGGCGCACAATCTGGTTTTCGTTGGGACTTTGGGACTTGGAGTTAGTTGGTCGGGGCGAGTGGCTTCGAACCACCGACCTCCTGGTCCCGAACCTTGGGAAGGCCGATTTTGCAGGCTCTTGCACGGATTTGCAAATCACCCATCCAGTTCCAGTTTTGCCCTTAGAGATGATACCTGGAAAACGCCTCCGTTTGGGTGAATGTGCGGTCGCGTGAAATATCAGGCGTTTTCACGTGCTCCGGCCGGACACCGATACCGAGGAAGCGCGTGCGCATTCGGCGTAGGATCGTCGTACGTTCCAGCAGCCGCACGACCCAAGGGAGGCGTCTGGGTCCGGCGGGGTCAAGACTTCCGCCGACCTGTTGCCGGATCAGTGCTTGCACGCGCTGTGTGAGCCGGGTTGGGAACTCGCGGCGGCGTTGTATCTTTGCGAGATCGGCAGTGCCGACGGTGCCTTTGCGAAGGGGTCCGGCCAGCACATTCGCCGCGGCAACGGCGTCCTGGATCGCAAGATTGATCCCGACGCCTCCCACCGGAGACATGGCGTGGGCCGCGTCTCCAATGCACAGCAGGCCGGGGCGATACCATCGCCGAAGGCGGTCGACCCGCACTGTCAATAGCTTCACATCGCTCCAGTTACGCAGTTCCATCACGCGGTCCACCAAGAAGGGCGCGAGTTGAACAATGGCCGCACGGCACTCTTCGATACTTTTGGCCTGCATTTCCTCTGCGGTTTGTTTAGGAACCGAAAAACCGCATTGCCAATAGCTTCCACGATCGAGTAGCACCAGTGCCCTTCCCCGATCGGAATAGGCGATCAGGTCCGGGTCGCCGACGCGCTTGGACAGCCGCATCCACAATACATCCATGTGAGCGCCGACCTCTGCAACCATTAGCCCTGAGTGGTCTCGGACGGCCGAGCTCCGGCCGTCCGCGCCCACCACTAGGTCCGCCCGGACTTCCACGGGGCCGGCGGGAGTGTTCCCCCGGATGCCAACGATCCGGCCTTGCTCTTCGATCAGCCCTATGACGTCTGTTTGCATTCTCAGATGGAAGGTTGGATAGCGCCGCCCCTGCTCGGCTAGGAAGTCGAGAAAGTCCCATTGTGGCATCAGGACCATGAAGCGGCACTGAGTCCGCAGGTAGGCCATATCGCCTAACTGAATCTCCTGATCTCCGATCAGTGCGCGGGCCTGGGGGACCTCTTGATGCGGACGCTTGAGAAACTGCTCCAGCACGCCCAACTCGTGCATCACCTCAAGCGTTGAGGGATGAACGGTGTCGCCGCGGAAATCGCGCAGGAAGTCGGCGTGTTTCTCCAGAACCAGGACCTCGATTCCAGCGCGCGCCAGCAAATACCCCAGCATCATTCCAGCGGGCCCACCGCCCGCGATACAGCATGTTCCCTTTGATGTCGACATCCGGATCATCCTCCGCCACGAACCGGAAGCCGTCATCGTCTCCAGTCGCCCACTGGAAATTGCCTCCTGCCGACGGTGGTGATCACTTCGCCCGGTCTGTGTTGATGCCCCGAAACCCGGCCCCGTCCGCGTTGATCACAAAAAAGCTGTGCCCCGTAATACCCACCGGGGAAATCTGAAGTGTGAGGGTACCGGTGCAGTCCGAATTCACCGTATACGTGCCTTTTATAGTCACCGGAACAATGTTGCCATTTTGACTGATCCAGGCAGTGGCGGTAGTTCCGCCGCTCCCGTCGAAGTTTTGTGTGCCAACGCCGGCGAACGGGCCTGCCAGGGCGGGCGGGGCGGTAACGAACCCGGTGTTGGTATATGCGAAGGTGCCATTCAGGGTTGCGTTCGAACAGCCTTTGTCGGCAGCCTGCGCTGTGGGCGCGATGCCCAGAGCGAGTGTAGTGGCTACAGTGATTGCGAGAGTGTTTGCGATGTTGGTGCGTTTCATGATCATCTCCTTGCGTGTTATTGTCTACGGCTGTGTGTTACGACCCTTTGAGAATGAGCCGAAAAACGAACCGGCAGGGAGTACGTCGGCGTTAATGAGACGTAACTTGCGTTCGCGTACGCTGTGGATTCAGGGACTTGCGAGAGCGCGGTCTACCAGGGAATCATGGCCGTGATCGCGCCCTGTGCGGTCTCCAGGACGGGGCGGTTGAGAAAAAATCGCTTTCCATCGGGCGATACGGCATATTGATTCATCCAAATGCTGTACCGCGGCAGGAACCGAAAACCGGTCATGAATAGGGGTTCCGAAGCCCCGAATTCAAAGTCCGGGCCCGGATTCACGCTGACCGACATCAGCGTTCCATCCAGCGTCAAGTAGAAGAGTTCGCGGCCGTCGCGGCGCCAATGGGGTTGAAGACCCCCCTGAGTCGAAACCTGCCACTTGTGACGGCCGTCGGAAAAGTCCCTAACGTACACTTCGTACCGTCCAGTTTCATGGGACGTATAGGCGAGCCATCGGGGCGCCTCACTCCCCTCCGCCGGTGAGAATTGTGCGCTGTGTTCTTCATAGGAATGTTGCAGGAAGGAGTGAGGCCTCGCTTCATCCTCCGAACCGCCGAGCGCCACGATCCAGACGTGCATGGTCCGGTAGTCGGGGACCTGCGAACTGTAGGAAATGAAGCGCCCGTCCGAAGACCAATCCGTCGGGAATTTCGGACCCTCCGTATCAAGCACGCACTTGGCTGTTCCGCCGCGCAGCGCCTGGCGGAAGAGGCGCATCCGGCGCTCATCGCCGCGGCTAAATAGAATTTCGCGGCTATCCGGTGCCCAGACCGGGCTGAATTCAGGCTGGGCAACATCCGCGTCGGTAAAACGGAAGACAGCGCTTTCGCGCAAAAGGTCCATCACCCAGATCGTCGGCAAGACAGTGTCCGGGTCATCGTGCCGGTGCAAAGCCACGTACCTCTCGTCTGGTGAGAGACTGAACGAAAGATAATTGTTGCGCGGTCCGGCTGCTGAAAGGATCGTGCCTCGTCTATCAAACCACGAAAGCTGGTGGTTCTCGGCGAAACCCCCCTCATAGAGCAGCACGCCGTTGCCGGAAACCGAGAATTTAGCCTCGTTCCAACGCCGATAGCGGATCTGCGGAACAATTACGGTTCGTTCGCCGCTGAGTTCCAAACGGCGCAAGTCAAAGGCCTGCGCCAGAAGAGCGCCATCGTGCAAGAACAGTAGAGACGCCGGGTGCCCGCGCAGTATCGGAGCGTATGCCGCGCTGGTATCAGCGCTCAGGAGCACTTTCGAGCTGGTTGAATCGAGAGAACCGGCGCGAATCGAAGACCCGCCCGGACGGGAGCTCGCGGCGAGATATAGAAACTGGCGGCCGTCGGGTAGAAACTGTGGGAATCCATGCGCAACCTCGGCGCGCGGCTCATCCAGGGAAGTCACGGGAGTGAGCACACCACCCGCAGCCGAAACCTGGTACAGAGGGCCGATCGGTCGTGGGCAGAACAGGATTACTCCTTCCGGGCTCCAGGCGCCGCCTCGTCCCACGATGAGGTCCGCAATCTCCCGCGCGGGTCCTCCGGTGATCTCGACCGCCTTCAGCTTATTCGGCACGAAGAAACCGATCGATAAGCTGTCCGGTGACCAGAACGGCCAGGATGCATGGTCTGTTCCGACCAGAGGTTTTGCCTCCAGAGAATCCAGCGCCCGAACCCAGAGCATTATTCTTCCGTTTAATGCGGCGGTGAACGCGAGCTTGCGGCCGTCCGGAGAGACGGCAAAGGATTCGAAGGAGGCGTTTTCAGGTGGTAATACGGAGAGCCGCAACACACCGTCGCTTTTTGACGCCTCCCGCGGCCGCCACTCGGTGAACTCGGGCACATAGCGGCCCTTCGGTAGAGAGATCAAAACAGGGTCCTCGCCGCCTTCGGCCTCATAGTAGGAACTGAGCCGGTCTCGCAGGCGTCCAGCCTCGACTCGAACGATCGGATCGGATTTCGAATCAAAAGATGGGGTCCGACCCAAGACTTCGACAGCGATCACAAATTCCTTGATCTCACCGGCGTGGCCCTCTAGTTTGCGCTCCACCACAAAGCGCAGAAAACTGCGAGCGCGCCCTGCATCGGCAAAGGCTGCGCTGGCCAAAATCCGATCGAGCTGTAGGCGTACTCGCTGAGCGTCCATGGTCCCAAAGTGTCATTATGGCGTGTTTCTCTGGGGCGCCTTAACCGCAGATCAGCCAGATTCCAGAAGTGGCGACGCCCTAAGACGCCCTAAAATGACTTGTGCCTACCCAACCCCGAGAGCTGCCGAATGCTCCTCCTTCGGTGCACGAAAAGGGCAAGAAAAGGGCAAACAATCCCGCAATCATCGGTCATGAAATGGGCGAGATCACAAATGACTGCCCTCTCGTGATTTACGGGTTCTCAGCAGCAAGGTTTCTGGGGCGACCCCCTGGTCTTCACCAGGTGGATCGATCAGGCGTGGTGCTCGCACCTGATTGCAGGAAAGAAGTTCAATGCTACAGACGAACGAAACGACTCGAAGGCCATGCTGGCTACGGGCTTTACGCGAACCGATGGCTTTTTCATCGCTCTTGAATGCACGACCTGTTTTTCGGAAGGGCTTGAATGTGTAAGCTAATGAAAGGAAATTGGTCGGGGCGAGTGGATTCGAACCACCGACCTCCTGGTCCCGAACCAAGAACGCAAGAAGAATCAATAACTTAGCAATGGGCACACAAGTATTGTGATGCCTTGTTCCGCATTGGCATAAGCTACGATTAATCAGAGTCTTCGGCGGAGCCGCAATTTCAGAAATCTACGCCGACTCGCAACGCGGCGTAAGGCTTCTATGTGGGACCATCGGCACGGTATTGGGCACACAGCCTGAGGCTGTCGATTGGTGGTAATCTGCCACCCACGCACGATGCGCGGTCTGGCATTGTGCGGAGGGCACGCTTCGTTTGACCGTTCCCCTTAGGCGCGACGACGACGAGCAAGGTAGCCGAGCGCCAGGAGCCCAACACTAACCAAGCCGTAGGTTGTCGGTTCAGGGACCACATTCAGGTCAACGGCGTCCCGCACTTGCGAAATGGTTGCGGTGCCGCCAACCGCGCCTGAGGACGCGTTGATGTCCTTAGAAACCGTCATCGAGGTCCAGGGACCGAAGGTTACTTCTTGATGCAGAGAGCCGGCCGTGGTCACTAACAACGGGTTGCCGGGAAACACCCTGCACACGCCGCTGGTGTTGTTGGGATCTGACGCGATACAAAACGTGAGATCCTCTGAAACCTGGCCTAAGCCGGC
>DASZIV010000118.1:0-1623 GCA_035948775.1 Bryobacteraceae bacterium
GATCAATCCGGTTCGGCCCGAGTTTTTGGCCGTTTCGATCAGCAGCGGCGCCGCGCAGTGACTCGTGATGATATGCGTATGAATCGCATTGCGGAACATGGCGAACCCGCGCTCCAGGTCGGCTTGCCAGAAGGTCTTGCCCAGTTCGTGCTCCGAGCTTTCTGAAATGTCGTTTACCAGCACGTGCAGCTTTCCTTGCTCGGCCCGGATTTTGGCCACCAGTTTCTCCACCTGACTGACGTCCAGCTGGTCGACGACGACTGCGATGCCCTTGCCGTCTCGCGCGGTTACCAGCTCGGCAGTCTCCTCAATCGTTTCCGGCCGGCCCGTGTAATACGCCGCCGGCAAGGCCTTCTTCCGCTGCTGCACGGACAGCTGCTTGGTGCCGGAAGCCAGCGCCGCGCGCGAGCTGCGCCCGGTGCAGTACACCGTCGCGCCGGCTTCGCCAAACGCCAGCGCGATGCCGCGTCCTACTCCGCGAGTAGCGCCGGCCACCAGCACCACGCAATTGCGCAAGTCTGGGTGCTGATAAGTGGAAGTCTCGGCCATGGACGCACCTCGCAGGGAGATTGGGCGAATTATTGAATCGCTGTTCATTAATGTCAAGTGGAAAATAAACAGTCATTCAGTTATTCTTCTCAGCGGCCTGGGTGTCGCGTGACTGAAAAAGAGCGGAGCGCACGCGCCCTCGGACCATGAGGGTGGTCTTCTCTTCGATTTCTCTGAATCGGGAAGAACCAGGAGACTATGTCGCCTCGACCTCGCCAAACTTCGGACGAAGCCATCCTAATGGCCACCATGCGCGTGATGCAGCGCCGCAGCCCCGTGGACCTTACCCTCGCGGACGTCGCCAAGGAAGCGGGTGTCGTGCCTGCCACGCTGATCCAGCGCTTCGGCACCAAGCGGGGCCTGTTGCTGGCCGTTTGCCGCACCGCTCCCGGCGGTGTTCCGAAGCAATTCGCCGCCGCCCGCGCCAAATATGGCTCGCCGCTAAAAACGCTCATCGAACTCTATGTGGAGTGCAGCGGCTTTGCTTCGACGCCCGAAGCCATGGCCAATGGCCTGGCCTACCTGCAGATCGACCTCATCGATCCCGAGTTTTACGCAATCACCCTCGCGCAATTCACAGCCGTCCGCGACGAAACCAAAAAACTCCTCGATGATGCCGGGGCGGCGGACGAACTCAAGCCTTGCGACACCGCCGATTTGGCCCGGCTGATCCAGCAGGTCAACGGCGGCGCCATGCTCGACTGGGCCGTTTACCGCAAAGGGTCCCTGGCCGCGTGGCTCCGCCGTTCTATCGAAGGTCTGCTGGCACCCTACCGCCTTGGAGTGGAGGCAGACTTGCCCAAGGCCCGAACTGGACGAATGCAAAACAACCGAAGGTAGTATGTCAGTTTCCGGGCAGGTGAATTACCGGCAGCTGACTCCGCCGGCTCAAAGCGACAATCGGCAAAACATCTCGTACTGTCGCACTCTGGACTAGCTCGGCGCAGCGCGGTCGGTTCCTCCCGCATCACGGGCCACTCGGAAGTAATCAGCTTAATATCTATGCAACGCGCAGTTTGCGGATAACTGTTGGTAACAGGGATTATCACTAGCTATCTCAGTCTGAGATAGATG
>DASZIV010000119.1:0-1836 GCA_035948775.1 Bryobacteraceae bacterium
ATGGTCTCCGCTTCCGTTGCCTTTGCCAGGAACGCGTTCAGCGGCCCCCGCCGGCAGCGCCTGGTGTGGATCCTTCTGGCCGGCGGGTACGCCATCGAATCCTGTAGCCAGATCTTGTGGATGCATTGGGAACTGGGGGTCAAGCAAACGCCCGCCATGAGTCTTGGCGATGCCGGCATCTTTCTCGCCTGGACCATCCTTATTCTAGGCTTTGCTCTGCGGCCTCACGTGGAGCCGACCCCGCAACATCAGCGCCTGGGAACACTTGATCTGCTCTTACTTCTGATGGCCGGTCTGTACCTGTATCTGTTTCTCGTCATTCCATGGCAGTATCTCGCCCCTGAACCCCATTCGTATGGTCCGGCGTACAAGTTTCTCGCATTAGCCCAGGACGTGGTCTTACTTTCAATCGTCGCCCACGGCTGGTTGCACAGCTCCGGCCGATGGCGGCATTTCTATGCCCTGCTCACGGTCATCGTCGCCTTCGATACCGTCATGGAATATGTCGTGGATACGCTTTTCGAAGCTGGAATTTACTTTAGCGGCAGTTGGTACGATTCCGCGACAGCAGCCTGCCTCGCCGGCATGACGTTTGCCGCGCTCATGACACATCGTCTGGAGCCCGTTTCGGAATACGGCGATCCCAATACTGAACGATACTGGCGGTGGGCTTCGCGTCTCGCCGCTCCTGTTACCCTCATCCTGCCCCTACTGGCGGCGTGGTCGTTCCTCGACCTAAGTCTGCCAAACTCGGTTTGGAAATTCCGCGTTGTTCTGTCGCTGGCCGCCGTTGTGGTGTTCGCTTTTGTCGGCATGGTGAAACAGGCCCGCCTCGAAAAGGAACTGGCCAACGCCAATCATGAGTTGCTTGACGCTTCGCTGACCGACCTGCTCACCGGCGTTCGCAACCGGCGGTTCTTCACCAATTCGATTGAGGCCGATGTGCAACAAGTGCTGCGCTCATTTGTCAGCAATCCATCCGCTGACCTTCACAATCGCGATCTTGTTTTCTACCTGATCGACATCGACCATTTCAAGAAGGTCAACGACCAGTTCGGGCACAAGATTGGAGATCAGGTCTTGACCGAGGTCGCCCGTCGCATCAACTCTGCCGCCCGGCTTTCCGATGCGGTGATCCGCTGGGGCGGCGAGGAATTTCTCCTTCTGTCGCGCTACACCGACCGTAAAGAAGCCCACACTCTCGCCAACCGCATTCTCGATTCGGTCGGGTCCAAGGCTTATCGGGTGGAAGGTGCCAAAGCGGATCTACGCATCACCTGTTCGATCGGCTGGGCGGTTTTCCCGTGGTTGGCAATGGAGCCGAAGCTCGTGGCTCACGAGCAGGTACTCGTCTTATCCGACTATGCGCTCTACCAAGCCAAGGGTTCGGGAAGAAACCGGGCGGTTGGCCTTCTGCCTGCCGGCGAAACCGTGCGCGGCGGAACCGTCGCTCCCGCCATCTACATCAATGGAATCCCCGCCTCCCCGGTAACCACCCCGGGCCCCCACATCGAGGAAGTCTCCACCGCTGACGAAACCACAACTCCAGGTCCAGCTAAGACCAGCGCCGCCGCCGCCTCCAGCTGATTTTTGTCACCTCGCGCTTAGTCGGATCCAAGTGTCGGATCCAGGTGTTCCCTGTGCATCCCCGTGCACCCCTGTGTCCTCTGTGGTGATGTTTTTCTCCACTCTTGCAACCTACCCAACCACTCCAGGCACCCGCACCCGAATCGTATGCGGAACAGCCCGCAGCTTAGCCAGCAACTGCTCGTCGCAAGCCCGGTTGATGTCGTAAATCGCATATCCAAGCGTCCCGCGAGTATCCAGCACTTGCCG
>DASZIV010000120.1:0-2515 GCA_035948775.1 Bryobacteraceae bacterium
CGGAACGCAATAACCAGATTTTGTCCCTCAATGAATCCGGCTTCGCTCAGGCCGCGGCGGAAGGCTGCGACCAAGCCCGCCGATTCTCCCGGCGAGCGGCTGCTGAGAAACCCAACCACTGGCAATCGCTGCGCGCGCGCCGCGAGAGGCCAAGCCGTCGCCGCGCCGCCGAGCAGCGTGATGAACTCGCGTCTCTTCAATTGATCGAATTGCATCCGCTGGCCCAACCAACTCCGGGGCAGCATATCGCATTGGTGAGGATCAAGTCAGCGCCTCGCTGCAGTTCGAGATTTCGACCCGGCTATTGTCCGTCGAAGGCGGCCGAGGCCGTCCGTCCATGCACTTCCGCTGCTCTCCCCAAAAGCTGACGTAAACTCGCCGCCTTGGCTTCCCCGCTTTGTGCCATCAGCGGACCAATGCACTGCAGCAAACAGCGTGTTTTCACTCGAAAACTTCGTCTATTTGGGCCAGCAATGTCGGTGAGCTCGTCAGGCCGAGTGCTTTCGCCGTTTTCATATTGAGCGTCACATCAAATTTTGTGGGCTGTTCGACGGGTAGATCGGCGGGCTTTGCACCTTTGAGAATTTTGTCGACATAGAAAGCAGCCCGCTCGTAAAGCTCCGGCCAGTTGGCAGCCATGGAGACCAAGCCACCTGCTGCTGTGACGTCGCGGCTGCCTGACATGTAGGCTATCCGGTACTTGGCGGCGAGATCGATAATGATCACGTGGTGCGGGTCAAAAAAGGGCTGCACGATCACTGCCTGAGCCCCCGCCTTAGCCATTGCTGCGAAGGCGGCCCGCAACTCGCTGGGGCCTCCGATCAATATCGGCTCAAGCCGGATGCCGGCTTTTGCGGCGGCTGAACGCACGTCTTCCACGAAGGGTCCGCTATACCGGGTTGTGGTTGCGGTCGTGGCGAGAACTGCGACGCAGCCAAGGTTCGGAATCAGTTCGCGGAGGACCTGCAGGCGTTTGCCTCCAATCTCCGCATCCATTGCTGATAGGCCCGTGACGTTTCCGCCGGGTCGATTTAAGCTGTCGATAGCCCCCAATTGTAAGGGTGCGCCATGTGGTGCCATGACAATAGGGATCGTTCGCGTTGCCCCCATGGCGGCCTCGACCGCTGGGACAAAATGGGCGACGATGACATCGACGCCAAGCCGAACGAACTCTTCAGCATATTCCTCGGCACGATCGCTTCGCCCGTCGGTATAACGAAACTCGACCTTAATGTTCCGGTCTTCCGAATAGCCGAGCGCGTGCAGACCGCGCCAGAATGCATCCGCAAATGGGTGCGGAGGTGAAGCGGACACCAGCGCGCCAATAAGAGGCAATTTTCCCGGTTGCTGCGCGCGCGCCGCGAGCGGCCACGCCGCTGCGCCGCCGAGCAGTGCTACGAAATCGCGCCTTCTAAGCCGATCGAATTGCATCCGCTGCCCCTAGCCGGAGTGGCAGCATAGCGGATTGGCGAGGATCAAGTCAGGGGCTTGCCGCAGTGCGGGATTTCGGTCCGGCTTATGTCACCTACGGGTCAAAACGAGAATCGGCCCTTTTCGAGCAATGTCAGCTTCCACCAGCTACGGACATGCCGCGCCAGGGATTTTGGGCGGGGCGAGGCATCCCGGCCTGCCCGTCGCCGCGCCGCTGGAGCGGCCGAGAAGCAGGCCGCAAAGAAATACCTGGCGCCTAACTGTGTCCCTAAGGACACAGTCCCCTTCGAAGTGCCCCACTGTCTACGGAGGCGGTGAACCATTGAGGGCAGCGGACGACCAATGGTGCAGCGAGACACGAAGTGTGCATCGCGTGGCGTGAAGAAAGGGGAACTCCAATGAAGAAAGTACTTATCGCTTTGGTCGCAACTCTCGTTGCGGTGAGCGTTGCTGGCTGCGTCGGCGTCGGCAAGGGTAAGGCGCCACCGCCCATCGTGACGAAGGGTTGATCTGATAAATTGCTATGCGGTTGCTTTGCGGGCCTGGGCATTGTTGGCGCACCTGTATGGTGGCGGCCAACAATGTCCGCTGCGCACGGAAAGCCCGTCCGATGAGCCGAGCGGGTGAGTATCGATCAGAGTGGTGGCCAACAGCCTCGGCCAAAAGGAAGAGCGGCTCCGGATCGAGCGGCCGAGCTCGCTTTAGGAGCAGCAGCGCAAATTAGCGGTGCCCGGAACGGACTGCGAGCTTGGTTCATTTCGGGGGCTTCCCGCGGGACGCTTCGCCGGCGCATTCATTTCCGTCGGATGACGACGGCCCGTCGGATATGCCGGACTCTGGTTTCGCGGCAATTTCGCTTTTGTCACCGACTCGGATTACCTGTTCGGTGACCTCGCGTTCTGCTCGTTCAGGCGCCTCGCGCTCGGCCTCGACCTTCTCCGCGGCTTCGCGTTTTGCCTGTGCGGAAGCCTCCATCTTCGCGACCCTGGCAGCTTCTCGCTTTGCCTCCTTGGCCGCTTCGCGCTCGACCTTGCGGGCGGCTTCACGCTCCGCCTTCTCCGCCGCCTCGCGTTGCGCGCGTTCG
>DASZIV010000121.1:0-13622 GCA_035948775.1 Bryobacteraceae bacterium
TGCGCCCGATTCCCTCTCGCTCCCCGTTTCCTTCTTCTATTACTAGTCGGTGGAAACGGATCAATGTTCCTGGTTCGCTACGCTTCCGGAGGCTTGCTGTTCCTCAAACCTCTTGGAACCTTCCTCACTATGCTCCCGGAAGCGATCGTCGTCAACCGAATTGTGACCCGATATTCACCTTTTCCTCAACTTTGTGAGATTAATATAATCAGTTAGTTACGTCCGTTCGTGTTGGAATAATTGTGAATAAAACGGGCCTGCCGCTTACTGTTTCATTTGCACCGGACCGGACGATAAAACCAGTTCCGCGTGGTTGGCCGATTCGACTGCTGTGGGCGCCATGCGGGCCAGCACCAGCACGCATCCGACTTGTTCGCCGACGGTAGTGAGCACTTCCATCTCGCTGCCGGTGTGTTGATGCGGCACGCGGTGCTGCACGTTGATGACACCGACCACGCGATTGCGTGAGATTACCGGCGCCGAGAGAAAGGCTTCGAAGGTGTCCTCGGGCAACTCACCAAACGTTTTGAAACGTTGATCGTTGTAGGCTTCGCGCGAGATTGCCAAAAGCTTACGCTCGCGGGCCACCCAACCGGTCAAACCCTCATTCAGGCGGAGCCGCACCTTGCCGATGGTGGACGGGTGTGGCGTGTTGGACGCGCAGAGTACCAGTTCTTCGTTGTCCAGCAAGTAGACCAGGCAGGAATCGCATTGCGTGAATTCCACGACAAGCGACACCACGCCCTGGAGGACCTCCTGCAGGCTCATCTCCCGCACCATGAACCGGCTGACCTTCTGGAAAAGGCGGAGCTGTTGCTCGGTGCGCTGCAAGCGCCATTCGAGGTCCTTGGGTTTCGGCACGACTTTATTATAGCCAGCGCCCCAGGGCTTTCTTACAATGGGAGTTTCCCGATGCCCACCCGCGGCCTGTTTTTAACGTTTGAAGGCATGGACGGTTCCGGCAAGACCACTCAGATGGGGCGCCTGGCGGAGCGTCTGCGCGCGCATGGCCGAACTGTGCTCGAAACCGCCGAGCCCGGCGGTACGGCCATCGGGAGGAAGATCCGGCAGATCCTGCTCGATGCCGCCAGCCAGGAGCTCAGTCCCACGGCCGAACTGCTTTTATATTTCGCATCGCGGGCGCAGAATGTAGACGAACTGATAAGACCGGCGCTCGAGCGCGGCGAGATCGTTCTGGCCGACCGCTTCACCGATTCGACGCTGGCGTACCAAGGTTGCGGGCGCGGGTTGGGTGCGGAGCCGGTGCTGGCGCTCGACCGCATTGCCTGCCGCGGCCTGAAACCCGACTTGACGTTGCTGGTAGATATCGACGTGGAGACCAGCTTAGCCCGGGCTCACGCTCGCAATGCCGCCGGGCGGAGCCGCGAAACCCGCATGGATGAGCAATCGATCGACTTCCACCGCAAGGTGTATGAGGCCTACCATGCGTTGGTGGCACGTGAGCCGCGGCGGGTTCGACGGATCGACGGCAGTAAGGCGATAGACGAAGTAGAACAGGAGATCTGGAAGGTGGTGAGCGCCCATGTTTGAAAACTTCTGGGGCAATCCGCAGGTCGTCCAGGCCCTCGAGCAAATGGTGGCGCAGGACCGCCTGGCGCACACGCTTCTGTTTTCCGGCCCCGAAGGCGTGGGCAAGGCGACGCTGGCGCGGCGGCTGGGAGCGCTCCTGCTGGGACATCCGGAACTGATTGAGCACGACGACCTGAGTCTTCCCGACAACCTGGAGACGGTGGCCGACCGCGAGCGCTGGTCTTCGGAAAAGCGCAACGAGGACCCGCTGCTGTTCGCCACGCATCCGGATTTCGTCACGTTCGCTCCGGATGGTCCTTTGCGGCAGATCTCGATTCCGCAGACGCGACACCTCAAGGAATTGGCTCAGTACCTGCCACACAAGGGCAGCTGTCGCGTTTTCCTGATCGACCATGTGGACCGCGCTAACGACCAGGCGGCCAATTCGCTGCTCAAAACACTGGAGGAGCCGCCCGCGCATCTCATCCTGATCATGACGGCCGAGAACGCGTACGACCTGCTCCCGACCATTCGCTCGCGGGCTGTGCCGTTTCCCTTCGCGCCGCTGAGCCGCGACGAGATGAACGCGTTTGTTCGCGCGAGGGGGCTGGATGAGCCGGAACGCCGGACCGCGCTGGCTGCGGGAAGTCCCGGCCTGGCGGTGTCGCTCGACCTGGAAACCTACGACAAGCGCCGCAGCGCCATGCTGACACTTCTGAAAGCGGCGGCCGGGGTCGCGCCCTTCAGCACGTGGGTGCCGGTCTCAGAGGTGATCGGCCGCAGCAAGAACGAGAAGCTGGATTTCTATCTGAAGATGCTCTACGCCCTGCTGCGGGATTTGCTGGTACTGCGGGAGGGCGGGGGCGAAATCCACAACCAGGATATTCGGGGCGAGTTGGAAATCCTGGCGGGCAAGCTGGAATTTCAGTGGATCCGCAAAGCCGTTGGGCAGGTGGATGAGATCGCGGAGTTGGTGCGGCGGAATATTCAGAAGACGATTGCGCTGGATGCGCTGATTGTGGAGCTGCGGCCGGCGTGAGGTGGAGATGCGAGGATTGCCATTATTAGCGGCTTGGATCGCCTTGGCTGCCGCGCATGGCGCAGCAGCCACACCAACCTTCGCACACGATATTGCGCCTCTCGTTTACCAGTCTTGCGCGCCGTGCCACCATCCCGGTGGGACGGGGCCTTTTTCTTTGCTCGCATACCAGGATGTGAAGAAACATGCGGCACAGATAGCGATGGTGACGCGCAGCCGCTACATGCCGCCGTGGCTTCCCGAATCGGGTTACGGCGAATTTGCCGGCGAGTTGCGATTGAGCGGGGAGCAGATCCGGCAGATAGCCGATTGGGTGGCCGCCGGCTCGCCTGAGGGCCCGCCGGACGAAATCCCAGCGCCGCCGCAATTCACGGAGGGATGGCAACTCGGCCAGCCTGATTTGGTGCTGGAAGCCGCAGGATCGATCACCGCGCCCGCATCCGGACCGGACATCTTCTGGAACTTCCTCTTCACGCCCAGCCTAACTACGCCGCGGTTCGTCCGCGCTGTTGAGATTCGCCCGGGCAATCGGCGCGTGGTGCATCACGCTAACCTGCTCGTCGACCGCGGCGGCGCCGCTCGCAAGCCGGCTCCAGACACAAGAGGGCTCCCGGGCATGGATCTCACGATCATGCGCAGCCCGTTCGATCCCGACGGCCACTTTCTCTTTTGGAAACCGGGCGCGCTGCCGCACATCGAACCCGACGGTTTCGCGTGGCGCTTGAATCCCGGCGACACCCTGGTACTGAACACACACCTGCACCCTTCGGGAACAGCCGAGCAAGTGCGGCCATCGATCGGACTCTACTTCACGGACAAGCCGCCGATACGGTTCCCGCTGCTGGCGCAGTTGGAACACGATCGGGCCATTCGGATACCGGCGGGAGCGCGCGACTTCATGGTCTCCGACGACTTCCGCTTGCCAATGGATGTGGATGTGCTGGCGATCTATCCGCACGCGCACTATCTCGGCAAACTGCTCGAAGCATATGCCACGCTGCCTGATGGCAGCCGTAAGTGGCTCATCCGGATTCCGGACTGGAATTTCACCTGGCAGTCCGTTTTCTACTATCGAGAGCCGCTGGCGCTTCCGAAAGGCGCGGTGATTTCGATGCGCTACCACTACGATAATTCCGCGGCGAACATTCGCAACCCACATCAGCCGCCGAAGCTGGTAACCAATGGCGACCAGTCCACCGATGAGATGGGTCACCTGTGGCTGGAACTGTTGCCGGGCGGCGGCACGGACCGACGGCTGGAGCTTCAGGAGGCCCTGATGCGGCATCGGCTGGAAAAGTATCCGGATGATTTCCTGGCCAACTTCAACCTGGGCGTATTGGCGCTGGCTCACCTGAGTGCTTCCCCCGCGGTAGCCCTGCTGGAGACGGCGGTGCGCATTGAGCCGCGCCGCCCCGACGCACGCGATTTACTCGGTACGGCGCTGGCTCGTGTGGGTCGAGTGTCGGAAGCGATTGAGCAGTTCCGGCTGGCGCTCGGCCAGCAGCCTGATTTCACCAGCGCGCGCCTAAACCTGGCCAACGCGCTGCTAGGCGCCGGCAAACTGGAAGAAGCGTTCCAAGACTATCGCCTGGTTCTGGCAGCCGCTCCTGGCGATCAGACTGTACGAGCCGCCATAGAAGCCAGCGCCCAGCGGTTGGAGGCGGAAGGCAAAGCAAAGGAAGCGGCCACGTTGCGGGGCGAGCTGAAGGCGATTCCGCAAAGGTAACTACTGGCACCGAGCCAGCGTGTCCCAGAATTCCGGAAACGACACGGAAGCCGCCTCGGCGCCATTAATGACTGACTCCCCGTCCGCGGCCAGGGCGGCCACGGCGAACGCCATGGCAATGCGGTGATCGCCGAAAGAATCGAACTCGGCCGCGCGAAATTTCTGGCGTCCCGGAATCACCATTCCATCCGGGCGTTCTTCCGCCGCCACTCCCATTCGCCGCAGATTCTCAACTACAGTTTGGATGCGGTCCGTCTCTTTGATGCGCAACTCACCGGCGTCCTTCACCGTGAGGCCTTCCGCGGAAGCCGCTCCCAACACCGCTAGCACGGGGATCTCGTCGATCAGCGCAGCGGTCAGCGCTCCTTCGATGGCGCCGCCTCGCAACTCCGCATGCTGCACCTGGATTTCGCCGATGAGTTCGCCGTTGTGACTCTCAATGTCGGGAATGCGGATCTTTGCGCCCATTCCGCTGAGGAAATCGAGCAGCGCCGAGCGGGTTGGGTTGAGCCCCACGCCGCGAATCGCCAGGTGCGAACCGGGCACGATCAGTGCCGCGACCAAGAAGAATGCCGCCGATGACAAGTCGGAGGGTACCACCAGCTCGCGGCCCGACAGTTTCGGTCGGCCGGCGAGCGTGATCTTGCGGCGGTCCACGACGAGGTCGGCGCCGAATTCGCGTAGCGCGATCTCGGTGTGGTCGCGCGAACGGACCGGCTCAATCACGGATGTCTCGCCCTCAGCGAACAGGCCTGCGAACAGAACGCACGTTTTCACCTGGGCGCTCGGCACAGGCAGGGTGTACTCGATAGGGCGAAGCTTCGAGCCTTGGATTTCGAGCGGCGGAAACTTGTCGTCGCGCGCACGCAGGCGGGCACCCATCTCCGCCAAAGGTTTCATGATGCGTTGCATGGGGCGCCGCGATAGGGATTCATCGCCGGCGATGCGGGTACGAAACGGCTGACCGGCCAGGATTCCCGACAACATGCGGATGGTTGAACCGGAATTCCCCGCATCCAGATCGTGCGATGGCGTGGTGAGACCGTCCAGCCCTTTGCCGTGGATCGTGAAGTCCGTGCCCTGGCCCTCGATCTGAATACCCAGCGCGCGCATGCATCCCAGGGTGGAATGGCAATCGGCGCCAGTGGAATAGTTCGCGATCTGTGTATCGCCTTCCGCGATGGACGCGATCATGGCGTAGCGGTGAGAGATCGATTTATCGCCGGGCAGAGTGATGCTGCCACTGAGCGAGGCGGCCGGGGAGATCCGTTGTTGCATGGAAAATCTCATTCTACGGCACCAGTGCTAAACTCGTGACGTGGCTCCGCAACTTACTCCTTTCATCACGCCTGACGCGTTGCTAACTCACTGGCAGGGACACCGCCGCCTCACGAGAAAGGTTATCGATGCACTCCCGGAGGACAAGCTATTCACTTTCTCGGTGGGTGGGATGCGGCCGTTCGGAGTGCTGGCCATGGAGATGATCACGATGGCTGTACCGATGGTGAATGGTGCGATCACAGGGGAGTGGGACGAGTCGCGGGACCGAGATCCGCGGCCGAAGAAGGAGGTGCTCCGGCTCTGGGACGAGAGCACCGAGCAACTCAACGCGCTGTGGCCGCAGATCCCGCCGCAGCGCTTCCGGGAGACGCTAACCGCTTTCGGGCGGTATCCGGGCTTGCTGCACGAGCTTATTCTCTATGTGATCGACAACGAGATCCATCACCGCGGTCAGGGCTACGTGTACCTGCGCGCGCTGGGGATCGAACCGCCGTTGTTCTTTGATCGCAGCTGACTGGCAGGACGCCGCGCCATAAGCGTCAACTTAAGCGCCGTGGAATTCATTCTTAGGACTTAACGCTCTTTTCTTCGATGAGTTCATGCCGCTTCAAGTTCGGGGCGTCCCCACGTCGACAGAAAGCGGCACGAGTTCGATCAGATCGGCGTCGGCAGTTGCATCTAGGTTAGGGGTGGTAAGGGCTTGCCTTCTTCCAGGAGACACTGAGCCAAGTCCTCCATAGCGCTGGCGATCATCAGTCGGGCGTCGGGTAAGTCGAAGCCCTGCGTCACTGCTCCGGGAAATCGAGGGCCTCCGCTACCACCATCTCGCCGGCCGCGCGTGGAAGGTGGAAGGCAATATGGTAACGGAGCATACGCCCATCATACTGCACAGGTCAGCCGAAAGTGGCCTAGAGGCTAACGCGTGAACTGCGCGACCAGCCGGCCCCTGATGGGTCGAACGCGTGCCGGAACCCGTTCTCCGCGATCCCGCTCAGCTCGGTTTCCGTGAACCTGAACACGCTCGCAGCCAGGCGGTACTCCTCGGTGAGCGAGCACCTGAACATGGCTGGGTCGTCAGTATTCAGCACGATCGGAACGCCGGCATCATACAAGCGGCGAATCGGATGCTCCTCCACGCGTTTCACGACGCCAGTGACCAGGTTGCTGGTGATGCAAATTTCCAATGGGATGTCGTGCTCGCGCAGGTACTCGATCAGCCTCGGATCGTGAACTGAAGCGATTCCGTGGCCGATGCGCTCAGCGCCCAGCGCAAGCGCCGCCCACACCGATTCCGGACCCATGCTTTCGCCGGCGTGGGCAGTCAGTCGCAAACCGGCGCGCCGTGCGAAGGCGAACACGTCGGTGAACCACGCTGCGGGGCCGCGTTCTTCGCTGCCGCCGATTCCGTACGCCACCACGCCGCGGCCTACACGCTCCGCCGCCAGCTCGGCCACGCGCATCGCCGGCTCTACGCCGAACTGGCGGACGGCATCGAGAATCCAGCGTACTTCGACGGGCGATTCGCGCGATGCTTCACACACCGCATCGAAGATTGGCGCAAACTCCTGCTCTTTCCACAGCACCACGCCCGCGGCTAGAATGATTTCGGCATAGCGGACGTTCTGCGCAGCCAGGCGCTCCAGCAGGCGGCGGGTCACCAGTGCGTAGTCCTCAGGCGTGCGCAAGCGTTTTCCCACAGCGCCGAACGCCTTCAAAAAAGCGTCGAAATCCGGATACGAATAAATGGCGCGGCACTCTTCGAGGGACGTCGCGGGGTCGAGCTCATGCAGCGTTTCGGGTTCAACCGAACCTTCCAGGTGCAAATGCAGCTCGGCTTTAGGCAGGGTTTCCAGGAAATTCGCGATACTTGGTGTTAGGCTCATGACCGCGCGAGACATCGAAGCAATTGTTGGAGGATATCACGGCGACCCGTTTCGAATCCTGGGGCCTCACAGCATTCGCAAGAAGGGCGGCCCCGAAAGCTGGGACGTGCGCGCCTTTGTGCCGCAGGCGGAATCGGCCGAGGTGATCCGCGGCGACGAGCGTTTCGCCATGTCGAAGAGGCACAGCGATGGCTTGTTTGTAGCCTGCCTCCCCGGCAGCCCGCAGCGCTACACCATCCGCGCGCGGCTATGGGATGGGCAAGAAGTAGAACTTGAGGACCCCTATCGGTTTCCGCCGATCATTTCCGATCAGGACCTTTACTTGTACGGCGAAGGAACGCTCCACCAGGCGTACGAGACGTTCGGCTCGCACTTAACCTGCGCCGAGGGGATCGTGGGCGTACGCTTCGCGGTTTGGGCGCCGAATGCCGAGACTGTTTCAGTGGCTGGCGATTTCAACGATTGGGATACGCGGCGGCACCCCATGCGGCGGCGCAATACCGGAGTGTGGGAGATTTTTTTGCCGGGGCTCGCGCCGGGCGTCGCGTACAAGTATTTCGTCCGTTCGCGGTTCGTCGGGCATAAGCAACTCAAGGCCGATCCCTTCGCGTTCTATTGCGAGACGCCGCCGAAGTCGGCCTCGGTGGTGTGGGACATCACCAAATACGAGTGGAACGATGCCGAGTGGATGGAGGCGCGCGCGCGCACCGATTGGCTGAAGTCGCCTGTCGCCGTCTACGAAGTCCATTTCGAATCCTGGCTGCGCGGCCCATATGGGCAGTCCTCAACCTATCGCGAGCTGGCGGTGAAGCTGGTCGAATACGTGAAGCGCATGGGCTATACCCACATCGAATTGCTCCCCATCATGGAGCACCCATTTTCGGGATCTTGGGGTTACCAGATCACGGGCTACTTCGCGCCCACTTCACGTTTCGGCACGCCCGACGATTTCAAGTTCTTCGTGGACGCCTGCCACCAGGCGGGGATTGGCGTCATCGTCGATTGGGTTCCGGCGCATTTTCCTAAGGACGCACACGGGCTGGCTTTTTTCGATGGCACAGCGTTATATGAACACGCCGATCCGCGTTTGGGCGAGCACCGCGATTGGGGGACGCTGGTCTTCAATTACGGCCGCTCCGAAGTGCGTGCCTTTCTGATTTCCAACGCGCTGTTCTGGCTGAAGGAGTACCACATCGACGGGCTGCGCGTGGACGCCGTGGCATCGATGCTGTACCTGGATTATTCCCGCAAGCCCGGAGAGTGGATTCCCAACAAGTACGGCGGCAACGAGAACCTGGACGCGATCGATTTGCTGCGCCGCTTCAACGAGCTGGCTCACAGCATCCCCGGTGTGTTCACCGCGGCGGAGGAATCCACCGCGTTTCCCGGCGTTTCGAAGCCCGTGTACCTCAACGGCCTGGGCTTCACCATGAAATGGAACATGGGCTGGATGCACGACATGCTGGATTACTTCAGCAAAGATCCGGTGTACCGCAAGTTCGTTCACAACCACATTACCTTCGGCCTGCTCTACGCGTTCACCGAGAATTTCGTGCTTCCCATCTCGCACGATGAAGTGGTCCACGGAAAAGGTTCGCTGCTGAGTAAGATGCCCGGCGACGAGTGGCGGCAGTTCGCGAACGCGCGCGCATTCCTGGCCTACATGTGGGGGCACCCCGGCAAGAAACTGCTCTTCATGGGGCAGGAGATCGGCCAGCGCGAAGAGTGGAATTACCACGCAGGCGTGCGTTGGGAACTGTTGGAGTTTGATTATCACCGCAAGCTGCAGGACCTGGTGCGGGAATTAAACCGGCTCTACCGCGCAAATCCCGCTCTCTACCAGGTGGACTTCGAGCCGGCGGGCTTCGAATGGGTGGATTTCCACGACGTCGACAACTCGATCATTGCCTTCATACGGCGCGCGAACGAGCCCAGTAATTTTCTGCTCTTCTGCTGCAACTTTACTCCGCTGCCGCGGCCGGGTTACCAATTCGGGGTTCCCGAAGAAGGAACTTACGAAGAGATCCTGAATACCGATTCGGCGATGTTCGGAGGTTCGAACGTGGGGAACGGTGGAGTGGTTACCTCGCGCCGCGTGGCCAAGCACAACCGGCCGCACAGCATCTCGGTGAACCTGCCGCCATTGGCGGTGGTGGCCTTTCGCAAGACCTGACAGATGGCGAAATACGACGCGATCATTGTAGGCGGCGGGCACAATGGGCTGGTCGCTGCGGCATACCTGGCCCGCGCGAAGTGGAAAGTGCTGGTGCTGGAGCGCCGCGAGATGGTGGGCGGCTGTGCGGTAACCGAAGAGATCTGGCCCGGGTATCGTGTCTCCACCGGCGCCTACCTCTCCAGCTTGCTGCAGGAGCGGATCGTGCGCGAACTGGAGCTGGAGCGCTTCGGTTACCAGGTAGACGCCAAGGACCCCGCCTTTTTCTCGGTGTTTCCGGACGGCCGCCATTTCTTCATGTGGCAGGACCGCTATAAGACGCTTACCGAGATTGGCAAATTTTCCAGACACGATGCCGAGATCTATCCGGCCTACGAGGAGCAACTGGAACGGATCTCGCAAGTGGTGGAGGGGTTGCTGCTCACGACGCCTCCCCAATTTCCGCCGCGAGGCCCGTTCGATTTTGTCGATTATCTGAAGATCGCCGGGCGGCTGCGGGGATTGAGCGGGAAGGACCTCGTGGCGCTGGTCAAGATTTTCACGCAGAGCGCCGCCGAATTCCTGGATGAGTGGTTCGAATCGGAAGAGGTGAAGGTCACACTGGCGACCGATGGCGTGATCGGCGCGAACGGTGGGCCGCGTTCCCCGGGGACAGCGTATATCCTGCTGCACCATTGCATGGGCGGCGTGGCTGGTCACCGCGGTCTGTGGGGATTCGTACGCGGCGGCATGGGTGCGGTCTCAGACGCCATCGCGGCTGCGGCGCGCGCCGCGGGGGCTGAGGTCCGCACCAACGCGACGGTTGCGAAGGTGTTGGTGAAGGACGGCCGGGCCTATGCGGTTGCCCTTGAAAACGGGGATGAGATCGAGGCCGGCGCGATCGCATCGAATCTCGATCCTAAAGTGACGTTTCTCAAGCTGATGGAGGATGGCGCGCTCGAACCGGAATTCCTCGCGGCCATTCGCCGCTTTCGCATTGAAGGGACCAGCGCGAAAATCAACCTGGCGCTATCCGGGCTGCCGGAGTTTGCCGCGTATCCCGGCGCTCCGGGGCCGCACCATCGCGCCACCATGCACATCTGCCCCAATATCGAATACGTGGAGCGCGCCTGGGACGACGCCAAGTACGGGCGGCCTTCCGAGCGGCCTCTGCTGGAACTCACGATTCCCACAATGTATGATCCGTCGCTGGCTCCCGCCGGCCGCCACATCATGGGGATCTTCCTGCAGTACGCGCCCTACACGCTACGCGAGGGCACGTGGGATGAGCTGCGGGAACCGTTCGGCGACCGCGTGATCGGCCTCATCGAAGAGTACGTCCCGAATATCCGTTCCATCGTCGAGGCGCGGCAGGTGCTGACGCCGCTCGACCTGGAACGCCGGTTCGGGATCACCGGCGGCAACATTTTTCACGGCGAAATGAGTGTGGACCAGATGTTTGTAATGCGCCCGCTGGCCGGCTGGGCGCGGTATCGAACGCCGGTGCGCGGGTTGTTCCTCTGCGGCTCCGGTGCGCATCCGGGCGGCGGGGTGATGGGCGCTCCGGGTTACAATTGCGCGCGCGAAATGTTGAAGTAGAGGCGTCGCGCCCTTTGGTAACGGCTCAGTAACGCGCGGTAGCGGCGTCCGCAGGCAGGCCGGGGACCTGTTATTATGCGAGAATCCATTTCTCAGAAGGAGCACTCCCGATGAAACGAACTGCGATTCGATGCTCGCACGTGCTGGTTGCCGTGCTGGCCCTGTTGGCCATTGCCGCGAATGCCCCCGCCCAGGCCCAGCAGGACTTCAGCAAGGTCCAGATCAAAACCACCAAGATTACAGACAATTTCTATACGCTCGAAGGCCAGGGCGGCATGATCGGCGTGCTGACCGGCCCGGATGGAATCTTCATGGTGGACTCGCAATTTGGCCCATTGACCGAGAAGATCGTCGCCGCGATCCATGCCATTTCTCCTGGCCCCATCAAGTTCATGGTGAATACGCACGTCCACGGGGACCACACTGGCGGCAATGAAAACCTGGGCAAGATGGGTGTCACGATTCTGGCGCGCGAACAACTGCGCAACCGGCTCATGCACCCCGCGCCGGCGGCGAACGGGACTCCCGGCGTGCCCACTAAGGCTTCCGGCCTACCCCTGATCACCTACAACGGACCGATAACATTTCACATGGATGGCGAGGATGTGCAGCTGATACCGATTCCCGCCGCTCATACCGATGGCGACACTATGGTTCGCTTCGTGCACGCGGACGTGATTATGTCCGGCGACTTCTACCGCTCGATCCAATACCCCAACATCGATCGCGCTAACGGCGGCAGCCTCAACGGCATGATCGACGGCCTGGGCCAGATCATCGCGCGCTCCGGCCCGAATACGAAGATCATCCCCGGGCACGGCCCCACGGTGGACCGCAACGCCGTGATGGCGCACCGGGATATGATTCTGGCAGTGCGCGACCGCGTGGCGCAACTGGTCAGTCAGGGCAAGAGCCAGGACGACGTGCTGGCTGCCAAGCCGACGGCCGATTTCGATTCCAAGGTTCCGAATTCGGCGGAGACCACGCAGCGGTTCGTGTCGCAGTTATACCTGGAACTGGCGCCGGCTAAGTAGAAGCGTCCACTTTGTTGAGATAGGCGATCAAGGCCGCGGGATCGTCGGTGACGATGGCGTCCACCTTAGCCTGGACGAGCTTGTCCCAGTCCCGCGGCGTGTTGGCGGTCCAGGCCACGACGTCCAGACCTGCTGCCTTCGCCGCCGTCACTTTGTCCGGTGTTACCAGGCTGAGTTCCGGTGAGATGATCTCCGCATCGCCGGCCTCTTTGGCGATAGTGGCAAAGTCGCGCGGATCGGATTCCGTCAGAGCCGACAGCCGAATCTCCGGGGCGAGCTTGCGCATGGCCACCAGGGTGCGGAAATCGAACGAAAGCAGAGCCACCCGCTCCTCCAATTGGTAGCGCTGTATCCTTTCCAGCACCATCCGGGCGAACTCTTCGGGCGACGGCGTGTACCGTGGTTGGTCAGGGAAGCCCTTGGTCTCTAGGTGGTAGTCGAAGGTGCCGCGGCCGGCCAGTTGGAGAACATCGTCCAGCGTAGGCACGTGAGTCCCCGGCAACAGCTTCTGCAGCGGAAAGCGCGGATTCTTCACAATGCCGACGTCCCACTCGCGCACCTCCGCCAGTGTTCGTTCGCGGATGACCGCGCCGTGCAAAATCGGATCGTGCGAGATCACGATGACATCGTCTTTTGTCACCGCCAAATCCATTTCCAACGCATCCACGCCCAGCTCGATGGCGTACTCGAAAGCCGGCAGCGTGTTCTCCGGCAGACGCGCCCTGGCGCCACGATGGCCGTATACCCGGACGTCCTTGCGAAGGCCCACAAGATCAGAGTAAGATAACTCGCGATGCCGATCCCGCAAGCACGGGCTAAGATGTGCGTCATAGCCGCGGTTATGGCGGGTACGTTCGTCGCCAGACCGTCGCTGGCGCATCATTCCTTCGCCATGTTCGACATGGAGAAGCGAGTAACCCTAGCTGGCACCGTCACGGCGTTTGAATGGACCAATCCGCACTCCTACATCGAGATCGACGTCCTGGACGAGAAGGGTGCAATGAAGCATTGGAGCATCGAGTTGGGTAGCCCCAGCATCCTTCAGCAAAGCGGTTGGAAGTTCAGCAGCCTGAAGAAGGGTGACAAGACCACGCTCATCATCAGCCCTTTGAAGAGCGGCCAGTCGGGCGGATTTCTTTTCAACGCGACCCTGCCGGATGGACGCGTGCTTGGCAATGGCCCCGGGCGCCAGCCCTAACGCGACGGAGGACGTCATGGAATCAAAGTCGAGTTTGCGTCTGCGCCGCTCGCGGCGTTGGATGGCTTTGGCGCTATGGTCCGTGACGCTCCTGCCGTTCGCCGTTGTGGCGCAATCCGGCGCGGATCATCCCGATCTGACCGGCGCCTGGGGCATCTACCGCGGCGGGCGCGGCGCCGA
>DASZIV010000122.1:0-2943 GCA_035948775.1 Bryobacteraceae bacterium
GCTGACACGGAGCTTGGCGACCGAATTGGGCCCGAGGAAAATTCTGGTGAACGCGGTGCTGCCAGGCGCCGTCGAAACCGAAGGCGCCCGGTCGTTGGCCGAATTTGATCAGATGCTCACCCAGCTTTTGCCTCGCACGCCGTTGGGAAGAGTCGGACAGCCCCACGACATTGCAACTGTGGTCTCGTTTTTGGCTTCTGAAGATGCTGGCTGGATCACGGGCCAAATCATTCCAGTTGCTGGCGGATTGAGTTAGCAACTGGCGCGAAGTTGGCGAAAGTAGTATGGCCAACCAAGTTCGCAGGCCGATCCGCATCGAATCGTTGCTTCTGAGCATCAGAAAGTTGGTAGCAGCGCTACTCTCATCCTATTGGATCGGGTGCTGCTTTTGCGCGGATCCCCTACAAGTGGGGACAGCGTTTGTAGTCGAGAATATGCCAGCTCTTTTTGACAGCGTGATCTGCCAGTTGCCACCATTCGATTCTCAGATCCTGGATCCTCTTCTCGAGTTGGCGGTACAAATTGCGCGCGAAGGGCGAGAAGGCAGGCCAGATCCTCACTCGGGCGCTTCGCCAAAAAGATGGAGATCTCGCCCTGAAGGCGATCGCACGTTTAGAGCGCCAACTCGAGCTGAAGGCCAGGCTATTGGGCGAGCTTGAGCAGGGCAGTCCTACGACGATCCAACATATCGAGGTTCACTACGTCGACAAGGCGGTGATCGTGGCAGCGCCGGCCGCAGCCTTGCCCGGGGCGTCAGAGTGTTCGCAGCGATTGCTTGAACCCTGAGCGGGACCTGCCTGGTGTCTCAAAAAGCATTTCTCAGAAGACACATTTCACGACTGAAAGGAGGGCGTTTGCGTGACTGAAATTACTGTTTCAAATTGCTCACTTTATGATACACTTGAAACCGCTATGAAACAGCGCGTTGCCAGTATCGAGCGGGTTGCGCTCTACGCTCGGGTGTCGACCAAGGACGGGCGCCAGGACACTGAAAACCAACTGCTTGCGCTGAGGGAGTACTGCGCAAAGCAGGGATGGACCATCGCCGAAGAGTACGTCGACCACGAAACCGGCCGCACGTCGAAGCGCCCGCACTTCCAGCAGATGTTTGCCGATGCCCGGGCCCGGAAGTTCGACCTGGTGTTGTTCTGGAGCCTGGATCGCCTTAGCCGGGAGGGTGTATCTGCCACGCTGAACCACCTGGAGCGATTGACGGCCGCCGGCGTAAACTGGCGGAGCTACACGGAAGAGTACCTCGATTCATGCGGCGTCTTCCGCGACGCCGTGCTCTCAATCCTGGCCACAATCGCCAAACAGGAGCGCATACGGCGGTCTGAGCGCGCCGCGGCAGCTATCGCCAAGCTTCGGCGCCAGGGAAAAACAGAGCACTTGGGCCGCCCGCGGCTAGTGGTGGACCGGACTAAAGCGCGCCGCCTACATGAGCAAGGCTGGAGCGTGCGGAAGATCGCCGAGGAGATGGGGCTAAGTGTGGCGACTACCCACCGCATCGTAGCTGCATAAGAAGCCAATCGCCGAACGGCTTCAAGGGCGGGCCTGGAAGATCACGTGCCAGCACCAGGCATGTGTAAGGTCGATTCTGACAGGGCGGGCCGGTAGGGGCACCGGACCCGAAGCTTCATAGATTCCAGGAGGCAAGTTTTCGAAGGCGAAGCGGCCTGCGTTATCCGTGACTGCGGTCAAGGTCTGATGTTCGCCGCGGAGCACGACACGGACGCCCGGTGCGTACTGGGGAACGGCAGTACGATCAAATACCTCGCCATAAACTCGAGCCGGAAGGGTCTGGCCGGAGGCCCAGGCGCGAAGCACTCGCAGATCTTCCGCAGCTCGCTCGGCGGGTTTGCTGCGGCCGCAGGAGCTCACCATCCACTGATGATCGCTGCCATTGCGGTAGGCTTCAACAAACCAAAGCTCTCCATTGCCCATTGGCGGATACTGCTGAGGGACATCATTAACGAAATGATCAGAAGTCAGACGGACCTCAAATTCGGCCGTATTAGCGCCCAGGAAATTCTCGATTACCTGAAGCCTGGCAACCGGGTACCGGAACTTCGGTGCAGGCGGCAGTGGGTCTGTGGCGCGGCGTCGTCCTTGAGGAAGCACGCCGTCTGGTGCTTCCGTTTGCCGGGAAGGTTGTGCCGGCGGCGGTGTTCGTTCCGGCGTGATTACCTCCGTCACAAGGCCGACAAAAATGGCTGTCTCGCTGTTGGCAGCGTCGGGAAGGCACTGGCAGAAAGGTAAACTGACCGCGCACGCAACGAACGCTGCGCTCGGAAGAAGCAGAGTTGCGGCAACGGCGAGTCGCATGATCATTCTGTGTTAACCCGCGGCGCGCGGGTGATCCTCCTGGCAGCTTTAGACCGTGCAGGGATCGCAAAAGTTTCAGCCAGACGCGCCTGGACCTAAGTTTAGAACCTGCTGGAACGCGGCGCCTATTCGGTATCGTGGCGCTCATCGCGATGAGGGATTGCCCCGAAAGGAACCAACATGCCAAAGCAGTTTAGGATCGAACTTCCGGCGCCGCATACGGCCCAGCGCCAGGTGCTAGCCGAGGCGAAGCGCTTCAACGTGGTGTGCTGCGGGCGCCGTTGGGGGAAGTCCACGCTCGGAATTGATCGCATTGTAAAACCGACGCTCGAGGGCTTCCCGACTGGCTGGTTCGCTCCGAACTACAAGAACCTCCTCGAGGCCTGGAGATCTTTGCAAGAGGTGCTGGCGCCCGTCATTACGTCAAGAAATAATGCGGAGTACCGGCTCGAGCTCCGCGGCGGCGGGAGCATGACCATGTTCTCGCTGGACGGCGAGGTCGGCGATACCACCAGAGGCCGTGCTTTCAAAACCGTCATTGTCGATGAGGCCGCCATAGTCCGCGAACTGCGCAAGGTGTGGGAGAGCGCCATTCGGCCAACTCTCACTGACCACCGG
>DASZIV010000123.1:0-70707 GCA_035948775.1 Bryobacteraceae bacterium
TCTCAAAAACATTTGCTGTACATTATGTTTGTATGCAAACGTCCCGCGATTCGTCCCTGTTGCGTAGCCTCGCTATCGCATTCGGGGACGGAGTGGCCTTTGGTGTGGGTATGAAGCTCACCCAGGAGCCCGCCAAAAAGGGCGCCCCGTCCCCGTCGCGCGATCTCGGCCCACTGGCGACGCGCGTGGCCGAGATCGAACGACGACTGCAACAATTGGAGCACCCGCCCTCTCAGTTCCCAGCTTCCGCTTCGATGAACTTCGACCAGCACGCGCTGAATGCGCTGGTCACCACTTTCGAAGCGCGCCTGGAAGAACATTCGGGACACGTGGAGCGGCAACTCGCGGAGTTGGAAGTCCGCATCGCGCTGGAGCTAAAATCTCTGCGCGAGCACGACCAATCCCTGGCTTCCGGGATGGCGGCATTGCGCGACCAGTTGATCTCGCTGCACCGCGAGTTTGCCGAGGCCGTGGGCGCCATTGTGGAAACGCAGGTGGCGGCCCAAGTGGAAGCCGGCGTCGAGAAACTCGAAGAGGAAGTGGCCGCAGCCATCGAAGAAAAAACGGGAGCTCTACGCGACCAGATCGAGGCCAAATCGTCTGAGATCTCCACTCTTCAGGAGCGGCTGCAGGAAAGCGACCGGAACGTGCTGGAAGTCATTCTGGGAATGGGCGACATGTGCCGGCAGGTAGGCGAGCGCCTCAGCCATCATCCCAAGACGGAATCGCCTGGTGATTCCGATTCGCCAGGAAACGTACCTTCGGCCTCCGGAGTGCCAGGCTTTGCGCAGCACAGCGGCCGCAGCGTTCTACATATTCCCCTGCTCTCTTCGCTGGCCCTTACTGCCATCGGTCTATACCTGTTGTACTTCCTGTAGGTGGGGTGGGGCATGCTAGTGTCCTGAATTCGAAGTCCGTTCAATAATCCAAGACCCATGTGGGGTAGCGTTCAGGCTGCGGCCGGCTTCAGCTGGCCTTCAGGGTGGGGAAAGCGGCTGAAGCCCGTTGCCGACTGAAGTCGGCCCACAGTGTATGACACCAGCTTGGCCACCAGTCCTATAAAATAGTCAACGATGAACCGACGGCGCACTTTGCGTGTGTTCGCGGGCCTCGTTTGCGCGGTAAGCGTACTGCCTGCGCAGGAGGGCGGCGCGGTGGAAGGCCGTGCCGTCAACAGCGTCACCCATGCGGCGGTGGAGGGAGTAGAGGTGCGCCTTTGGACGAAAGAGGCTACCAACTACGTGACCACAACTGATGCCGCGGGCGCTTTCCGCATCGACGGTATCAAGACTGGCCAGTACAATTACCGGTTCGAGAAGAGCGGATATGTTTCCACAGAGGTAGCCGATCCGCGCAAGATGCTGCGCGTGGGTCTGGCGAAAGACGCCATCCGGCTCGAAGTAGAGCTCACTCCCTTCGCCACGTTGGCCGGCCGTGTCTTGGATAGCGAGGGCAAGCCCGCCGCCAAAGTGGAGGTTTTCGCCGGCGAATTTAAGAGCGTCAGCACCGACGAGGAAGGCAGATTTGCCTTCGACAAACTGGAGCCGGGATCTTTTGCGCTCCTCGCCAAGCCCCCAAACACGGCGTCTGCTACGCCATCTCCCGAAGGAGAGCGAGTCGCGGTTCTGCCCACTTACTTTCCCTCCGCCTTGGATCGGGCTTTAGCGGAACGCATCAACGTCCAGGCCGGCGCTGACCTCTCGGGTTACGACATTCGACTGCGGAGCTCGCCAGTCTACCGGGTCCGGGGTGTGGTGCTGGACGAAACTGGTAAGCCTGCGGAGAAAGCCCGCGTCACACTGACACGCCGCGAAGCGGAGGCTGCCACGCTGGCGAAGTTGATGTTCGGCGGTGTCACCGAGTACATTATGGGAGCCACTCCAGGATCGCCGGAAGCCCAAGTGTCCACCGCAAAGGATGGCACTTTCGAATTCCCGGCGGTTCGAGCGGGCGAGTGGCTCCTTGCCGCCGAACTGGAAGGTGAGTGGGACCCGGTGCGTCGCATTCCTACACAGAGGCGCGTCGAGGAAGCCGTCCTGGTAGAGCGGCGGGATATCGACCATGTGGAAATGCGGCTGGCCGCCCCATTCGATTTGGCGGTGGAGGTCGATTGGGGCGATGCGCAGCCCGGCACGCATCCGCGGTTTGCTGCGCTGGGGCTCTTCGGCATGGATGGACAACAGCCTGTCATTTTCCTGGGCGGTCCCAGTATTCAGATTGTGCCGGGCCGGTATCACGTCGCCGGCGGAATCCCGATGAGCGGATACTCTCCGCGGTCGGTGCAGTTCGCCGGCCACGATGTGATGGGTCAAGTGGTGGACTTGCGGCCCGGATCCGGGCCCGTGCGAGTCATCTACCAGCGCAGCACCACCTCTCTCCGCGGGAGTGTGGAGAAGGGGCCGGGAGCCACGGTTCTGGTTTGGTCACAGGCGGCCGAGGGCCCCATTGTAATGAACGCGATTACTTGCGGGTCGAATGGTAACTTCGAGGGCTTCGTCCAGCCTGGCGATTATTACGCGCTGGCGGTGGATCGGGTCGACACGCGCACGGTTGCTGATTCCGCGTTTCTGAAGAAGATGATCATGAGTGCCGCCAGCGTGAGCGTTGCAGAGGGCGCCACCGCCGCGCTGCAACTACCGCTCACTCCCTGGCCCGAGTGAATCAGCCGCATAGTGTATACTTCTGGTTTCGCATCCTAAATCTAAGGAGATCCTCATGTATCGTTTTTGGACTGTGACGTTCCTCGCTATGTGTCTCGGGGCAGTTGTGCTCAACGCTCAGGACAACCCCTTCAGCGCCGATACTAAACAAAGTTACACGGGTATCAAAGGTACCATCACCCGAGCGGCGGACAAGATGCCGGAAGCGAACTACTCGTTCAAGCCCGTCCCCGAAGTCCGCAATTATGGCGAAATCATCGCGCACATCGCCGACATACAAGTGATGTTGTGCGGTCTGGTAAAGGGCGAGCAGAAAGGCGCTGTTTCGACCGGCAAAACATCCAAGGCCGATCTGATGGCGGCGCTCAAAGAGTCCTTCGACTATTGCGACGGTGTTTACAATTCGATGACGGACGCCATCGGCGGGCAGAAAGTGAAAATGTTCGGTCGCGAGCTGACTAAATTGGGCGTGCTCAACTTCAATACAATGCATGACAACGAAATGTACGGCACCGCCGTGGCATATCTGCGCATGAAAGGCATCGTACCGCCGTCCAGCGAACGCCGCCCGTAAGCGAAACGGCACCGCTCAGCGGCCGCCGTGCGCCAGCGAGCTGCGCTTTCTCCCGAACGGGAAGTAGATTCCGAATCCGATCAGCAGCCACACGAAGAAGCGGACCCAGGTCTCGAGCGGTAGCGCCATCATCAACACCAAACAGAACACGATCGAAATCAGCGGCAGCCATGCGCCCCCGGGCACTCGGAAACCGCGCGGCCGTTCCGGCTGGGTGCGTCGCAGAACAATCACGCCCGCCGATACGATGATGAATGCGAACAGCGTTCCGATATTGGCGAGGTCGGCGAAGGTGCCAATATCCAGAATGCCCGCGGGAATGCCCACCACGAGGCCGGCGATCCAGGTGCTCACATGCGGCGTTCGATGCGTCGGATGGATTCTCGAAAACGCTTTGGGCAGCAGGCCGTCGCGCGACATCGCAAACCAGATGCGCGCCTGCCCGTATTGAAAGACCAATAGCGACGAGATCATACCCACGATGGCGCCGATGCTCACCCACTGGCGTATGCCATTGTAGCCAAGAGCCTTGAGCGCGTTGGCTACGGGCGCGGCGTTGTTCAGCGTGTCGTAGTGCGCGATGCCGGTGAGCACCAGCGCCACCGCGATATACAACACCGCGCAAATGATCAGCGTCATGATGATGCCAAAAGGCAAGTCGCGCTGCGGGCGGCGGCACTCTTCGGCGGCCGTCGATACTGAGTCGAAGCCGATATAGGTAAAGAAGACGATGGCGGCGCCGGTGAGCACGCCGGAAAAACCGTTGGGCGCGAACGGACGCCAGTTGGCTGTATTCACGGCCTTGGCCGCGCCGAACACGAAAATCAGGATCGCTATAATTTTGATCGCCACCATGACATTGTTGGTGCTGGCGCTTTCGCGAACTCCCATTACCAACACGTAGGTCAGGATCAGCAAAATGATCAGCGCCGAGATGTTGAACCACGCGCCGGTGGCCTGACCTTCAATGAATGGCGGGCCGGCGAACTTGGTGGGAAGATGCCAGTGGAACGTATTGTCGAGAATGTCGTTCAGATAGGCCGAGAAGCCTACCGCCACGGCCATGTTCGACACAGCGTATTCCAGGATGAGGTCCCAGCCAATGATCCAGGCGACGATCTCTCCCAGGGTGGCGTAGGCGTAGGTATAGGCGCTGCCGGCGATGGGAATCATGGACGCCAGCTCCGCGTAACACAACGCCGCGAAACTGCACGCCATCGCCGTGAGCAGAAACGACAGCGAGATAGCTGGGCCCGCGCCCGGACGGCCGAAGGTGGAAAGCGCTTTCGAACCGTGCTGCAGCAGGTCGAGAATCGGTGCGTGCAGAATCGATTTGTAGCTGAGCGTCTCGCCGGCAGCGGCCGTTCCGGTGAGGATAAAGATCCCGGAACCGATCACCGCGCCGATACCGAGGGCAGTCAGGCTCCAGGGCCCCAAGGTGCGCTGCAGTTTCTTATCTGGTTCTTGGCTGGCGGCGATCAGCGCATCGATACTCTTGGTACGGAAAACGCTGCCGTGGGCGCCGTTCACGGGTGTTCCGCCCGCTTACCGCTTGCGCTGGCCTTGCGCCTGGTGACGAATCTTTTTCTTGGTCGAGCCGCGAGCCACGCCGGCGGCGCGTTTCGCCTTGGGAGCAGCCTTCTTGCGCGCGACGCGCTTCAGTTTTTTGCGTTCCAGCTTATCGGTGACGGTCTTGGTGTTCATCAGTCTCTTTTCAATCCTGCGTACTTCTCGACGAGTTTCTTCAACCCGTAACGAGGAAAGTTCACAGTGATCTTAGCATTCTCGCCGTCACCTTCGCGACGCACCACCGTTCCGGTTCCATATTTGGGATGCTCCACCGTGGTACCGGCGCGCGCGACACGGCGGGGGGCGGACGGCGCTGTGGGCAGAGGCTTGGCCGGAAGCGTAGGCCGCGGCAGCTGCGGCGGAGCCATGCGGGGCGCGCCCGGCTGCGGGGGACGGAAGGGAATGCCACGCTCGCCGAAGAACTGAGAAATGTTCTCGAGCGAATTGTATGTCTTCCCGGTGAAGGTATTTCGCCGGGCGGCCTGGCGCACCGAGTCCCGTTCGCCGAACAAATTCACTTCGCCGGATTCGTCTCGCGGGCTCAAATCGTGGATGAGATTCTCCGGCACCTCGCTCAAGAACCAGGACGGTGTGGATTTTTCCTGCTCGCCGCCGCCGAAACGACGCCGATACTTTGCCCAGCTGAGGAACAAGCGCTTGCGGGCGCGTGTCATGCCCACGTAACACAAGCGGCGCTCCTCCTCGAGCGCCTCGGGAGAGTTGATCGACCGGCTATGCGGGAACAGGCCCTGCTCCATGCCCGCGATAAACACCGTGGGGAACTCCAGCCCTTTGGCGTTGTGCAGGGTCATCAGCGTTACCGACGAAGCTTCATCGTACGCGTCCGCTTCGGCCACCAGCGCGGCATGGTCAAGAAACTCCCAAACCGTCTCGCCGCGTTCAGCGCCTTCCACCGCCGCATTAACCAACTCGTCCAGGTTCTCCAGGCGTGCCTCGGCTTCCGGCGTCTTCTCGTCCTGCAGCATGCGGCGGTAGCCGGTCCGGTCCAGGATGTAGCGGATCAAGTCGGGGAGCGATTCGCCGCTGGCGATGAGCGCGAGTTCCTGAATCAGATTGCGAAACGTAACCAGCGACGATTGCGAGCGCGTGGAAAGCTGATGGCCGTCGATGATGCGCTCGATGGCGCTCCACAGGCTGATATGCTGTTCGCGCGCCAGAGCTTCGATTTGTTCCACGGTGGTCCGGCCAATTCCGCGCGCCGGAGTGTTGATTACCCGCAGCAGGCTTACAGAGTCCGCCTGTGAGGTCGCCAGCTTCAGGTACGCGATCGTATCCTTGACTTCGGAGCGTTGGTAGAAGCTGAATCCGCCCACGATGTTGTATTTGCGCCCATACCGGCGCAGGGCCTCTTCCAACTGGCGCGACTGAAAGTTGGTGCGGTACAGAACCGCGATGTGTTCGTCGGGGTGGGAAACGAGCAGCTTTTCGATCCGGTCAGCAATGAACAGAGCCTCGTTTTCGGCGTCGTGGCCGGCGTACAGGCCGAGCATTTCGCCGGTATCGGCTTCCGTCCAGAGTTTCTTGCCCTTGCGCGCCTTGTTGTTCTCCACCACCGCGCCCGCGGCCTGCAGAATATTCTTGGTGGAACGGTAATTCTGCTCCAGCCGGATGACCTTAGCGCCCGGATAGTCGCGTTCGAAATCGAGGATGTTGTTGATATCGGCGCCGCGCCAGCTATAGATCGACTGGTCCTCATCGCCCACCACGCACACGTTCTGATGCGATTCCGAGAGCAGGCGCATCAAGTCGTACTGGGTGCGATTGGTGTCCTGATATTCATCGATCAGGATGTAGCCGAGACGGCGGTTCCAGGCCTCGCGTGTGGCAGTATCGTGGCGCAGCAGGCGCACGGACTCGAGCAGCAGGTCATCGAAGTCGAGCGCGTTGGCGGTGCGCAACGCGGCTTCGTAGGATTCGAACACGGAAGCCACCCGCTCCATTTCGTTGGTGGTGGCTTTGCGATACAGGTCCGTCGCCGTTTCATTGCGGTTTTTGGCGTGGCTGATCCGCGACAGGGCAACCCGGTACTGTATGAAGTCCTTTTCCTCGAGACCCAGCGCGCGGTAAGAAGACTTGATGATGGAAATCTGCTCGTCGTCGTCGTAGATGCTGAAGCGGCGCGTAAAGCCGGGGCGGACTGCTGCCAGCGGATCGCCATCGCGGCGCAACAAACGCACGCAGAAGGAGTGGAACGTGGAAACGTTTGGCCGGGATTCGGATTGGTGGCCTTCGAGGAGGGCAGAGACACGCTCGCGCATCTCCCCGGCGGCCTTATTCGTGAAGGTGACGGCCAAAATGGCTGACGGGTGCACGTTCCGGGAGGTAACGATATGCGCGATTCGGTGAGTGATCACCCTGGTTTTACCGCTGCCCGCGCCCGCCAGAATCAGTAGCGGGCCCTCCGTGTGGGCGACGGCCTCGCGCTGCGGCGCATTCAGGCCTTTGAGAAAGTCCATGGTTCCGGGACGCTTCGAGTGTAGCACGCAGATCTCGAATTACCAGGGAGTTGCCCGAGTGAGTAGGGGAGTTCCCGGTGGGGTTTTCGTTAGCTCGCCACCACTCGCACATCGCCTTTGCCCCAGACGGTCTGACGACCCACACCTACCCATCGCATGGCACGCAACCAAGGTAGAAATTCGCCCAGTTCTCCTTCGTAATCGGCTTCTCCACACAAACCCCCGAGCGGGTGGGTCTGTCCTGTCCGTGTTGATTTTCGAGACGCGTATTCCCAAGTCAGATCGCAACGTGTCAGACAGATCGCGCCCGCGCGTTCCACCAAGGCGCGACAGTCGGCATCTAGTGGACCGTTACCGTAAAGCTCTCCAAGTGTGTTGAAGCGTTCGCAGAGGCGAGCAAACAACACGTCAAATTCCGGACGGTCTGCCACCCGGCCACGGGTCTTCAGCTCTGTGGGAGTAACGAATCCCAGAGTAACAGCGGGTACTGCTGCGGAATCGCCCACCAGAGCAACCGAGGACGGCGTCGAGCCCGCCATCGGATTGTCAGCGGGATCGAGTTGTTGGGCGGCAGTTACCTCGGCGCGGCCGCGACCGGGTCCGATGCCCTCGGCCGCGAACCGCTCAAACACTGCCCGGAAGCAGGGCAGCAGCGGGCGGCGTAATTCAAAGATGTGGGCGTCCAGGAAGAAAGTTTCCCCTGGTTCCAGAGTCGAACCATCGAGGTGAGAGCAGCGGAGGACAAAGGGCCGCGGCCAGTCCGCCACTCGACTTCGGGCGGCGCTCGGGGCGCCCGGTTCGAAGAGAAAAGCGTAGTTGTCGGGCGATGCCACTTGCCGCAGGATTTTGCCAAAAGCGCCGCGCACAATGTTGCCACTTTGCCCAGGTGGAAACAGCACTGAATCGAGCGCCCGAAAGAGGAAGCGGAAACGGTAGAAGTCGAATGTTTGCACAGTCCCAAGAGAACAGGAACAACCAAAGGGAGCTCCCTTGTATAAACAAGCTCCGTTGTATAATGGTATGGCATTTGACTCTTGTTTTCCGCTTCGGTGATAAAAGGGGGTTGCGTGAGTCCATCCGCAACCCCCTTTTTTACAGTTGCGGCACGAGATAAGTGCATTTTTTTGTTAAGAGGGAATGAGGCAGATGAAAGAAAAAGGCACAGTGAAGTGGTTTAACGCAGCCAAGGGCTACGGTTTTATCCAGAGGGAGAATGGAGAAGATGTGTTCGTACACTTCTCGGCCATCCAAACAGAGGGCTATCGCACCCTGGACGAAGGCTCGAAGGTGGAGTTTGAGGTGACCAAGGGCCCCAAGGGTCTGCAGGCAACCAACGTCACGGCGGCCTGACGATTTAGGGCCGGCTCCGCAACGCGGCCGGCCCACTCGCTAAAAGGTGTATGAGCAAAGAAGACAGCATTGAAGTAACCGGTACAGTTTTAGAAAAGTTTCCCAGCGGCCTTTTCAGTGTGCAACTCGAAAATAATCCGAACGTGGTTTTGGCGCACCTGGCAGGACGACTGCGCCGCAACCGAATCCGCGTCCTGGCGGGTGATCGGGTCACCTTGGAACTCTCTCCCTACGACCTGACCAAAGGGCGCATTACCTTCCGACATAGATAAATCCGAACGGATTTTTCCTCCAATTGGATATCATTAGTTAGAATTTTCACATAATAAAATGCTTCAACATGATAAAAAGAGCTGTAGCCTCCGGTCACGGGGGTGGTGGGCCTTTTTGCCATGCTTCGCGGTTATTGGTAAATTGTTCGTAGCTAACGGTAAAGAACGAGCTTATGAAGGAACCGAACCGTCCTGAAGAGAGACGGAAAATCCGGGTCAGAAATTCCGCCGCGACTATAATCAAGGCGGAGGGCGCAGTGGACAAGCCCAAGGGCACACCAAATCGTTCGCGAAAGCAGGGTGCCGATACGATTGAAGACCTGACGACCGTCCTGTCTCAAAAAGTCGTGGGACAACCTGCTGCGACACGTGTCATCGTGCCGTATATCCAGATGTTCCAGGCTGGCCTGGCTCCGGAAGGCCGGCCGGTAGGCGTGTTTCTACTGCTGGGGCCGACCGGCACGGGCAAAACGAAAACCGTCGAGGCCCTCGCCGAAATTCTGCACGGTACCGAGAAAAACGTGCTGAAGGTGGACTGCGGCGAATTCCAAATGGAGCACGAGGTAGCCAAGCTCATCGGCGCGCCGCCCGGCTATCTGGGCCATCGCGAAACACAGCCGATGCTCACCCAACAGAAGCTCAACGCGGTCACCAGCGAGAAGTGCAACCTGTCGCTCGTGCTCTCCGACGAGATTGAAAAGGCCGCGCCATCCATGACTCGTTTGCTGCTGGGCGTGTTGGACAAGGGCATTCTCCGCCTGGGCGACAACTCCACAGTGAATTTCGAAAAGAGCCTGGTTTTCCTCACCAGCAACCTGGGCGCCCGCGAAATGATGCGGGAAATTAATCCGGATTTCGGCTTTCAATCGGTGAAAATGAGCGGGCCGCGGACGGACCTGACCAGCAAACTGCAAAACATCGCGCTGGTGTCGGTGCGCAAGCGTTTTTCGCCGGAGTTCGTCAACCGAATCGATTGCATCATTACGTACCAGCCGCTCACGCCGGAATCGTTATCGGCAATTCTGGATAAGCAAATCGCGGATCTGCAGAATCATGTGAACACCAGGCTCGGGAATCGCTCCTTTACGTTGGAGGTTCCTTTTGAGTCGCGGCAGTTCCTGCTGGACAAGGGTACCAGCTCCGAGTATGGCGCGCGCGAGTTGAATCGCACCATTCACCGGCACCTGACGCAGCCCCTGGCCACGCTAGTGGCGACCAATCAGGTGAGCGCGGGGGCACGCGTGCGCGTAGATGTAGCCGAGGACAAGGAAAAGCTCAACATTCACTCGGTGGAACAGAGCGCGGCCATGGCTCCCGCTCATCCCACCGTCCTGCTCGTCGACGACAACCGCGACCTCCTGCATTTTCTGGAGCGGCTCATGGCAGACGCCGGTTGGAGGCTGCTGACCGCAGAATCCGCAACCGAAGCCAAGCGGCTGGTGCAAGAGAACAAACCCAACGCTGCGCTGCTCGATTTCATGCTGCCGGACGGCAATGGCGTGGAACTCGGCGTCGAGTTCCTGCAAGCCGTGCCGCAGATGCTGGTGATCGTGATGACCGGAACCATTCTGCCGCCGGAGGAAGAAGCCTTGTGCGAAGAGCACAACTTCCCGGTGCTACGGAAACCGTTCCTGGCTTCAGACGTCATGAACCAGATTCGCACCCGTCTTTTGCCCGTCACCGGAGTAGTTCGCGGCGCCTAAATGGCCGCGCGAGTCCTGCTGCTGCACTGGCACGCTGCAGAGGCGGCTGAACGTGTCGAGCGTCTCAACCGAGCCGGATTCTCCTCCGAATATTTTGCGCGCACGGACAGCGATGGCGGCTTTCGCCGGATACGCGAGAATCCACCTGACGCCGTGGTGATCGACCTGGCTCGCCTGCCCTCCCACGGGGGCGAGATCGCCCGGCATCTGCGCTCTCACAAAGCCACTCGGCACATCCCGCTGGTCTTCATCGAAGCCGATCCCGAAAAGACAGCCCAGACTCGCGCGCTCTTGCCCGATGCCGTGTTCACTACCTGGCCTCGCATCGGACCGTCCCTACGGCGCGCCGTAAAGACCAAAACCGAGAACCCGGTCGTGCCTGGAACGCTAACCGGATACTCGGGTACGCCGCTGCCCAATAAGTTGAGGATCGGAGAAGGCTCGGTAGTCGCTATGCTCCACGCACCCGAAGGTTTCCGAGACAAGCTCGCGCCACTCCCTGCCGATGTTCGCTTACAGAACCGGCCAGATGGTGCGGGTGTGATATTGCTGTTTCAGAAAGCCGCGGCCGCGCTCGCCCACGAGCTTCCCCAGCTGGCGCGCGAGATCAAGGAAGGCCGTACTCTATGGCTGATTTGGCCAAAGAAGGCCTCGGGCGTCGCTACCGACTTGACTGAGTCGATCGTGCGCGAAATGGGATTGGCGGCAGGGCTGGTGGACTACAAAGTGTGCGCAGTAGATGAGACGTGGTCGGGCTTGGCGTTCGCCGCCCGGAGGGCCAAGCGCGCGAACGTCAAATAGACGGGGACTTATTTAGCGGTGGCCGCCGCCGCCGTGAAAGCCCCCGCCGCCGCGAAAGCCCCCGCCGAAACCGCCACCGTGGAAACCGCCGCCCCGAAATCCGTGGTAACCCCGCCAGTAGCCGCCGCCCCAATAGCCACCCCAACCCCCGTAATATACGAAGGCAGGTGAGTAGAACCCGAAACCGAACGGGCTGTACAAGTAGCCCGCGCCCGGCACGAAAGCCCAACTGTCGAACCAAGGATTCCAATACCAGCCGGTTCCGTAATACCAACCGGGGCTATTCACGATGATTGTTTGCGCGGACGAAGCGTTTGCCTCAGCCATGTAGCCGGAGCGCAATTTACTCCAAGCGTAGAGTTCGCCAGTCTGTTCGCGGTCGAATTTTTCTGGTTTACGGATTCCAGCGGTGAGAACAAGTCGCTTTCCCTTGCCCACCTCGATGCCTTTATCGTCGATCTGCGCCACAGCCTTTCCGTCGTAGACTGCCACCGATGCCGGATTGGCATCGAACTGATAGATCCCCTGCTTTTCCAGCGTAGTGCTGATGCCGTTATCGAGTATTGCCAGGTGGTTTTCTTTTTCGATCTGGTCCACTTCAACGACCGCGCGCCCGCTCTTCAGTTGAACCTGCGTATTGGTCAACTCAGGCGAAACCATTTGCAACGCGCTGTTGTCGTCGAGTCGAATGAATGCGCCCGGGATCAGCAGAATTTCCGCCTTCCCCTGCCCGGTTTGAATCACATCTCCGTGGCCGACCTCCGTCGAACCGATCGATTTCGCGTTCAGGGCGCGACCGTCGAGGGTCACGTTGCCCTCGACATAGTTCACAGCGCCCGGCCGCCCAACGTTGTTTTGAGCAAACACCAGGACACCAGACACAAACGCTAAAACAGCCAGCCGCACAAATTGTTGCCAAGACTGGATCATAATCTAACCCTCTTCAACTAGTTAGATGCACCACGAAAGCGTGGGGTTCCTTGCGGCGACGGCCACGAAAAAAGGCCGCGTCCCCGTTGCCGGGAGCGCGGCCGAAGTTTCGAAATATTCAGGAAGGTGTTTAGTAATCCATCTCGGGGCCGTGCCCGCCGGGCGCGGGTGCCGGCTTCTTCTCCGGAATCTCCGCGATCATCGCTTCCGTAGTGAGCATCAAGGAGGCGATGGAAGCGGCGTTCTGGAGCGCGGTGCGGGTCACCTTGGTCGGGTCGATCACGCCCGCCGCCACCAGGTCTTCGTACACTTCCGTCTGAGCGTTGAAACCGAAGTTCGGGTTGGAGTTTTCGCGAACTTTCTCCACGACGATAGCGCCCTCGGTGCCGGAGTTGACCACGATCTGACGGATGGGCTCTTCGCAAGCGCGGCGCACGATATCGACGCCGATCTGCTCATCGCCTTCCGCCTTGAAGCCCGCCAGCGCCTTGGCGCCGCGCAGCAGAGCCACGCCGCCGCCGGGAACAATGCCTTCCTCGACAGCTGCGCGGGTAGCATGCAGGGCATCTTCCACGCGAGCCTTCTTTTCCTTCATCTCGGTTTCGGTGGCTGCGCCGACCTTGATCACTGCCACGCCGCCGGCCAGTTTCGCCAGACGCTCTTGCAGCTTCTCGCGGTCGTAGTCGGAGGTGGTCTCGTCGATCTGGGTGCGCAGTTGTTTGATGCGGCCTTGGATGTCCTTCTCTTTGCCGTTGCCATCGACGATGGTGGTGTTGTCCTTGTCGATGGTGATGCGCTTGGCCCGGCCGAGATCTTCCAGGCGAACGCCTTCCAGCTTAATGCCGGTCTCTTCCATGATCGACTTGCCGCCGGTGAGGATGGCGATATCATCCAGCATGGCCTTGCGGCGATCGCCGAAGCCCGGGGCTTTCACAGCGGCGGCGTTGAGCGTGCCGCGGAGTTTATTCACCACCAGGGTGGCCAACGCTTCGCCTTCCACTTCCTCGGCGATGATCAGCAGCGGTTTGCCGGCGCGCGCGATTTGCTCGAGCAGCGGCAGCAGGTCCTTCATGTTGCTGATCTTCTTCTCGTGAATGAGGATGTACGGATCCTCGAGCACCGCTTCCATGCGCTCGGCATCGGTCACGAAGTAGGGAGAGAGGTAACCGCGGTCGAACTGCATACCTTCCACCGTATCCAGCTCCGTGTTCATGGTCTTAGACTCTTCGACCGTGATCACGCCATCCTTGCCCACCTTCTTCATGGCATCGGCGATGATGTTGCCGATGGTCGGATCGCTGTTGGCCGAGATGGTGCCCACCTGCGCGATCATGTCGCCGGTCACGCTCTTGGACATCTTGGTCACTTCTTTGGTGGCCACTTCGACGGCCTTCTCAATGCCGCGCTTCAGGGCCATCGGGTTGGCGCCGGCCGCAACGGCCTTTACGCCTTCACGGAAGATGGCCTGGGCCAGAATGGTGGCTGTGGTGGTGCCGTCGCCGGCCACGTCGCTGGTTTTGGAGGCGACTTCGCGCACCATCTGTGCGCCCATGTTCTCCAGCGGATCCTTCAATTCAATCTCTTTGGCAACCGTGACGCCGTCCTTGGTGATGTTCGGACCGCCGAACTTCTTCTCCAGGATTACGTTGCGGCCCTTGGGACCGAGCGTCACTTTCACGGCGTCGGCCAGCTGGTTGACGCCACGCAAAATCGCCTGACGGGAATTCTCGGAATAGACAATCTGTTTCGCCATCGTTTCGACTCCTTTAGGAAGCTTTCTTGGCTACCTTGGGGGCAGCATCCAAAATCCCGAGGACTTCGTCCTCACGCATAATCAAGTACTCGTCCTCGTCCAGCTTGATGTCGCTGCCGGAATACTTCCCGAACAGAATGCGATCACCTACCTGCACGTCGAGAGCGATGACTTTGCCGTCTTCCAGGCGCTTGCCTTTGCCCACGGCGACCACTTCGCCTTCCTGGGGCTTTTCCTTGGCCGAATCGGGGATGTACAAACCGCCCTGCATTTGCTCTTTCGTCTCAATCCGTTTGACCACGATACGGTCGTAAAGCGGACGAATCTTCATGGGTACGACCTCCTTCTGGATGAAAATTTGATTCAGGTTTACTGGCGGAACCCGCCACAAAGTCCATTAGGGTTCCGAGAAACATTATTAGCACACTCTACTGAAGAGTGCCAAAAATTGCCGCTAAACAGCAGAATATAAATGAATTATTGTTCTTGACAGTGCCCGACTCAAGCTTCCTCAAAGACTCCGAGCTGCCGATTCTTGCGCACGGTCCGCCAGTCAAAACAGCGGCCATTCATGGCCACATATACACCCGGCGGAAGCGTCTGCACCAGAGCGAGAGCTGCACCCAAATTGAACATGCCGTCGGAGCTTCCAAACGTATATGGGACCATCGCGCCAGTCAGCACGATCGTTTTGCCGGTTGAACTCTTCCCAAGCACCGCGGCCGTGTGCTCCATGGAGTCGGTGCCGTGGGTAATGATGATGCGCTGTTCGGGCGCATCGAGCGAGCGGCGGAGAATGAGATCGCGGTCCGCTTCGGTCATGTCCAGGCTATCCACCATCATGAGAGTCTCGACGCTCACGGGAACCAGGCAACGGCCGCGTTGCAACATGTCGGAAAGGTGGGTGTCCTGAAAGAAGAGGGTGCCGGTGATCTCGTTATACTCCTTGTCGAACGTACCGCCGGTCGCGAAGATCCGGATGGCGGCAGCCGACATAACACGCGAGTATAGCGCGCCGCGGGCGGTATAGTGGAGGTATCCATGCGACGCACGCGCTGGCTCCTGCTGGTGGCGATAGGCGCCATCCTGGGCGTCGTGATTGTCACCTACCGGGCGCAGAAACTGGTCTTGCGGGCGGGCTCTCTTCCCAAGCCGAAAGCTCTGCCGCTGAACCTGAACTCGTCGGCCGACCTTTGGGAATATACCGAGAAAAAGGGCGACCAGACAACAGTAAAGATTTACGCTAAGGAGGCGCGGCAGGCGAAGGATTCCTCGCGCATCGATCTGATCGAGGTGCAACTCCGGCTCTATCACAAGACCGGTGATGCCTACGACCTGGTGAAGAGCGCGGCCGCCACATACTTCGCAACGGACCATAAATTGTACTCGGAAGGAGAGGTGGATATCACGCTGGGAGAACCGGCGGAAGGGGAGCCGAAGCCGGACCTGGTTTCGATCCACTCCTCGGGCGTCACCTTCGATACCACGGGGGGCAAGGCCGATACCGACCAACCCTGCACCTTCACGTTTCGCAACGGCGACGGCAGATCAAACGGCGGCTACTACGATCCCACCACGCATGAACTGCTCATGAAGAAGGATGTGGTGGTGGATTGGCACTCCCCCGGCGCCAATGCCAAGCCCATGAAGATCGAAGCCAACACCCTGACGTATCAGGAGAGCAGCGCGCAGATCTTGCTGCGACCCTGGGGTAAGCTCACGCGCGCCAACACGGTGGTGGAGGGATATGACTCGGTAATTCACCTTCAGGACAAGGCCCTGCGAAAGGTGGAATCCACCCGGGCGCACGGCACCGACGAATACCCCAACCGCAAGCTGCAGTACGCCGCCGACAACCTAGCGATGGAATTCGATGACGATGGCCTGGTACAGAAGATCACCGGACAGGGTAACGCCGGCTTGACTTCAACCTCGGCGACTTCGGAAACCACGATTGCGGCGGCGCGCGTGGAAATGAATTTCGATCCGGGGGACCAGCAGAGCACTCTTTCCCGCGTTAATGCCAGCGGTAACAGCGCGGTTACTGCCAAGCCTTTGCCTGCGCCAGGCCGCGAATTAGGCGAAACCCATGTCTTGTACAGCGACGTCATAGAACTAAAGATGCGGCCGGGAGGCAAGGAAATCGAAACGGTGCTGACGCATTCGCCCGGCAAGCTGGAATTCCTTCCCAACCTGCCCGTGCAGCACCACCGAACGCTCGAAGGCAACGACATGGTGATCGCGTACAGCGGCGAAAACCACATCGATTCCTTCCGCGCCAAAGAGGTCAAAACGCACACCGACCCTACCGCGGAGGAGCGCAAGCGCAATATAGCAGCCACATTGACCGCCAGTCATGAAATGCTGGCGCACTTTGAACCGAACAGCAGCCAGCTGGCATCTCTGGAACAATGGGGCGACTTCTCGTATGAGGAAGGCGACCGCCGGGCTCGCTCGGCTAAAGCCACTCTGGATTCGAAAGAAAACGTGATGGTGCTCGAAAGCGCGGCCCGCGTCTGGGACACGAATGGTTCGACCTCGGCCGAGCACATCCATCTGGATCAGCGCACCGGGAACTTCACGGCGGATGGGCGGGTGATCTCGAGCCGGCTGCCGGAAAAGGACCAAAAGAATTCCAGCATGCTGTCCGGCGACGAGCCGCTTCAGGCCCAAGCCCGGAAGATGGTTTCGACCAACCGCAACCGTACTGTGCACTACGAGGGAAATGTGAACCTCTGGCAGGGCGCCAACCGGATTCAAGGTGACGCCGTCGACGTGGACCGTGAGAAGAAGACTCTGACGGCGGATGGCAGCGTAGTCACCAACCTGTGGGATCAGCCGAAGGCGGAAGATGAGAATAAGCCTGCTCCCCCTGCCGTGCTGACTGTCGTCCATGCAGCGCACATGATCTACACGGACGAAAACCGGCTGGCAGTTTACACCGGGGGAGTCGTGCTGAACCATACGGGATTGCGCGTAAAGAGCCGGGAGCTGCGCGCGTTTCTTGCCGACTCATCGGCTGATTCGCGTTTGCAAAAAGCGTTCGCTGAGGGTTCGGTGGAGATCGTGCAGACCGCAACCGACCGTACGCGCACGGGGACCGGAGAACACGGTGAATATTATCCCGACGATCAAAAAGTGGTGCTGCGCGGAGGGCAGCCGCGCATGGTCGATAGCTTGAAAGGCGACACCCACGGCGTGGAATTGACCTACTTTGCCAACGATGATAGGCTGCTGGTGAACGGGTCCGCGGAGCAGCCAGCCAAGAGCCGCCTCCACCGCAAGTAGCGCCTGATGACCAAGCTTGAGACTGCCGAAATCTCCAAGGCCTATCGCGGCCGTAAGGTGGTAGACGACGTCTCGGTATTTGTGCAGCAAGGCGAGGTGGTGGGATTACTCGGCCCGAATGGCGCGGGCAAGACCACATCGTTCTACATCATTGTCGGCTTGATCAGCCCCGACTCGGGCCGCGTCCTGGTGGACGACGAGGATATCACCGCGCTGCCGATGTACGAGCGCGCCCGCAAAGGCATCAGTTACCTTCCGCAAGAAGCGTCGGTATTTCGCAAGATGACCGTGGAGGAGAATCTGCTGGCCATCTTGGAGACATTGCCGATGCGTGCGCAAGAGCGGCGGGAAAAAATGGAGCGGCTAATCGGGCAGCTCGGCCTGGAGACGGTGCGGCGCAACCAGGGCTACATGCTCTCGGGAGGCGAACGGCGGCGCGTGGAGATCGCGCGGTCGCTGGTGATCGACCCGAGCTTTCTGCTCTTGGACGAGCCGTTTTCCGGTATCGATCCAATTCAGGTGCTGGAGCTGCAGCGTATTATTTTCGACCTCAAGCGCGCCGGCATCGGCATTCTGGTGACCGACCATAATGTCCGCGAGACGCTGGTGGTCACCGACCGCGCCTACATCATCAATAATGGCCGGATCTTCCGCGCCGGCAGCCCGGAAGCGCTCGGCCGCGATCCCGAAGTGAAGCGCGTTTATTTAGGAGAGTCGTTCACGCTGCAAGTGTGAATCCTTACGGCCACCGGTACTGCTTCGGGAACCGCTTCCCCGCGCGATTCGTCGGCAACTCCATGAGACCACTGTTCCTGTTGTTGCTCGGCGCGTTTTCGGCATGCGCGCAGCCGTTCTCCTTTGGGGTGAAGGGAGGCGTCCCGCTGACGGATTTTGTCGATATCGTTCAGAGCCCCGATCGCGTGAATTTTCAAACGAACACCAGCCGCTATATCATCGGACCCACGGTGGAGTTGCGGTTGCCATTTGGCTTGGGCGTAGAGCTGGACGCGCTTTACCGCCATTTGAACTACACCAGCAGCGGGGGACTGATCGACACAATCGTGAATAGCAAGACCACGGGAAATGCCTGGGAGTTTCCCCTGCTAGCGAAATACCGATTTCGTTCTGAAGTGGTGCGGCCGTACGTGGATGCCGGAATCGCCTGGGATACGCTTCAAGGACTAAAGCAAACCGTAACCAACACGGTGGTCGCCTCGGGCATCACCTCCATCACTACGACCTCGAATCCGGCGGAGCTGCATCACAATACGACTACGGGTTTTGTGATTGGCGGCGGCATCGATGTGCATGTTCTGGTAATTCATATTTCCCCGGAAGTACGCTACACCCGTTGGGGAGCGCAACATTTCCTGAGCCCCAATGGTGGATTGCAGAGCAGCCAGAACCAGGCCGAGTTCCTGCTGGGGATTACTTTCTAGTCCCTAGCTTACGGTGATAAAGGGGGCCGGTGTTATGCATCCTTCCACACGGCGCGGGCGGTCTCGACCACCAGTTGCAGCTTCCGCCATTGCTCTTCTTCACTCAAGAGGTTGCCCTCCATGGCGGAAGCGAAGCCGCACTGCGGGCTTAGTGCAAGGTTCTCCAGAGGTATATAGCGGCTGGCTTCCTCGATTCGCCGTATGAGTTGGTTTTGCGGCTCGAGTTCCGGAAGCTTGCTGCTGACCAGGCCAAGCACTACGACTTTGTTCTTCGGTACGAAGCGTAGCGGCTCGAAGGTGCCGGCGCGTTCCGACTCATATTCGAGCAGGAAGACATCCACGTTGAGCTGGTTGAAGAGCTTCTCGGCGATGGGGTCGTAGCCGCCCTCCGCATACCAATGGCTGCGGTTATTGCCGCGGCAGAGATGGATCGCCAAAGTAACACCGTCGCGCTTGGCCCCTTCGAGAGACGCGTTGTCGGCGCGGATCGCCTCATCCAGCGCCTGCTCGGGGTCGACACCCATCTCGTCTTTGACATACGCGCGCCACTTGGGATCGATGTAATAGCTGTAGCGCGGCGCATCCACCTGGATATACTTCACACCCTCGTTTGCCAGCGCCTGAATCTCTGACTTTACGATGGGCACGATGTCCCACAAAAATTCGGAGCGCGTCGGGTACGCCCGCTCGCTGACACCGTTCTTGTACATAATGGCGGGAAACTGGTTGGCCGTCGGAAGGGTCATTTTCACATCGCCGGGGCTGTGCTGCTTCAGAAAACCCAGCTCGTGGCTGGTGAGCCGCTTCTTCTGGTGGATTTTGCGGGTCACGATGCCGTGCAGTACGTTCACCGCAGAGGTAGCCACGCCAGTCGCCGCGCCTTTCCATGTCCGCGCGATGTCGTCTGCGTTATCCAGCCCGTCCACCGACTCGTAAAAGTCACTCATGAATCCGCGGCGGCGCAACTCCCCATCGGTGAAGATCTTGAGGCCGAGATCTTTCTGCCGCTGGAGCACGCGCGTTATGTGCCGGTCCTCGATCTCCTTGAGCTCGACGGGAGAGACGCCAGGATTACTCCGGGCGTCCAACACTTCCCGGGGACGTAAAAGGCTGCCGACATGATCGGCACGGTATTGAAAAGCCATAGTTCTTGAGCTGTGTTCGCTTACTTCATCGCCAGCTTGGCTTTGCGGTCCTCTTCGGCTTTGACGCCCGGTCCGAACAGCTTCTCGAAGAAGCCTTCCTTTACGAGGCGCTCGACAATGCTGTTATCAACCACTTTGCGGTAGTCATACGATTTCATCATCGCAATCATCTGCGGGTCGGTCTGCTGGTCGATCACGGACTGCACGGCTCCGGCCAGCACGTAGGGGACGCGCTGAAAGAGTTCGGCCTTCGCGTAAATGTCGTAGAACCGCTCCACATCGGCCTGCGGCTGCTTGTCGTACGCCATGTAGGCCTTCACCGCGAAATTCTTGTCTTCATAGAAGCGCTTGATGGCTTCCGTGTGCGCCTTGATCAACAACTCGGGGAGTTTAGGATTGGCCGCGACCGTGGTCTTCTTGAGCAGGTAAGTGGTGGCTGCAAAGATGTCGTCGTGGTCCGCGAGTTGCGCCAGATTTTTGAAGCCAGCCGCTTCCATCTTGAAGTAGGCGGGCGCGGTCAAGAGGGTCGCATCGGCGCGTCCGCTTTCCAAAGCCGCGGCGCGTCCGTTGACGTCGGTACCCACCGGCACCCACTGCACATCCCGCGAATGGAGGCCGAAGTCGCGCAGAAGCGCAATCGTGTAGTTGGAGGGAGCGTCGCCCAGTTGGCTGACGGCGATGCGCTTGCCCTTCAGGTCCTTGACCCCGCCGATGTCTTTTCGCGACATCAGGGCGAACACGGCCTTATTGAGCCAACTGCCGACGATCACCAGCGATCCATCCCGCGCGCTGGCCTGCATGGCCGTCTCGAGCGAGTAATTGGTCATCTGCGCTTCGCCGCTGATAATCATGGCGATGCCGGCTGGATGAACGCCGAAAACCAGGGTCGCATCGAGGCCGTATTTCTGGTAGTAGCCTCCCTCCTTTGCCATGAACATAGGCCAGGAGGAGCCGCTGCGAGTGGGATAGTTGAGCGTGATCTTCTGCAGCGACTGCGCCTGCGCGGCGAGAACCGAGCACACGGCAGCCGTTAACCAAACCAGCCTCATTCGACGGGCCATACCCGCTCCTTTCGGCACCCCGGTAGTATACACCTCAGCCGCGGGGTGATCGCGACGCGTACGGTCACTGCTCGAAGCGTACACACGCGCGGCCGAAGTAGATCTCGTCGCCCGTTCTCAGTCTCTCGCCGCGGCGATTGCTTTCGGGCACCTCGATGGTCCGGCCGTCACGGAAGATGCGGGTACCGTATTCGCTTCCATCGTCACAAATGCGGTAGAGGCCCTCTTCCCGCTTGATGTGCCCGTGTTTGCGGGACACTGTGCCATTGGCCTCATCCGCGCCCTCTTCGAACACCATGTCGTTGCGGCGCACCACGCGCTGTTCCGAGTCGGTCAATTCGGCCAGGCGTCCAATGTTGAAGCGCGGGCGGTCGAGCTGGTAGTCGGGCTGGTGCGCCTTGCCGCGAACGATGGTAAGTCTCCCCTGCGCCGGCTGGGGCGCAGAGACGGCCTCCGGCCGATCGGTCCCGTATTCTATAGCGAACGGCCGCAGCCCGGATTCCGCAGTCTGAACGTCGACAGCGAGTCCTCGCGGGACCTCACACTTCGCGCCGGCGAGCGCCTCGCGGATGTCCGCGGCCAAACGGTCTCCGAAGGCAGCTAAGTAGAGCGCCCGGCGATCGGGGTCCGGCGATACCAGAGTCACCGTAAGCCGCGAGTACGGAAAGATTCGCTTGGCTCGAGCAACGGTCTGGATCTTGGTTTCAATCTGGTCCAGAATCGCGCGATGAACCAGCAGCAGCTCGTCGGAGTTCGCGGGTCCGAAGGCGCGCTCGGTCCAGCGTTGGAAACTCCGCTCGATGGCTTTTTCGATGTCCGAGAAGAGACTCATGGGTGAATCAGCCCGAGTTTGGCCGCGGCGTCCACGATTTCTGTGGCTGCGGGCGCGGCGGCCGTTCCGCCGTACACCCCATTTTCGATCAGCACAGAGAACGCGATTTTGCGGCTCGCCGACCCGTAGGGCGCAAACCCGATGAACCAGGCATGCGAAGGCGCATCGGCCAACTCCGCGGTCCCGGTTTTCCCTGCGATGGGGATGGCGCCGGCTGCTCGTCGACCGGTGCCCGCCGTCACGACTTCGCGCATAAATCGTGCCAGAGTCTGGGCGGTGTCGGACGACAATACGGTTTGCGGCTCGCCGGTGCGCGTGTTGGTGTCGTCGGTGATCCAGCGGCCTTGCGGCATTGCCCCTCCATTCGCAATGGTAGCGGCCACGCGTGCCATCTGGAATGGCGATGCCACCACTTCACCCTGGCCGTAGGAAGACTGCGGCAGCGATTTCTTCAATTCGCCGGAGGTGTTCGGAGAGGCCGCGGCGATGCCCAGCAGCTGGGCGGTTTCCCATAGCGCCTGCGCGCCGACATCATACGTACCGAACTGCGCGAAGTAGGCGTTGCAGGAGACCACGATGGCGTGCTCCATGTCCTCGGTTCCGTGCGGTGTCTTGTCCTCGATGTCGTCGCGTATTGGCCGCTTCGATCCTTTGATATAGTTCCCCACGCGGCCATCGGGCAGGCGTATGCACTCGTAAGTGCGGTGCGCCAACTGCGGATCCTTGCGCAGCGCGGCCATTGCCGTCACTACTTTAAAAGTGGAACCAGGAGGGTAGAGGCCGTACCGCGCGCGGTCGAGCGAGGCATCTTCATCGTTGTCAGGCGGCAGCGGATAGCTGACGGCGGCGAGCAGGTCGCCCGTGGCGGAATCCATAACCACCGCGGCGCCCTTGTCCCTGCCGGCCTTCTGCAACTGCTCTCGCAGAATGGCCGCGACACGGACCTCCAGGCGCGCATCGATGGACAGGCGCACATCGCGCGGGCGATCCAGGACGCGGCGCACCTCGGAGTTGTCGGGCTCGTAGCGGTGGCGGAGCAGCGGGACCAATTCGCGGTAATCGTAACGAATGACGCGCTCGATCCTGCCTGTCTTCGGGTTGCGCACTTCGAGCAGCTTGGCGCGGTCGTCATAACCGCGCAGCCGGCTGGCCGAATCGCGCTCCACCAGCGAAGTATTGGTGGCGCCCCAGCGCGCCCGCGTGCGCACATCGCCCAGAAGATCGAACATCAGGCTGCCGAACGGATAGTGCCGCGCGTCGTCGTGCGCGCCGGCGCTACCGATATCGATGCCGAGCTGCTGGTATTCCTGGCGGTGCTTCTCCAGCTCATCCCAGTTGCTCGAAGCCAACGGAAGACCGTTGCGATCGTAAATGCTGCCCTTGGGGATCTCTCGCATGATGGCAGAAAACCGGGGATTGTATTGATAGCGCCGCGCGCCATCCGCTTGCACCACAAGCGTGCCCTGGCCCATGACAGCCGGGCTGTGAAGTGCCTGGACGTACGCCGCTTTCGCGACGACTACCAACCCTGCCATGCCAAATACCGCGCCGAGCGCCTTCACCGGCACGCGGAACGGTTCAGTGTCGGTTTCATCGCTTGCGCGCGCCGATATCGAGAGCAGGATCGCGACGAGCAGGAAGTTGGCCAGCATGGCGGTGCGGCCGTAGCTCAAAAACGGAGTGACGACACCTGAGAGCGGCAACACACCGAGCGCTCCGCCGGAGATGAGCAAAATCTGAAGAGCGGTGGCGGCGGTGAGCCCCGTCGCCAGAAAGAACTCGTAATCGGTCCGCGCCCGCAGCGCGATCCGCAGAGACTTGTAGAGGAGCAGGCCGAACAGCGCAAACACTGCCAACACCCCGATAAACCCCCACTCCTCTCCGAGCGCCGAGAGGATCAAGTCGGTGTGAGCGGCCGGTACGATCTGCGGGTCGCCCAATCCGATTCCGGTACCCCAAACGCCTCCGGTGGCGAAGGCCCAAAGCGAGTGGGCTAGTTGATCGCCGCCGTGAACCATGTTGTCCCAAGGCGAAAACCACATGGACACGCGATCGCGAACGGTGTGCGGCACGCCCAGCACGAAACCTGCGAGGAAACCGGCCCCCAGGAAGACGAGACCGGCCAACGGCACAAAGGCGCTGCCGCGCGCCACGCCGTACAGAACCAGAAACAGGCAGGCGAAGACCAGGGCGGGCCCCATGTCCTTTTGGAGAAAGAAAAACACCAGAGAGAGCAGCACGCAGGCGAGAACGGGAATGGTGTATTCGAGCGGCGGGATGTCTAAGTGGCGGGTGAGGCGCACCACCGACGGACGCCGCTCCCGCGCGTGCCGCAGCACGTCCCAGCGTTTCGCGAAGTAACCCGCAAGGAAGAAGACCAGCAGCAGGCGGATAATTTCCACCGGCTGAAATCCGAACAGGTTGACCTTGGCGTCGCTGGTGCCCGGGCCGTATCCGAATACGATGAGCAGCAGCGAAAGCCCGAAGCTTGCCAGCAGCGGCACGAAGCTCAAGTTGCCGAAGAGGCGCTCATAATCGAGCGTGGCGGCAAACGCCAGCAACACGCAGCCGCCCAACACGCCCTGGGCGAAATCGACGAAAAGAAGTGTGTCGCGGACCGGATCGCGCAGGCTGATCATGAGGATCAGGCCGATGCCGGTCAGCAGCAGAAGCGCGGGAAGAAAGGTCTCATCGCCGCGGAAGCCCCGCACGCTGAAAAAGGCATGCGCCAACAGGAACCCCGCAAAAAAGAGAGGGATCCACAAGAGGAAGGCGCGGCGGAACTTCGCGGGCGATCGTACCACAACCAGTGGTTTGAACTCGCGAAACTGTTCACTGGTGAGCAGCCCGCGCTCGCGGGCCACGGCTCCGACATTAGAGAGCCCGCCCGAGAGGTAGTAGATGCGGCGCGCGGCCTCTTGACGCTGGCGCGCGTCGGGAACAATGGTCAGAGCCGGCAGCAGATCTTCGCGCGCGCTCAGGTTGTTCAGGTCGATGAGCTTCTTAGCGGCAAGGCTTTGCGCCACGGCGGGGAATTCGCTGGCCTTAGCGCGATAGACCAGGTATAGCCCGAAGGCTACGAAGAGGATTGCGGCGATGGTCCAGATCAGTTCTTTGGTCCGCCAACGGGAGGCTCGCCGCAAGGCCCGCTGTGACGGTGCGCGCTCGGCAGCGCTGCTGCGCGTGACGGCCACTGCTACTTCCCAGTCCCCGCTTGCGCTTCCTGATCGATCTGCTGCAGCCGGAAATTCACGCTCTCCAAGCTCTTCTGCACGCGCACGATTCCGTCATTCGCATTGCCGTACGGAGCTACATCCTGATACAGTCCGAGCGCCCGGTTGTAGTCATCGGCGGCGCGCTGGATCTGATCTTTTTCTTGCGGCAGTCCACGCACATTGCGCGAGTCCCACCACAGCCGGTCGGCGCGGGCGCGGTAGCCGTCGGCGAGTTGCAGCCTCTCGCGATTGCGCAGGTGATAACCCCGCTTCTCTGCCTGCTGCAACGCCTGGTAGGCTCGGTCGATGTCCTTCAACCCGTACACGTAGACGCGCGCCAGCCCCAGTTCCGGGTCCGGCGACTTGGGCATCAGCTGCTGGGCCGAGTTGAATTTATCCACCGCCAGATTCAGCTCCGCCAACGAGCTGTGCGCCCCGCCGTTGATGCGCGCCAGGTGACCCTCCACCAGCCGTAACTTGCCGCGTACGGAATCGTCCGGATCCACGGCTAAGGCACGCGCCAGCATCGTTCGAGCGCGCTCCCAATCCTTCTCGTAAACCGGCAGGCTGTCACTGTCCCGATAGGTCGTAATCACGTGGTCGGCCTCCGCGAGAAACTTCTGCTTCACCACTTTGCGGGAGCCATGTAATAACAAGGACGAGGGATTGCCCTTGGAAAGTTCCGTCCATTTGCCCCAAATGGCGTCGGGATCGCTGATCTGCTCAGTCTGAACCTGGCGCTCCAGTTCCTGACTGTGCTTCCAGAGAAAGTACTCGGAGACCACCAACCACGAGCCGTAAACCACGCTGGCCATGGCCAGTACAGCCACGCCGCGCGCAAAATAGGCGAAGATGCCACGGCGCAGCGGAGTCTGCGCCGCCACAAGTTGTGCTTGAGGTGCGCTCCGCCGGGTGCCATCCTCTCCGGTGCGAGAGGTGCGCCGCGTCTCATCGCCGGCTTCCGGCTTGCGGAACGTTCTTCGCGTCGCGTCAAGAGCGTCGGCCGTGATAGCCACCGCTTCGCCTTTGCGGAACGCGCGTAGATCGGACGCGAAATCCTGCGCGCTCTGGTAGCGCAGCTCTGGATCCGGCGCCATCGCCTTCATGAGGATGCGTCGCAGCGGCTCCGGGCAAGGGTCGGGCGCGGGCGGTGGTGGGATGCCCGAGCGGATCATGCGCTCCAGCCGTTCGGTCGATTCACCCTGGTAGGGCTGCAGCCCCGTGATCATTTCGTAGAGCATCACGGCCAGCGACCACAAGTCGGAAAGCGCGTTCACTTCACCGCGATCCAGCCTCTCCGGCGACGCGTAGGGAACGCTGCCGAATTCGTTGCGGGTGAGCTGCCGCGAAAGCGATAGTGCCTTGGCGATTCCGAAATCGAGCACGCGCACCTCGCCGTGGCTATCCACGCGAATGTTCTTGGGCTTGATGTCGCCATGGATAATGCCCTGAAATTCCTTACCGTCGATAGTCGTCTGGAAGCTGTGCGCGTGCTCCAGGGTCTCGGCGACGGCGATGGCTACATCGGTTGCGAATTCCACCTCCAGGCGCTTACCACGCATCAACTCCGCCAAGTCCTGGCCATCGATGTATTCCATGGCCACGAAGAAGAAGCCGTCCAGGTCGCCCGAGCCGAAAACCCGGACCACGCGCGGGTCGATGTCGGCGAGTCGTCCCTGCAAGGCGGCGCCGCTTCGTTCTGCCTCGATGGAATCGCGTGTATCCGGGTCCGCGGCGTGTTCAATCAGCTTCAACGCAACGTTATGACCCAGCTCGGTGTCGTTGGCAAGGTACACATCGGCCATCCCGCCGCGTCCGAGTTTGCGCAGGATCTCGTACTTGCCGAGTTTGCGACCCGCGGGCGCAATCATTTTTTGCGGCCTCCGCGCGGCGGCTTCGCATCGAGGAAGAAATTTCGCTCGCGGACCGTATCCATATTCACATCGGGCCCGAGTTCCACCGGGTTCTTCTCGAAAACGTTTCCCACCAGTAAGGGACGTGCACCGTCGCGAGCGGCTACGCCTGCGTGTCCATTGCGCTGGATAGCGTTGTGCGACAGCCATGGTGTAGAAGCGCCCGTGATCAGGACACCGTCGCCACTGCAGTCGTGGATCGCGCTAGCCCGCAGTATGGGAAAGCCGGCACCGCGGATTTCCACGCCGGTACCCGCTCCGGCCACTTCGATATCGTCTATCTCCACTTCGGAATTTACCAGCACGATTCCAATCGTAAGAGGCATCTGGGCATCGGCTAGAATTCGAAAACCGCTAATCCGCGCCCCGGTGACGTCTTCCGAGGAAACAGCGGGGCCGCCTCCCACTGCAACCGCTCGCAGGATGGCTTCGCGAGGCACGCGGCTACGCAAGGTAATACCGCTCTTAAGCCGCACCTGCTCGCGGTACTCGCCGCCGATCACTTCCACGGCGTCGCCGCGGCGGGCCTCGGCTAGCGCCGCCCCAATCGTGGCGAACCGCGCGCCCTGGCCGGCGGTAAGCACGCGCGGGGTAATCACTACTGGCGGCGGCTGCCAATAATCGCGCGACCACCAACCGGCCCCCAGCACCACCAGCATTCCGTACAGAAACATTGCCGGGCGGCTGCTCCAGATTCCAGCCGGCGGCCTCACGTCTTCCAAAAGGGGTGCAGCAAACTGGTCGCCTTCAACAATCGCAACCGTCACGTTGTCTTTGCCACCCGCCGCGTTGGCGGCATCGATCAACTCGTGGACGGCGGCGTCGGGATCGGTCGCGTGGCTTTCTACGGCGCGGCGAATTTCCCGCGAGGTCACCTGATCGCTGAGCCCATCACTGCACAAGAGCAGGGCGCAATCGGGCTCGAACGGAATCCGCTCGATCTCAATGAACTCGGGGTCGCTGGGTGCGTGCTCGGCGGAACCCACATCGCGGAAAACTTCATTGCGCCGCGGGTGCCGCATGGCCTCATCTTCGCCCAGTTCGCCGCTATCTTCGCGTTCACCCACGGGAGAATGATCGTGCGTGACCTTGACGATTCCTCCGGCGCGGATTTTGTAAAGACGCGAATCGCCAACGTGGCCCACCAGCGCCGAACTGTCCTCTAGCACCACCACAGTAAGCACGCAGGCCATGCCTTCCCATTCCGGGTTCGTACGGGCGGCGCTGTAGATTTCGTTATTGGCCATGGCGATGGCCTCGCGCAGACGCTGTTCGGCGGAGCCAGTCTGCCGCTCGAGACGCGTGCGAATGCGGTCCACCGCGATTTCCGCCGCTTTCTCCCCGGCAGCCTGGCCGCCCAGGCCATCCACCACCAGAAAGAATCCCCGCTCGGCGTCCAGGTGAAACCGGTCTTCGTTGTTCTTACGCACCCGCCCTGGGTCGCTCGCCGCCGCGCACCTGAGCCCTGTCTTAACCATTGGAAGTGCTTCGGAAGTCCAGGAACACCACGCCCGCCAGACCGATTCGCGCGGTATCCGGAAGGGGCGTCTCGAGATTTCGATCACGTCGGTCGCCATTGACGATTTCGACGCTGGAGGGCGCCGTCTGTCCGTTGATGGTGGTGCCCAAGCTGCTAAGGTCTTTGAGATAAAACTTGCCGCTGGCGGGGTCGCGGCGCAAGCGAAAGTGTTCCCGCGAAACATCCGGCAGCGTATCGAGTTTCAGATCGGTCCAGTAATCACGTCCGCCGCGCCCCACCACGATCTCGTCTTTGGTCATACGGTACGTTTGGCGGCCGCTATTGTCCTGGTATTCGATCACCGCGTAGGCGTTCTGCGCGGGTCCGGGCTGGTAGCTGGCAGACGTGGATTCCGTGCCTCCCATCCGCCGCGTGGCAATCCGTTTGGTCATGCTGCCGGCTCCAAATTGCGGCTTGGCGGGCAGGCCCAGCTCGGAATGAATCACGATGTCCCCGGGCTTGGCATCCTCCTCGGTATTCTCCAGGAGCTGAATCTGCCAGCCGCCTTCGGGCGCGGTGATCTTCGGCTCGGGAGGCCGCTTGATTTTCATACGGTCCGCAAAGTTCCCGCGGTTGAGAGTTTCCAGTTCCGCGTCGAGTGCGCGCCGGGCCTCGTCGATTACGCGGGGCAGTATCCCGCGCAGGCGGTCCAGGTCGTCGGCATGCAGATAGACCGTGTAGACTGCGGGTGGCAGAGCCGAGTATCGAAGCGGCTCGAGCCCCTCGCGCATGTTGCGAACGATTTCGAGAATGATCTCTCGTGCAGTGGCAGGGCGGTCCATGGGAGCGCAGCAGGGCCCTGGTATCAATTCTAGCGTGAGGCCGGGGCTTTCGCTGCCCCACTGGGGCCCCGCCTAGCGCGCGTCCCGCACGCAGCGGAACCCGATACTTTCTTCGTGCCAGCGTATGGGCACGGGCGAGCCATCCCAAATGACGTCTTTGTCGATGTAAGGCTCTTTGTAAGACTCGCCTCGAATTTCGTACCATGGCTCGCCAGCCGTGGGAGGCGGCTTCAGCCGGTCTTGAAAGTTGGCACGCGCCCGGTCGCTCGGATTTCGCGTCTGATCGACAAACTCCCAAACGTTGCCGATCATCTGAAGCGCCCCATATAGGCTCGCTCCTGTGGGCAGGTCGTTGGCGGGACGCAGTTGGGCGGTGCCGACGTTAGCTTGAGCGGGAACTGCAGGCCGGTTGCCCCACGGGTACGCGCGCCCGTCCACGCCGCGCGCGGCCTTCTCCCATTCGCGTTCGTTGGGCAGCCGCTTTTGGGCCCACCGCGCGAACGCCCTGGCCTCTTCAATCGTCACATTCACCACCGGAAAACCCGCCTTGTCCTGCGGGAAACCGGGCGGAAGCTCGTGGTGCGTCGCATTACAGAACGCCTGATAGGCCGCATTGGTGACTTCGGTCTTGTCCACGTAAAAATCGGGCAGCGTGACCGGCTCCTTGTTCTGACCGAACAGGAACGGGCCGGCATGCACTAGCACCATATCGCCTGAGGGATAGGAAAGTACGGGTGCAAGACTCTTCGGTCGAAGGGCGAAGTAGAGGCCCACACCCAATACGACCAATGCCAGTACAGCGGCGGGCAGAATCCATGCCGGACGCTGTGCCACCGGTGCCGGTTGCCGTTCCGGAACTACCACGGTGGGCATGTCCCGGTTGGAAACAGCCTGCCCTCCCATGATGCTCTCCAGCTCCGCGCACACCGGCCCGAATCCTTGCGGCCGCTCCGCCGGGTTCTTCGCAGTGCATTTGGCTGCGAGCTGGCATATCGCCTCAGGGGCCTTGGCGCGCAGCGGCTCCAGATTCAGCGGCTCGTTCAAAATGCAGTAAAAGATCCGCTCCATGGTGTCGCCCACGATCGGATGCGTGCCCGCCATCAGTTCATAGAGCAGCACTCCGAAGGCGTAGACATCTGCCTGCGTGGTAATCGGCGCGCCACTCACCTGCTCGGGGGCCATGTAGTACGGCGTTCCGACGATGTAGCCGGTGCGCGTCATGTTGTCGAGGCCCTCGCGCTTCGAGATGCCGAAATCCATCAGCTTCACTTGGCCGGCGGTGGTGATGTGCACGTTCTCCGGCTTAATGTCACGGTGGATGATTTTCTGAGTGTGGATATGCTCCAAGGCACGCGCGATCTGCAGCGCGATGCGGATTCGGTTTGCGGTGTCGCCTGTGTTGCCACCGCGGATGGCGTGGCGGAGATCTTCGCCCTTCAGAAACTCCATCACGATGAACGGCCGGTGCTGGTCGTCTTCACCGAAATCGTAGATACCTAGAATGTTCTCGTGGGAGATGCCGCCCGCGGTGCGCGCTTCGGCCAGGAACCGGGCCTTGACCTCGCCATCCTCAAGACCGCCCTCGGTCAGGATTTTGATGGCCACGGTGCGACCAATCACCGTGTCGCGGGCGCGGTAAACGCGCGACATGCCGCCGCCCAGGAACTCTTCCAACTCGTATTTGCCTATCCGCGCGGGTAGATCCATTTCCAACTCACAGTACCAGAACTGGTGGGAACTGGAAAGTCAACGAAATGCTACTTTTGCAGGCTTGTCCGACGGGATGGCTCACGGGGGCCCGATCCGGTAGCGCTGGCGGTCGGTTTTTGCCGCCGGTGCTTTGGGCGGCGAACTATACCGGCGGCAAAGACCCGTAACGGGCGTTTCCGCCGCCGGCGTTACGCATCCCGCTACAATGGATATTCTCGAAATGAAGAAGGTGCGGAGTCTTTTTGCGGCGACGCTGACGGCGGTAGTGCTCTGTTCACAACCGGCGCCGCGCGAACTGGTCGGGCCCCTGGCAGGCGGCGGCTTTCTTCTAAATAGCGGCTGGCGATTGCAGCCGGCCGGCCGCCAAATTCCACTGGGTTCGTTTCCCATGTCCACGGCTCTCTCGCGGGACGGAAACTACCTGTTGGTCCTTAACGCCGGAATCCAGGCTTCTATCAGCGTGATCGAAACCTCCTCGGAGCGAGTGACGGCAACCGTGCCAGTAGAAGACGCTTGGCTGGGCCTGACCTTTTCTCCGCGGGGTGACCGTGTCTACGTCGGCGGCGGTGCGCACGCTGCCGTCTATGAGTTCAGTTTCGGCGGCGGCAAACTCCAACCGGCTCGGACCTTTGCCGTGGCGCCGCCTGACAAACGCGACTTCATCGGCGATGTTGTTTTCTCTCCGGACGGCCGCCTGCTCTACGCGGCCGATCTGTTTCAAGACTCCGTCGTGGTCATCAACCCGCAATCCGGAACGGTCATTCAACGGTTTCCGGCAGGACCGCGTCCCTATCGCATTCTGTTTCATCCCGACGGCAAATCCTTCTTCGTGACGCACTGGAGCAGTGGCACACTGCGCCAGTATGACACCGCGACCGGCAGCGTCCTGGGCACGATGCGGATTGGCGCGCATCCCACGGACATGGTCTGGAGAGGCGGAGGGCCCGAGGTTGCCGAGGGGGAAGAGAAGCCGGCCTGGACGGCCCGCCTGTTCGTTGCTGCCGCAAATACCAATAACGTCTATGCAGTTGGTGTGACGGCTGGCAAGGAACTGAGCCTGGTAGATAGCATAAACATTGGCTTCAGCCCCCAGCAGCCGCTGGGCATGACACCCTCGGCGCTGGCGCTCAGCCCTGATGGAAAGCGCCTCTACGTGGCCTGCTCGGGCGCCAATGCGGTGGCCTTGGTGGATGTGTCGGGCGGGCGAGGCTACACCGAAGGGTTCATTCCGGCCGGGTGGTACCCGACAGCGGCACAACCACTGAAGTCGGGAGCCGTGGTGGTGGTGAATGGCAAGAGTCCAGGTGCGCAGAGCGGAACTGCGTCGTGGATCGATTCTTTCACAGACGATCAGCTATCCGCGTGGACCAAAACTGCGCTCGCGGGCTCGCCTTACGCCTCGGGACGAGCTGATCAGCCCGCGCCTCTGCCCGGCATCGAGCACGTGATTTATATCGTCAAAGAAGGCCGCTCTTACGATCAGGTGTTGGGGGATTTGAAAGAGGGAGACGGCGACGCTGCGCGCGCCACGTTCGGTGAGAAAGTGACGCCTAATCAGCACAAGCTGGCGCGCGAGTTCGTGCTACTCGACAATTTCTACATGAATGGCGACGGCCGCGCGGATGGCCTGCACTGGTCCACCGCCGCCATCGCCAACGATTTCGTGACGAAGCTCTCGTCGGCCGTGGCCGCACAGGGCCAGGAACCAGCTGCTCAACCGCCCGCAGGCTACTTGTGGACCAATGCCATTGCTGCGGGACTCTCCATCCGCAACTTCGGTTTCTTCGTCCAGAACGCGCCGAACGGTACACCGGGTTCTGGAGTGCAGGTCTCGGCCACGGATCCCGGGCTATCGCGCCCCAACACGACTAATCTTTTGTTCCGAGGCGTCGATCCGGACTTCCCGGATGCGGAGCGCGCCAAGGTGTTCCTCGCCGATCTCGCGGAGTTTGTAAGATCCGGGGTCATGCCCCGACTGATCCTCATCCGACTGGCCAACGATGCCACTTCGGGCACGACAGCCGGGAAAATCTCCGCGGCTTCCGCCGTCGCTGATAACGATTATGCGTTGGGTGTGATCGTGGATGCGGTGTCGCACTCTACATTCTGGCGCAACACCGCTATTTTTGTTCTCGAATCCAACGCGCAGTACGGTTCCGATCATGTGGACTCCCACCGTTCCCCAGCGTTTGTAATTTCACCGTACGTGAAGCGCCGAACCGTAGACAGCACCATGTACAACACGGTTTCCCTGTTGCGCACCGTCGAACTCCTGCTCGGTCTGCGTCCCATGACTCATTTCGACGCCGGCGCGCGCCCCATGACGGCGTCATTCCAAAACACGCCCGACGCGGCGCCGTACACCGTGGAGAAACCCCGCATCCACCTGGACGATCGCACCCCCTGATTCTAATGGCGCAAATCTATCTCTGCTTTCTGTGGCACATGCACCAGCCTTTCTATAAGGACCTGGGCTCGGGCGTTTACAAACTGCCGTGGACGCGCATGCACGCGCTCAAAGATTACTACGGCATGGTGCAGATTCTGGAGGAATTCCCCAAGATCCGTCAGACCTTCAACCTGGTTCCCTCCATGATGGTGCAGGTGGCGGAATACGCCGCCGGAGAAGCGGTAGACCCGTTTCTGCAGGTAGTTCTCAAACCCGCCGAAAGCCTCACAGCCGACGAGAAAGCGTTTCTGCTGCGACATTCGTTTTACTCCGACCCGGGCCGGATGATCTACCGCTACCCGCGCTACGGCGAACTCTTCAACTCCTGGCAGACGCAAAAGGCCACGGGCGCGCGCACTCAGTTCGGAACCCAGGAGCTGCGCGACCTGCAGATGTGGTCGCAGCTGGCGTGGTTCGACGAGGAATTTCAGGAGAAAGATCCCGAGGTTCGCGCGTGGATCAAGCGCGGGCGCGACTTTACCCTGGCGGATCAGCACCGCATGGGGGAGAAGCAGCGCGAGATCATCGGAAAGGTGCTGCCGGCCTACCAAAGCTTCGCCGCCAGTGGGCAGATTGAGATCTCGACCACACCGTTCTACCATCCGATCCTGCCCTTGCTGTGCGATTCCAACATCGCCGCGGTGGCTCATCCGGACGTGCCGCTGCCGCCTCGTTTCCCTTATCCCCAAGACGCCCGCCGCCAGCTGGTGATGGCTAGCGAATACATTGAGAAGAATTTCGGCACGGCTCCGGTTGGTTTGTGGCCTTCTGAGGGGTCGGTTTCGGACGAGGTCTTCCACATCGCGTCCGAAGTGGGATTTAAATGGGCCGCCACCGACAGCGGCGTTCTCAACCGAACTCTAAATCGCGGCGTTCCGGTGGAAGGACTCTATCGGCCCTATTCGTGGCGTCAAGACGATCGTCAGATCGGACTGATCTTTCGCGACCACTTCATGAGCGATTTGATCGGATTCGTCTATTCCAAGATGGACAGCGCAGCAGCAGCGGACGATTTTCTGAGGCGCATCCGCGAGAATTGCAGCGGCATTATCCATTCCGGCCGCGACGCTTTGGTGCCCATCATCCTCGATGGCGAGAACGCTTGGGAGTATTACGATCACAACGGCCGCCCTTTCTTTCGCGAGCTGTATCGCCGCATCAGCGACGACGGGCAGATGCGCGCCGTTACGGTCAGCGAAGCCTTGCGCGCACTGCCGCCGGAACCGCTCGATCACATTTTTCCCGGGTCCTGGATCAATGCCAATTTCGACGTGTGGATCGGAGCGGACGAAGACAACCAGGCATGGACACAGCTTCTGCGCGCGCGCCAAACTTTCGACGCCGCGGGTAACGTGTCTGAAGAGGGCCGCCGCATGGCTTTTGAGGAGCTGCTCATCGCCGAAGGCAGCGACTGGTGCTGGTGGTATGGACCCGAGCACGATTCGGCCAACCGCGAGGAATTCGACCAGCTCTTCCGCAGCCACCTCGCCAACGTATACCGTTTCCTGAACCTCACGCCGCCTGAGGAGCTGTCGCGGCCCATTCTTCGGGTGTCGCTGCCGGAGGTGCAGATTGAGGCCAGCGGGCCCATCCATCCGCTGATCGATGGACAGGTGACGTCGTACTTCGAATGGATCGGAGCCGGCATGTACCAGGTGGACGGACGCTCCGGCTCCATGCACGGCAAGAAATTTCTCATCAAGGACGTGCAATTCGGCAGCGATGGCGAGAACTTCTTTTTGCGCGTTGATTTCCACCCCGGCTATGAGCACGTGCTCCGCGGCATGGAAGCGCGCCTCACCACGGAATCACCCGATGGCAAACGCACCAGCCGCGCCGAAATCGCCTTCGCCGCTGATGGCGTGCGAGTCAAGGAGTTGGCCCTGGCGGGCGAGCCGTTTTTCGGCGAGCCGGTGGAGTGCGCCTTCGCGCGTGTGCTGGAGCTGCGAATCTCCCTTGCAGCGCTAGGGCTGACTCCGGGCAGCGGCCTGAAGTTTCAGTTTTCGCTGTGGCAAGGCGGCTTGCCCATGGATGCCGTGCCGCAGCAGGGCTGGCTCACCATGCGCACCACCGACCCCGCGGAGCTGAGCTTCTACCAATAGTTGTTAGCGAGCCGTGACCAAAGGGAGCGGTGCTTTTACTTCTCCAGCACCTGCCGGCACATCTTTGCAATTTCCACTGCGTGCGGCGTGTCGCCATGAACGCAGATGGTTTGCGCGATTCCTTCCCGTGCAAAGCGGAGCGCCTGCCGGGAGGCCTCCTGAGGGTCGGTGATCAGGGCATCCGCGAACTGTCGGGACCGCAGCGATCCATCGGGCTCGTAACGACGGTCCGCAAACGCCTCCGCGGCGACGCGCAAGCCCATTCCGCGCCAAATGTCCAGCGCCTTCGACCCCGCCAATCCGAAGATGGCCGCCTGGGCGTTCCACCTCGCCACCGCGCTCCCGATCGCTCGCGCCACTTCTACGTTGCGCGCGGCGACGTTGTAGAGCGCGCCGTGCGGCTTCACGTGCGTGATGCGGGCGCCCAACTTCGCGACCACCGCTTCCAGGCGTTCGATTTGCTCGCGCACGGTAGTTTCGATCGCCGCCGCTGCCATGTCCATTTCCAGCCGTCCGAAGTTGGCACGGTCGGGGTAACTGGGGTGCGCCCCGATCCGCACACCGCGCACCAACGCCAGGCGGGCGGTGCGTTCCATGGTCTCTTCGTCACCGGCATGGCCGCCGCAAGCGATGTTAGCCGAGGTGATCGACTCCATCAACGCAGCTGCATGCGCGACGTCCTCGAGTTCTCCCAGATCGCAATTGAGATCGATGGTCATATGAGGGAATACAGCCACTGCTCCTGGTCTCTCAACAATTCCAGAGCCCGTTCCATGGAGACCAGTTCAAACTGCACCTCGTCCCTCGGCCGCAGCTGCCCCACGCGCCAGAAGTCAGCCGAGATTACGTTGGCGGGCTTAGGATAACCGCCGGTTGTCTGATGTTCCACGAATAGCACGATCGGCTGGCCGTCGGGCGGGATCTGCACTGCTCCCAGCGCAACACCCTCGGTGAGCATGTGCCCAGCGGGGCTGCCGATGGCCGGACCTCTGAGACGCAACCCCATGCGGTTCGATTCCTCCAGCACGCGGTACGGCGCCCGGATTAGTTCATCACCGAACCAGGAGGCTTGCGGGCCGGCCGTTACCCGAAGCGGCCCTTCACCGGTGGGCGGCTGCATAGTCTGTTTCCGCGCTTCGCGCACGAACTCGCTCCCGATCGGCAAGACGTCTCCCTTGCGCAGTGCGCGGCCGCCCACGCCCGTCATTAAATGCGCTGACGCGCTGCCCAACACCGTGGGTGCAGCGATGCCGCCGCGCACCGCTAGATAGCCGCGCGCTCCTGACTGCGAAGCGCCGCACCGCAAGATGGTTCCAGCCGCAACTTCCATCGCTTGCCAGAGTGGCAGCCCGGCGTCGAGATCGGAGCCGGTCAATGCCAGCACCGCTGCAGCTTCGAATTCAAATGTGCCCCCGACTAGCGTCATTTCAAGCGCCGCTTGATTCTCTGAATTGCCCACCAACAGATTGCCCGCGCGCAACGCCAGCGCATCGGCCGCGCCGGATGCCGCCACTCCCAAGTGCGCGTAGCCGAACCGGCCCAAGTCTTGTACGCTGGTCTGAAAGCCGGGCGCCAGCACGCGGATCGAACTCACAGGCGCGTCTCCGCCGTCGGCACGAAGCGTACGGTATCGCCGATGCGAAGCAGAGACGGCGGTGTGGCGGCGGCATCGAACAGGCGCAACCCCGTACGTCCAATAATGCGCCATCCCCCGGGCGAATCGACGGGATAGACACCGGTTTGGCTTCCGCCGATGGCGACGCTACCGGCGGGCACTACCTTGCGCGGTGCTGACAGACGCGGCGTGGCCAGTTCCGTCGGCAGGCCGCCCAGGTAGGGAAATCCGGGAGAGAATCCGAGAAAATAGACCAGATATTGGACGGAGGCATGCAACTCCACCACACGCGCCGCCGTCAGGCCGGTGTGCCGCGCCACATCCTCCAGATCGGGGCCGAACGCGCCGCCGTAGCAGACTGGGATCTCGACCGTGCGCCCGTCGCTCACAGCCAACTCCGCTGCCGCCGCCATCCGCTGCCGTACCAACGCTTCTACATTGCTATATCTGCGCCGGCGCGGATCGAAGTCGATCAGAACAGAAGCATACGCGGGATGAAGATTCAGAATACCCGGGGGCAGCACCTCGAACGCGCGAACCAGGCGCAGCACCTGCCGGTGTGTTTCCAGAGAAATTGCGTCGCCGAATGAAACCAGCAGCGAGCGATCGCTGGCCGGACGGATCTCCACCGCCAGATCTTACCATCAGGGCCATGCAGCGCTGTGTGAGAATGGCTCTGACCCGATGACCATTGCCCGCACCGTCGCCGAACAACTCGAGAGAGCCTCATGGATCCGGCGCATGTTCGAAATCGGCTTGCAGCTCCGCAAGGAGCGCGGCGCGGAGAACGTCTTCGACTACTCTCTGGGCAATCCCGAAGTAGAGCCGCCCGAAGCCGTGATCGCCGCATTGCGTCGCATAGTTGCCGACAACCGGCCGCACAGCCACGGCTACATGCCCAACGGAGGCTTTCCGGAGGTCCGCGCGTCGATCGCCGCCGGCCTCGCTGCACGCGCTGGCCTGGCCTTCAACGGGGACGACATCCTCATGACCAGCGGCGCGGCGGGCGCCATCAACATCGTGCTGAAGTCCATCCTCGATCCGGAAGACGAGGTCATCTTGCTGAACCCTTACTTTCCGGAATATCGCTTCTACGTCGAAAACCACGGCGGGCGGGTAGCAACAGTCGAGACCAACGAGCAGTTCCAACCCGACGTTTCGCGCATTGCCGCTGCGATCACACCGCGCACCAAGGCCGTCATTCTAAATTCGCCCAACAATCCCACGGGCGCCGTTTACCGCGCCGAAGTTTTGCGCGACTTGAATTCAGTGATTCGCGAGCCCGTGCTGGTGATCAGCGACGAGCCCTATCGGCCGCTGGTTTACGACGGCATCACCGTACCTGAGACGATCGCCATCATTTCGCGAGCCGTGCTGGCGTGGTCATGGTCCAAGGCCATGGCGATCTCGGGCGAGCGCATCGGTTACCTGGCGATCCCCCCGCATCTGCCCGAAGCCGCCGCGCTACGCAACGCCTGCACCTTCGCCAACCGCATTCTGGGCTACATCAACGCGCCGGCCATCTGGCAACTGGTGGTCGCGCAGGCGGCCGATGCCACCGTCGATGTCGGCCTCTATCGAGCCAAGCGCGATTTGCTGTGCGATGCTCTGAATGCGATGGGCTACCAGGCGCCTCGCCCGCAAGGCTCTTATTACGTGTTTCCCAAGACACCCATCCCCGACGACATTGCGTTTATCCGGCTGTTGCAGGAGGAGGGCATCCTGGCCGTCCCCGGCTCCGGTTTCGGGCGCGGCGGGTATATGCGCCTTTCGCTCACCATCGCACGCGCCGATCTGGAACGCTCGCTCCCCGGTTTCGAACGTGCGCTCCGCAAAGCACGGTAACCTGAGCAGAGTGATCGCCAATTGCTTCCTGCCCGCGGAACGTACCGTTTTCCGGCGTCTTACCACTCCCGAGAAGATCCAGCGCTTCATCGATGATCTGGCCTATAACAAGGAGCCGGATGGCAACACGTGCCGTTCGCCCCGCCGCGTACTGCGCGACCGCACGGCCCATTGCATGGAAGGCGCGCTGATGGGAGCCGCGGCGCTGCGCATGACCGGCTTTCCGCCTCTGCTGCTCGATCTCGAGGCCGTGCGCGACGACGATCACGTCCTGGCCATTTTTCGGTTGCGCGGCTGCTGGGGCGCCATTGCCAAATCGAACTACGCCGGGCTACGCTACCGTGAGCCGGTCTACCGCTCGCTACGCGAGTTGGCTATGTCGTACTTCGAGCACTACTACAACCCTAGGCGCGAGAAGACACTACGCAATTACTCGCGCCCCGTAAACCTTGCCCGCTTCGACTCCATGCATTGGATGACGGCGGAAGAAGATGTCTGGGCGATTCCGGAATATCTCTGCGAGATTGCGCACCGTCCGCTGCTTCCCGCACCCGTGGCTGCGAAACTGGGGCGCGTGGATGACCGGTTGTATCGAGCGGGGCGGCTGGGGCTGGTGGAGTGAAGCCGTTACCCGCTAATAGGCATTACTCCATCCTTGTGGATATTCAGCACTAGAATCGCCGGCTCCGGCTCTTCCTCAAACTGCAGTTCCACTTCCTCCGAATTCGCCAGTGCCGCCGTTCGCCGCCACGCCAAGGCTGCCGCGATGGCAAGAATTCCGGCCATGACGGCATAGCCGAAAAGGTTCCCCAGAGCGCGCCGTTCCCAGTCGGCGGCCTCCAAAATCAGAAATGCCAGTAGTCCGACCGAGAGCCAGAGTTTTAAGTGGAAACTGGATTTGCCCGGCAGATAAGAACAAGTGAAGGGAATCTTCTGCGTGCCGTGCAAACAGAGCTCTGCCAGGATCACGCCAACGAGGCCGAGCACCACAAGGTGGCCTACCGCCGCCCGCCAAGGCCAGAGCGATACGAACAGCACAACGGAGCCCGCCCAAAACGGAACCACCGAAAGTGCGTATAGCGCACGCCGGCGCGCCGTCAGACACTTGGCCCCTCCGCCGAGCGGTGTGATGCGAAAAACCCAATTCGCCCGCAGGTCCAGCGGCATGGAGAACACCATACGAATGCCCACCACCCAAGCGCCCATCATCATGATGCTCGAAGCCAACAGCGGCACGCTCACCTGGCGCCACGAGTCACCACCGGTAATGAGAGAGAGCTGCCGGGCCTCCGGTGTTCTCATGAAGAAGATGGTAATGGCGAGTCCGATGCCCAAATAGAAGGCGAGTATGACCCGATGCTGCCGGCTGCGGAACAACGTGCGCACGCTGAATTGCCCGACCGCGGTCTCAAGCGAATTGCCGAAGCGCGGCAACCAGTTCACGCCGCTGGATGCGGGTGCGATGTCGGGCTGTTCGACGATCAGCCGCAGCGTGCGGTAGTAACAGATCAGATATGCGGCCGCCGCTCCAACACCCGCAATCGCGAGGCCCATCCACGCGCGATGCACCAGGAAGGCAAACTGTTCGGGCATGGGTCCATTTAGTTGTAGGAAGAGGGCAAAGAACCAGGCTGAAGGTATCCATGGCAACCACCGTTGATTGGCGGCAAGCGTTTCTAGCGAAGTGAAGGGCGGCTGCAAAAAGTACACCGTCAGGAGCAGGCAGAAGAAAGCCATCTGCAGCACCGACGATACGCGCAGGTACTGCTGGCGCGGCAGCAACTGCGCGAGGCCTTGCACGCTCAGGACAGAGCAGAAGATGAACGCGCCGGCCGCGAACATGGCCACCCAATAGGCGGCAAACGATCGCAAGCGGTTCCACAGCCTGTCGCTGCCGCCCGCCACGGGGTTAGCGAGGGAAATCGCGGGCTGACCTGCCAATCGCTGACGGATGTGTTGGCCGAGTTGATCGGCAAACCCAGTGACGCTTTGGGTATTCAGAAGAACCACGGTTGCGTAGTCTCCCTTTAAATTAAACGTCACATAGCTGGTATATCCGCCGGTTGCGCCGCTATGCTCGAAGTTGCCGGTATCCAGGTTGTAAAACCACGCGAGCGCGATCCACGTGTTGAGGGAACTTTCCGCGCGAAGCTGATGGGACTCTTGAATCGCGGCCGAAAGGCCCCCTGCTTTCTCCGGGTGGAGTTGGGCGTCGAGGTAAGTGAGCATGTCGTCGGCAGTCGATCGAATCGCACCGGCGCCCGCCAACGCATCTAAGTCCCAGGCCGGCGCAGGATGATTTCGCCCATCGTTCCCCTGAATGAACCGGCTCCGTTGTTCCGGTGAGAGCGAGACGGCCGTATCGCTCATGCCCAGCGGGCCGGTGACTTCCTGCTCCAGCAGATCCGGATAGCTCATTCCGGCACGGTTCGCCAGCGCCTGTCCCAACAGGCCCACACCCAGGTTGCTGTATTCGAAGGTTGCATCCGCCGGCTTGGCCACGCCGTGCTTGGAAACGTAGGCATACAGATTGTCTGCGTGGTAGTCGGCATACGGGTTGTTCCAGTCGATGGGATTGAAGTTGTCGGGCATCCGTGGCAGGCCCGAGTGGTGGGTCACCAGGTCGAGCAAGGTAATCTCGTCGCCTCGGGGTTTGGCAACAATGCCGGCCGGCAGGAGATCCCGCACTGGCTCGTCAAAGCGGGTCTTGCCTTGCGCAACCATTTGCGCCAGCACCAGACCGGTGAAGGTCTTAGTGATCGACCCGATTTCAAAGATCGAATCCGGCTGCGCGATGCCATAACTGAAGACCCGCCGTACGCCGTGCTCGATTACTCCGACAGTCGTACCCACATAGTTTCCAGGCGCCAGTGCACCGCCTTGCAAGCGTGCTGGTTTCATATCGCGGTCCAGTACGGATTGCATATCCGCTGCCGTCACCGGAGGCATTGCCGGATCGTAATTGGATGAAAAGGTCGGCGCGATTGCCAAAGCGAAGGGCGCGGCAAGACCCGGGAGAAAGTTCAGGACCAACACAGTCAGGCTGAGCGCCGTAGCCACCGCGGCGATTTTGGCCCAGAATAGCGTACGCCCGCGGATCGGCAAAGGCGCCAGTACCAGTACGTCGCGGCGGTCCGGGAACATGGATTCCCAGCTCATCACTGCGAACAGGCCCACCACCAACATGGCGGTAGCGATGATAAAGTGCTCCGCGATCCAGGTGAAGATCAGGCCCAACTCGAGATTCGAGACGCCGCTGGCAACCATCACAGCGGGAAGCAAGACCCAGAGGCCGACGACCGCTAAAAGCGCCGCGAACTGCCCCAGCAGTTTGGTCACGTCGCCCTGCGGCGCCAGCACATCGAGATCGACGATGCGAAAGAGAAACTCGCGATACAGTACCCGAAATTGCAAATTCGTCATATCGCCCCGCCTACGTCACAATCAGGTCGACAATCTCGCGCGAAATTGCCGCAGTGTCCTGTTCTACGGCAAGCTGCGAGAAGATTTCTTCCAGGGTGGGTAGCGCCATGAGTGTCCGCAGGTTCTCGATGGAGTCGTCTGCCACGAGCTTGGCGCGGTGCAGAATCACCACGTGCGAGCAGACTCGCTCCACGGTCTCGAGCTCATGCGAACTGAACACGACGACCTTACCGCGGGCGGCCAACTCCTGGATCAGGTTCCGCATCACCAGCGCCGAGGAAACGTCCAGCCCGGAAAAGGGCTCGTCCAGCAGGAGCAGATCGGGATTGTGCAACAGCGCGGCGGCCAGCAGTACCTTCTGACGCATGCCTTTCGAGTAAGACGAGAGCGGCACGTGCCGGTCGCCGTGGAGCGCCAGCAATCGCAACAAGCCATCGATGCGTTCGGCTGCCGGCTTTGCAGGCAGATTGCGCAACTGGCCGACCATCACCAGGTACTCCAGGCCGCTCAGATGGGCGTAGAGGTGGGGCTCTTCCGGCACGTAACCCATGCGCTGCTTGTGGGCGATCAAATCGCGCTGGATGCGTTCGCCTTCGAACAGGATCTCGCCCGAAGTCATGTCAATGAGCCCAGTGATCATTTTCATGGTGGTGGATTTGCCCGAGCCGTTCGGACCCAGGTAGCCCGTTACTTCACCGCGCCGTGCCTGAAAGCTGACGTTGTCCACAGCGGCGATGCCGGAAAATCGTTTCGTGACGTTGCGAAGTTCGAGCATAGGCTAGCTCCAGTTCCGGGGTTTAGTCTATGTAGCATACTACAGAGCCGGGCCCATCGTCGGGCTGCGGCGCAGCGCCTTTTGGCGTTTATAAATACAGCACGGCCGGCGCGCTTTCTCCCGATTTTCATCACACCCAACGTCCTGTCAACGCCAGTCGACGGGGCAGTCGAAGCGCCCGGGAGATGGCTAGGGAAACGGCCGCGGCCACCGTCGTTCTGGCGGCATGCTCCAAGGTCTCCGATTCAAGCCGGACCACATCGAATTGCCCATGCGCCTCTCTTTCGCCTGCACCGTCGAGCGGGAGGCTACCGCCAGCGGAACAATTTCAGCGCGAGCGTAAAGCAGAGCACCAGCCACAATCCCAGCACGCCCAACTGCGGCGCAACCTGTGCGATGCCGGCGCCCTGGAGCATGTTCATGCGCAGCGCGTCGATCACGGCCGTGAGCGGCAGCGCCTTGATGAACGGTTGCAGCATATCCGGGAATCGCTGCGAGGAAAAGAACACGCCAGAGACCACCCACATGGGCATCATCGTGACATTCATCAGGCCGGAGGCAGCTTCGATGGTCTGAGCACGCGATGCGATAAGCAGGCCCAGCGCGCAGAAGGCCATGGAGCCAAGAACGCACAACGCAATCAAATCGAGGAAAGGCCCGCGCAACGGGACCCCAAAGGCCAGCGTCGCGAATCCCAGCAGCACCCCTACTTCGATCACCAGCAGCATCAGGCGCGAGAGCAGAAACGACAACAGGTAGTATGCGCGCGGCATCGGCGTGGCCACGAGGCGCTTCATGAGCTTCTTACGCCGCGCATCCACAATGGCAAAACCCATGCCCCAAATCGCACTGCCCATCAGATTCATGCCCAGCAGGCCGGGAATCAGGAAGTCGATGTAGCGCGAGCCCTTCTCCTGCAGCAGGCGGTCACTCGAGGGCACCGGATCCACGCGGCCCGCCGCGCGCTCCACGGCGCCATCCGCCAGCATGCGGGCCGTACGCCCTTCCGGGTTGGTGTTGTCGTATTCATAGACCACCGCGCCGCCAGCCCCAGGCACGGCGATCAGCGCCACTTTGCCGGTGCGCAGCGCTTCTGCCGCAGCCGCTGGCGAAAGTTGTTGCACGTCCAGCAATTTCTCAAGCCGCAGCGAGTCTGCCAATTGTGGGCTTACCGCTGCGATTTTGAGGACATCCGGCGGGCGGTTGCGAAATGCCAGGCCCAGGCCGGCGGCTAGAAGCAGGGGAAAAACGAAGACCCAGAACAACGCTTCGGGCTCGCGCAGAAACTCGCGAAACCGCACCAGGGTCAGTTGCACTAAGGGATGGTCCGCCAGCGCCGTGCCGCTGGGTTGTTTGGCCGCCGCTTCCCGGAGGCCCACGCCAGGCGTTGCCGTCACATCACTCATCGCGCAGATGCCGTCCCGTCAAAACGACGAACACATCCTCCAGAGTAGCCGAATGGGTTCGCAATTCGGTCAGCGGAACCCGCTGCCGGTCGAGTTCCTCCAATAGAGCGGGAACGGCGCGGTGCAGTTCTGTCACCTGCATGCGCACGCTGCCGTTTTCCCGTGTCACGTCGCGGACGCCGTCCAGATGACGCAGCGCCGCGGCATCCAGCGCGCGGCCCGGAGCACCGGCGGAAAACTCCACCATATGTTCCACTCCAATCGAAGCGATCAATTCACGAGGTGTGCCGAGGGCGATTATCTTGCCGTGATCCATGATTGCCACGCGATCGCACAGCCGTTCGGCTTCGTCCATGTAGTGAGTTGTGAGCAGAATCGTCCGTCCATCCATTTTGAATTGCTCGATCAGCTCCCACAGCTGCCGCCGCGCTTGCGGATCGAGCCCTGTGGTGGGCTCATCGAGAAACAAAAGGTCGGGGTCGCCTACCAGCGCGCAAGCCAGCGCGAGCCGCTGCTTCTGGCCGCCGGAAAGCGTGCCCACGCGCGATTTCTGTTTCTCCTCCAGTTGCACCAGGGCAATGACTTCGGCGGGCTGCGGACCGCGCCCGAAAAAGCTGCGGAAGAGCCGGATGGTCTCGAGAACCGTCAGCTTCTCGGCCAGTTGCGTCTCCTGCAGTTGAATGCCGAGCCGTTGGCGCAGATCGTTAGCATGCGATTTCCAGCCGAGGCCCAGCACCTCCACCTCGCCGGAGTCCGGGGCTGTCAGGCCCTCGCAAATCTCGATGGTCGTGGTTTTTCCCGCGCCATTCGGCCCCAGCAGACCGAAACACTCGCCGGTTCGGACTTCCAGGGCGAACTCGTCCACCGCGACCACGTCCTTGTAGGTTTTCCGCAGGTGGAGCAGCCGAAGGGCGGCGCTGTTTCCGGCTTGGCGCATAGAGCTAGTATCTGTGGGCGGATCTCAGCCTGCAAGGGGCTTCTGCCCCCGCCTCTGCCCTGGATTCGGAGTCGCTTGGAGGAGCGGGGCTAAAGCCCCGCGCAGGCTGAAGCCTGCCCCCACACTTCACTTCGGCTCCAAGGCGAGATCCACTACTTCCTCCATTGTTTTGACGTAGTGCATCTGGACGTCGGCGATTTGTTCGGTCTTGAGGTCCTCGCGCACGTTGACCTCGTTCTCGAAGGGCAGAATCACTTCGCGCACCCCGCTTCGCCGGGCCGCCAACACCTTTTCCTTGACCCCTCCGATCGGCAGCACCTGGCCGGTCAGAGTGATCTCGCCGGTCATTGCTAAATTGGGCCGCACACGCCGGTCGGTCAACATCGAGAGCAGCGCCGTGGCCATGGTGATTCCGGCGGAAGGCCCGTCTTTGGGGATGGCGCCGGCCGGAACGTGTATGTGAATATCGCTCGACTTGAAAATATCCTGGTCGATCGCATACTTGGCCGCATTGCTGCGCACCCAGGTGAGCGCCGCCTGCACCGATTCCTGCATCACCGGTCCCAGCTGCCCGGTCATGATCAAACCTTTGCTGCCACCCGGCATACGGCCTGCTTCGATGAACAAGACATCGCCGCCCACCGGTGTCCATGCCAGGCCCACTGCTACGCCGGGACGACGCGTGCGCTCGGCAACTTCGATGTCGGTACGGAAACGCGGCGCGCCCAGATCTTGTTCCACCAATTCGGGCGTGATTTCCGTAACGCCTCCGGCCCGGGCAACGGCAATGCGCCGCGCTTGTTTACGGCAAAGCGTGCCAATCTCGCGTTCCAGATTTCGTACACCCGCCTCGCGCGTGTAGCGTCGGATGATGAAGCGCACGGCCTCGTCGCTGAAATGAATGCTGGCGTCCGCGGGAAGGCCGTTCTCCTCGATCTGCCGGGGAATTAAGTAGCGGAACGCAATCATTACCTTCTCTTGTTCCGTATACCCTTCCAGTGAAATGATCTCCATGCGGTCCCGCAGCGCATCGGGCACCGGATCGAGCACGTTGGCCGTGGTGATGAACAAAACGTTGGACAGATCGAACGGCACGTCCAGATAGTTGTCGCGGAACGTGCTGTTTTGCTCCGGATCCAGCACCTCGAGCAAGGCCGACGCCGGATCGCCACGGAAGTCGCGGCCTAACTTGTCCACTTCATCCAGCATGAACACGGGATCGTTAGAGCCGGTGCGGCGCAGCGCCTGGATGATCTGCCCGGGGAGCGCGCCGATATACGTGCGCCGGTGGCCACGTATCTCCGCTTCGTCGTGCATGCCGCCCATGGAAATGCGAGCAAATTTTCGTCCCAACGCACGCGCCACCGATCGCCCCAGCGAGGTCTTACCCACTCCCGGCGGACCCACAAAGCACAGGATCGGCCCCTTGAGCACCGGGCGCAACTGGAGCACCGCCAGGTAGTCCAGAATCCGGTCCTTCACTTTTTCCAGGTCGTAGTGGTCTTCGTCCAGGATCTCGGCGGCGCGCTTGACATCTACTTGCGAACCGGAAGACACCGACCAAGGCAGTGCCGCCAGCCATTCGAGATACGTGCGGGTGACACCATGCTCCGGTGATGCCGGCGACATGTGAGACAACCGGTTCATCTCGCGCATGGCCTCGGCCTTCACCTCTTCCGGCATGCCGGCGGCCTCCAGTTTCTGCCGCAGGTCTTCCAGATCGCGGCCGGACTCATCTCCCTCGCCCAGCTCCTTCTGGATGGCTTTCAACTGCTCGCGCAGATAAAACTCCCGCTGGCTTTGCGAGAGCTGGCCCTGCACCTGCGACTGGATGCGCCCGCGAAGTTCGATCATCTCCAGCTCGCGCGTCAGATGACGGTGGACCTCGCTGAGCCGCGCCATCGCGTCCGGCTCTTCCAACAGTTTTTGCCGCTCCGGAGGGCTCAACGAGGGCATGGTCTCGGCCACCCAATCGGCCAGCCGCCCTGGCTCGGTGATGTGGCTGGCCGCGGCCGTTAGTTCGTCGGATAGGTTCGGCGAAGCGGCCACAATCTGCTGGAAGAGGTTGAGCACGTTCTGCCGCAGCGCCTCGATTTCGTCCGTCTTGGGCGGCTCGATTTCGGGAATGCGCTCGATCTTTGCCTTGAGAAATGGTTCACGCGCCGTGTATTCGCGAGCGCGAATCCGCGCCTCCCCTTCGCAAAACAGGAGGAGGTTGTCCCGCGGCACGCGGACGGCTTTGTGGAGCGTGCAGAGCGTGCCTACCTCGTACAGGTCCTCAGGACCGGGCGTGTCAATGCGTGGGTCGACTTGCGAGATCACCGCGATCGTGCGGTTCTCTCCCAGCGACTGCACCAGGGCCACCGAAGCGGGTCGGCCCACTGTAATGGGGAGCATGGCGCCGGGAAAGATGACCATATCCCGGACCGTCAGTACGGGCACCTCTTCCAGCGTTCCTTCGACTGCTGCAGACTGCTTTTCGGGGACGGACTCGACTTGTTCCTCTTCGACAGCCATGGCTATCCTCAGTGTAGCGTCACGCCCCTTTGGGATAGCACCCCAGAACCCGCAAAAGGTCAGCGACTTCGCGCAGATGATTCACGGCATTGCGCGCATTGGGCGAATCCACACGTCCCAGGAAATCCAGATAGAACAGATACTCGAAGGGTTTAGGGCGCAGCGGTCGTGACTCGATTTTGATAATGTTGATATCCCTGAGTGCAAACGCCGCGAGCGCGCGGAACAGGGTCCCCGGCTGATTTCGTAAGGTGAACACCAGCGAAGTCTTCCATTGCGCCGCATCCCCGGCCTTGGCCGCGTGCTTGCGCGCAAATTCCGGCTGTCGCAACAGGAAAAACCGCGTGAAGTTCTGCCGGTCGTCTTCGATAGATTTGCGGAGTATGCGCGCGCCATAGATACCCGCAGCCACGGCCGAGGCGATCGCGCCGGCATCTGTCAGACCCTCTTCCGCGATCATTTTGACACTGCCGGCAGTGTCATAAAAAGGAATGCGCTCAATTTGCGGGTTTTCCACGAAGAAATTCAGGCACTGATTCAGCGCAACTGGGTGGGAAAATACGCGGCGGAGTGCCGAGAATTTAACGCCATTATTCACGATTAAATTATGCACAATGCGAACGCTGGTCTCGGCCACGATGGGCAAATCGAAATTCTGCAGGTGATCGTAATTCTCGTGGACGGATCCGTGCAGCGTGTTTTCGATGGGTACCACTGCGCCCGTAACACGCCCCTCTTTCAGGCTGCGAAACACGTCGTCGAAGCGCGTGCAAGGCATGACCGCGATTTCCGGCCCCAGAAGCTTCCTTGCGGCTTCCTCGCTGAAAGCGCCGCGCTCGCCCTGAAACGCGATCTGCTCGGTGCGGCGACTCCGGGTCATTTGGCTCCCTCCCAGCGCCGCGCTCCTGCGACCGGTAACCCCAGCAAATCCAACACCCGCTCCACGCTGTGATCCACGATATCCATCACCGTCTGGGGCTTGGTATAAAATCCCGGCACAGGCGGGGCGATGATTGCCCCCATTTCTGCGAGGGTAGTCATGTTTCGCAAGTGGCCTAGGTGGAAAGGACTCTCCCGGACCATTAAAACCAATTTACGCCGTTCCTTAAGCGTAACGTCCGCAGCCCGAATTAACAGGTTGGAACTGATGCCCGTGGCGATCGCCGACATGGTGTGGATCGAGCAGGGTGCAACCACCATGGCGTCCGTAGGGTAAGACCCGCTGGCCAGCCGGCATGAGATATCTTCCACTGAATAAGCGAAATTGGCCATGCGCTTCAACTCCGCGGCGGCCATCCCCATCTCGATAAATAGGGTCTTTTCGGCCGATCTGGTCAAGATGAGGTGAAGTTCCACGTTCTGTTGGCGCAGTTGCTCCAGGAGGCGTACGCCATAGATGGCGCCACTGGCCCCTGAAATCCCCACCACGATTGTCACCCGAATTCTGCTCCGCTTCTGGATGCCGTCGTGTTCCGCGTCCGGAACAAAACGAAGCCAATTTTCTTGCCGCCGTAGTACCGAAGGGCTATAATGCTTTCGCGTCCTACCGACTTGCTTCGCCGCTCTCGGGCGGCTGCCAGCGAGGATCATAACATGGACCGTGCCGGTGAAAAGCTCAGACGGATTCGGGAACGGCTCAAGCTGACCTATCGTGACGTTGCCCGGGCCAGTCAGGAGATCGCCAAGCGCCGTGGTAGCCCCGAATTTACGATCACGCTCAGCCGCCTGGCCGATATCGAAAATGGAAACCGCGCTCCCAGCGTATTTCGCATCTACACCCTCTGTGCCATTTATCGGCTCGATTTGCACGAGGTGTTGGACTGGTACGGCGTTCCCGTCGGGGAATTGACCGCCGAAGGACTCCGGATCGGTCTGAACGAAACCCACACGATTCAAGTCACAACTAATGGACGTGCCGTTGTTCAACTGCCAGCGGACGTCGAAATTGATGCCGGCAAGACCACGTTCCTCAGTCAACTAATCCGCCAATGGGGTAAAATTCCGCTCAGTTTCCTGGGGGGACCCGATCACCGCGAGTATCGGTACGGCTTGGTGGGCCTGGAGGATTGGTCCATGGATCCGATCCTAAAGCCTGGCTCGTTGGTTTTAATCGATCAGGGGCGGCGCAAAATCGCGCGCGCCGGATGGACTAGTGAACTGGATCGGCCGATTTATTTCCTTGAACATCGAGGCGGTTTTTTATGCGGTTGGTGCACCGTGGATGACGGTCGGTTGTTGGTGCAACCGCACCCATCTTCGGAAATCGTCCCTTCGTCTTTCCGCTATCCGGACGAAATCGATGTGATCGGGCAGGTCGTTGGCGTAGCTATGTTTCTCGATCCGAAAAAGCGCCGGTATGTTCGGCCGTCAACAGCTCCATCAGTGTCTCCAGGTCCGCCAGATAGAGTTGCCTCTCGACATCCCGAGCCGACGGGGGAATGACGGATCGGTAAGGCAAAGAAGCGTTCCAATGGATGGGCTGGCCCGGTATGTGACCTTGCCCCCGCAGGAACTCATCGATGTCGGCCTTCTGCTCCGCGAGGCTGTATGCCAGCCATTCGGAAAACACCTGATGGTGACTATGACGGATAGCCCGATCGGTCCCCTCCGGTCCTATTAAAGAAACCAGCACCGGCTCACAGTAATACCCGGACGTACTGTCACGTAAGGAAGCCAAAAATACCAGCCGGCCAAAGAGAGTTGGAACGGCGTTCAGGGTCTCGCGCCAAACTTTGCTTGCCGACTCCCGTTTGTGCAGCGGTTCTGGCGCGTAGTCGATCAGGCCTTTTAACTCCCTTAGGTGACTATACAAGTTTACACCGACTGATTCCGGTTTACCCGCGACTTTCCCAGGGGTTTACTGTAGTCGACGCCCTGTTTGTTCCGTTTTCAGAAATTTTCCTCAGATAGATCCCTTATATCAGTACCGCTCCGTATAGTCTAGTACGTTGGTTAGTAGATCTCTGGTTAGCAGAAAGGAACTCACTGGGATGAAGAAACTACTCGTATTAGCCTTGCTAGCGCTCGGGGTTTCCGTCGCAGCGATCCGCGTGGATACGCTGCCTTTGCCCGAATGCAACCCGTGCCCTATGGTTCGCTAGAACTTCACGGGTAATGGTCTCGGCACTCGATGTTAAAATTGGCCGTCAGGCACAGTAATGTCGAGTGCCATTCTTATCAAGGGCCTGGAGCTGGTCATGATGCCTCTTTGTGCATTGACCAGTTTCAAATTGTGGCGCACGGGTTTGTATCGCCGGTATTTGGCCTTGTGTGGTTTTCTGGTTCTCAATTTCCTCAGTTACCTCCTGATCCTGTTTTGGTTTAGCGACCTTACTTCCGCAGGCTACCTCAAGTTCTACATCTACACGCAGCCATTGGCCTGGATCATCTCTATTCTGGTCGTGCGGGAACTGTATACGCTGGTTCTCGAGAGGTTTAAGGGGCTAGCCACGCTAGGGCGGTGGTTTCAATATGCCGGCCTAGTGATCGCCCTTCTGATCTCGGGGCTGCTACTGTTACCTAAAATGCGGACTGGCACGCTACAGCGATCCGCGCTGCTAGGCTACTACTACGGCATTGAACGCGGTGTGGACTGTGCGCTGCTTGTGTTTCTTCTTCTGCTATTGGTGTGGCTTAGCCGCTACCCGGTGCCGTTGAGCCGCAATCTTTTGATTCACAGCCTGGTATATTCTACTCTGTTCCTGGCCGGCTCGGTCGGCCTCTTTGCCCGTGTGTTTTTCGGCTTCGAGTTGTCCCGCTCGGTGAGCACGTTCCTCACGGGAGTGCTGGCAGCCTGCGTTTTCACCTGGCTGATTTGTTTAAGTGAGCGGGGCGAGGAAGTACGGTTGAGCGTTCCCCGTTTTGGGCCGGAAGAAGAGAAGCGGATCTTGAACCAACTGGAAGCCCTCAACAGCACCCTCCTAAGAATTTCTCGCTAAATCTGATAGATATAAGGTATTATCCTTCGTTAAATAAGTACTAAGGCTTCTAGAACTCTGGTTGCAATTAGTCCACTCCTGCCGTATGATTCTGGTGGAGACTTAGGAATCGGGCACAGATATGGCTCTGGCAATGATCTTCCTGTTCGTCCTCGCGGTGGGAGCGAGTCTGTTTTGGCTGGTCCGCCGGATCGCCTTTTCCTCCACGCATCTCCCGGTGACCGCAGGATGGATCGACGAACTATCGAGCGAACGGTATCGTCCGATGTTGCGGCTGCTGGATGGCGGGGACTTGGATTTCCTGAACTCCCAGCCGGGCTTCACGCAGAACGCTGCGGCGCGCGTTCGCAAACAGCGTTGCCAGATCTTTCGCGGCTACTTGCGCTGCTTGAGCAATGACTTCGATCGCGTCTGCCTGGCCATCAAGCTACTGATGTTGCAAGCCCGCGACGACCGTCCGGACCTGGCTACGCTCCTGCTGCGGCACCGGGTGGAGTTTGCCACACGGATGGCCACCATCTACTTCCGCCTGTTCCTCTATCGATGGGGATTCTGCGGCGTGGATGTCACCGGCCTGGTGAAGACTTTCGACGCCGTTCGCGTTCAGCTGCAAACCCTGGCACCCGTGACCATGGGCATGGAAGCCTGACCTCAGCAACTTCAACGGAACTTCAAAGCCGTTTTAATATTTCTTTGGCTTCTTTTAATTGAGGGAATTTCTTCTCTGCTTCCCGAAATTCCCGCGTGTGTACTCTGCGCCTGACACCATGGTGATCGACCGGGTACCGCAGATGGAGCATCTCGTGAAACATCACGTATTCCAGCGCCAGCTCCGGCGTCTTTTCCCTGTCGAAGATCCGGCTGATGATGATGGCGTTGTGCGAGGGGTCGAAGTGGCCTAACATGCCCCGCGTGGGCTGGCGACTCCAGCCGAGTTGCGGCGTCCCCATCAACCCATCGAAGAACTGCTGATTCAGACGATCGAAAACACCTTCCAAATTGCGGTGCTCGCCTTGGGGCCCGGAGATGAATTTGCGCCCGCGAATCTGCCGCACCAGGTGCGCCTGACGGCGTACGTCCTTGCGGTTCAGGTACAAGCGATAGCGATGTGCATAGATCCGCTGTACCGGCTTGCGGTACAACTTGCCCAGTAGGATGTAAGCCAAGGCCTCAGTGACCGGCGCCGGAGCGCCCGCCAGCAGGTCGGAGATCCGCACTTCGAGACGCCCGTTTCGCAACCGGATGAAGCTGTCGGCGTTGGCAAAGCGGCAGAATTCCACGCGCAGTTCCGGCGGTGGTGTGCGCGGTTTCAATTCGCGAAACACGCGCGTGTAGATCTCTTCCGGCGTCTCAAAGAAAAGCGAACTCTGCAGTCCCTCGATGTGCGGCGCGCGCTCGGAACCCGGCATCCGTCTACCAGACTACCGCGGCCGGCCGCGCGCGGCGTCTCGAATGCGTTACCCTGATTCCTTAGGAATCCCCCTTGCCAAGAGCCAAAATCAGCGCCCTAGGGTGCTACGTCCCGCCGCGAGTTCTGACTAACCAGGATTTGGAAAAGCTCGTGGCAACCAATGACCAGTGGGTGGTGGAGCGTACTGGTATTCGCGAGCGCCACATCGCCGACCCGGGCATGGCCACCTCGGATATGGCGATTGAAGCCGCCCGGTGCGCGCTCGCGCTGCGGGGCGTCGAGCCATCCTCGGTGGACGCCATAATCGTGTGTACCGTGACGCCGGACATGATGTTCCCTTCCACAGCCTGCCTTGTGCAGAATGCTCTGGGAGCGCGCGGCGCCTGGGGATTCGACCTGGTGGCCGCCTGCTCGGGATTCCTCTACGGGCTGACCACAGCGGTTCACCTGGTGGCCGCGGGCACGCATCGCAAGGTGTTGGTGATCGGCGCAGACACCATGAGCCGCATCGTCGATTACACCGACCGCGCCACCTGCATCCTCTTCGGCGACGCTGCGGGGGCGATGTTGGTGGAGCCCCCAGAGGAGAGCGAAGAGGGGCTGGGGTTCATCGATTTCTTCGGGGAGATCGATGGTTCCGGTGGGGACTATCTCAAAATGCCTGCGGGCGGCAGCCGTATGCCGGCTTCGCACGAGACAGTGGACCAGCGGCTGCATTACGTTCATCAGGAGGGCCAACAGGTATTCAAATATGCGGTCCGCAAGATGTACGAGTCTTGCAAGGAGCTACTCGACCGCAATGGGCTCACCAGCCGCGACGTCGGTATCCTGATTCCGCACCAGGCCAACGGCCGAATCATCGCCGCGACTGCCGAACGGATGGGGCTGCCAACGGAAAAGGTAATGGTCAATATCGACCGTTACGGCAATACGACCGGGGGAACGATCCCGCTGGCGACTCGCGATGCCATCCAGCAAGGGCGCCTCCGCAAAGGCGACTTGGTTGTGTTTACAGCGGTGGGAGCCGGCTATACGGTGGGCGCCAGCCTGTGGCGCTGGGCGTACTGAGTGCGCTTTACCGAGTCGTGACTGCAGCGGACGGTGTTTTTAGCCGCACCCCGACCTCTTTGCCGCGCACCAGATCCAGCACCAGGATTCCCGCCGGATCGGTGGTCTCTTCGAAGACCTCCTCATCGTCGATCTCCACCTGGTAAGTATGGTGCGGCGAAAGTCCGGCCAGAATCACCGCTCCCTGGTCCTCATCCAGGGTGAGCCGGAACTTCATGCTACTAGCCCCAAGGTAGATCACGGCGCTCGGAAAGGTGATGGGGGCGTTGGCGCCCGCAACATGGAGGACCGCGCGGCGGCCATCGCGAAACAACTGCGCGATTCCGTCAAAATATCCGAACCATTCGGCGTCATCATCCCAGTCGGAACGCACGAACAGACGCCCCGACTCGGCGTTGTGGAAAATCACGGGCAGCAGCGTGAAACTCAACCCCGGCTGGTAGGGGTTGGCCCACAAGAATTCATAAGGCGCCCCCAGCGTGCTGCGGAGCATGAAATTATCGTGCATGAGCCAGCCCTGCAGGTACTGGTTCTCTTCGGAATTGGTGTCGTAGGCGACCATGGCCAGGTCGGCCGCGCGCGACAACGTGGCCTGCTGCAGATCGGGTTCGCCGGGTTTTTCCGACACGCCCACGCGAAAATCATTATCTTCTCCGCGAAACGCCGCGGGGTAATAGCTCATGAGGTGTTCAATGGGGAAGGTTTTGAAGAACCGGGGGCTCGATTCGCGCAGATCGATATTGGTGCTGTCGCGAAGCGCGTGCAACAACTCCCACAGCGCGTAGGCGTCTTCGCGTGGGACTACATTTTGTCCGGCGACGAAACTCGGCGCCATCTTTGCTCCCCACCAATTCCGGACCACGCGCTCCAACTCACGGTTGGGGATGTCGGGCACGTGATCGAACAGGGCGACTGCGGCGAGCACACGCGCCCTAACGGCCGGGATGCTTTCATCGCTTTCTGTGGCGGCCATCCGTTGCTGGAGCCGTGCCGCCAGCACGCGCCGCTGGCTTTCGCTTAGCAGCTTCTGACACCAATCGAACACCAGAGCCAACTGGCGCAGATCGTCCCCCGGTCCCAGTGCCCAGGCGACGGCGCGCTGGCCCGCCGCAGTGTTCCCGGAGACCTGATAGTACAACGCCTGCGCGAAACCAGGTTCGGGCATGGACGCCTCGCCGGCCAGGAATCCATCAAACTGCTGCCAGCGGACGGAAGTGCGGTCCCGCTCCCGGGTGAGCAACCGCAGCCGCTGGGGGCGAAGGAACAGGCGAGGATGATCGGTAGATACGGCCACCGGCTCATCAGCGCCGGCGGGGACGGCGGCTGCCTGCGCGCGCGTCTGGCCCGTTGCGGAGCTTAAAAACCAGAAGGCAAGAAGCATGCCGCCGGCACCGACGTTCCGCATCACAGGTCATTGTGTCATAGCGACACACCCCACGCGCAGGCCGCCCCAGGGCGAAAGCCGGTTTTCGCACAAAATAATTGAATCGGAAAGGCTTTATCAGATTGACACGTGGAGGTCTGATTGCTATTTATGGTTCTGAATTGGCGAAGTAACTTTCAAACCTGCCCTCTGCTGCAACAGGCAGGCGGAAGAATAGTGAGCCGAAGAGACAGCGTGCTTGCGGGAGCCGGTGTTTGCAACAGTTTTAGCTTACGATTCTTCCCTTGGCGGTTGCTGCAGAGGGGTTTTTTAAAAAACGGTTTCCAAACGAGCTCACCGGCGGATCATAGGTAGCGGTAGTTTGTCTGGTGTTTCTGGAAGGGAATATAAGGACGCGGCCCAACCAGGAATACGGCAGCCCGTGGCCGGATCCCAGCCCAACCTGGGCGAGCCGCATCGGAGTCATCCCCCGAAGGTCTAGGGGACGGCCCGATGCGGTTTTTCTTTTGGCGGCCGCGCCACTCAAACATTGCCGCTTCGAAAACCACAAAAGAGTTAGAAAAACCGCCGATAAGACTAGTGGAGGCCAGCGACATGAACAGCGAGCGCCCCATAGCCAACACCGAGACCCAGAGCGAGAACCACATAGCCAGCCAACCGCCCGTATCACGAAGCGGGTGCTATCTTGTGCCGTCGCCGATGAGCGACGTCATGTTCGACCAGCTGGAGTATCTAATGGCTCATGCCGCGGAGCACGCCAGCCAAGGCCAGCAATGCCCGCCGGAATGCATGGATTGCGGCCGGCTGCACCAGGTGAGGAACTGGCTCCTGATGCCGTTTCATTCTGCAGTGCACCCGGTTCAGTAACTTCCACGCCGAAGAAATACCAGCGCTTCCGGTGGCGAGCAAACCCGGCCGGGCTTCTGCCATCGAACGCTATTCTATTGGACCGCCAGCACGATCGTTTGCGGCGTAGAACCGCCGGTCTGCGAGGGCGATGTGTTTCCGCCGATGGCAATCGTAATGGGTTGGTTGCCCGCGCTGATGTTGGTCGGCACCTGCACATTAACTTGATACACACCGGCATATCCCGGGGCCAATCCGTGATACTGCACGGTCGCCTGCTGCCCGCCGATCATCACCACCGGCGTAGTCGTGGTCAGCGTGGTATTGTCTCCCGGAAAGCCGTCCGCAGGCGTGTTGGCCACGGGACCCAGGGCATTCACATAAAGGGAAACGAACTGTCCTCGGACGGCGGGATTGCTGCTGGTGATAACGTGGTAGTTGCCATCCAGCGCATCCGGAGTATTGCCATTGTTATACAGGAAGAACGCCGGCGCGGAAGAAGCGATCGGCACCGTGACCACATTACTGCGGATCGGGGTTCCAAACTCCTCATCAATCGTGACCTTGACTTGAGCCGAGGTTTGTCCTTGCAGCTCCCAGGGCACCTGCACGTTGATCTGGTTCTGGCTGACCGCCACGATGGGAGCAGCCGCGCTGATATTCGCGCCCGGAACATCGAAGCTTACGTTGACGCCATCGAGCGCCAGCGGAAACGACGCAGTGGTGGCTATGTCATACCCCTGGGCGATGTTATTCAGAAGCCCGGTGTCCATCAAGTTCGAGCCTTTAATGGCCACAATCGATCCCGGAGCAATGGAGGTTTGGAAGCTGGCATTGTTGAGCACTTGTCCCGGGGTGATGGTGGCAACCGGCAGAATGAACGCATTCGTTGACAGCGGCGACAACGAACCGACCTTGGCCGTGATGGAAGGCGAAGTACCGGCCGCTGGCCCCAGGAAAACCTCCGCGTAGGCATAGCCGTAGCCATCGGTATTGCAGGTGGTCGTGCTGGCATTGTTCGGAGAACAGGCCGGCTCGCCAGTAATCGACTGGAGCGTCAACTGACCCTGCCCGGACGAAAACGTGACGGGAGCGCCGGTAACGGGCGCTCCAAACTGGTCCACCAACTGAAGTGCAATCGTGCCGCCATCGGCTCCCGGTATGCCCTGGATATCGCCAAATGGAGCCAACACCGCGTCGTGAGGAACTCCATCGGGCACCACAAAAAGGTACGGAATGTTCATTGAGACACCCGAGCCGGTCACCTTGACAAAACCCGAGTACGCGCCGGGGGCCGGCAGAGTACCAGAAAGCGTGACCGTGATGGTCTGGGCGCCGGCATCACCCGGCGCCAATGTCAGGCTCGGTTTGTCGACTGCAACGGTGGTGGCCGTCAAGGTGCTGTTGGGGGCAACCGCAATCGAAAGATTAGCGGAACTGGAGGCGCGGTTGGTTAGCAGGAACGCCCCTTTCACCGGCAGCGCGGATGCAGACTTTATATAACCTAACGAAACGCTGGCCGGCTTGGCGGTGACAGTGGCTTTGATGGCCGCACCCGCGTCCAGCCTGCCGGCGCCTATCCATTCGACATCCACCGGAGCGCCTTGATCGTCGGTGGCGACTGCGGCCGCTGAGTTCACCAGCGCCGACTTGATATCCGCGGCTTTGTAGCTGGGATGCGCCTGCTTCACTAAGGCTGCCGCACCTGCCGTCATGGGCGCGGCAAAGCTGGTTCCGTCAGCTGCTACGTACCCGTTCTCGCTATACAGATCGCCGCTCGGATCGAGATGTTGGCCGGCCATGTAAATGCCCGAAGAAAACGCCACGACCGGATCCAACCCGCCGGTTGCCGCGAGGTCGGGTTTGATGGCGCCATCCGGCGTGGGTCCAAACGACGAGTAGCTCGCCAACGCGTTGGGCAGAATGGGGGTAGGAATGAACGAGGACTCCAGCGTGTTGTACGCGGAAAGCTCCATTTCGAGGCCGGCAGTATCGATGGTGACGGTTTGTCCGGGGTTCGCATCGATGTAGTTTTTCAGGTTCACTCCGTCGGCGTTGGAGATGATGACAATCGGCCCGTTGAAGGTAAAACCGGAAGCGATGGTGGGGGCCGTCGAATCTGCCATGTAAAAAATCACTCCGATTGCGCCGGCGGCTTGCGCGTTGTCGGCTTTCTGCGTAAGCAGGCAGGTGCCGGCCGTAGCGGTGCCGCGCAGGATCAATGCGAACGCGCCTTGCAGGGAGTTTTCGGGCAGTGTCGAGCAGGCGTGACCGTCGTCACCCAACGTGGTGACGTCGATGAGCGGAGCGGTATTGGCGCCCTGCGTCGCGGGATAAAAAGTAGCATCGGTCAACGCGGCGGCAATACCTTTGACGTTTGAGGGCGCGTTGGAGGCGGTCGCGCTCACGGCAGGCGTGAGGACGTGCGATGTGGTGGTGGCTCCTACGCTAATCACAGACGGGGCGTTGGAAGGCGAGGAAATGGAGTTGAAGTAGGGGTAAACGTTGCCGCTCGATCCGCTATTGCCGGCGGCCACGGTGATTACCAGGCCGGCTTGCGCCGCCGCTTCGTATGCCGCCGCGGTGGGATCGCAGGGCACATTTGCGGGGTTGCCGCAAACCGCGCCGGTGTCGGTTGCTCCCGTCAACGCCTGCCCTCCCCACGACAGGCTGGCGATATCCATCCCATCCTTCAGCGCATCTTCGATCGCCATGATCAGGACCTGATCAGTGGGCCCATCATTCACGCCCGGAGTTCCGGCAATTTTGTAAATGCCGAGATACGCCTTGGGAGCCATGCCCGTAAACGCGACTGTGCCGGTGTTTTGGTTGGCGGCCGCGACGGAGGCGACTCCCGTTCCATGACCGAGGTGGTCGCGCGGCGTGTAGTCGTCGGGCTGCGAAGTTGCGGCCGGCGGCGGGACGGAAGTGTCGTCCGGAAGATTCACCGGGTCCTTGGAAGTGAATCCCGCCAACTGCCGCACATAGCTGCGGGACACAATGATCTTGCTCGAGGTGTATGAGCAAAACTCGGTGCACTTCGGATAACCGGCCGGCGGCGTCAGTGTCAAGTCTTGAAAGGCCGGATGCGTCTGGTCGATGCCCGAATCGATAATCGCAATCTTGACGCCTGCCCCAGCGTTAGTTTGGCCGCCCAGTTGGGCCCATGCCGCGGGGGCATTCATGAGCTGCGTGGCCCGGTCCAGATTAGCCTGGTAGCGCCGCATGGGGCGCACCGCAGCCACTCCCGGGATGGCGAGCATCTCGGGAACCCGGCTGGCGGGCACCGTCACGAATACGGCATTGAGCACAGTGGAGACCGATCCGGAAATCGGTATCTGGCGAGCCGCCAGTTCGCCCCTCACGGTTCTCTGCCGCGTCTCAATCTGGGTGCGGTAGTTCGCGGCCCCTGCCGATTGCATCTCTTCGCGGGTTGCGAAACGCGCGGTGACCGGCGGATCTTCGAGGAGCAATATGTAATGATCCGGCACGAATTGCGCAGAAACGGGAACCAGCGTGCACGCCAACGCGATGGCCGAGTTCAGTCCTCTCCGGAAGCCTTTCAAGATCATAGTGGTACGACGATGGTATCACCGCGTGCGTTTCCGAAAATGCTAACTCTGGACATGGGAAAAGCTAGGAACGCGGAAGGAAAAGCACCGCTGCCTTAGGTCACGGCTCCGTGACCGGAAGCTCCATTTCCACTTCTAATCCTGGTTGAGCATTGCGGGCGCGGATCGTGCCGTGGTGTAACACGATGGCACGGCGCGCAATCGATAGACCCAGACCAACACCGCCTGCGGAGCGCGCGCGATCGGGTTCCACGCGGTAGAAGGCATCGAACAGGCGCGGCAAAGCTTCCTCGGGCACGCCTGGGCCGCGGTCGCGCACATCCACCAGGACCTTTCCGTTATTGCGGGCCAGCGAGACCTCTACCGCGGTTTGCTCGGGAGCATACCGGATCGCGTTGCGAATGACGTTTTCCACAGCCCGCCGCAGCAGTTCCGGGTCGCCCGACACCGTGGCGGGCTGGGTTGCCTGGTATTGCACCTCGCAACCGCGGGCCTGCGCCTCGATGCGGGAATCGTTCACCAGTTGCTGCACCATCTCATCCAGGCGGACCGGTTCGCGATGCAGCAGGGAAGGATCGCCCTCCGCCCGGGTCACTTGAAGTAATTGGCCCACCAGCTGATTTAATCGATCGGATTCTTTCTGGATGCGGTTCAGGTTGGCGTCGAGATCTTCGCCGGAGCGCGCCAGTTCCACCGCTACACCGAGGCGCGCCAGTGGAGATCGCAGTTCGTGGGAGATGTCGAGCAACAGCCGGTGCTCGGCGTTGACCAGGGTTTCTATTCGATCGGCCATGCGGTCGAAGGTGCGCGCCAGCTCGCCCAGCTCATCGCGCCGGGTAGAATTCACGCGCGCCGACAGATCGCCCTCGCCAAAGCGTTCCACGGCCTGCTTCAGCTTGCGCACCGGACGGGAAAGATAGTAGGCCAGCCAGTAGCACAACAACACGGCGGGCAGAAACACAAAAAGGTGCTCCGGCTGAAGGAACCAAGATCCAACGAGAAAACGTTTGCGTATAAAAAAATACCAATACTTGCCGTCCTCAGCGGCTCGCGCTGCCATGGGGTTGCCAAATCCGAAGAAGGGATAGGTTCGTTGCTGCGCCTGGATCACCAGATCAGAGCGATCCTGGTGCGTGAGCAGGTCACGGCCATTGTTGTCTGTGAGGACTACGTGCGCATCGTAGACGCTTTCCACTGTCACAAGGAACTTCTCCAGGCCGGCAGTGCCGCCAGTTTCGTAAGCGGAGCGCGCCAACCGCAACTGCAGCGTCACCAGGCGCCCGGCGGGCGCACGGCGGTCGGAATCGTTCTGGATCATGCCGAGCGCGGAAAAAAAGGCCGACGCAATTACGGTGACAGCCAGCGTGCAACTGAACCACAACAGAATTCTGCTGAACAGCGAATTCATTCCGCCTCGGCATCCTCCGCGGTGCGGCAGAACTGGTAACCCACCCCGCGGATGGTCTTGATCAACGGCGTCCCCTGCTCCAGCTTCTTGCGCAGGTGGCTGATGTGCATGTCGATGGAGCGATCGAAGGCCGTGGCTTTGCGGTTGTAAAAGTTCTCCATCAGCGCGTCACGGGAAAGCACGCGGCCGGCGGCGCGCATGAGCATGTCCAAAATGTCGAATTCAAAAGTGGTGAGTTCCACGCGCTTTCCATGGGCGATCACCTCGCGGCTGGCCGGGTCAAGCGCGATTCCATTCACTTCCAGGCGCCCGGAAGTGGCTGGCGGCCGTTGTTCGTAACGCCGCAGTATGGCGCGGATGCGGGCGGCCAGCTCGCGCGGATTGAAGGGCTTGGGAAGATAATCGTCGGCGCCCAGCTCCAGGCCGATGATGCGATCTACATCCTCGCCGCGCGCCGTGAGCATGAGGACGGGGATTTTGCTTTGCGCGCGGAGCCGGCGCAGGATTTCAAAGCCGTCGATACCCGGCAGCATGACGTCGAGCACGACCAGGTCCACTTCCGGGCTCAAGGCCTTTTCCAGGCCGCGATTGCCCTCGTGTTCGCAATCCACCGTGAAGCCCTCGCGCTGCAAGAACTCAGTGAGAAGGGAGCAAAGTTCCGCGTCGTCGTCGACTAACAGAATGCGCACGGCCCAAATTTAGCACGGCTGAAACTGAGTCGTGCGTCAGGCTTCGTAAATGCTTCTTGTTTGTTTGTAAAGAGGCTACTGGAACAATTGCGCGGCGCAGCCTAAACCCTGCACGGCGTTGCGCGCGGTGGCCAGAGCGCGATCTGGCTGGCCGTTCTGCCGATAGGACACCGCTACGTTATGCGAGGCGTCGCAGACCTGATCGTGGACCAAACGACACTCCAGGTTGATACTGGCTTGCCCGCCCGCTTCGCTTACCGCGCAACTTTGAGGAGACTTTTGCCGGTATAGCGCCAACATAGCCGAGGCCAACTCTCGGGCGTCCGGATCCATGACTAGCCCCTCGGCGAGCGCAACTGCGGCATGTTCCCAATCGCCCTGCGCCAGCCAGGCCTGCGCCATCTCCTCCGAGAACTCCTTGTCGGGGCGGCGCAAACGCCCGTAAGAGAGATATTCGAGCGCCTTCTGCGGGTCTGACATTCTCAGGTAGACGCGTCCGAATTCCAAATAGAGCGGGACCCAGCCGAAAACGAACACCTGCTTGCCGTGCTCGGCATTCAGGCGCTGCATCTCGCGTATCACGGCGAGATCGACCTTTTGCCCCTTCGTCAGCGTCGTGAGCGCTTTGGAATACCAGTCGGCGCCACGGCCCGCACCGAGTTGATCGCCCTTCACACGATAGACGGCTGCGGCTGTCGCATAAGGCTGCGTGTCTTGCTGCTCCGGCGGAAGTCCGTCGAGAATGGCAAGACAGCGGTCGCTCTCGCGGACCGCCGCGTCTATGGCCGCACCGCCTTTGGCTAACAGATCGGACGCAAGCGCCATGTGGGCTTTGTAGCTTGATGGATAAGTATTCAGAGTGCTCGTAAAGAGGTTGTGTTCGTCTCGCCAGTCGAAATTGCGCGCAAACGTTCGCGCACCGAAGGCCAGGCAAAGGAGCCCGATTGCGGCCCACCGGCTACGTGGCTCCCGGGGAAGCAACAGGACTGCGCAGCCCACCACACCGATCAGCGGTAAGTAGAGAAATCTCTCGGCCATGATGGTGCCTGTTAAAAAGAAAACATTCGCAGTCGGCGCCAGACTTACGAAGAACCAGGCAATCCAGAAGAAAAAGGCCGGTTTCCCCGTGCGGTAGCACCATATCGCCGCGGCGGTACCAGCCAGGCACAACATCGCTATCGCGAAATCCCAATCGAGGCGCCACCGCGCCAGCGGAATGGCATTGTAGGAGTAGTCCGCGGAAAGACGGAGAGGCCACACCGACAGCCACAAGGACTTGCCGATCACTGCGATGGCCGTCAACTTCGCCGTCCAGAAATCGGCGCCGACCAGCGGATTTTCCAGGAACGAAACCAAGTACTCGGGGCCCTGACTCAGCACCCGGGACCGTACATAGAAATAGACTGCGAAGGGCGCCGCTACCGCCAGGTATCCAGTTGCGCGCTCTCGCCAGGACGCGCGGCTACTCCAAGCCAGGTCGTAAAGCAGCATGATCCCGGGCAGCACGGCTGCGCTCTCCTTGGAGAAAATACCAACGCCTGCGGCGAGCGCCACCCCGAGTGTAAGCGCGAGCCTGCTCCTCCCCGAAGCGGTCCGGTTCTTGATGTGGCACAACAGACCCGCCAAAACGCCGAACGCCGCCAGTAAATCGGCGCGACCGACGACGTTCGTCACAGATTCGGTAAGGAGCGGATGGAGACCCCAGATGCCGGCTAGCGCAAGGGCCGCAGTACCTTCTTCCAAAATGACCAGCCCCAAAAAATAGACCAACGCCATGTTCGCCGCATGAAGCGCGAAGTTCACCAAGTGATATCCTGCCGGGTTCGCGCCATTTCCGAAGACGGCCCAATTCACCAGATAGGAGAAGGTTGTCAGCGGACGAAACACAACAGAAGTGCGGTTGGAGTACCAATAATCTTTGTTCAGAATGAGGCTGATATTTTGCGCGGTTACGGCGCGTATGCGCGGGTCTCGCAGGATCACCAGGGCGTTGTCTAAGACCATGCCGGACTGGAAGGAATTGGCGTATGCCGCCGCCGCCAGCGCCCAGAGCGCGGCTAGACGCGCGGCGTGAGGACGGAGGATCGAAAGGGTCACCGCCGGGGATCGGGGAAGCGGCTTCGTTTCGATGGGTGGGGGTACCGAGCGAGCGCGCCGCTCTTTGCGCGTGCGGCTCATGGAGTATTGCGGATCGCGAGAGGCATGAGTTTTACCGAATTTTACACCAGCAACAAACCACGTTTACAGCGGGTTCTTACAGTTGGGATAGAAAGGGCAGTAAACATTATGCAACGACAATTCGTGAAACTAGCAACAGTAGCGGCGCTCGCCACCGGTTTGGTGTTCGCGCAAACGCCGTCTCCGTCCCCGTCTCCTAACACGCAGACGGGCCGTCATCAACTCGTTCAACGACACCGCGCGCGGATGGCGCAAGCGCTGAACTTGACCGATGCCCAGAAGGCTCAGGCCAAGACCATCTTCCAGCAGGCCCGCCAGTCTTCCAAGCCGATTCGTGAGCAGTTGAAGCAGAATCGCCAGGCGCTTGCCACAGCCATTAAAGCCGACAAGAGCGATGCCGAGCTGCAACAGCTTGCCAACCAGCAGGGGCAGTTGCGCGGCCAAATGCTGACGATCCGCAGTGAAGCGGCCGCCAAATTCTATGCCACGCTGACGCCGGACCAGAAGGCCAAGGCTGACCAGATGCAGCAACAATTCCACCAGAGAGTGGAACGCTTTCACAGCCAGCGGAAGAACGGCTGATCATCTTGATGGCAATTTAGAGCCGTAATGAGTTCAGGCGGTAAGTGCTCTTCAGGCAAACAGCCCTTCACTGCGATCACGATCGTCGATCCGGTGGCAGGCTCAGGGTTACCGCTCTTTGTGGGGACGGGGCTTCTGCCCTGCCGCCGGGCTTCCGCCCGGTGCGCCGCCTGAAAGGCGGCGGCAGGCCGGGGCCTGCCCCACGGGGAGCGGTGCTTTTACCGTGCTACGTAGGCCTTGCTGAACTGGTTGCGGCTGTTCGTCAGGGTGAACTTGCCGTCGCTCGTAATGGAAGCCTTAATCCACCGGCCCTTGCAATCGGCGGTCTCCTCCAGGTTAGCGGTCAGCTGCTCTTGCGTATTGTGGGCAGCGTCATTCTTCAACGCGCGATGCACCTGCCAAACGTCTTCGATGCCGGGGATTTTGCCGATCACCTCGAAGGTATTTCCTTCCAGACCTTTGCGCGGTCCATCGTTGACCACCACCACTTGCGGTTTCACAGCCCAAACCATCGCGGGCGCACCCGAAATGCCATTGACGAATCCGTGATGGGTGGCTTGAAAAAGAGTCACTGTGCCGACCTTATTTACCGGACAGGCCAGCATCATTTCGCGGTCCCAGGTCAGATCCCCCACATCCAGGAACTTGAACTTTCCATAAGTGAGCAAAAAGCCCGTGCTGCGGCCGTTCTCGGTCTTGTCCGTGTCCTTCTGCTGCGCGTCCTTGCAGTAATCGTTGGCGCCGCCGCCGTTGATCGGTTTGGCGATCACCTCGCCGTTGGCCGTAACCACGGTGGCGTTGACATCCTTAAGCGGAATCTTGTCGCCGGGCTTAACGACGACGCGCTTGCCTTCGGAGATCTTCTTGTAGTCCTCCCAGAGTTTTGCCGTCTGCGCGGTATTTGAGGCCTCGATGGAATCTCCATGGTCATAGAATTTCCCGATCGGAATCATCTTCGCCAAAGCGGGAGCGCCGCCCACGTGATCGCCGTGGTAGTGAGTAGTCACCAGCATGTCGATTTTCTGCAAGCCGGCAATCTTGGTCACTTCGAAAATGCGCTTCGGATCGCGGTCGTCGGGCCCAGGGTTGCCGGTGTCCACCAGCATCGACTGTCCGGAGGGAGTCACAATGAGGGTGGCCGCGCCGCCCTCCGTGTCGATCCAATAGATATCGAGATTGCGGGACTGGGCGGGCAATAGCACGGCCGCTGCTAGAACGAGAACGAAACAGCGAAGGGTAGTCATTTGGCGCGAATTCTATCATAGTGCCGGCGTGCAGGATGCTAGTCTGAAGTCGTGCGGAGCCTCTTCCTGTTCCTCTCGCGCCAGAGGCACTTGAGAAGATGGGTGGAAAATTCCCGGCTGGCCCAGCGGCAGTCTTCGCGATTTGTAGCGGGGAAGACTCTCGACGACGCTCTAGTCGTCGGACGGCGCATCAATTCCGAAGGCATCGCCCTCACCCTCGATCACTTGGGCGAAAGCGTGACGTCGTTGAAGGAAGCCGCCCAGGCGCGCGATGTGTATATCCGCACGCTTTCTGCCATCCACGAGAACGGCATCCGCGGCAATGTGTCCTTGAAGCTGACCCAGTTCGGGATTGATCTTTCGATGGAACAGTGCCGCGCCAATGTGGCGCAACTGGTCGAGCGAGCCAATGAGCTATCGAGCTTTGTTCGCATCGACATGGAAGCCAGCGAATATACGGACCGGACGCTCCAATTGGTGGAAGATCTGCATACGGAGTACGGTTGCGTCGGCACTGTGATCCAGGCCTACCTGCGGCGGAGCCGGGCAGATATCGAACGGCTGTCTGCACGCGGCATCCGCGTGCGCCTCTGCAAGGGAGCCTACCTGGAGCCGGCTAGCGTGGCATTCCCGGACAAAGCCGATGTGGACCAGAACTACGTGGAGTTGATGAAACTATTGCTCGAGCAAGGCAACTATCCCGCCATTGCCACCCATGACGAGAAAGTCATCGAGCAGACCAAAGCCTATGCGGCGAAACGGCAAATCGCCGCGGACCGCTTCGAGTTTCAAATGCTGTACGGAATTCGTCGCGACTTGCAGCGGAAGTTGGTTGCCCAAGGTTATCGCCTGCGGCTCTACGTGCCTTTCGGGAATGCGTGGTTCCCCTACTTCATGCGCCGTTTGGCCGAACGCCCCGCTAACGTTTTCTTTATCGCGCGTCATTTCTTTAGGCAATAGTACATTTATCTTGCGTCTACAGGTCATACTTATGGAAACTAGTACCCGGGTGGGGAGTCTAACAAATATGCGCTACTGGGTATTTTTTGCCGCGAAGGCCGGAGCTGCGGCAGCGCCACTATACGGTTTGTTAGCGTTGCTCGCCTCGTTCTTCCCGCAAAAGCCGCAGAATGCCACGGATTTCTGGCCCCTGGAGACCGGTACGCAAACGCTGCTTTGCAACCTGGCGCTCCTGGCTTGGTTCTTACTCGCTTCCGGAGTTGCGTATCTGATCGTTCGGGACCAGCGCCGCCGTTGCCGGGTCTGTCTGCGGCGTCTGCGTATGCCGGTCGAAACCGGCTCCTGGAGCCGCATGCTGCAATTCGGCCGGCCGCGCATCGAGTACATCTGCCCCTACGGCCATGGAACCCTGAAGGAAGAAGAACTACAGATCTCGGGATTGCAAACGCCGGAATGGAGCGAATCCGAAGATCTGTGGAAAGACCTCTGCGCTGCCAGTATTAATGACTCCGGTCACCGGCCGTGAGAAGTGTACCACTGTGGCGTGTCGGCGCCGGCATCCTGGTATTGGCGGGGTTGGTGATCCTGATCGCCATGTTCGCTCCCATCTACCTGCACAACATGGAGCTGCAAAACTTCGTAACGGACATCGCCGAGCGCCCGGATTCTGCCTCCAAGTCTGACGATTTGCTCCGCACCTGGGTACTCGACAAAGCGCACGATCTGCAACTTCCCATCCGCAGCGACAACGTAAAGATCCAACACAAGCCGCAGGGAATGCGCATCGACGTCCGCTATTTTGTGCGTGTCGATCTTCCAGGGTACACGGTGGACCTGCATTTCTATCCCGGCGCGGGCAGTCGATAAGCTCCGCTGGACCCCTCCTGTTTCCCGTGGATTCTTTGCGACCATAGACCTATGCTCATCGTCCTGGTCAACATCCGCGTTAAACCGGAACACGTCGAGGCTTTCAAAACAGCCACCATCGAGAATGCCCGCAACACCATTCAGGAACCGGGGTGCGCGCGTTTCGATGTGTTGCAAGTGTCCGGCGACCCCACCCGCTTCGTGCTCTATGAGGCGTACCGCAGTGCGGATGCCCCGGCCCGCCACCGCGAGACGGCACACTACAACGCTTGGGTAGCCACGGTTACGGACATGCTTGCCGAACAGCGCACGCGCACGGCCTGCTCTAACGTTTTTCCGCTCGACCAAGCCTGGTAGCCACGCCATGCTGTTTGAGTTCGCCACCGCAAGCCGTATTCTGTATGGGCCCGGCACGGTCCGCGATCTGCCTGCGGCGGCCGCGCAAATGGGGCGGCGCGCGCTGCTGGTGACCGGCGCTTCTATCGAACGGGCCTTGCCGCTGGTTCCAGGCCTGGACGCAGTTCCGTTGGCGGTGCCTGGCGAGCCTACGGTTGACTTGATCCGCCAGGGCACCGCATACGCAGGCGCCGAAGGCTGCGACCTGGTGATCGCCATCGGCGGCGGCAGCGCGATCGATGCCGGCAAGGCGCTGGCCGCCCTGCTCACCAATCCCGGCGATCCGCTCGACTACCTCGAAGTGATCGGCCGCGGACAGCCGCTGGAACGCGCGCCCGCACCGTTTATCGCCGTGCCAACCACTTCCGGGACCGGTTCGGAAGTAACGCGCAACGCCGTGCTCGGTTCACCGGAGCACCGCGTGAAGGCCAGCCTGCGCAGCGCCGCGATGCTGCCGCGCCTGGCCATCATTGATCCCGAGTTGACCGTGACTCTGCCGCGCGCCGTTACCGCTTCCACCGGGCTCGACGCGCTCACGCAACTGATCGAGCCGTACGTCTCCTCGCGCGCCAATTTCATGACCGACCTGTTCTGCATCGACGGTATTCGCCGCGCCGCCACCGCTCTACCGGCCGCCTGGGAAAACGGGGCCGACCGGGAAGCGCGCACTGCCATGTCTTGGGCGGCGCTGCTGGGAGGCTTGGCCCTGGCCAACGCGGGCCTTGGCGCAGTCCACGGCTTCGCGGCTCCGGTGGGTGGCATGTTTCCCGCGCCGCACGGTGCGGTTTGCGCCGCCGTGCTCCCGCACGCCATGAGAGTCAACATCCAGGCGCTGCGCGCTCGCGAGCCCCACGGGCGGGCCCTCGATCGCTACCCAGAGGTGGCCCGGATTCTCACCGGAGACCCGCACGCCACGGCGGAGGAAGGCGCGCAATGGGTCGGACAGCTATGCCGGCGTTTCGAGATTCCGCCCCTCCGCACTTACGGCGTGCGTGACGAGGACATACCCGTCCTGATCGAAAAGGCAGCGCGGTCGAGCAGCATGAAAGGCAACCCCATCGCCCTGACCGCAGGCGAGCTTCGCGAAATCGTGGCGGCTTCCCTATGAGTGAATCGGCTGCTCCCTTGCGGACGCGCACTGCCCAGACGCGCCGCCGGCGTCCGCTCAGCTGTATGCGAAAAACGAAAACGTGCCACTACGCGCGGGATACTCGGTAAGCTCACCCACCAGCAACTCCGGCGAGGGGCCAAGTCCCACGCTTAAAAAGCCACCGGAGAACGCGCGGAACGCAACGCGCCCATCTGGCCAAGGCATAACGTCAAAGGTCTCCCAGTCTCCGATCTTGTCGGCGACGGCTGATACAGACTTCGACGGAGACATCTTCAAGGAAAGGTACTTCCCATTCGAAGCCCGAAATGCCACGCGATTGCTTCCCAGCAAGACGGTCTTCAGCTTCTCAGATTGGCCGTGATCGATCCCGTTAGCGAAGAGCTGCCCGTCTTCGCCTTGCTGGAGCGAAAGGTACCGGCCGTTTGCGCTGCAGAGTGCGATCGCCGGTGGGGCAGCTTTCAATGCGATCTCCGCGACCGTGTCAAGCCGTATCACCTCGAAACCCTTTTGCTTGAGCCGTGGCACTAGAATTCGAGTGAGCGCCAGAGTCCTGTTCTTATCGCGGAGGTGCCCCGCGTCGGCGCTAGAGTCATGCATCAGAACGATCCCTTTACCGTGGCGATCGATCTCGGCCTCATAGTTGGCGGCGGTAAGAAGAGGATCCTTGCCGTCGCGCCACGCTGCCCAGTCACCACCGTCACAATCCCAATCGATTGGCCCGAAGAAACCAAGGTGGACCAGGAAATCGGCATTCATCGCGGCCGCCACATCCGAAGTCCAAGCTCCGTAGGGTGGTCTGAAGTAGTACGGGAGATCCGCGTTGTTCGGCATCAGGTTGCTGGTTAAGGCCATCTGACGTACTACATCGCCGCCTTTGGCACGATACGCTTCTAGCTGCAGGTGGTCATAAGTATGAGCGCCAACCTGATGGCCTAGAGCAGCAATCTTCGCGGCGGTTCCAGGGTGCTGTTGGAGATTCCTGCCCACCATA
>DASZIV010000124.1:0-28246 GCA_035948775.1 Bryobacteraceae bacterium
TTCAGCGTCTGTATAATGAGGCGCTGGCTGTTGCAAACAGGATCGACAGCGGGGAACAACTGGCGCTGCTTCGGACTCGTGAGTCGGAGCTTGAGATGAGCAAGCTCGCAGGCAAGTGAACCATACCAGGATCCGGGACAGAACAGTTTGGGTTGAGCTGGCACGCCGCACCGAATGCGCCGAAACCGGGCCGCCTGCCAATAACGCAAACCGCTGCACGAATGCGCGGACAGTGATCATCCGACCGAAACCCACTTTGCAAGATCCCGTCCCCGCATTTTGGAGGTGAATATGCGGGATTTACGCTCCAGGAACGGCCTTCTCGGGTCCAGCGAACCAGTTGAACCGATAAGATTCTGGCGCAGGTTTATCGTCCTGTGGCTCGTTGTGCTAATTTTGTCCTTTGGGGGGTCCTTTTTCTTGGTGCCCGGCGTCCAATCGACCTTACGGTCAGGCAAAGCTTCCGGTTTGTTGGAGTCCGCGGTTCTGGTAGTTGGCACTCTGACGCTGCTCGTAGCTGGGCTGTGGGCTCGGCGCCCCGGAACGAAGAATCGCCGAGGATAAGGGGAAACCGCGGTCGGTTCAGCCGCCTGGAACGAGCAGATCCGGGAGCATACCCAAGGCAGCCTAATGCCTGGAGTGGTAAACGTTAGATCTCTATCGAAAGTGACGCGGCGGTCAGCCTCGCTCAATGCCCGAGGAGTGTCGCGCCGCGCCACTTTCCGATAGAGATCTAACGTTTTTCGGCCACAATTGCAAAGCAGGCAGCGTGGCCGCATAACGCCCCTGTTGCCTTCTACCGGTGGCCCCCAACCTCCCCAAACAACCTCCCTATTTCTAACCGGATGGCCGCTCCTGTTTCGGGTTTGCTCGGCGACGAGTGCTATACGTGGGATAGAAAGCGACTGGTTGCCACTGCGCCCGGGAGACGGCCCCCCATTGGTTTTTAGCAAAAATGCGAAACGAACCCATTTTCGATCCCAATCCAATGAAACCAAGGCAAGTCCTGCCCGCAAAACGAACCCGAAAACAGAAACCGGCCAGGATGGTTGCGTCCCGGAACCACTCGTTACCAGTGGCTGCACCACGGCCAGCGAAAAGTGTGGGCACGCTAGAGCGACCCTCTTGCCAGGCCGCTCAAAATGACCGCGACACCACTTGCTCTACAATGAAGTACGTGGGAAGCGAAGCGACACTGAAGCTCGCCGTCGACCGGCTGAGCGCTGTCCGGCGTGAGATCGCCAAAGTCATCGTCGGGCAAGAGGATGTGGTGGAAGGCGTGCTGATTTGCCTGCTGGCCGGGGGCCACGTCCTTTTGGAAGGGGTTCCGGGCTTGGGCAAGACCACGCTGCTGCGCACGCTGGCTCGCGCCCTGCAACTCAAGTATTCGCGCATCCAGTTCACGCCCGATTTGATGCCCGCCGACATCGTGGGCAGCATGATGATCGAGAGCGACGAGCGCGGCGCGAAGGGCTTCCGGTTCCAGCCGGGGCCGATCTTCGCCAACCTCGTGCTGGCCGACGAGATCAATCGCGCCACTCCCAAAACCCAATCCGCGCTCCTGGAAGCCATGCAGGAACGCACCGTCACCAGCGGCACCATCACCCATGAGCTGGATCAGCCCTTCCTGGTGATGGCCACTCAGAACCCCATCGAAATGGAAGGCACGTACCCGCTTCCCGAAGCGCAGTTGGACCGCTTCCTGATGAAGATTCTGGTCACCTACCCCAGCCATGCGGAGTTGAACCGCATCGTGGAACGGACCATCCAGAGCCAAACCGAACAACCCGCTGCGGTAGTCGACCGTGCCGCCATTCTCGAAGTGCGCTCGGTTTGCCGCGAGGTGCTGGTGGCGCCGCATGTGCAGGAATACGCCATCCAGCTGGTCATGGCCACTCAGCCGGAGCAGAAGGAAGCCCACGAGATGGCCGGCAAGTACATCCGCTACGGCAGCTCGCCGCGCGGCGCGCAGGCGCTGGTGGAATGCGGGCGCGTGCGGGCGCTCATGCGCGGCCGCTATCATTTGTCGGTGGAAGACGTGCAGAAGGTCGCGGCCGCCGTGCTCCGGCACCGCATCATCCTCAATTTCGACGCCCATGCCGATGGCCAGACGCCCGAGACCATTCTCACCGCCATCATCCGCACGGTGAGCGCGCAGGTCCCTGCCGCGTAGGATTCCTCTTTATGGCTGACGCCCCGCTGCTGGATCGCGCATTCCTCGAAAAGTTGGAACGGCTCACGATCCACTGGCAGAAGTCGTTCGCCGGACTCGTGGGGGGCCACAACATTTCGCATTTCGCGGGCTCCGGCCAGGAGTTTCTGGACCACCGCAATTTCCACCACGGCGACGACCTGCGGGCAGTCAACTGGCGTGCCTATCTCCGTTTGGAGAAACTCTTCCTGAAAATGTTTCAGGTGGAACCGCGCGTTCCCGTGCGTCTTCTGCTCGATACCAGCGACTCCATGATGGCCTATGGCGGATCGAAATTCGACTACGCGCGGAAGATTGCGGCGGCGCTTTGCTATGTCGGCCTGGTGCGTTTGGATAGCATCCAGATCCATGGCTTTTCCGACCGCCTCTCGCAGCGAATTGTTTCCACCGGAGGCCGGCATCGCATTTCCGCTGTGATGGATGCGCTTTCGGCCATGCCGCAGGGCGGACGCACGGATATGCTGGCGGTGGTTCGCGAGTTCATTGGCGACTACGAGCAGCGCGGGGTGGTGATCCTCATTTCCGATTTCCTCGACGACCGCGGCTGCGATAAGGCCCTGGGTTACCTGATCGATTTCGGGCATGAATTGATGCTGCTGCAGATCTGGGCGGATGAAGACCGCACGCCGCCCTGGATGGGCGAGCTGGACTTGCGCGACGCCGAAACCGGCGCCGGCCTCAAATTGGACGTCGACGAGGAGGCGCGAGCGCGATATACTCGCTCGTTTGATGAGTATGCCGAGCAACTGGAGCGCATGGCGCTGCGCAGCAGCGGACGCTATGCCGGCATCGCCACTTCACAGCCGCTCGAAGATGTAATCTTCGGGGATCTCATTCGGATGCGCGGGATAGCTTGACCGGGAACCGCTCATGTACTTTCTCAATTTATCCCTGGCGCAGTTTCTAACCGTATTCGGAGCCATAGCGGCGGTTTCGATTGCGCTGTACCTCCTGGACCGTTCGCGGCGCCGGCAAACCGTTTCGACATTGCGGTTCTGGGTCGCGGCCGAGCAGCCATCCGTCGTGGCGCGGCGTCGGCGCATTCAGCAGCCGTGGTCGCTGGTGCTGCAGCTGGTGAGCATGGCGCTGCTGTTGCTGGCGCTGGCGCAACTGCGGTTCGGATCTCCGGAAGCGGGCGGCCGGGACCACGTCCTGATCCTTGAAACCTCGGCCTGGATGGGTGCTCGCTCGGGCAACCGCACCTTGATGGATATCGCTCGCCAGCGCGCGCGGCAGTATGTCCGCGCCATTCCTCCGGGCGATCGCGTCATGGTGGTGCGGGCCGATGCACTGGCCACCCCCGCCACGGTCTTCGAGCCCGACCGCGCCAAGATTGATGCGGCCATCGCGGGTTCGGTTCCCGGCTCCACCGCCCTCAACCTGGAACAGGCTCTGGCTTTCGCGCGCCGCTTGCAATCGCAAAGCGGACGCACCGTGGGAGAAATCGCGTTCGTGGGAACAGGCCGCACCACCGAAATGGATTCGGCGGCAATGACTGCTCCGCCTCGCAATTTGCGCGTGATTCCGGTACCCGATGCCATCGAGAATACCGGCCTGCGACGTATCGGGCTGCGCCGCTCCAATGAGGATCCCGATGTTTGGGAGATCTATGTGTCCGCAAGAAACTACGGCTCCTCGCCCCGCAACGTGAACCTCGCGATTGATTTCGGCCCTCCCAAGGAGAACACGCGGACGCTGGTAGGCGCGCGCAGCTTTACCCTTCAGCCGGGCGAAGAGGGCGAGCGCAGCTTCGAATTCCGCACGCGCGCGGCCGGCATTCTGGGCGTCAGCCTGACCCCGCACGACGCCTTTCCCGGCGACGACAAGGCTACCTTAGAGCTTCCAGCTCAGCCCACCGTCGTAGTCACCGTATATTCGGACCGGCCCGAACTGCTGCGCCCGCTGCTGGCTTCCAACCCGCGCGTGTCTGCGTTCTATAAGAAGCCCGCGGAGTTTCAGGCCAATACCCAGGGGCTTGTGATCCTCGATCATTTCGCCCCTCCGCAGCGTCCCCAGGCCGATTCGATTTGGATAGAGCCGCCGCCCGAGGCATCGCCCATTCCTGTGCGCACCACGGTGGACCAGGCGCAGTTCTCAGGGTGGGACAGCGCCAATCCTGTGGCCGCCGGCTTGCGCGCCAGGGATTTCAAGCTCGATAAAACGGAAGTGTTCGAAGCCTCGCCTGCCGATGAACGCATCGGCGAAGTGCAGGGCGGGCCGGTGATCGTGGCGCGTCCAGGCAAGCCCAAAATCGCGGTATTGGGATTTCATCCCGCGCTCTCCGCCTTGCGCTATGAGCTGGCCACACCGCTCCTCTTTGCCAACCTGCTGCGCTGGTTCGCGCCGGAAATCTTCCGCCGTTCGGAGTTGAGCGGCGGCAGCGTGGGGGCGGTGAAGTTGGCCATGGAGGAAGCGGGCGCATCTGATGTGAAGGTCGTTGGCGAAGATGGCGCTGCGCTGCCGTTTATCGTCCGCGATAAAGCGCTCCAGTTCTTTGCCGGCGCGCCCGGAGTGGTACGCGTGGTGGCGGGCGACCGCGAGTACATCTATTCGCTGACACTGCCGGAGCTCGGCGAGACGAAGTGGGAGCCGCCCGCGGGCGTGCGCCGTGGCATTCCCCGATCCCTGCCGCTGCCCTCTACCGCTCACGATTGGTGGCCTTGGCTGGCACTGGCCGGCGGCCTGGGCTTGCTGGCCGAGTGGTTTTTGTTTGGCCGGTTCCGGCGCGCTTCCGGCGGCCGTCCGATAACCATGCGCCGGCGCGCACCGGTGGAAAGGGAGGTGGCGCACCAATGACATTCGATCACGCCTGGGTTCTGATTCTCATTGTGCTGCCGTGCGCTTGGGCTGCTTGGGAGTGGCGCGCGTCCGCCAGGCGGCGAGGCCTTGTTCTCAAAGCCGCCGCCTTCGTGGCCATTTTGCTGGCTTTGGCGGCGCCGCGTATCACCGTCTACCGCAACCAGGTGGCGGCTGCCGTTCTGGTGGACACCTCCGCCAGCGTGTCGCCGGAAGACCTGCGCACCGCATCCGCGTTTGCGGATCAGGTGGAGCGGGCCCGCGGACGCAACTGGACCCGCATCATTCCCTTTGCACGAAATGCGCGCAACACCGCCAGCGACGAACACTCTAAGAGCGGCTGGCAATTACGGCACACCGCGGGAGCCTCCGGCCGCGGCACCAACCTCGAATCGGCTATCCGCGACGGCGCTGCATCCCTGCCGCCCGGCATGACCCAGCGGCTGGTTCTGGTTTCCGATGGCAACGAAAACCTGGGCAGCGTAGCCCGTGCCATCTGGCAGGCACAGCAATTGGGAATCCCTATCGACACCGTGCCGCTGGCCGGCCGTCCCAAACCGGGATTGCGGCTCGAGTCGGTATCCTTGCCGGCACAGGTGTTCAGCGGTGAGCGCTTTCCCGTCGAGATCACGGTAGAATCGCCGCGCCCGGTGACTGCCAGCATCGAGATGACCGCCGAAGGAAAATCGCTTGGGGTGAATCCGGTGGAACTGGAAGCCGGTGAAAACCACGTGCGGCTGCATGCCAATGTGAACTCCACCGGCGCTGTCGAACTGGCCGGGAAGGTAGCGGCCGAAGGTCTGGGCGAAGCGCGTTTCGAGCAGGCATTGACGCTGCGCCGTCCGAAGGTCCTGCTGGTATCCGACGACCCTGCCCCCAGCGAGCAACACCTGCTGCGAGCCCTCCAGGCTAATGAATTCGAAGTGGTGCAGGCCAACGGCGGCGTTCCTGACCGGCTGGAAGGTTTTCAGCTGGCCATCATCAACAATTGGGATATGCAGGCGATTCCCGCCGCTCGCAAAGCCGCCCTCGAAGAATACGTCAAAAAGGGCGGCGGCCTGGTATGGATTGCCGGCGAGCACAACGTCTACGTGGAGAAGAAGGGTGACGAAGATCAGCTGGAGCGCAGTCTGCCCGCGAAACTCGCGCCGCCGCGCACGCAGGATGGCACCGCTGTGGTGCTCATCATCGACAAATCCTCCTCCATGGAAGGCCGGAAGATGGAGCTGGCGCGCCTGGCGTCGATCGGCGTGGTGGAGAATCTGCGGCCAATCGATTCCGTGGGCGTGCTCATCTTCGACAACACCTACGAATGGGCGGTACCCATCCGCAAGGCCACTGACCGCAATACCATCAAGCGCTTGATCGCGGGCATTCAGCCGGAAGGCGGCACACAGATTGCACCGGCGCTGCGCGAAGCCTACCAGCGGATCATTCCGGAATCGGCGGTCTACAAACACATCGTGCTGCTCACCGACGGTATCTCGGAAGAAGGCGACGCCATGGCGACCGCTGCCGAAGCCAAGCGCAACCGAGTGACGATTTCGACGGTGGGCCTGGGGTTGGACGTGAATCGCGCGTTCTTAAATAAGGTAGCAGCGGGCGCCGAAGGCAAGTCGTATTTCCTGGACGAGCCGGCCGGCCTCGAGCAGTTGCTGCTACGCGACGTGGAAGAACACACCGGCTTGACTGCGGTGGAGAAGAACATCCGCCCGAGAGTCATCGAGCACGCCGAGATTCTGGACGGGGTAGACATCGAGAACGCGCCGCCGCTGCAGGGGTACATCCGGTTTCAGGGGCGTCCCACGGCGGATACGATACTCGAAGCCGACCAGAGAGACCCGCTCCTGGTTCGCTGGCAATATGGCCTGGGGCGCGCGGCCGTGTTCACATCCGATGCCAAGAACCGTTGGGCGTTGAACTGGGTCACCTGGCCCGGGTTCGACCGCTTATGGGCAAACATCTTCCGCGACCTGCTGCCGCACGCCACCGCGAGCGAAGCCACCGCCGATTTCGACCGCGCCAGCAACGAGCTGGTGGTGGACTACCACCTCTCGGCCAGCGTGCCCGAGCCGGCCGCGACGCCCGACATCTTCGCCATCGGCCCGGAGAACTTCCGCGCGACCCTGAAGGTGAGTAAGGTGGCCGCCGGCCACTATCGCGCCCGCGTGGCCATCGGCCAAAACCAGGGCCTGTTCCGCGTGCGTCCGTTGGCCGATTCACCGGCATTCCCCGAGGTGGGTTTCTACCGTCAGGAAGACGAGATGTTGGAGTACGGCAACAACGAACAACTCCTGCGCCAGGTAGCTTCGGCCACGGGCGGGCGCTTTCAGCCGGCGCCCCGCCAGGTGTTCGACCTTGGCCGGAGCACTTCCTCCACCATGGAACTGTGGCCGGCGCTGTTGGCTCTGGCGCTGTTGTTGAACCTGGCGGAACTTGTGCTGCGGAAATCGAAAGGCTTGATGGAATCGCTGCGTCCGCACGAAGCGCAAGTCACGGCGAATTGAACGCTATCCGCCCGCTACGGCTCGCTGCTCGCAACCCGTGTGACGGCTCGCAATTCCTGAAGCCGATGGCGCAGGTCCGCGATCTGGGCGGCTCGTGAAGCGGCGGAATCCCGGAGCGCGTGGGAGTGGGATTGCATCTCGCGGAAGAGCCGTCTGCTCGCCTCCTCGACCAATTCGGCAAGACATTGCGCAATGTCGGTAGCCAGCACCGAGACGGCTTGCTGTAGGCCGTCCTGCTTGCCACTTACCACCACACACGCGGTCGGCGCCGGACGGGGCGGTTCCGTGCCGCTGCGTTCCACGGCGCTGCGTTCCATAGCGTTACTGCGCGGCGCACGGTGCCCCATGAACCAGGCCTGGCTATCGAGTTTGCCGTCTCGGGACTTGGCGGTGTAGCTACCGTCGGGGCGCATGTAGCGCGCGCGCGCGTCGTCGGCCAGGTACTCAGTCAGAATCTCGTCGCGCAAGCGGGCCACCAACCGCGGAGCGCTCACCGGGAAGAGCACCTCCACCCGGCGATTCAGATTGCGCGGCATCAGGTCCGCGCTGCCCAGGTAGATCTCCTCGTCGCCGCCATTGCCAAAGCAGAAAATCCGGCTGTGCTCGAGGAAGCGCCCAACGATGCTGGTCACCCGAATGTTCTCGCTTACGCCCGGAATACCCGGCCGCAACGAGCAGATCCCGCGCACCAGCAAGTCCACCTGGACGCCCGCACACGAAGCTTCGCAGAGCAGCCGGATCATGTCCGGATCATCCAGGCCATTCATCTTGAAAATCAGCCGGCCGCCCTCGCCGCGGCGCTGGTGCTCGATCTCGCGACCGATCAGTTCCGAAAGACGTTCGCGCAGGTTGACGGGCGCCACCAGCAGCTTACGGAAACGGTGCTCGCCCGAGTATCCGGTCAGGTAGTTGAACAAGGCCGTCGCGTCGGCGCCAATTTCGGGATCGCATGTGAACATTCCCATGTCGGTGTAAAGGCGCGCGGTCGTGGGATTGTAGTTTCCGGTGGCGAGGTGCAGATAGCGGCGAATGGTATCGCCCTCGCGGCGCACCACAAGCGCGACCTTCGAGTGGACTTTCAATCCCGGCAGGCCATGCACGACGTGCACGCCCTCGCGTTCCAGCATGCGAGCCCACTCGATATTGCTCTTCTCGTCGAAGCGCGCTTGCAGCTCCACCACCACCGCGACCTGCTTGCCGTTGCGGACGGCTTCCAGAAGCGCGTCCACGATTGGAGAGTCGCGCCCCAGGCGGTAGAGCGTCATCTTAATGGCCAGCACCCCCGGATCGCGCGCGGCCCGTTGCAGGAATTCAACCACGGGCTGGAAGGAGTCGAACGGATGATGCACGAGAATGTCCTCGTGGCGGATGGCCGCGAAGAAATCCTCATCGTTGTTTACCGCGAGTTGCGGCGCCTGAGGCACAAACGGGCGATCTTTCAGATCGGGGCGCTCCAGGCCAGTGAGCTGGCGCAGGCGGCCGAGATCGAGCGCGGCTGCCGCGCGATACACGCCTGAGGGGTCGATCTCGAGATTGCTCGTGAGCAATTCGAGCAGCGGCTCCGGCATGCTCGCGTTCACTTGGAGGCGCACCACGTCGCGGAAGCGCCTCTGCCAGACCGCGTCTTCGATCGTCTCCAACAGGTCGTCGGTCTCGATTTCCTTGATGGCCACCTCGGCATCGCGCGTCACGTGGAACGGATGGGCCTCCACGATTTTCAGACCCGGGAAGAGAAAGTGGAGGTTGGCCAGGATCAACTGCTCGAGCCAGACAAATTGATCGCCGCCCGAACTGCGGCCAGGCTCCTTCGGAACCGGCACGAGTTGATTGATGCTGTCGGGCACCTTCACACGGGCGAATTGCTCAGCCCCTGTCCGGTCGCGCACGACCACGGCGAGGTTGAGGCTGAGATTCGAGATGTGCGGGAAAGGGCGACCGCGATCGAATGCCAGCGGCGTCAGGACCGGGTAGATGCTTTCGCGGAAATACGCCTCCAACTGCTGGCGCTGTGCGGAGCTGAGCCAGCGGTAATCCGCGATCTTGATGCCGGCCGCGGCGAGTGCCGGGAGCAATTCCTCCTGGTAGGCGGCGTAGGCTTCCGTGAGCAGGCTGGTCACCTCCGTTCGGATGGCTTCCAGTTGCGCGCCGGGCAGCCGCCCGTCGATACTCAACTCGCGCACGCCGCTCTCGATCTGCTGCAGCAGTCCGGCAACCCGGACCATGAAGAATTCGTCGAGATTGGAACTGAGGATGGAGAGGAACTTGACCCGCTCCAGGAGCGGATTGCGCGCGTCGCGAGCTTCCTCCAAAATGCGCCGCTGGAACTGCAGCAGGCTCAACTCGGGATTGAGAAAGAGGGATGGCTGCTCCGCGCCGGGCGCGCGCGTATCATCGAGCCCCGCTGGATCGGAGGACAGCAGCGCTGTCATGTGCGTGATGGTCGAGGACGCGGACGTTTTTCGAACAGCGCGGAGGACATAGTTCTTCGGCTGCCGGCTCCAGGAACTCAAAACAAATCTCTTCTAATATGTTCTGGTATAGCGCGAAAGCGGGAGGGATGTCAACGGATTTGTGGCAGCTGTTTAACCGCTTCCAGCACCAGGTTGTGCAGGCCTTGTCCGCCTTGCGCCACGTACTCTTCGAGCTGCTGCCGCATGCGGCGTTCCCAGAATTTCTGGATATGATCGGTCACGCCAGCGAGGGCTTCGTCATGCGGGTAGCTGGCAAAGAACAGCGCGATCTGGTTCGCATTGTGAACCATGGTCTCGGATTTCATCGTTTCAGTCGCCGGCTCCGGTCTCGCTCATGATCTGCGTGGTCTGCCGCCGCGTCTCTTTGTAATGCTGCTGCCACTCGGAGAGCTTCTTGGCGGGGCGCACCTGTACGGCCGTCACCTTGTATTCGGGGCAGCCGGTTGCCCAGTCGCTAAACTCGGTGGTCACCACATTCGCGCCCGTAACGGCGTGGTGGAACGTGGTGTAGACCACGCCCGGCTGCATACGCTCGGAGACGTGCGCGCGCAGCGTGATCTCGCCCTCGCGGCTGGTCAACGCTACCAGGTCGTTGTCGTTGATGCCCCGATTTTCCGCGTCAAACGGGTGAATCTCCAGCACGTCTTGACTGTGCCAGACATTGTTTTCCGTGCGGCGGGTCTGGGCGCCCACATTGTACTGCGACAGGATGCGGCCGGTGGTCAGCACCAACGGGAAACGGTCGGTGGTGCGCTCATCGGTGGGAATGAACTCGGTGATCATGAACCGGCCCTTGCCGCGCACGAAGCCGCCGATGTGCATCACCGGCGTGCCTTCCGGCGCTTTCGCGTTGCACGGCCACTGCACGCTGCCCAGACGATCGATCAGCTCGTAGCTGACGCCTGCGAACGTAGGAGTGAGCCGGGCGATTTCGTCCATGATCTCGGACGGATGCCGGTAAGGCATCGGATAGCCAAGAGCTTCGGAAAGCTTTACGGTGATTTCCCAATCGGCCAGGCCAGCCTTGGGCGGAATGGCTTTACGCACGCGGCTAATGCGGCGCTCCGCATTGGTAAACGTGCCGTCTTTTTCCAGGAACGACGATCCCGGCAGGAAGACGTGGGCGTAGCTGGCGGTCTCATTCAGGAACAGATCCTGCACTACCACGCACTCCATTTGCGTGATACCGGCCGTCATGTGTTTCGTGTTCGGATCCGACTGAATAATGTCTTCGCCCTGGATGTACATGCCCTTGAACGTGCCATCGATGGCGGCGTCGATCATGTTGGCGATGCGCAGCCCGGGGTCTGACTGCAGCGGGACATGCCAGGCCTCTTCGAACAGGTGCCGAGTGGAGTCGTCCGAAACATGGCGGTAGCCGGAGTACTCGTGGGGGAACGAACCCATATCACAGGAGCCCTGCACATTGTTCTGGCCACGCAGCGGGTTGACGCCGGCGCCCAGCTTGCCGAAGTTGCCCGTGGCCATGGCCAGGTTAGCCATGCCCATCACCATGGTGGAGCCTTGGCTGTGCTCGGTAACACCCAAGCCGTAGTAGATGGCCGCGTTGCCGCCGGTGGCGTAGAGCCGCGCGGCGGCGCGCAGGTCCGCAGCCGGAACGCCCGTGATCTCCTCGAGCGCTTCCGGTGAATTCTTCTCCCCGGCAACGAATTTGCGCCACTGGTCAAAGGCTGCCGTGTCGCAGCGCTCCTTGACGTAGGGCTCATCCACCAGGCCTTCGGTCACCACTACATGCGCCATGGCATTGATGACAGCGACGTTGGTGCCCGGACGCAGGGGCAGGTGATAGTCGGCCTGCACATGCGGCATTCTCACCAGATCGATCCGCCGTGGATCCACCACGATCAACCGCGCGCCTTCGCGCAGGCGGCGTTTCATGTGCGACGCGAACACCGGATGAGCGTCGGTCGGGTTGGCGCCGATCACCATGATCACATCGGCCTGCTCCACCGAATCGAAGTGCTGCGTGCCGGCTGAAGTTCCCAAGGTGGTCTTCAGTCCGTATCCCGTTGGCGAGTGGCAGACGCGCGCGCAGGTATCCACGTTGTTATTGCCGAACGCGGCCCGGATCATTTTCTGCACCAGGTAGGTTTCTTCATTGGTGCAGCGCGAAGAAGTGATACCGCCGATCGATTCGCGCCCGTACTGCGCCTGAATGCGCTTAAACTCACTGGCCGCGTGGCCGATGGCTTCTTCCCAGGTTACTTCGCGCCAGGGATCGGTGATCTTGGCGCGAACCATGGGCTTCAGGATTCGGTCGCGATGCGTGGTGTAGCCCCAGGAGAAGCGGCCCTTCACGCAGGAGTGGCCGTGGTTGGCCATGCCATCTTTGTACGGAACCATGCGAACCACTTCGTTGCCCTGCATCTCGGCTTTGAACGAGCAGCCGACGCCGCAATACGCGCAGGTGGTAATGACGCTATGTTCGCCTTGGCCCTTCTCGATGACGGACTTCTCCATCAGCGTGGCGGTTGGGCAAGCCTGTACGCAGGCCCCGCAGGATACGCATTCGGAATCGAGGAAATCCTTGCCGCCGGCGGAGACAACCGAAGCGAAGCCGCGGCCCTGGATAGTGAGCGCGAAAGTCCCCTGGACCTCCTCACAAGCGCGCACGCAGCGGGAGCAGACGATGCACTTAGAGGGATCGAAGGTGAAGTAGGGGTTAGACTGGTCCTTTTCCGATTTCAGATGGTTGGCGCCGTCGTAGCCGTAACGCACTTCGCGCAGGCCCACCACGCCTGCCATGTCCTGCAGCTCGCAATTACCGTTGGCCGAACAGGTCAGGCAATCCAGCGGATGGTCCGAGATGTACAGCTCCATCATGCCGCGCCGCAGGCGCGAGAGTTTGGGCGAACTGGTCCGCACCTTCATGCCGGGCTCGGCCGGTGTGGTGCAGGAAGCGGGCGTACCGCGGCGGCCATCGATCTCGACCAGGCACAAGCGGCACGATCCGAACGCCTCTACGCTATCGGTGGCACACAACTTCGGCACCTGCACGCCCGCCGTAACGGCGGCGCGCATGATGGAGGTCCCCGCCGGCACGGTGACGGACTTGCCGTCGACCTCCAATGTGACCATGGTGTCGATAATGCGAAACGGTGTGCCGTAATCGGTCTCTTGAATCAACGCCATTGTTGTGTCTCCTGGGCTCGGTCAGCTAAGTGGGCCATGGGCGCCGGCGCCGGTTTGTCAAAATCTTCGGGGAAGTGGCGGATCGCGCTCAGCACGGGGAAGGGTGTGAGCCCCCCAAGCGCGCAGAGCGAACCATCCACCATCAACTCGCAAAGTTCATCCAACAATTGCAGGTTCGCCGGACGGTTCTGGTGCGCGATGATCCGGTCGATCACCTCCACGCCGCGGGTGGAACCTATGCGGCACGGGGTGCATTTCCCGCAGCTCTCGATGGCGCAAAACTCCATGGCGAAGCGAGCCTGCTTTGCCATATCGACGGTGTCATCAAACACCACGATGCCGCCGTGGCCCACCAGGCCTTTCTGGGCGGCGAATGCCTCGTAGTCCAGCGGCGTATCGAGCAGCGACTCTGGAAAATACGCGCCCAGAGGGCCGCCCACCTGGACCGCGCGGAACGGCCGTCCGGTAAGAGTGCCGCCCCCGAAATCATAGATGGCTTCACGCACAGTAATGCCGAACGCCTTCTCCACCAAGCCGCCGTGCTTGATATTTCCAGCCAGTTGGATGGTGAGCGTGCCGCGCGATTTGCCCATGCCGAAGTCGCGATAAAATGCCGCGCCCTTGTCGAGAATGATCGGCACGGTGGCGAGCGAGATCACGTTGTTGACGAGCGTCGGCTTGCCGAACAGGCCTTCGATCGCCGGCAAAGGCGGCTTGGGGCGAATCTGTCCGCGCCTGCCTTCCAACGCTTCCAACATCGAGGTTTCTTCGCCGCAGATGTAAGCGCCCGCTCCAAGCCGCAGAGCCAGATCGAAGCGCCTGCCACTGCCCGCCACGTTCGCGCCCAGGTACCCGTTCTCATAGGCAAGGGCCACGGCGCGCTTCATGGTGCGAAACGCATGCGGATACTCGGATCGAATGAAAACGAATCCGCTGGTGGCGCCCACAGCCAAGGCGGCTATGGTCATACCCTCGATGAGAACGAAGGGATCGCCTTCCATGATCATCCGATCCGCATAGGTTCCGCTGTCGCCTTCATCCGCATTGCATGCAATATACTTCTCGTCGCCAGGGGCATTGAGGACGGTGCGCCACTTGATGCCCGTGGGGAAGCCCGCGCCGCCGCGTCCGCGCAAGCCGGATTGGAGGACTTCGTCAACCATCTGCTCACGGGTCAGCCCGATCGCCCTTTCCAGGCCGCGATAGCCACCATGGCTTACATAGTCGGCGAGCGAAAGCGGGTCGGTAATGCCGCAGCGCGCAAACGTCAGCCGCTCCTGGTCTTTTAAATACGGGATCTCTTCGGTCGGCCCCAGGCACAACGCGTGATCCTTGCCGTCAAAAAAACCTGCGTCGAACAGGCCCGGCACCGCTTCCGCGGAAACCGGCCCGTAGGCGATCCGCCCCTTGGGGGTTTCGGCTTCCAGCAGAGGCTCCAGCCAGAACATTCCGCGCGAGCCGTTGCGAACCAGAGTGAGATCGAGATGACGAGCGGCGATCTGTTCCGCCACCACGCGCGCTACCGCGTCCGCGCCGACCGAAATGGCCGCGGCATCGCAGGGGACGTAGACCTTGCCGCTCATTGCCGCCTCCGCAGGTCTTCGATCAGGAAGTCGGCGACTTCGGGAGAGACGCGGCCGTACGGCTTGCCGTCCAGCATGACCGCGGGCGAGAGGGCGCAGTTGCCGAGACAATAAACCGGCTCGATGGTGAAGCTGCGATCGTGAGTGGTCTCTCCCACTTTGACGCCGAGCCGCTTCTCGACGTGCTGCACCAGCGCTTCGCAGCCCATGGACTGGCAGGCTTCGGCGCGGCAGATACGCAAAATATGCCGCCCCGGCGGGGAGTGCCGGAAATCGTGGTAGAAGCTAATGACGCCGTGAACTTCGGCATGCGAAAGATTTAACACCTCCGCCACCACGGGTACGGCGGCGTTATCGATGTATCCGAACTCTTCTTGCAATGCATGCAAAATCGGTAACAGAGCTCCGGGCAAATGCTCCAACTCACGAATCCGTGTAAGGGCGCGGTCGGCATCCCAAGCTTGTGCAGCGACACTCATGCGAGAAGACCTTCGTTTTCAAAGAAATCCGGGGGAACCGCGCAGCCCATGCAAGGTACACCCATCATCGACAGACCATTGAATTTTATCATAGGCCCCAAAGCCCATGTTTAAGCAGGGCCTCCGCTTGCTTACGCGCGGCTCGCAAACGCGGGCCTGGCGAGCAGGTTTCGCTCATTACCTAATTAAAGGCAGTATTGAGGCCCCGCGGAAGCCGATGCTACGGTCTTAGCAACGAGACCTATATGCGCGGCTTGCACCTGACGGCCGGCTTGCTAACCCTGGTTATCCCTGCTCTGGCGGGCGACATCACCGGCGAAGTCATTATTACTAAACATCTTGGCCGAAAGACTGTCCTGCCCACCGTGTACAACCTGCGGGGCACGTCGCCACCCGCCATCGAGGTGGAAAAGGATGCGGTGAACGAGTTCGAGCGAACCGTCATCCTGCTGGAAGGCGGGAAGCCCGAGCCCGCCGCGCCGCAGACTGTCCAGATCGAGCAGCACAACAGCCGTTTTGAGCCGGATCTGGTGGTGATCCCGGTGGGGTCGTCGGTCGAGTTTCCCAATGGCGACCCGATCTTCCACAACGTCTTCTCGCTCTCTGGAGCGCAGCCGTTCGACTTGGGCTACTATCCCAAATCGCAAAGCCGCACGGTGAAGTTCAGCCACAGCGGCATCGTTCAGGTCTACTGCCACATTCACGCCAACATGTATGCCGCGATCGTGGTGACTTCGAGTCCCTGGTATGGCCGGCCATCCGCGGACGGCAAGTTCTCATGGACCAATATCCCCGCCGGTCACTACCGCCTGGTGGCGTGGCACAAAATCGCGGGCCTCTACAGCACCGAAGTTGATGTTCCGGAGAACGGTACAGCCCACACCCAGATTCGTGTTCCCGTGGATGTAGGGCGGTAGCTTTGAAGCGGTTTGCCTCTCTGACTACGCGGGCGTTCCTGTTTTCTCTCTTGCCGGTGTGCGGTGTGCTGCTAGCCAGCTTTTTCGCGCTAAACACTATGGTGCAGTGGCGCGTGAAGGAGGGACTGCGCGAGTCGCTGCAGAAATCCGAAGACCTGGTGATCCTGGCAAATGAAAAATCCTCGCGGCGCATCAGCCAATTCGTGAAGGTGGTGGCGGACAGCCCCGGGTTGAAAGCCGCCATTGGTTTGATACACGAGGTCCCGGCAACTCCCGAAAATGCGGCAGAAATACGCCGCACGATCGAAGTTCAGTTAGCCGAGATCCATAGTCAGGTGGGTTACGATTTTCTGGCCGTCACCGATTGGAAAGACCGGACCATCGCCGCAGTGGACTTCCACGGCGGGGCCGCTCACTCTCCGCAACAGATGCCCGCGATTCCGGCGCAGGCATCCGTGTTCGAATACGCGGGTGAAATCTACGAGCTTTCCACCACCCCAATCATCATCGGCGGCGAGCAGATCGGCAATCTGCGGCTGGGCCGCGTGTTTGACCTGCGACGCTATCAGTTGGGCGGCGACACTGCACTCTTGCGCGACGGCCGGATTTTGCGAGCTACCTTCCCCGAGGCGCGTTGGAAGACGCTCGCCGACCAGTTCCAGCGCAACTGCAGCGCAAACGTGAAGGAGTGCGAACTCCAGTGGAACGGCGAGACCCTGCTGGTGCTGCAAATTCAGGAGAAGGAGCTGTGGCCAACCTATCGGGTGGTCGAGTTCCGCTCACTCGACAAAGCTGCGCACGATTTCACGTCCGGCTTGCTCCGCATTTTCGCCAACGTGAGCGTGGGCGGCGTGCTGCTCGCGCTGCTGTTCACCATGGTTACGGCCCGTTCGGTTTCCAAGCCTTTGCGGCAACTGGTGGATCAGTTGCGTGTTGGACAGCAAACCCACAACTTTCCAGAGCGCGTAACGGCCGGCCGCGCCGTAGCGGAGCTGCAGGTTCTAGCCGACGCGTTCAATGAGGTGGCGGCTGCGGCGCGGCGTTCGCGCGATGAGCTGGAACGCGCCAAAGACGCAGCCGAATGCGCCAGCCGTGCCAAATCGGATTTCATGGCCAACATCAGCCATGAGCTGCGCACTCCCATGAACGGCATTATCGGCATGTCCGATCTTTTGCTGCTGACGAAGCTGGACGAAGACCAACTCGACTACGCTTCAACCGTGCGGGGTTCTGCGCAGGCCCTAATGGTGATCATCTGCGACATCCTCGATTTCGCCCGGCTCGAGGCGGGCAAGATGGTGCTCACTCCCGAGCCCTTCGATCTGAGCCAGGCCGTCGACGCAATCGCCGAACTGTTGTCCGCGGAGGCTGCCGCCAAGCACCTTCGGATCTTGCGCCAATATTCGGCCGGCGCGCCTACGCGGTTCATCGGCGACGTGGTTCGCATCCGCCAGGTGCTGACCAATCTGGTGGGCAACGCCATCAAGTTTACGCATCAGGGTCAGATCAGCATTCGCGTCACTTGCCTGGAGCAGACGGCGCAAGAGGCGTCCATGTACCTGGCCATCGAGGATACGGGAATCGGCATTGCCCCGGATAAGATCAATTTGATTTTCGAACGTTTCACCCAGATTGATAGCCAGACGTCCCGGCGCTATGGCGGAACCGGCTTGGGCCTGACGATCGTGAAACAACTGGTGGAGGTGATGGGCGGCCTGGTGGGTGTCGAGAGCCGGCCGGGGGAGGGCTCGGTGTTCTGGGTAAACCTGACGCTCCCCATCGATACCGGACATTCCCCAGAAACCAAGGAGGCGTTCACCACCCAAGGCACCGCTCCCATTGATCACGGCTCTGTAAGCACGGAAGTAAGGTCATGTTAAGAGGAATGCTCGCATTCGCTGCCGCGATGGGTGCAGCAGCGGTCCCGTCGTTTGCGCAAGACAGCAATTTCGGGATCGCCGTGCCCGTGACGGTTAGCGGCGGCGTGCTCCGCAGCGGCCGCCTGCAGTCGGACGACCCTACCGTCTCGCCGTTTACGGAAGGCTTCCGGGTGATGATGTATCCGACACTCAAGCTCGGCTCGCACTGGTTCGCGTATGGCGCTATTCAGGTGCGCCGGACACCGTACTTTTACTACGACGCCTACGACCCCGAGCGGGAGACGTACACAGATCCGATCCAAGCCTACATCGGCTACACGACGCGCACGGAAAAGACGACCGTAGTCGTGAAGGCCGGCCAGCTTTCGACCGCTTTTGGCTCGTTTCCTTTACGCTACGACGATACCGACAACCCGCTGCTGGATCAACCGCTGGCCTATACCAGCCAACTGGCGTTGCGGGGCGACCAGTTGATGTGTAGCACGGCGGATCTGCAGTCGGGATGGTATGGATACGTCCAAGGCCACTGTGGCGGAGTACAGGGCTGGGGAGATGGCCTGGTTCCGGTTACCTTGTACGGTGTTCCGGGGTTCCAGATAGAAGCCTCGCACGGCCACCTCGACGGCCGCTGGCAACTGGCCGCCCGCACGCCCACGAATTCGGATCACTTGACCACGCGCCTGTCCTATCTCCAGTGGGCGGCAGGAGGGGGCTATACCATACGGCAGGGCATGCGGATCGGAGTATCCGGCTTCCGCGGGCCCTATCTCGACCGGACTGTGGCCTCTTTCTTACCGGCGGGCACCAGCGTGCGCAACTTCCCCGCAACGGGTATCGGCGTCGATGGACAATGGGCTCGCGGACGGTGGAGCGTCAACGCCGAGTGGCAGCACTTCCAGTTCGACCTACCCAACTTCGTGGTTTCCCCTTCGACTACGACGGGCTATGTCGAAGCGAAAAGCGTGCTCACACCGCACTTATACCTGGCAGTCCGGGCCGGGTACTTGAAGAACGGAAAGGTCATGGATTCCGGAATGGACTCCGCTCCGCAGTACGCGCCGACACTGACTTCGCTCGAACTCGGAGCGGGCTTCTGGCTACGGCGCAATATCCTGCTCAAGGGCAGCTACGGATGGTTACTCACCGAAGGCGAGACAGGCACACAGAATAATGTTGTCGGGTTGCAACTCGTGGCGAACTTCCACTCGCTCAACTGGGCATTCCGTTAATGTAGTGGGCGGCGGCATGCGCCGCGCCACAAAACGTCCGGTATCTCACATCACAATCAGTCTCTGCAAATCGGTTAGAACTGAAAACGGCCTTGGCGCATCCAATCGGTGAATGGGTGTTGCAAAGATCTGTAATCTGCGGATCTGGGCGGTGGGGTTGGGGATGGTCCTTGCCGGATTACCGGTATGCTTCGGCCAGGACCAGAATGGCGCGGCGCTCGTCCAACCCCCCGCCGACCCGGCGCCTGTAAGTCCCTCCGAGCCTGCGCCCGCAAAACGCATCTTCTGGATCATCCCCAACTATCGGACATACCCTCTGTTGAAAGACTACAAACCGATTACGGCCAAAGCCAAGTGGAAGCTCGCGGTCAATGATTCCTTCGATCGTGGTACCGTCGCGCTCGCGGCTGCATTTGCGGGCGAAGGCCAATTGGCTAACTCGAACCGCTCGTTCGGACAAGGCGTTGCTGGGTATGGGCGCTACTTTGGGACTGCCTATGGCGATTTTGTCATCGGGAACTTCATGACCGAGGCAATTTACCCTACCATGTTGCATCAAGACCCCAGATTCTTCCGCCGCGGAACGGGCAGCGGCATATCGCGGCTCGGCTATGCCATGAGCCAAATTTTCTGGACCCATTCCGATTCCGGCCGCATGCAGTTCAATTTTTCGGAAGTGGTGGGTAACTCAACTGCGGTAGCCATTTCGAACGCGTACTACCAGGACAACCGGACCGCGGGGTCAGCAGTAGGGAAATTAAGCATCCAACTTGGCGTGGATATGGCTGGCAATATTTTGAAAGAGTTCTGGCCGGATTTGAACCGGAAGTTCCAGCATAAGCAGAAACGCGCGCAGCAATAATTTCAGTCGCCGCTTTGCTGCGGCTCTTCCCACTGATTCTCGAGCATGCGCGTATATTCGCCTGAGGCGTAGAGATCGAAGTGGAAGTTCTGGTGAGTGATGGTGCGGTGCGTTTGCGATTCCATATAACTGCGAAACAGCGCATCGGCGTTGCGGTGGTAACCGGTTACGAATTCCGCGGTGAGCAGATCGAGCGGCGGCGGCACGACGAACGCCGACTTCAGGCCAATACCTCTCGAGAATAAGGCGGCATAATCGGCCACGCCCCAAGCCAGCAATTTGGAAAGCACAGCCGGCGGCGGGCTACCGATCAGCAGGTTCGCGAAACTCTGACCGTGGATTTCGGCGCCTTGTAATTCGGGCGTGCGCTCCACCATCTCGTGGCATTGCTCGACCCAGCGCAAGACATCCTTTCCTAGAAAGAAGAGCATGCGGATCTCGGCGTAACGGCCGGCCAGCAGGCGGCGCTGCAGCACCTCGCGTTCGGTGCCATCACTCGGAATCAGCCCCGACAGCATGAGCGCCGCTTTGGAACTCTCCAACAGGGAGGCGGGAGGAAGATGTTCGTTAAATGGGTACAGAATGAGCGGCGGCAGTTCCCAGACCGTGCTGTCAAACGGGGTTACCGGTATCGGCATGTCGCTCCAAATATCTTATCGGCCGAATGCGCCCGGAGCTTGAGCCAACGGGCCATACTACTAACAAAAGAGATCGCCGTTCCCTAGTCGGGATCCGCTCCCTAACGGTCGCGGTTCTGTGCCCGCCAAAGAACAGGGAGCGAGAGGGAGTCGGTCTATCGATCAGGCGCGTGCTATCCTGCCCCTTCATGTCTGACCGCCCCGGAAGGTGGCCGCCACCCTGGTTGTTCCTTCCCTTGATCCTGCCGGGAGGCATTTACTCCGGCTTCACCATTACAGCGCTGCCGTACATGTTGGGCCAAGCACATGTGCCGGTGGAGAGAATCGCCAACATTGGCTCGCTGCTCTACGTACCCACCATCTTCTACTTCTTGTGGTCGCCGCTGGTGGATATGAAGTTCCGGCGTCGCAGCTGGCTGGTGGCGGCCTCGGTTCTGAGCGCCATCTCGCTGGGGTTGACCATCCCGCTGGTCGGCCAGCGGCACGTGACCCTGATCACCGGCCTGCTCTTAGGAGGCCTGCTGGTCAACCTTCTGGTGTCGTCCGCGCAGGGTGGGCTGATGGTGACTTCACTGACGCCAGGAGGGCAGGCCAAAGCTTCGGGTTGGACGCAAGCAGGAAACATGGGCGGCGGTGCATTCGGCGCGGGCGTCACGCTCTGGCTGCTGGGGAAACTATCGATGCCTTGGGCGGGCTTTCTGACAGGGGCAATGACAGCGCTGCCTGCCTTCGCAGCCCTCACCATTCCGGAAGGTCCGCCGGTCCGGTCGACCGGCCTCCTGGATCACATCGCGAAAATCGGCAAGGAATTGCTGACCCTGGCGCGCTCGCGGCGCACTCTTTTGGGGGTGCTTCTGCTGGCCGCGCCAGTGGGAACGGGCGCCGCGTTGAGCCTGCTTCCCGCGGTGGCTTCGCGCTACGGGGTGGGCGGCCAAGGTGTGCTTTGGGTGAATGGTGTGGGAGGAGGACTGGTGTTGGCGCTAGGGTCTCTGCTGGCCACTTTACTCCCTGGCGATTGGGATCGCCGCATCACGTATGCCGGCGCCGGTTGTCTAAATGGGTTCGCGTCCCTGGTGCTACTGATCGGAGACCGTCCCGCGGTCTATTACACGGGCACGATTCTTTACCTGGTGACCACTGGTTTCTGCTATGCGCGTTTCACCGCTCTGGTGATGGATGTATTGGGGCCCGGAGAGCACGGAACCAGCACACGCTACAGCCTTCTGTTAGCGTCGGGCAACCTGGCTATTACCTATATTCTCTGGGCTGATGGAGTAGGCTTCCACTATTTCGGAACGCGCGGACTGTTTGGCGTGGATGCAGCCGGCAACCTGTTGGTGTTTGCGATTGTGGGCGCCGCCTGGGTGCTGGGGCACCGGCGGTTAACGAAGAAAAGCTGTTAGTTCACGACGACACTGAACGGACTGCTGCGGACTCCGTCTACCGCCACCACCACCGGAACGCTCGCGCCGCCGAAGGGCTGGCCCACCATGAATGCCACCTGTACGGATTTCTGGTCCGACGATGCGGTCACCTGCAACACCGCCATGACCGCGCCGCCGGCAGTCACTTGAACGCGGCTGGCGTTGTTAGCCACCGAAGGATCCACGCCCGTGAGGGTCGCCACGATTACGTCGCCCGCATTGGCAGGATGGTTGGTGTCCACCGCCTGGCTGGAAGAATTAGTAATCGCCGTTACTACCGGCGGCGGAGCATCGATCTGCACCACGATCTGTGGCGAAGTGGCCGAGCCGTTGTTCAACGTCAGAATAGTGGCACCGAGCGGCATCTGCAGCGGAACGACAAAGCTGATCTGGTTCGCCGCCACAGACGCGACAGGCACCGACAAGCCATGGATGGTCAATTGAATGGCGGCGGGTGAGGAACCCAGGTTCGATCCGAAGAGGGTCACCGCAGCTCCGGGGTAAATGATCGGCTGGTTCGGGTCGTTATTGACCAGCGGCAGGCTGATTAGCGGCAGCGACGGATTGGCCGCCTGAATCTGGAAAGCGGACGGCTGAAATACCCGCTGGAAGCCGGAGATGAGGCTCACCGGTGTGGAACCGATTACCGCGCCAGGCGCCAACAAAGCATTGGCGACGATGTGGGTCGGGCTGAGCACCCAGATGCGACGAACCGCGATATCCGACGTTCCGAATCCTACCGTGATCTGGCCATCCACAAACTGCATGTTGGTCGCGACGATATCGATGATTGACGCGACACCGGCGGGCAACGAGGATTGCGCCATGGAAATCTGCGGTGTGCCCGTCACGGGATAGCTGTATGTGGGAGGACTCTGCGTTTGATAGATCGTGGAGTTCTGTCCGTCAGCCAGGTTGTAAACGATCACGCTGGCGTTTTGCCCGCTGTAGCCGGGAGGCGGCGTGACGGTGAGCGAACCTTGCGTGGAATCTCCGCTCAGCGGAGTCTGCTGTGGAGCCGGAAGCCCATCGATATACACGCGAGTGTCCGAGCCGAAGTTGGTCCCGGTAACCGTGACCGTGCCATCCCCATTCGGCGTCACCGAGGACATGACCGGCGGGTCCTTCCCCACCAGGGTAACCCCGCCCGGCAATACATACATGTCATTTGCAAAATTGAAGACAAGATGACGCGGGCCAGTGCTGGGAATAGGTGGTAGCTGGAGGTAGATGGCCAAAGCCACAGGCGAGTTATAAGGTTGGAACTGCGGATTGGCAAACCCTCCCAACACCGTGATCGATTGCGGCACCGGAGTGTCGGTTCCAAAAGCCTGCGCCGCAATGGTGACCGCGGCATTATTGTTATTTACCAGCGCCGGTGCGTTCGGCACTCCGGCAGCGGAATAACTGTAGGTGGTGATGTCGTACATCGGCACCGCGTTGCGCGGCCCTACGGAAAAGTTGACTCCCGTGACGGGTGCACTCAAGCTTACCGCGACCGTTCCAAACTGGTCGGGGCTACGCGTGCCCGGATAGAACAGCGTTTCGAAAGGACCACTCCAGGGAATGGTCTTCCCGGTTGGGTCGTACGGGCCGCGGATATTAGCGTCGGGCGGCAACGGATGTACGTACACCCAATAACGATCGGGAGGCAGTCCGTCGATGCGGTACGTGCCATCGGGCCTGGTCAGTGTACTGATGCCGGGACCGGCCGGCGTGATCGCCACCACCGAGGCCATGGCCACCGGTTGTCCATTGGAAGTAACCTGCCCGGAAATGGATCCCACCGATGCCGCATAAGCCGCATTGCCGTACAACACCGAGAGCCCGGCGATATCGTCCAGATCGATGGGGCGCGCGTGCGACGTATTACGGATCAGGCTATACGACATGGCCGCGCCCACAAAGGTGTGTTGCAGGCCCAGCGCATGGCCCATTTCGTGAACCGTGGTGGTGAAGAAGCTTTCCATGTAGCTCGGCCCGGGCGCCTGGCTGGTGTCGTTGGTCAACAACATGGTGGAACGGATCACCGGAAAAAACGTGCCACTGGAATTGGTCACTGGGGTGGTGGATGCCGTCACACCGCCCATGCCCAGCAGCCCCGGCGGCAGATCAGCGAATACGACGTCGCCGCCTGGAGCATTGCCCAGGCCCGTCACGCCCGGCGCCAGGTCGTTAAACACCGAGCTGCTGCCCGGTCCTTTGGCGCCTTGGATAGAAGCTTCCTCGCCGCCGAAGGCCACACGCAAATCGGAGCTGCTCACGCCGTTCCAAACCGCGGCGGCTTGCTTCACCTGGCTCAATACCGAAGCGAAGTCGTCGTTGACGCCGAGCTTGGCCGGCCCCGGATCGGTCACCAGGAACGTCACGGTCTTGTTGGGGAGTTGTGTCAGATCGAATTTTTCGAATACGGGCGTATTGTACGGAGTCTGCAGGTAATGAACGTAGTGATAGTACGCGGCCGCGGGTGTCGCCGCTACGGCCGCGGCCAATGCCATTACAAGGGGAGTGCGCGCGAGCTTCATCGCTAGTTCCCACCCCCACGCAGCGCGCTGGTAACCCGTGTTCGTAGTTCGCCCAGGGTCATCGAGAGGGTCTGATCTTTCACTTGCTGGCCGCTGCCGGAATCGAGCATCATTTCCGCCGCCGGGGGACGCGTGGCAGTGGTTCCCGAAGCAGTCGTCGACAGCGTGAAGAGCCCTTGCGTCAACCCGATGATCTGCGTCAGACCCGACGGGCCGGTCCACAAAAACAGGACGTACTCCTGACCGGCGGTCAATTCCGGCGCGCCCGGGAAGCTCTGGCGCAGGTGATTGGTGCTGCCACCCGGAACGGCCACGTCCTGACCATCCTGCGCGCCACCCTTGTAGCGTTCCGTCACCTGAATTGCGTAGTGGGTATAGATGATCGGGCCGCTGGCATATGCCTTGGACCCGGTGACCGTTCCGCGCACGATAGCCGTGGATTTGGCGATCATGTCGTTGAGAGACAGCCGCTGCAGAGTGGCGCCCGGGAGCGGCGCTATTCCCGCGGTCACCACTAGCGCGAATAGAAAGTGGCGGTGCACGGTCTTGTTAAAGCACTTACAATGCCACGCAAAGCCATTGAAATAGAAGCGTTTAATTCGCTACCGGCAGATCCCACTGTGTTCCCGCGACACGCCTTTGGGACAGGTTGGGGCAGGCTTTATCTTGATGCCCAGTTATGTCTTGTTAGGACGCACGATCAAAATGGGCACCTCCAGGTTGTGGCGCACAGGGTTTATGGTCGTCCCGAAGATCAGGTCTTTGAGTCCCCCGTGGCCGTGCGCGCCCATGATCACCAAGTCGGGATGCACCTGCCGCGCATAGCGCACAATCTCGCGGCGCGGCGAAGCCGAATGCGAAACCTCCGTTTCGACAGTAAGCCCTTGACCCCGTAGAGCTTGTGCGATTCCATCGATATACTGTTCGCCGGCCTCGACCTCCGCCGTGGAGGCTTCGCGCCCGTAGATCTGGCTGGTTACGCCCTCTTCGACGTGTAGCAGGAACAGCTTGGCATCATGGATCTTAGCCATGGCCGCCGCGTGGCTGACCGCCAGGCGGTCGAGCGCAGTGTGGTCGAGCGGCACCAGGATGCGCCGGTAGACCGGAGCAATAGCCTCGGCGCCGGCGGTCGCCGGCAGGGTCACAGGGGCGGTGCCAAAACGCCGCGTCCAGCGGCCGATCAACGGTTCCAGTGTGACCCAACTCAACAGAAACAAGAGCATCGCCCCAAAGGCCACGCTGATCGCCAAAATCAGGGTTCGCCAGGGACCGGACTGTGCCAGCCAATCGTCAATGGCCATCACGGCGAGCCGCAGGTTCAACCCGACGATGGTCACCGCGGTGGTCCACGCCAGCAGCCGGACCCACATCGGATTGGCGAACGTTCCCATGCGCGCGCGGTCATTGGTGAAATGGATGAGCGGAATGATGGCGAAGGGGAGCTGCAGGCTGAGGATCACCTGGCTGAGAATGATCAGACCGAAGGTGGACTGCTCGCCGGCAAAATAAATCACCAACGCGGCCGGTGTGATCGCCATTGCCCGCGTGATCAGACGCCGCAACCACGGCCGTATGCGGAAGTTCAGAAAGCCTTCCACCACCACCTGACCAGCCAGCGTGCCGGTCAACGTGGAAGATTGGCCGGAGCATAACAGCGCCACCGCAAACAGAATTCCCGCGAAACTCGTGCCCAGCAAAGGGATGAGCAGCGCTTGCGCCTGCTGAATCTCAGTGACGATGATGTGGCGTTGGAAAAACACTGCGGCGGCCATGATGAGAATGGCAGCGTTCACCAGCAGCGCGCCATTAAGCGCCACCACCGAATCGACCAGGTTGAAGCGGCACGCCGTGCGCTTGGCGGCGGCGCTGTGGCCAATGTGGCGCGTCTGCACCAGGGCCGAGTGCAAGTAAAGGTTGTGCGGCATCACGGTCGCGCCCAGAATTCCGATCGCCACATAGAGGCTGTCGCGATTGAGGCGCGGGATCAGCCCCGTTACCATCGCGCCCGGCGATGGATGCGCCCAGAGGATTTCGATAAAGAAGCAGCCCGCGATCACCGCGATCAACGCCAGCACGAACGCCTCGATTGTGCGGATCCCGACGCTTTGCAGCCACAGGATCAGCAGCGTATCGGCGGCGGTTACGAGCACGCCCACCAGAAGCGGAATGTGGAACAACAGGTTCAATCCAATCGCCGCGCCTAACACTTCGGCCAGATCGCAGGCGGCGATGGCGATTTCGCACAGCCCCCACAGCGCCACATTGATGGAACGCGGATACGTTTCGCGGCAGGCCTGCGCAAGGTCGCGGCCGGAAACGATGCCAAGCCGGGCGCTGAGCGTTTGCAGCAGAATGGCCATGGCGTTGGACATGACCAACACCCACAGCAAGCGATAGCCGAACCGCGCGCCGCCCTCCAGATCGGTGGCCCAGTTGCCGGGGTCCATGTAGCCAACACTGACCAGATAGGCCGGCCCGGCAAAAGCGAACAGCCGCCGCCAGAACGACACTTGCCCCGTGCCGACGCTGCCATGGACCTCGGCCAGGGAACGCCCTTCCTGGCTGACGGGCTGGGCGGGGAGCATACGAACTTAACTATAGTTAAGTTCCAGGCAGGGAGTCAAGCGCGCAACGTGTTCCGGGTGAGCTTCCGGCAGGCACCCGCGCTGTTTGGTTATATTAAGGACGCCCACCAGTCACACCTGCCATATACCATTGGCAAAGCAGAACCAGATGCTCCCGCAGTTTGCGGACCATTGCAGGTGGCGCTCCTGCTTCCAACACGAATCGCATCGCACCCCCCATGGCCGAACACATCATCTCGATGGCGAACCTATCCGGCGGCGAGTTCGTATCCGGCGCAGTCTGCAGCATCGCCTCCAAGGCCTTCCGCTGCCGCTGGCCCGCACGTTTGATGAGAGCCGGCCCACCAACCTCCGCCGCGATTCGGTAGAGAGCCATGGAAATATCGGCGCGCTCCATCTTGGCGTCCACGAAGCGCGTCACCACCTCTCTCACCATTTCTAAGAGCGGCCTATGGCGCCCACGCTCACAGGCCGCCTCCACCGCCGCGGTCACCTTATCCAGATGATCTTCCAGCACGGCGAACAGCAGCGACTGCTTATTGGGGTAGTACTGATACAGCGTTCCCACCGACACCCCGGCGCGTTCCGCAACGCGGGTCGTCGTCAAACGGTCCGCCCCGAGGCTTAGTAGAACCTGAATAGTCGCCTCGGAAATCGCCTCCACAGTGAAGGCCGCCCTCGCCTGAACGGGCGTCTTTCTTGGCTCAAACGCGGTTTGGGTATCAGCAGCCATATGCGAATTCCAAAACTGAAGGATCGTTCATAAAATTATTGTAGGAGAAAAAAACATGCGTGTCTTCGTTACCGGCGCGACGGGCTTCATCGGCTCTGCCGTCGTTGCGGAATTGATCGGCGCGGGTCATCAGGTGCTTGGTCTCGCTCGCTCAGATGCGGGCGCCAAGTCGCTTGCCGCCGCTGGCGCTCAGGTCCATCGAGGTAATCTTGAAGACTTGGAAAGCTTGCGCAGCGGAGCCGCCAAGTCGGA
>DASZIV010000125.1:0-1934 GCA_035948775.1 Bryobacteraceae bacterium
ATTTCCACCGACACGCACATTGGCGACTTGGTTATCTTGCTTGTTTGCGCGAACGAAAATGCAGCTGGGACGGTGCACTTCGAGACCTTGCTCGATTAAAACCCGCTCATCGCTGGCAGCAACGCCGTGCGCCACCATCCATGCGGAGCAGCATCCGGCGGCGGAACCGGTGGCCGGATCGTCTCCGTTGTAAAAGATCATGCGGGCGTGGAGGCGGGCTTGCGGATCGACGGTTTCGCGGCAAACAAAGTAAAAGAACTTTCCGCCACTGCGCGCCAGATATTCGGCGGAGCGGTTGAGATCGAGGCGGAGACCCTGCAGCGTCTTCAGCGAACGCAGCGCCACGATGGTGAAAGGAACGCCGGTAGAAACGGTTTGGATGGGCGCGGAGTCGTCGAAGTCAGCCGCGCTCAGGCCCGTGAGACGCGCGACGTCCTCCACGTCATGGATCGCGCCGAACTCGGGATTTTTCTGTGTCATCTCTCCGAAGGTGGGCTGTGGCGGCTCCTCGGTGAAGCGCACGGGTACCGTCCCGACGTTCAGATCGAGGCGGACTTCTGATGCGCCGGACTGGCCGCGTAGCACGAAAGCGGTGCCGAGCGTAGGATGGCCGGCGAAAGGCAGTTCTTCCTGCACGGTGAAGATGCGCACGCGGATACCGCGAGCCTTTTCCGCAGAAGCCTCCCCGGGAAGGATGAAGGTAGTTTCGGAGAGATTGGTTTCGCGCGCCAACGCCTGCATTTGTTCGGTGCTGAGGCTGCGGCCGTCGAGAAAAACCGCGAGCGCGTTGCCGGCGAGGGCGCGATCGGTAAACACATCGACCTGGACGATGGAGAGTTTCTTTACTGAAGCAGCCATGCCTTAGATTTTACCGTGCGCCGCATGTCGAGGGCCGAGGCACAATCGCGGCCCAATGCGATAACATAATGTCTGCCGGAACCGGCCGTGGCCGGTTGACGGGCTGCCAGCCGCTGGATATTCTATTCTCTACTAATATTATAGGGTTTTGGAGACGCGGCCATCGATCAATCAGCAAAATAAGTGAGGAACGAAAATGTCGCTACGCATCAATTCCGAAGCTCCCAATTTCACTGCCGAAACCACGCAGGGCACAATCAACTTTCACGAATGGATCGGCAACGGCTGGGCCATCCTGTTTTCGCACCCCAAGGATTTCACTCCGGTGTGCACGACCGAACTGGGCTACATGGCGGGCCTGCAGCCGGAGTTTGCCCAGCGCAACACGAAAATTATCGGCCTGAGCGTGGATCCGGTGACCAGTCACGGCAAGTGGGCCGCCGATATTGAGGAAACGCAGGGTCACAAGGTGACCTATCCGATGATCGGCGATCCCGAACTCAAAGTGGCGAAGCTCTACGACATGCTGCCCGCCGAGTCTGGAACCACCAGCGAAGGCCGTACGGCGGCCGACAACGCCACCGTGCGCACGGTGTTCGTAATTGGCCCGGACAAGAAAATCAAGCTGATGCTGATCTACCCTATGAGTAGCGGACGCAATTTCGACGAGGTGCTGCGCGCGCTGGACTCGATACAACTCAACGCGAAGCACAACGTTGCCACGCCGGTAAACTGGAAGCCGGGGCAGGACGTGATCATTCCCACATCAGTCTCAGAAGAACAAGCCAAACAAAAATATCCCGGCGGATGGAAGACCCTGAAGCCCTATCTGCGAGTGGTGGCGCAGCCGAAGTAGTGAGGCTTCGGTTCCAGACGAATTACGGAAGCGCATGCGGTCCGGTGATCGTCCCGGTCTTCAAAACCGGCGGGCGGCATCTTCGATGTTGCCGGTGTGTTCGACTCACACACGCTTCCGCCAAAACAAAGGACTTAGCTTGGCGTGTGATCCGTTTGTGATCCGTTGACGGCCAGTCCTGCCACTTTCGAGGCAGCGCGGACCATCTCGTCGGTGACCA
>DASZIV010000126.1:0-1704 GCA_035948775.1 Bryobacteraceae bacterium
TAGCGCTCCACCCGTTTTTCAACGGATGACAGTGGGCAGGTATTAGCCTGACCCCCCAATCGCCGCGGAGTGAGCTTCAGCGACGACTTCGGCGGAATGAACTACTGCGCCCCTTTCGCTTGGCCTCCGAAGCATCTCGGAAAATCAGGCCAGCTACTGGTGGCTTCCGCTCCTCTATCAAGAACAAGTAAAAGCTATCAGAGTGGAGGAAACAGTGTCAACGGAATCTGCAACTAAAATCGGAGCAGAACCCACCGCCCTTGGAACGTTTGTGGTTGGCGCGCCGCCGTGACGATCAAGCGCGTAAATTGGAGCGCGACGGATGCCAACTTTGGCGCGTGTGCGCCGTTATGGCTTGGCGGAGGACGCGGTCCAAATCGCTTTTTAGGTACGGATGGCAAAGAAAATCGAAAGCTCCGATATGCATGGCAGCGAGGTAGTCGCGATACTCGTTGCGGCAGGCGGGAGCAGAAACAGCAATTAGGGGAACTTTGGTTTCCGACCGCCGCAGGTGGCGAGCTAAGTCTTTGAACGTCCCGTCTTCCAGCCAGAAACCGCATAGGCAAGCGGAGATATCTTTGCTCTCTAGCACCCTGCTTGTTTGAGCGACGCTCGCAGTCCACACGGTGTTGATCGTAAAACAAGGCAGGACGGTGGAAAGCCCGATACGAACTTGCCAATCAATCGCGGCTACCAGCACAGTGGGTGCGTCGGGAATCTCGCGCGGGCCGGATGTGACGCCGAGCTTGCCTGCTTGTTCATACCATGTCTCTGAATGCATGAGTGCAGCCCTTTCTTTTTTTGGATGAGGAATATTAAAACCCGGGCCGAACTTGCGTGGTTTCGATCGCTTGGGCTCAACCGCGTGAGGCTTCACTTCGGGCGGTCGAACTCGGGTCCTTTGCTCAGGCGCATCTTGCCAAAGCGAGGCGTTTCGAACAATAAGGTCAACTCGTTACAGGTAAGAGGGAATTACTGTAGGGCTTCAAACGGATTAAGCACAAAGAGTTGGAGCTGCGCCCGGACCGGCAATCGAATATCTGCCGCCACTTCCTAGTCTTCCCAGTACGCTGCGGCGCGGTCGGAAAAAGCTTCAGTGCGGCACCCAGTTGGGATGGTGACTGAACAGACCGTTGACGAAGCCTATCTGATAGATGATGAAGAGGCCGAAGCCGAGGCTGATCAAACCTGATGCGAGGCCGAGGCCGCGATTGAGACGCGCGAAGCGGGTTTCGGAAAATTTAAACGGCACGGCGATCGCCGCGGTGATCAACATCATGCCCGCGACGGTGCCGAGGCCGAATACCAGCAAATAAAAAACCGCCCACGACGCCACCCGGATGGTCGTCAGGACCAGTAACGCGACAGCCGCGGATCCAGCAAGTCCGTGAACGATGCCCACGGCTAACGGGCGCAACACCTGGTAAACGCCCAGCCGGCCGAAGGTGCGATCCATCCGACCGACGGGTGTGGCGTCCTCGGCATGGCCGTGTGTTTCATTACCGCCGTGGCCGTGCGAATGACTGTGGACGTAATCTCCGTGGCCGTGCGGATGCGTGTGTACGTGCTGGCCCAGCTGCATGGGCGTGAGCGTCTCCGTGATCCAGCGCATCACTCCGGAAAGGTTGAGCACGCCCAGAAGGATCAGCATCAGGCCGACGGAGAATTCCATCGTCAGGCCAATCCTCGGTGGAATCACCAGGC